>NZ_FCON02000012.1 GCF_001544535.1 Caballeronia choica | reverse complement strand
CGTCATCTGCATCGTCGGCAGAAGGAGCCTCACGTGATTCGCAATCTCTTCAAGGAAAAGCATGTCCGCTACGCCGCCTGAGGAAGAGGGCACTATTTGATGCACTCGTCAGTAAATGCGCATCGCCGGATACTGCCGGACGGTATTATCGGCGAGCTTTACGTCGGGGGCGACGGTTTAGGGCTCGGCTATTTCCAGCGCCCGGCATTGACCGAAGCCGCGTTCGTCGCGCATCCGTATGAACCGGGCGAGCGCCTGTATCGAACCGGCGATTACGCATGCGTGGGACGCGACCAGATGCTTTACTTTCACGGCCGTCGCGATCATCAAGTCAAGATTCGCGGCCACCGGGTCGAGTTGGGCGAGATCGAGAGCTTGCTGGTCCAATATCCCGCGGTTAGCGGCGCCGTCGTTTTGCCGCGCACCGATGCGGTCGGCGAACCTGCGTTGATCGCGTATCTGCTCGTCGACCGCGCTTTCGATGACGATGCGTTACGCGCCTGGCTTCGAGCCCAATTGCCGGCAGCGTTTGTGCCGGTGCGGTTCGAATGCCTTGACGTTTTTCCCGTCACGCCTAACGGCAAGGTCGATCGCGCAGCGCTCGCGGCGGCGGATGGTCCTACTGCCCACGGTACAGACATGTCTTTGCCGCGGGATATTGGTGAGGCGCTGGCGATCCTTGTCGCGGAAACGCTCGGTCTATCGAAAGTGGCGCCTGGCGGGAGCTTTATCGGGCTGGGGGGTAGCTCGCTGGCCGCGGCTCGTCTCGCCTGGCGCATCGAGACCGTCCTGCGGCGACGCTGCAGCGCGAGCATGATCCTTGCCGCGCCGTCTCTCGCGACTCTCGCCGAAACGCTGCGTCACGCATTGCCTCCAAAGGGCGGTCCAGGCGCGAACGCGCTGCCGCTCACCGATCGCCCTGCGTCGCCTCAGCAGCGCAGTCTTTATGTGGAACAGCTCAAGAGCCCCGCCTCGACCGCATATAACCTGCCAATGGTGGTCGAGTTCGAAAAGGCACCGGATCTCACGCGGCTGCGCGACGCGCTCGCGCAACTCGTCGCCCGCCATCCGATGCTTGCCGCGTCATTCGACGTCGCGGACGGCATGGTCATGCAGCGCGTTGGTCATGAATTGCCGATCGGCATCGAAGTGTCCCGCGATCCGGCCACGAACCTTTCTGCGCATGTCCGGCCATTCGATCCTGGCGTCGCCCCCTTGTGGCGCGCCGTGCTGGTGGATGGCGAACGGCCCCGTCTCCTGTTCGATATTCACCACATCCTGTGCGACGGACATGCACTGCGGAATCTGTTTGACGAATGGGACCGCATTTACCGTGGGATGCAGCTCGAAAAGCCGGCGCTATCGTATGCCGACTATGTCGAATGGCTCGCTGGTTCGCTGTCCGGCGCACGCAAGGAGCAACAGCGTGCATTCTGGCTCGATGCACTGCAACCGCTTGCGCCGGCGATTGCGTTGCCGACCGATAGGTCGCGCGAGGGTCCGCGCGCGGACCGTGGCGGACATGTCTTATTCGAGATCGGTGCCGAACGGGCCGCCGCGTTGAGCGCGCTGGTGCGCGGCCTTGATGCAACCCTGTTCCAGGGATTGATCGCCGCCTACGTAATCTGGCTTTCGCGTTCGACCGCCAGCCGGGATATGGTCATCGGCGTACCGTTTCTCGGTCGGCAGGCTCCCGGCAGCGATCACGTATTCGGCATTTGCGTGAATACGGTTTGCCTGCGCTTCGAGCTAAGCGCCGACGATACGTTTGAACAGGTCATTCGCCACGCGGCCGCGAGGTCAGTGGCCGCGTCCGAGCATCAGGACTATCCGTTCGACGAACTGGTCCGCGAACTGGTGCCCACGCCGGATTATCGCCGCCATCCGATCTTCGACACGATGTTCGCGTTTCAGGAGACCGGATTGACAGGAATGTCCGCGCTGGGCGGGACTGTCCATTGGGTGCCGGCCGCTACCGAAGCCACCCTGTTCGATCTGAATCTACAGATCGAGTGCGGACCGAAGGGATTGCTCGCAACGTGGGGGTTCGCGCGCGATGTGTTCGACCGATCCACCGTCGAGGGATTTGCCGAGGAATACCTCGGCGTGCTCGATACGATGATTTCAACGCCAGCAGGCGCAATAGCGCAATGCCTCGAGGATCGCGGCACGCTGGCAAACCTGCCCGACGTCGCTTTCTCTTTCTAATTCCGTCTGGAACACGCGCATGCAATCGATCGAATCCATGGGGCGCCTCAAATCTCTCGCCGCGCGCCGTCAGCGCGAAGCGGCGTTCTGGCAAGACCAGCTCGCTGGCGACTGGGTGCCGGCATCTCCGCTCGCGGACTACCCGGGGCCAGAAAATCGCGCGTCTGGTCATTGCTCGGTGGCGATTCATCCGCAAACTGCGGACAAGCTATCGGCGATTACGCACGACAATCCGGCGGCGCTCGAAGTTTTCATCGCCGCGACGACGGGCGCAGTGCTCGGCCGGCTGACGCGCAATGTCGACGTGGTGATCGGCTATCCAGCCACGGAGCGGAAATCGGCTCCGACCACGTACGACGAAGCGTTGCCGCTTCGGCTGGACGTTGCGGGCCGGCGGACGTTCCGCGAACTGCTCGCGGCCACCCGGGAGCGGTACTTGGCAGGACTTGCACATCAAGGTTATCCATTTGAAGTGCTTTCCCAACAACTCGCGATGGAGCGATCCGGAGACAGGCACCCGCTGTTCGACGTTGCCGTCGAGGTCGAACAGGCGAGAGTGTCGACGCTCGTGGACCGTAGCGGCCTTCTTGTCGTCGTTCAATTGATCCGCAACCCGGAGGGACTGAAGCTGAGTCTGCGCTTCGATACGACGCGATATACGTCCGACACGATCGCGCGACTCGGAACCTTGATTGAACGCGCGCTTGGCGAGGGCGTCCGGTGTCCGGACCGGCCAATCGGCGACATGGCTCTAATGGGGAACGAAGATAGCTTGATCCTGGCGCGCGCGAACGACACGGCATGTGCGTATCGCAACGACATTCGTCTTGCCGATTTGCTCGCGTCGCACGCAGCGACGCTTGGCGACTCGGTCGCCATCGTACAAGGCAGTCATCGGCTCAGTTATCGCGAGCTCAATCGCCGTTCGAACCAGCTCGCGCACACCCTTCGCGCGAAAGGGGTAAAGCGGGACCAACTGGTGGCCGTGATGGTCGAACGGTCGCAGGAGATGATGGTGGGAATCTTCGGCATTCTGAAGGCTGGAGCGGCGTACCTGCCGATTGATCCCTCCCTGCCGGGCGCGCGCATCGACCTCATGCTTGCCGACAGCGAGGCGACCGTCCTGCTGACGCAGAGCAAATTCCGGGATCGAGTAGACACGAGTAGTGGCGGAAAAGTGTGTTCGGTCATCGACCTGGACTCCGCGGACGCCTACTCGGAACGCAGCGATGCGCCGACAGGAACGGGCGATGCGCGCGACTTGGCGTACGCCATCTACACGTCCGGCTCAACTGGACTGCCGAAGGCCGCACTGATCGAGCACCACTCCGTATTCAACCGGATCGATTGGATGCAGAAGGCGTTTCCGATCGGCCCAGACGACGTGATTTTGCAGAAGACGACAATTGCGTTTGACGTGTCTGTCTGGGAACTGTTCTGGTGGTCGTTCGTTGGCGCGTCGGTGTGTCTGCTCGAGCCTGGCGCGGAAAAAAACCCGGAAGCGATGATCGACACGATCGAAAAGCACCGCGTGACCACGCTACATTTCGTGCCGTCGATGTTGCAGGCCTTCCTCGATTACGTCGAGACTACTGGCTCGATTGCGCGGCTCGCGAGTTTGCGTCAGGTATTCGCGAGCGGCGAGGCACTGCGCACGGATCAGGTCGAACGCTTCAGGCATTTGCTCGGGCGACCGCATGGTGTACGCCTCATCAACCTGTATGGTCCGACTGAGGCGACAGTTGACGTGTCGTATCACGAGTGTGTCAACCAGGACGAAGCGCGTGGTGTGCCTATCGGCCGCCCGATCGACAATATCCGGCTGTACGTTGTCAACGAGGATCTCCGGCCCCAGCCGGTCGGCGTGGCCGGCGAACTCTGCATCGCCGGCGTCGGGCTGGCGCGCAGCTATCATCGACGTCCGGAACTCACGCGGGAGCGTTTTATCGACCACCCGTTCGAGGGCGAAGATCGCATCTATCGCACCGGCGATCTGGCCCGCTGGTTGCCGAACGGAGAGGTCGAGTACCTCGGACGTATCGACCAGCAGGTCAAGCTCCGCGGTTATCGGATCGAACTCGCGGAGATCGAGCATCAACTGCGCGGCTACTCTGGCGTCTCGGACGCAGCGGTGATCGTACGTAACCGTGGTATCGACGCGGTTTTGCATGCTTATGTCCAAGCGCCCGGGGCGGTTGACGAAGACGCGCTGCGTCGCCACTTGGCTAACAAGCTTCCTGAATATATGATCCCCGCGCGTCTGGTCACGCTCACGCAATTTCCGCTAACGCCCAGCGGCAAGCTGGATCGCAAGGCACTACCGCTTCCCGAACAGGGTGGCGCCACCACACACTTCGAGGCGCCGGTGTCGCCGGTCGAGATCGAACTTGCCGCGATCTGGCAACGAGTCCTTGGTGTGCCGGGCGTCGGTCGCTATGACAATTTCTTCGCGTCCGGCGGGACGTCGATTCACTTCGTGACAGTACTCGCGCAGGCAAAGGCACTTGGGCTGGTGTTTTCGTTTCAGGACTTGTTCGCGCACCCCACGGTGGCGAGCCTTTCCGCCGCGATCGCGGTACAGGAGGCGCCCGCGCAGGGCGGGCTCGAGATTCAGCCTTTTGCATTGCTGAGCATCGAGGATCGTGCGCGGGTGCCTGCGGGCGTAGTCGATGCGTATCCGATGACGATGCTGCAGGCTGGCCTGATTTTTCAGAATGAACTGACGTTCGGCACCGCGCAATATCACGACATCCTGACTTATGTGATTCAGAGCCGTTTCGAAGAAGCGCCATTTGTGGAGGCATTCCGCCATCTGGTGAGCCGTCATGCGATCTTCCGCACAAGCTATCACCTGCGAGGCTATTCCGAGTACGTCCAACAGGTTCATGCTGAGTTGCCGTTACCTCTCGAGATCGTGGATTTGCGTCACATGGATGAGGCCGATCAGGAAGCATGGCTGTCCGGCTGGGCGGAGCGTGAGCGGCAACGCCGCTTCGACTGGGAAAACGGCGGTCTCGTCAGATTGCACGTACACGTATTGCGCGACGATCTTTTCCACTACACGCTCGACCAGCACAATTCGGCGCTGGACGGCTGGAGCATCACGCTGGTCCATTCGCAACTGTTCGACATGTATTACCGGCTAATGCGCGGTGAGACGCTCGACGGAGATACTGGCTTTCGCAATTACCTACGCGATTACGTTCTGCTCGAGAAGGCGTCGATCGAATCCGAGCGCGACCGCGCGTTCTGGTCCGGCCTGATGGAGAACGGCACTCATACGGAACTCTCCCGCTGGCAAGCGGAAAGTGAAGCCTCGAAGCTCGACGTCGTCTTCCACGACGTCGATATCTCGAAGCCGCTGTCCGACGCGTTGCTGGCGCTCGCGGATCGCCTGGCGGTACCCCTCAAGTCGATCCTGCTGGCAGCCGACATGATGTTCCTGAGCGTCGCGTCGGCGGTCGACGACGTGATTGCTGGCTATGAGCATAGCGGTCGCCCCGAACTCGAGGGAGCGACCGAAGCAATCGCGCTGTTTCTGAATACAATCCCGTTCAGGGTGAACGTCGCCGAAGCAGCTTCGTGGCAAGCGCTGATCGAGGCGGTCTACCAAGCGGAGATCGCCTTGTTGCCGCACCGTCGCTATCCGATGGCGCAGATCAAAAATGATCTGGGAACCCAGGCGGCACTGTTCGAGACCGCGTTCAACTATACGCACTTTTATCGGCTGAAGGCTCTTCGCGAATTACCAGAGTTCGAGCTTCTCGACATCCGCGCGAATTCCGAAACAGAATTCACACTACGCGCCGAGTTTTCACGGCATTTCTACACCGACGAAGTAAGACTGAGCCTGCATTACCACGCCCATGTTTTCACCACCGACCAAGTCGCGGCATTCGCCGGCTACTACCGCCGTATTTTTGAGCTGATGGTGCAATCGGCCGATGCGCCGCTCCTTGAGGATCCGCTGCTCGCAGACGCGAAGCGGATCAGTTTGGAGGTGAAGAAAGGGCGGCCGCCGACGCAGACGTTCAATGCGAAATGCGCACCCGACCGCACGACGGCAGGATCGACGACAGCACATGCGGCGCTCGCTTCCGATGCTGAGCGTCAGATCGCAGACGTGTGGTCAAAGATACTCGACATCCCAGAGGCGGAGATCGGTGCGGAAGACAACTTCTTTGACCTTGGCGGCAACTCACTCGGTGCAATGCGCGCGGTGATCATGCTGCAGCGCCAGATATCCCTTGGTGACTTCATGCGGAATTCGACGCTGCGACCGCTCGCCGGCCGGCTCGAGGCATCCCGCGCCGCCGCCCGGGACCTGCTACTTGACCTGTCGCCCGAGGTGCAGCGCACGGCCGAAGGCGGTGTGACGCTAGTGTGCTTTCCGTATGCCGGTGGCCATGGAATCAACTATGGACCGCTTGCCAGGGTGCTGGCCGAGCGAGAGCCAGAGCTCAAGGTGCTGGCGGTTGACCTGCCAGGACGCGACGGTTCGACGCGAGATGGTGATCTAACGGATGTCCCCGAACTGGCGAAGTGGCTCCAGGCAGAACTGCTCAAGGGTTACCCCGGCCAGCGCCTGGTGTTCTGGGGACACTGTGCCGGCGCCGCTTTGACGCTGGAGACGGCACGGGGCCTCCAGTTCCACGGACGAGAGGTCGAACACGTATTCATCGGCGGCAAGCTCTACGGGCAGCCGGACGAAACCGCCCGGCTAATCGATCAAATATCGAACTTGACCGATGCGCACGTTACAGAGATCCTTGCCCGCGAAACGGGTTACACGGAACTCCGTGACGCGACAACCGAAATGATGACGACGCTCGCGCGAGCCTTCAGGCACGATGCCTTGTGTTCTCATCGCTATTTCATGAACGCGCCGAAAATCTGGCATGGCATGAGACTCAATGCGCAGCTCAGTGTCGTGGTGACATCGGACGATGCCTTCACCCCTGCGTATGCAACGAACTATCTGCGCTGGAACGCATTTAGCGACAACGTCGAACTGCTTGAACTGAATGACGGAGGGCATTTCTTCTGTCGTACCAAGCCGCTTGAGGTTGCCGAAATCATCGTCGAGCGGGCCGCAAGTCGACGCTGCACGACGCTTGACGGGACGCAACGCAGATAAGCGGCTCGCAGGAGGGGATCCCGATGGCGAAATAAGGTCGAGTGGGATTCCCACTTCCTTCCATACAGCAAATGAGAAACAAGCCGTGCACTCAAAAGGCAACAAGCAAGATCAATACACAGCGGAAATTGAGCATGAGCAGCCCGGCTTCCGCCTGGCAATGGCGCTGAGCGGAATGCGCGGGATGACGTCCTTTCTGGTCTCCGCGTTTCCGATGGGACTGATCGGCGGTGTACTGGGCGTGACGAGCGGTCTAGGCGGCTTCAAAACGTTGGCGCTGGCGATGATCGCCAACTCGGGAACGGCCCAGTTTGTCGCGATCAGGCTGTTGCAGGAGCGCGCGAGCGGCACGGCGATCGTCGTCACGGTCTTGATCCTGAGCTTGCGGCTCCTGATGTATGGCGTGATGCTGAGACCCCATACCAGGCCGTTGTCGCCGCCATGGCGAGCCGTTCTCGGTTTTTTTCTGATCGACGCGGTTTTTTTCGTCGTGATCGAGCGCCTCAAGGGCGAGGAGCGCACGCGTGCAGGGTGGCAGTGGTTCTATCTGGGCGCTGCGGCCGCAATGTACATCAACTGGATGGTCGCTACGGTGATCGGTATTGCAGTCGGTGCCTCATTGCCGAAGGGGCTGATTTACGGCCTTGATTTCCCGATGACCGCCGTGTTCGCCGCGATGCTGGCCGGTGCCCTGACCAATTGGAGATACTGCGTGGCGGCGTTGTTCGCTGCTGCGGTGGGCGTGATCGCGAACCCTCTGCCGTACAACCTGGGTCTCATCCTTGCGGCACTGATCGGTGCATTCGCTGGGATTGCTTGCGATGCCCTTCAGAAACCTCAATTGTCGGGGCGACAAGGAGTCTGACATGTCCATCTATCTAGTTTTCATCGGCGTGGGATTGGCCGCATTCTTGCCTCGATATCTGCCCTTAGTGCTGTGGGGTGAGCTTGAACCGCCTGCGTGGGCCCAGAGCGTCCTGCGCTTCGTTCCAACGACCGTACTGGCGGCGATCGTCGCACCGTCACTGCTGATGCCGTCCGGTGACCGAATCGACTTGAGCATGCATAACGCCTATATCTTCGGCGGCTGTGCGGTACTTATCATCGCGCTGATCTCGAAACGGATGCTGCTATCCTGCTTTGTCGGGGTTGCGGTGTTCTACGCATGGCATGCATTTGTGCGATGACGACCCCAGTGTCGCAAGCGTCTTTATCTGAACTCGTCGGTTCTGCGCAACAGTCGGAAGGGATTGTCCTGGTCGGTCTAAGTGAGCGTGTCATGGAGACGACGGACGACGATGAATTGACGACGCTCACCGATATCGAGCGCGACCGTGCACGAGCGTTTCGCAACCACGACGACAAGCGCGATTTTCTGGCCGGGCATCTCCTCGTGCGGCGGGCTGCCGCGATGCTGACCGGTGCAAGCGCGAGCACGTTCGTCGTGGAGCAGCACTGCGACCGGTGCGGCGGTCCGCATGGTCGTCCGCATCTGCGTAGTCACCCGAATCTGCACGTCAGCCTGAGTCATACGAACGGCGTGGCTGCGGCGGCGTGCAACCGCGGCCCAATCGGCGTGGACATCGAGCAATGGAGCAATGTTCCGGTGAGCCATGGTGAGTTGGGTCGTGTCCTGACCGATGCCGAACGTGAACTGCTGAATGCGTGCGCGGCCGATGTTTCATCGGATGGCTTGGAGCCTGACCAGTTGGCGTTCCTGCGATTCTGGGTGCGCAAGGAATCGCTGGTCAAATTCGGCGCGCTTACGCTCGACACGCTTTCGACAGTCGATCTGTCTGATTTGCCGTTATCTGAGTCCACCGCTCGCCGTTGGTGCCGCCGCGTGAGCAGCGGCCCATGGAAGTTTCTGGAGTGGAGTGATCCCGCACGCCGAATTTCGGGTTGCGCGGTCGGCGACGGCCATGTCAGGCTGGTGGAAATCGCCAGGTAATCGCTGTGTTTTCCGTGGCGTCGTATCCAATCCAACTTACGAGAAGCTCGCTATGTCAGCACCTTTTATCGTAGCGGCAGCCCAGTCCGTTTCGGTTGCCGGCAACCTGCGGAAGAACGTCGATCGGCATCTGATATTTCTACGCGAAGCCGCTGCGGGAAACGCACGCTTCGTTGTCTTTCCCGAGCTTTCATTGACCGGGTACGAAAGAGCACTCGCAAAGGAGTTGGCAATCCACGGCGACGATTCGCGTCTCGTACCGCTTAGGGATGAGTGCGTCCGAAACGGGCTGACCGCCGTCGTCGGCGCCCCGTTGCGATACGACGATGTCGTGCGGATCGGTGCTTTAACCTTCACCCCGGACGGGAAGGTGTCCACTTATACGAAGCAATATCTGCATCCGGGCGAGGATTTGGTCTTTGCTCCAGGGACGGGCGGGAAGCCGATCTCTGTCGACGGTACGACCATCGCCCTCGCGATCTGCGCGGACACGGGTCATCCAGAGCATGCGGAACAGGCAGCCACGAGCGGCTCGAGCCTGTATGCCGCGGGCGCGCTAATCACCGCCAACGGTTACGTCGCGGACACCGCCTTGCTTGAAGGATATGCTATGCAACACCGCTTTGCCGTTTTGATGGCGAACCATGGTGGAGAAACGGGGGGATGGTCGCCGATCGGCAAGAGCGCATTCTGGGCCGAGGACGGTCGTCGCGTGATCGCCGCAAAGGGCGCGGGTGAAGCCTTGGTGATGGCGAGTCGGTCGGGCGCCGGTTGGAACGGCCATGTCGTGACATTGGACTAGACATCATGTATGGCCCTGTCCCGCTCAACGCGGCTCTGAGTCGCGGTGTAACCCATAATCTGCGTAACCTGAAGTACAGCAGGCCTCTCACCCGACACCTAACGCGCTGAAATGCATGGTCGGTGAAACCCGCGCCATAGCGACCATGCCTGCACATCGCGAGGCGTGTTCGTCGGAACGAGTGCATAGCTGCGATGTGCACACGCCGACGCGGACATTATTCCGTCATAAGCGCGCACCCGGGCAGCGCCCCCAACTGTCGGCCCAACGAGGATGGGCGCTTTCGCGCACATTGGGTCAAAAGCAGTGGCCTTGGCGAACTGCGAAACGCGTTGCGGTCTGCAAATCGAGGCCGCTCGTGGCGACATTCGATCTTCGCTAACACTGAAACGACCAGCAGCAGTCGGCCTAACGCTGCCTCCTCTGCTGGTCACGACGCCGAATGCGCACGCAGTTCCACGACGAAGTTGTTCAACTCATTATCGCCGGCATCGGTGATCGCCCAATAGTTCATCCCCGCAGCGCTCCAGTGGGCCAGATGGTAGCCCTGATGCGCCTGTATGCGAGGCACCGCGCCCGCGTCGTTACCCGGCCACACATAGAGATTGAGCGGATGCAGCTTGTAGCGATAAACCATCACCGCCACCGGGCGTCCATTCAGGTAATCAAGGCGCCCACCGACCAGCGGATATCCCTGCTGCGCCAGATCGATCACCGGAGGCGCAAAGTCCAGCTTGCCGTTGAACCAGGGCTTAACCGTATGCTTGTCGGTTGAAATCACGTCGGAGATATGGTTGAACTGCAGCGAGCGGATATGATCGTCCACGACTTCTTGCGTAAGCCGCTGCTCGCTCGTCGGTACACCGAGATAGAGCACCACGCTCCAGCTCAAGGCGATCACGCTCATTGCCATCGCGCCGACCGGCGCCCACGTCCGCGATCCACCACCGAACCAGTTCTGCAAGCCCTCAGTGAATCTTTCCCACGGCGAGCGCCTGCCCGGCAGCGCCGCCTTGATCTTCGCGACCAGTTCCTTCGGCGCCTCCACGCGCAACCCCGCCTGCTTCAGTTGAGAACTCACCTCGCGATGCATCGCATACGCTTGCTGGCAATCTTCACAGCTCGCCAGATGACGCTCGAATTCGAGGGCCTCCGACACGCTCAACTCCTGGTCGAGATAGCCCGGCAACAGTTCAAATGCTTGTTCGTGGTCCATCACTTCCCCCGGTTCGTCGGCGCAAGGATTGCCGCGAGTTGCTGGCGACCGCGAGCGAGACGCGACATGACCGTGCCGATCGGTATGCCGACGATGCTGGCTATTTCCTTGTAAGACAGCTCTTCCAGTTCCCGCAGCACGATGACCTCCCGGTATTCCAGTCCCAGGCTTCGCAGGGCCTTGTGCACCTGTTGCAGGTTTTCGGCGCGTACCAGCATCGCTTCCGGACTATCGTCCCGATCGGCGGTACTCATTTCATGACTATGCAACTCCTCTTCGAAGAGGGTGGTCTCGCTCGCGTGCTCGCGGTTCTGCTGATGCCACGTGTAGAAGGTGTTGCGCACGATGGCGAGGAGCCACGCCCGCGCATCCTCGCCGCGAAACGAATCGAAAAACCGGAACGCGCGCAGGTACGCCTCCTGGACCACGTCCTGGGCGTCCTGATCGTTTCGCGTGAGCCAGCGCGCGACATTGAAAGCCGAATTCATATGAGGTAACACCAGTCTCTCGAAGCGCTGCGCGATCTTAGGGTCGGCCATTTTTGAAATTCCCGCTGTATTCGAAATCCATGACCGCCCAATAGGAAGACCGCCGGTATGCCGGTTTTATTCCCGGCACAGCGCTCTGGAATAGATTCCGCGCTGCTCGGGTAATGGCGGGCATCGGTCACTCGATCCGCGCACTCCGTCCAGAACGCGATGAGGCACGTCCTCGATCGACGCTTCTCGTTCGGCTGCCTGAATCTGTCCACGCCGTGTGCGCCTTGAGCGCGCGACGCGGAACAGGCCAGTACTCGATCAGGGAACTCCTCTTTCTTGCAACTGATCGGCGACACCGGCTTTTGAGTCTGACCGAATCAAAGACATTGTAGCGTCGGTAAGCGCAAAGCGATCCGCGCGCATTGGATGGCACCACCGGTTGAGGGCTTGTCGATACCACGTGCGGACGAACCGATCGCGAGAGCTTGCGCTGATCGTTGAGGATGGTCTGCGTCAGAGCTTCGACAACTGCGTCAGCGTTCGAAAAATTTTTGAACGCATGGGAATAACGGTTGGCAACGCGGCGTCTACTCATGGCAAGTCGCACAACACGCTAAGGAGTGGGAAATGAAGAAGGTCACCATGGTTGCTATCTCTCTTGCCATGCTCGCGTCGTCGAGCGCGTTCGCGCAGGGAAAGACCCGGGCCGAGGTCTATCAGGAACTGATCGAGGCACAACAGTCCGGGCTCAACTACATCACCGACACGTCCTACCCCGACGTCAATCCAATCTACTTGCCACAGGTAAGCCGCATGAAGCATGCGCAACTTGCTCAACACAACGCTGCGACGACGGTCGATGGTACGACCCGGTAAGCAGCCTCAACCCCAGGAGTATTGACATGAAATCAGCTTCGTTGAATCGGAAGGCCGTGCGGTCCATGTGCGGTTCGCTCATCGTCGGTGCCGCGCTGATCGCGACGTCGGCCGTGACCTATGCGCAGACGTCCCTGGACGCCGGTACGCATCCGCTTACCCGTGCGGAAGTGCGGCATGAACTCGAGGAACTGGAGTCGGTCGGTTACAACCCGGCTGCAGGCGACGATCCCGATTACCCCGCTGCCCTCCAGGCGGCGCAACACAGGCTGGAAGTCAAGCATCAAGAGGAAAGGAACGCGCTGGCCAGCACTGATCCGACATCGCCGGCCAAGGCTGCGCATTAGACCAGCATGGCTCAACGCCGACGCAACCGCGTTACGAGCATTGCGCCAGACGAATCGATTGCCAGCCGCCCGACTCGCGACAGCAAATGACGCGGGAATAAAGCGGACGGTCCGGCAGTCTAGCTGTTGAACCCAGCCCAAAGGCTCGTCGGGTCGTCCGGCCGTCTACCTCTTGAAACCACATGTGAGGGCAATATGTCATCAGATCTTCCGTCCGATCCGTCGCGCCGCGGCGCATTGAAATGTCTCGCTTTCGGTGGCGCGGGCACGCTGTTCGTCTTGTCCGGCGGTGTGCTTGCGCCAGTGAACCTGGCTCTTGCCGCGTCGGAGAAAGGCGTGTCGGCGGGCTCGGGCGTCCCCCTGTTCCTGCAGATCAGCGATACGCATATCGGCTTCAACAAGGAAGCCAATCCCGACGTCTCGGCCACGCTCAAGCAGACCATCGACTACGTCAACGCCATGCCCGTCAAGCCGGCGCTGACGATTCACACCGGCGACATCACCCATCTTTCCAAGGCCGAGGAATTCGACCACGCGGCCCAGTTGATGTCCGGCCTGAAAATCACCGAGCTGCATACCGTGCCCGGCGAACACGACGTGACCGATGGTCCCGGAACAGAATATTTCAGCCGCTTCGGGCAAGCCTCGAAAAACAAGGGCTATTACAGCTTCGACCACAACGGCGTGCACTTCGTCGCCCTGGTGAACGTGATGCACTTCAAGCCGAACGGCCTGGGCGGCCTGGGCGACGACCAGCTCGCCTGGCTGCAGGACGATCTGAAGGGCCGCTCGTCCAGCACGCCGATCGTCGTCTTCGCGCACAT
Source organism: Caballeronia choica (assembly GCF_001544535.1). Classification (GTDB taxonomy): domain Bacteria; phylum Pseudomonadota; class Gammaproteobacteria; order Burkholderiales; family Burkholderiaceae; genus Caballeronia; species Caballeronia choica. The sequence continues at coordinate 105,691 of NZ_FCON02000012.1, read as the reverse complement.
GCCGATGTGGACGATCTACGAACCGTGGGGTTGGGGCACCGGAGATGCCGGCCAGGCGATGAGCAATCTGACGCGCTTCGGTTCGGTCACTGTCCTGAACGGGCATATCCACCAGATCGTGTCGAAGGTGGAAGGCAATATCACGTTCCATACGGCGCGATCGACCGCCTATCCGCAACCGACGGCCGGCAACGGACCCGGACCCGGGCCACTGACCGTGCCACGCGATCAGCTTGCCGGAATGCTCGGCGTGACGAGCATCAAGGTGATGCGCCACCCGCTCAAGACAACGCTCGCCGATGCCACGCTTGCCTGAACCTCAAGCATCGCTCGGACACCGATTACTCACCTGGATCACTATCATGCTTACGAATACAACGCGTCGCGCGCTCATGCTTCGCATCGGAGTCGGGATGCTCGTGGCCGCATCGACTTGCATGGTCTCCGTCGCCCAAGCGGAGGACCCCAATGTCATCGTATTGAAGAATTTCATGTTCGAGCCGATGTCGCTTACGGTGAAAGCCGGCTCGACGGTGACCTGGAAAAATCTCGACGGCGAACCGCATACGGTAGTCAACGACTCCGGCCTGTTCCGCTCCAGTGCACTCGATCAGAACGATACCTTCAAGTTCAAGTTCGACAAACCCGGCGTCTACCGGATCTTCTGCGGCATACACCCGAACATGAAGGAGACGATCACCGTCCAGTAAGCGGTGCTTTGACGATCGACTCCGCCAGAAGCGAACGTGCCCCCTGAGCCGACGGTTCAGGCGCGTGGCTCTGGCGGGGACGCTCGCAGACCGACGCAGTTACGAAAGCCGAGATAAGCGCAATCATCCGTCGCCGACCACGATGACGTGGCCGACAAGCCCGACGACTTCGCCCGATTCCGGCCGGACGAGTTTGCGGCCTACAGTTGTTCATCCGCCGCAGCGAGCAGGTCGGTCGCTTCTTTTTCCCTCGACAGAAACCCAAGCCGCGCAGCCGATACTCGCCGTCGCTCTACCCGCAGGCGACGACGCGCATGCCTCGCACCTCGCTACGCATTATTTCCGCCACTTCAATGCCTCTTTCACGGACGAGCCGGGCATCACCACGGCAAACCCTTCCAATTGAATCTCGCCGTTCACGCCGGGCAGTCATGGCGGAAATGCACGAGCGCTCGAACGACCCTAATTCCTCGTCAGCGTTGCCCTGCTCCGTCCTGGCCGGCGTCCATGTTCTTTCTCACGCCTCGGCGATGCGAAATCGAACAAAACACTCATTAAACGAACATCTTCGTATCCTGTACGACGTAAGAATGTCGTAGGACAACCTCAGCCACTTCGCCGTCAAAATTTTCCGAAGCCCTTCAGAATGGTTATAACAGGCCCATTCATAGCGTTTTTACCTATTTAAACCACAACGCCAAGTGGTACGATGACCTACCTTGAAGCGGCAGAAAAAATGTTCGTATTCGAACATCGACGATCAAACGGCATGCGGTGTTTCGACAGACAAAAAGGAAGGAGACGAACTTGAAAACTATTGTTGGCTTGCGTTGGTGGATCATCGCGCTCGTGTGTCTCGGCACGATCGTCAACTACCTCTCGCGCAACGCACTCGGCGTGCTGGCCCCGCAGTTGAAGACAATGCTCCATATGACGACGCAGCAGTACTCATACGTCGTCGGAGCGTTCCAGGTCGGCTACACCATCATGCAACCGGTGTGCGGCCTGATCATCGACATCATCGGCCTTCGCATCGGCTTCGCGATATTCGCCTGCCTGTGGTCGCTGGTGGGCTGCCTTCACGGCTTCGCCGGGAGCTGGGTTTCGCTCGCGGCGTTACGCGGATTGATGGGGCTGTCCGAGGCAGTCGCGATCCCGGCCGGCATGAAGGTCGTCGCCGAATGGTTTCCGAACAAGGAAAGGTCCGTCGCGGTCGGTTATTTCAACGCGGGCACGTCGCTGGGTTCGCTGCTCGCGCCGCCGCTCGTCATCTTCATCTCGCTTCGCTATGGCTGGCAGATCGCTTTCGCGACAACCGGCGCGCTCGGTTTCGTCTGGGCTGCGATGTGGTACCTGTTCTATCGCTCGCCCGCGGATCACAAAAAGATCTCCGAGAAGGAGCGCGACAAGATCCTCAGCGGACAGAGCGTCGTGGGGCCGGCCATGCAGGGCAAGCGCCGCGTGCGCGAAGTGCTCGGCACGCGCCGCTTCTGGGCAATCGCTCAAGCGCGCTTCTTCGCAGAGCCGGCCTGGCAGACCTTCAGTTTCTGGATTCCGCTCTATCTCGCGACCGAACGCCACATGGATCTCAAGGAGATCGCCCTTTTTGCGTGGCTGCCGTTCCTCGCGGCCGACCTGGGCGGCCTGTTCGGCGGATACCTGTCTCCGTTCCTGATGAAGTATCTGCGCGTGCCGCTGATCTGGTCGCGCATTGCCGGTGTAGTGCTCGGCGCATTCATGATGATCGGCCCCGCCTGCATCGGATTCGTCGCTTCGCCGTATCAGGCCATCGCGCTCTTTTGCGTCGGCGGCTTCGCTCACCAGATGATCTCGGCACTCGTCAACACCCTGAGCGCGGATGTCTTCGAATCCGGCGAAGTCGGGACGGCCAGCGGTTTCGCCGGCATGGCGGCGTGGATCGGCGGACTGGGATTCTCGCTGCTCGTCGGCGCGCTGGCGGATTCGATCGGCTACAAGCCGCTGTTCGTCGCGCTGGGGGCATTCGACCTGATCGGCGCCACGCTGCTGATGATCCTGATGCGCGGCTACACGCACGAACCCCGTCAACTTCCGGGCAATCACGGCACGAGCACCGCCGCTTAACCCTACGTCAATAGGTGTGACATGGCTTCTCTAAACATTCGACCCCGCTTCGCGCTTACCGGCCACGCCGGCAATCACCTGGAACTGACGGCGGACACCGGATGCCGAATCGAACTGTTCGTCCTCGCCGACGACATCGTCCGCGTGCTCGTCCTTCCCGACGGCGAACTACACGGTCCCCGCACCTGGGCGATTGCGCCGGGGATGGAGGACACAGCAGTCGAGGGCCGCGACCGCCGCGACATGAGCGGCTTCGGTGAAACGCAATACACGCTATCGAACGCGGCGGAGCGCGTTGTCGTCGAAACGGCCTGCGTACGTCTTACCGTCGAGCACGACGGCGGATTTTGCTCGTGGGAGGTGCTGCACGGCGACACATGGCATCGCGTGCTGAGCGACCGCAAGACGCAGGCGTACAACTTCGGCTGGTGGGACTCGCGCGTCTATCACTATGTCGAGCGCCAGCGCGGCGAAATGTTTATCGGGCTTGGCGAGCGTGCCGGTTCGCTCGATCGCGCAAACCAGAGCTACGAGATGCGCAACATCGACGCGATGGGCTACAACGCGCGCACGACCGATCCCCTTTACAAGCACATCCCGTTCTATGTGACATGGCAGCCGGAAAAGGCGACCGGCTTCGGCCTCTTCTACGACACCCTCGCCGACTGCCGCTTCGACATGGGCCGCGAACTGGATAACTACCACGGCGCGTACCGGCATTTCATCGCCGAACACGGCGACCTCGACTACTACTTCATCGCATCGCCCGGCACGCCGCTCTCGGCCGTCAAGCGCTTCACGTGGCTGACGGGCCGCCCCGCATGGATGCCGAAGTGGGGACTCGGCTACTCCGGCTCGACGATGAGCTACACCGACGCCCCCAATGCGCAGGAGCGCATGGGCGAATTCATCGAGCGATGCAGCGAGCACGACATCCTGTGCGACTCATTTCACTTGTCGTCGGGCTATACGTCGATCGGCGCGAAGCGTTATGTCTTCAACTGGAATCTCGACAAATTCCCTGACGTCGATGCGTTCGTCAATAGTTACCTCGAACATGGCGTGCGGCTGTGCGCGAACATCAAGCCGTGTCTGCTGCAGGACCATCCGGCGTTCAAGGAAGTCCATGAAGCCGGACTCCTCGTCCGTGCGGGCGACGGCAGTCCGGCGTGGGTGCAGTTCTGGGACGAGGTCGGTGCGTATCTCGACTTCACGAATCCCGCGACGATCGAATGGTGGAAGACGCGCGTCAAGGAAAGCCTCTTGCGCTATGGCGTGGCGGCCACCTGGAACGACAACAACGAGTTCGAAATCTGGACGCCGGATGCCATCGCGCAGGGCTTCGGCAAGCCGTATCCGGCGCATCAGGCGAAGGTGCTGCAAACGCAACTGATGATGCAGGCATCGCGCGACGCGCAACGCGAACACGCGCCCCACAAGCGCCCGTTCCTCGTGTCCCGCTCGGGCGGGGTCGGCATGCATCGATATGTGCAGACGTGGTCGGGCGACAACTACACGTCGTGGGAAACGTTGCGCTTCAACCTGAAGATGGGCCTGGGCCTCGCGATGTCGGGCGTATCGAACTCGGGGCACGACATCGGCGGATTTTCGGGGCCCGCGCCGGAGCCTGAACTGTTCGCGCGCTGGGTCGCATTCGGCATCTTCCTGCCGCGCTTCAGCATCCATTCATGGAACGACGACGGCAGCGTGAACGAGCCATGGATGTACCCGGACTTGACGCGTCAAGTCGCCGATCTGATCAAGCTGCGTTACCGGCTGATTCCCTACCTCTATGAGCTGCTGTGGCAGTCGCACAGCGCCTATGAGCCGGTCCTGCGTCCGTTGTTCGCGGAGTTTCCCGGCGATCCGAACTGCCTCGCCGATGGCGACGACATGATGCTCGGCGCATCGCTGCTGGTGGCGCCGGTCGTGGAACCGGGGCAAAGCACGCGCGAGGTCTATCTTCCGTCCGGGCAACGCTGGGTTTCCTGGTGGAGCGGCAAAGTTTTCGACGGCGGCCGCACGGTCCGCTTGCCCGCGCCGTTCGAGCAACCCGTCATGTTGATTCGCGAAGGCAGCGTGATTGCGCTCAATGTGGCCGAACAGCATTTCGGACGACCCGCCGACGAGCGCGCATTCATCGTCGTGCCATTGACCGCGCCGGGCGTTGCGCGCGGCGGCTGTGTCGAGGACGACGGCGAAAGCGAAGCGTGGCGTAGCGGAGCGCAAGGCCGGTGGAATGTTTCCATCGAAACGACAGAGCAAAGCCTGCTGGTTTCCGTCACGCGCGAGGGGCGGATGCCCGACGCGCAATCGCAAGTGAAGCTGCTGATCCCGGCTGGCGACATGCGTCCGGTTGCGTGCGCGGGTGGGGAACTGATGGGCGACGAAACGTCGGCGGGCTGGCGCAACCTGACCGTCCGGGTCATCTGACAAACAACATTTCAAGGCGATACCTGATGAACAAGCGGAACAAGCGGAAGATGAACAAACATAGGCGGACGCGCGTACGGACTCTGGCCCTCTCCTTCGTGCCGCTGTGCGGCGTGACGCTGTCGTCGGGCGTCATGGCGCAATCGAGCGTGAGCCTGTACGGCGTCGTCGACGATGCCTTCACCTATGTCAGCAACCAGCGCGGACATTCGAACTTCTACTTGAGCCAGGGCAATCTGCAAGCGAGCAAGTTCGGGTTGCTTGGCGCCGAAGAACTCGGTGGCGGCACGCGGGCCATCTTCCGTCTCGAAAGCGGATTCAACTCCCTCACGGGAGCGCAAAGCAGTGCCGGCTTCATCTTCAACCGGCAAGCTTATGTCGGCTTGAACAACGATACGTACGGCACGGTCACGCTCGGCCGCCAGTACACGCCCTACTTCAACATGGTCGGCAGCCTCGGTCCCACCGGCGTGCTGACGGGCGCCACGGGCGCGCACCCGGGCGACCTCGACGCACTCGATACGACCTTGCGCTTCAACAACTCGGTGACCTACGCGTCGCCGGTCCTTGCGGGCCTGCAATTCAGCGCGCAATACGCGCTGGGCGGCGTACCGGGAAGCGTCACGAACGGCAGCAACTTCAGCGCGGCCCTGCGCTATGACTACAAGGCGTTTGCCGTCGCCGCGGGCTACGTCAAGCTGAAGGACATCGCGACCAGTCAGGCGCTCGGGACCTTCGCCATCAACTCGCCGGTGAACAACGGCTACGCGTCCGCGCACAGCGCTCAACTGATCGCGACGGCGGCGCGCTACAACTTCGACAACCTGATGGTCGGCGTCAACTATTCGAATGTGCAGTACGCGCCGGGTTCGGGATCGCTGTTCGCGGGCGAAGCCGTGTTCAATACCTACGGCGTCATATCGACGTACCGCTTCACGCCTGCGGTGATTGTCGGGGCCGGCTACAGCTACACGATGGCGAGCAAGGCGAATGGCATCAGCGATCCGGCCCGCTACCACCAGGTGTCGCTCGAAGAAACCTACAGCTTGTCGAAGCGCACGACGCTCTATGCGCTCCAGGCGTATCAGCACGCGCAGGGCAAGTCGCTCGTCGCGGCGGGATCGGGCGCCACGAGCATCGTCGACGCCGTCGCCGTCGTGGGCGACTCGCAGAATACTTCGCCGTCGTCGGGACCGTCGCAATTCGTCGGCATGGTCGGGATCCGGCACGCGTTCTGAGTTCTGTCTCCTGTGCTTTGCGCCGCATGAACCGATGGACATGCGCGCCGCCCGTATCCCGATTCCTTCAACTTTGTCCGGAGCGTTCGTGTCATGAGCGGGCCTCGCTACATTCTCGCGCTCGATCAGGGAACGACCAGTTCCCGCGCGATCCTTTTCGACCGCAGCGGCGCACCCGTCGCTGCCGTGCAGCGCGAGTTCGCGCAGCACTATCCGCACCCGGGATGGGTCGAGCACGATCCGCACGATATCTGGCAATCGCAACTGGCCGTCGCGCATGAAGTGTTGCGCAAGGCCGGCGCGCAAGCATCCGATATCGCCGCGATCGGCATCGCGAACCAGCGCGAGACGACGCTCCTTTGGGATCGCGCGAGCGGTGAGCCGGTCGGCCCGGCGATCGTCTGGCAGGACCGCCGCACCGCGGCGCACTGCGAACGGCTCGCGGCGCAAGGTGCCGCGCCGCTGATCCAGAGCAGGACGGGCTTGCTGATCGACCCGTACTTCTCCGGCACCAAGCTTGCATGGCTGCTCGACAGCGCACCCGGCGTGCGCACGCGCGCGGAGCGTGGCGAGCTGGCGTTCGGCACTGTCGATGGCTGGCTCGTCTGGCAACTGAGCGGCGGCCGGCGCCACGTGACCGATGCGTCGAATGCATCGCGCACCTCGCTGTTCAATATCGAAACCCTCGACTGGGACGACGACCTGCTCGCGCTCTTCGGCATTCCGCGCGCCGTGTTGCCCGAGATCGTGCCTTCGAGCGGCGCGCTTGCGCATACCGATGCATCGTTGTTCGGCGCGAGCCTGCCCATTACCGGCATCGCCGGCGACCAGCAAGCGGCGACCTTCGGCCAGGCGTGCGTCGAACCGGGACTCGCGAAGAACACCTATGGCACCGGCCTTTTCCTGCTGATGAACACGGGCGCGCAGCCGGTCGCATCGAGCCATCGGCTTGTCACGACGGTCGGTTGGCAACTCGGCGCGCACAGGACGTATGCGCTCGAAGGATCGGTCTTCATGGGCGGCGCGATCATCCAGTGGCTGCGCGACGGGCTCGGCATCATCGAGAGCGCGCCGGAGATCGAAGCGCTCGCCGCGCAATGCGCAAGCAGCGAAGGCGTGATCCTCGCGCCCGCTTTTGCGGGACTCGGCGCGCCGTACTGGGACCCCTACGCGCGCGGCACCCTCCTCGGCATGACGCGCGGGACGGGACGCGCGCACATCGCGCGTGCCGCACTCGACGCCATCGCGTTGCAGACGGTCGACGTGCTGAGCGCGATGGAGGCCGATGCGGGCATCGCGGTAAGCGAGTTGCGCGTGGACGGCGGAGCGTCGCAATGCGACCTGCTGCTGCAGATCCAGGCCGACCTGCTCGGCAGGCCGGTCGTGCGGCCCGCCGTGATCGAAACCACCGCGCTGGGCGCGGCGTACCTCGCCGGACTTGAAACCGGCTTCTGGTCGGGCCTCGACGAAATCGCGCAGCAATGGCGCGCGGCGCGACGTTTCGAACCCGCGATGTCGGCCGACGAGCGCGGCCAGCGGATCGCCCAATGGCATCGCGCGATCGACCGCGCTCGCGCGTGGGACGTGCCGGCCGATCAACCTTGCAGCGCAACCTGACTCCGACATGCAATCAATCATTCCCCCCGACCGCGCGAGTCTCCTGCGCGAACTCGACCAGACGGCGCTCTGGGATGTCGTCGTGATCGGCGGCGGCGCGACCGGTCTCGGCACGGCCGTCGATGCCGCGTCGCGGGGTTATCGCACGCTGTTGCTCGAAGCGCGGGACTTCGCAAAAGGCACCTCCAGCAAAGCGACCAAGCTGGTCCACGGCGGCGTGCGGTATCTCGCGCAGGGCAATATCGCGCTGGTTCGCGAGGCGTTGCGCGAGCGCGGCCTGCTCGCGCGCAATGCGCCGCATGTCGTCAGCGCGCTCGGCTTCGTGGTGCCCGCGTATCGCCGGCGCGACAAGCCGTACTATGGCGCCGGACTGAAGATCTACGACTGGCTCGCGGGTTCGTTGAATCTCGCCGCGAGCCGCAGCCTGAGTCTCGCCGAAACGCGCGCCGAAATGCCGACGCTCGCCGAGCGTTTGCACGGGCGACCGCTGCGCGGCGGAACGATCTACTACGACGGCCAGTTCGACGACGCACGGCTCGCCATCACGCTCATGCGCACCGTGTTCGATCTCGGCGGCGTGGCGCTGAACAATGCCGCGGTGCGCGGAGTGACTTTCGACGACGCCGCCAGGGAACATCTGATCGCCGTCGAGGAAGTCGAGACGGGCGATCGGCTGACGGTGCGCGCGCGCTGCGTCGTCAATGCGACGGGCGTCTGGGTGGACGCCATCCGCGCGATGGCGGACCCGTCGGCGCGTCCGATCGTCGCTCCGAGCCAGGGCGTTCACCTGACCTTGCCGGGGCACTTTCTCAAGAGCCGTCATGCGATCCTGGTGCCGAAGACGGATGACGGCCGCGTCTTGTTCGTCGTGCCATGGCATGGCAGGACGATCATCGGGACGACCGACACGCCCCGTAGCGACCTGCCGCTTGAACCGCGCGCGAGCGATGAGGAAGTGGACTTCATCCTCAAGACCGCTGCGGACTATTTGTCGGTCGCGCCGACGAGAGACGATGTGCTGAGCGTCTGGGCGGGGCTCCGGCCGCTGGTCAAGGGCGACGACAGTGCATCGACTGCGGCGCTGTCGCGGGAGCATACGGTCGAGTTGCATTCCACCGGGATGATCACCGTGACGGGCGGCAAGTGGACGACCTACCGGCACATGGCGCAGGAAGTGATCGACCTTGCGGTCGCGAAGGGGATACTGCCGGCGGCGCCATGTTGCACTGACGCGCTGCCGTTGCATGGGGCGGTTGGCTTTAGCGGGGATGGCGGGTATTACGGGACCGACGAGAGCGTCGTCGCGCAACTGCCGGGGGCGTCGAACGTGCTTGTGGAGGCGAGCGGACTGACCGAGGCGCAGGTGAGGTTCGCGGCCCAGGCGGAACTCGCGCGCTGCGTGGAAGATGTGCTGGCGCGGCGGAACCGCGCGCTGTTTCTCGATGCGGCGGCGGCGCGGCGGGCCGCGCCGGAGGTTGCAAGGGTTATGGCGGAGGTGTTGGGGTTTGGTGAAAGGTGGCAGCGGGAGCAGGTGGAGCGGTTTGAGGTGTTTGCGCGGGGGTGGGGGTTGGGGTGAGGTGTGGTTTCCTGCTGCGTTTCGTGCTGGCGTTTTTATGGGGCCGCCCGTGATTGCATGACCGTTACTGGCCAGACGCCTCCGTCGGCGTTCCGCTTTAGCTTACGCGTTGTCTTACGAGGCCCGCGAGTCGAGTTTTATCCTGACGGTTTCGATTTGATTGTCCCGTCATAGTCGTCTGGCATGATGCATGGTCGCCTGTTCGGCGCGCAGTGCGCCAAGGCCAGGCAAAAAAAACCCCTCCGCGAATTTCGACCGGATAGCCTATGTGCAGGCCGCGCCGCGCGCTTGCATCGCAGATCCACCGGGACAATAGGAATCGAACACATGAGCTTTGTACACTTTATCGGCGGGGAAAAAGGCGGGGTCGGGAAATCGCTCGTCGCCCGCGTTCTGGCGCAGTACTTCATCGACCACAACTTGCCGTTTCTGGGCTTCGACACGGACCGCTCACACGGAGCGCTGCTGCGCTACTACGCCGATTTCACCGCGCCCGCCGCGCTCGACGACCACGACAGTCTCGACCCGGTTATCGAGCAAGCTCTCGAACAACCCGAGCGCCGCATCCTTGTCGACCTCGCAGCGCAGACCCAACAATCGATCTCCAAGTGGTTCGACGACGCCGACGTGCTCGGTATCGCGCAGGAAAACGGCATTGCACTCACGTGGTGGCAGGTCATGGACGCGGGCCACGATTCGGTCGACCTGTTGCGGCAATGGCTCGATCAGTTCGGCGGCAAGTTGCGCCTCGTGATCGTGCTGAACGAAATCCGAGGCGAGCGCTTCGAATTGCTGGAAGCCTCAGGCCAACGTCAGCGCGCGGAAGCGCTTGGTGCGAACGTCGTTTCGCTGCGCCATCTTCCCGACACGACGATGCAGAAAATCGACCAGAAAAATTCGAGCTTCTGGGCCGCGGCATATCATCCGGATCGCGCGAGCACCGGTCTTGGCATGCTTGAACGCCAGCGGGTCAAGGTCTGGCTCAACCGCATTTATGAGGAAATCGACAAGGTCGCGCCCTGACCGACGAGTGGCGAGCCTCGACGGATCGGGAAGTTCGGTGTCTGCCCGCCATTCGCTGTCCCTCCTCTGATGCGAACGTCCCCTGCCGACCCGTTCCTGCCTTTCAGTTAGTTTCTGCGAATGTCACTACCCCGCTCCCAAGCGGCCGTTTTGCCCTACGTGTCGCCATCGGGTGTGACTGGAGGCCGTCGGTTCGTGTTCGCTCCGTCCATGCTCACGCAGGACTATTTGTCCCGATTGAACGACCCGATTGTCGATCCATCCGCGATTCCTGGTGACTTTTTTTGTCTCGGCTTTTTATGTGTCCGATTCTGGCTCATTAGAAATTTCCGACTCCTGCCCGAGGCGCACGGTGGCGGGATGCGTCGATAAGGGGGCATCATGAAAGGACGTGGCCTGATCACGGCGAGCATGCGCGGACTGGAACGAGTCAAGATCATCGAGGCCGTCGCGGAAGGGCGCCTGCGGTGTTTTAAGGCGGCTGAGCGGCTGGAGCTCGGTGAACGGCATATCGCAGCGCTGAGGACCCGACAGTCAGGGGCGCCCGTCGGTCCCAGGCGTATAGTCGTTTTTGCGCGCAGCCGTTGCAGTTCACGGCCCCCTTCAGGAGGCAGCCCCGTCAGCGCCCACGTAGGCTGCAAAGGACGACCACCATTATGAACACGACCAATCGAAACGCCATCTTCCATCTGCTGAACCAGGCGGGGCGAGTCAGGGGGCTGGACTGGGAGTCACGCGTCGACTTCGGAGCGCTGATACCTCTGATGGACCGATGGTATGACGACTACAAGGCCTTTGAGCGCGACGACACCATCGCCTGCGCCTTCCGCGAGCAGCGGCTGTCGGTGAAGGGCATGGACCCCGTCTGGCAGGATTCGATCGCCTTCAAGGGCGCTGACAAGCAGATGCATCGCTTCGTTGACCCGCGTGGCATGTCGTATGCCCTCGACAAGGGATTGAGCGGTATGCGTCTGAGGATCGACCCACGTAACTTTCTGCCCTTTGAAGGCGGTGACAGCAAGAAGCTGGACCTGGGCCTTCACGACACCAGTTCCGGGCTGATGAGTGCGCAGCGACCCATCAGTGAGCAGCAGTACAAGAAGCTGGAGGCTGGCATGGACAATGTGACCAAAAAGCTTTACGTCTTCATGCCGCTGGGGTACCAGGAGGATCAAGCCTTGTTCCAAATGCTCAACGACCTGGGCAAACGCGTGCGCCTGGAGCGGCCCGAATTCTACCGTCTGGTCAGGTTCATCCGGGCTCGCATGACGCGGGTGAAGCTGGCTGCGGAGCACGACATGAGCACGAACTTCTCGCTGGCCACTCCTGTAAGCTACAAGATCAACAGCGCGGGCGACACGGTGCCGAAGTTCCAATTCGGCCTGCTCGCCGAGACGGGTGCCACCGTGAGGGACAAGGAGTACCTGAACGACGCCGGCAAAGAGGCGCTGAAGACAAAAGCAAAATGGGGGAAGCCTGACGGTAAGATCAAAACGGTCCCCTTCACGCCCGAACTGCTCTCCGCCAGACGGCAGGCCGCCATCAATTACCAGAAACTCGTGCTCGACCAGTACAGCTACGGCGAAGTGACGATTGCCTACCGCAAGCACGAAGGCGGTTTTCCGCTCTTCACGATGTTCTCACACGACGACAAAGGTTTCCTGGTAGGCACGGTCGACAACGACACCTGGGTAGCGAAGAATCCCAAGGAGATCATTCCCGACCGCCCAGTCTGAAGGCGGCGGCGTTGCCGGGCCAGGCGATGTTGACCTTATTGCACTGAAAACCAGTGGTGGGGATTGGTGTGTACCGTCAGTTCCGCCGCCGCCGCTGACCGCTGATCAGATTTCAACGCTCGAGAAGGCGTTTGCGGGTCCATTGCATTCGACGGAAAAACAGCCCTACCCGGATTGGCCCTGGGACGCCAGAGTGAGTGCGCAGTCAGGTACCACGTATAGCCAGAACTGGCGCTCATGATGTCTTGGCGGCTATGCATCGGCGACCAGCAATGCAACCAAGCTGGTCTTTGCACCCGCGGAAGCGGTGGTCTATACCGCGCCGCCACGCGTGCCCATCTCGACGGCTGATGCCCTCAGCTACTCGCTTGCCTACACCTTCGATACCGATCCACAAACGCTGACCGGTCCCCAGGAATCTATGCGCAGTCGGCGGCACCAGCGACCGACAGTTCAATATGCTGCCGCAGCTCGTGAGCTGGGTGGAGAGCGGCGTAGCACTCGACTTGGTCATTGCCAGTGCTACAAACCCTGGTTACCCCAATGTTGCGTCGCGGAGTCGCCCTCTCTGTCCCTACCCGCAGCAGTCACGCTACGGACGATCTGGAGGTATTAACGTTGCTGCGTACTTTGTTTGCCGTTAGAAAGCGACGTCACCCTCGACTGAGGCCTGATTCGTATAAGCGGCCGAATGGGGGAAACCGCAGGGGGCGCCCGTTTGGAAGGCGCTCCCCGCAACTTGCAGTAGCAGCGCTCAATCACTTCACTGGCTCTCTTGGGACAGAGGCCATCTCAAGCGCGTGTTCGTGCGTGCGGACGGCCGGACCACCGAGAGCAGAAGCGACCATCGGCGCACGTCACCTATGCACCAATGAACGGCCGTACGGCGCCAAACCACGACTGTCCCTTCCTGGCCGACTCCCGCCCGTCGCGGTATGGCGCGGTGCCCCTGCATCCCCCAAACCGCACCAATCGTCACGACAGCCAGGCGACTCGTCGGCGTGAGCGATTCCACTCTGCAAAACCCACCCCAAAGCCGTAATCAACCATCCGCCCCCCTTCATAAAACCCCCTGACCACCACCCCCAAAAACCTATCGTCATATCCGACCATTACCTGACCGCCACCTCATCCAGGCAACGCGGAGGGCACCATGAGCAAGCTGACGGACAGCATCAACACCTTCGTAACCGGCGACCTCGTATTCACGCGCCACCCGCCCACGAGTCCGCAGCCGATCCACGTCACCGTGTTCCTCGAACCGCGCGCCGGCCTCGGCGGGCGCAGCTACGTTCACGCGGGCGCAACGCAACTGGAAATCGCGGACGCAGCGACCTACAGGCGCGAATGCTCCTGTCCTTCGACGATGTCGGCCTCACGTGGCAACCCGAGAAGATCCGCACCTGCTTGCAGACGCTCAACGGGCTCGTCGACGCCAAGTACTTAAGCTCGCCCATCCTGTCGGAACGTGTGCGGAAAATCGGCTGGCGCACGGTGGCTTTCGACGCCTACTGATCAAAGGCTCAGGGCGCGGGCGAGGCGCTGCAAGACGGCGTCCTCCGACAATGCGGATCGGCCGGCTTGAGATGAGCCGCACACGAATGTTCGGTATCGACATCGACATCGATATCGACAACCGGACGCGCTCAATCTCTGCACCGCCAAGTCCGCGAACGCTGGCGCCACGAAACGCAGCCTCGCACTACCCTTCCCGGTCTCACCAATCACCCGGCCGACTCGGCCTCGTCAGCCGAAGGCTTGGGGCTGCGATCCGCCAACGCCTCGAGCAACGGTGCCGACGGAACAAAAAACAAGCCCCCGGTCACCGCCCGACTGTAATCGAGCAAGCGATCGTAGTTACCGGGCGGCCGTCCGACAAACATGTTCTCGAGCATCTGCTCGATGGGCTCGGGCGAGCTGGCATAACCGATGAAGTAGGTCCCGAACTCGCCCGCGCCGGGTCGGCCGAAGGCCATGTTGTGGCGCAGGATCTTGACTTCCTGACCGTCCTTTTCGATCGTCGTCAGCGAACTGTGCGACGACGACGGCTTGACCCCTTCGGGAAGCTCGACATCGGACAGCTTCTTGCGGCCGATGATGCGTTCCTGTGCCTCGACGGGAAGCGATTCCCACGCGACCATGTCGTGCAGGTATTTCTGCACGATCACATAACTGCCCCCCGCGAATTCGCGGTCCTGATCGCCGATCAGCGCGAAATCGAGCGCCTCGCGGCCTTGCGGGTTTTCCGTGCCATCGACGAAACCGACCATGTCGCGCAGGTCGAAATAGCGGAAGCCATGAACCTCGTCGACCACCGATACCGCCTCGCCCAGCCGCGCCATCAACTGGGCGGCGAGTTCGAAGCAGAGATCCATATGGTCGGCGCGGATATGCAGCAGGATATCGCCCGGCGTACCGATCGCGCGGCGCGTGCCGTCGCCAAACTCGCGGAACGCGTGCAGGCACGCGGGACGCGGCGCACCGAAAAGCGTATTCCATGCATCGAAGCCGAAGCCGCACACGCATGACAGATCAGCCGTGGGCGCGCGCGTACCCACGGCGCGAACCAGGGCGGCGATGTCGGCACACACCGCGCGCACGGTGTTCTCGCTTTCGACGCCGGGCTTGAGCGTGGCGACGAGAAAAATGGCGCTGCGGGTAATGGAATGGCAAACGGCTTGCGGTTCTGGGATGTCGTCAGGCATCGGACACATTCTCTCGACTCGCTAAAAAATCACGGCAACAGGGGGATGGGGTCTTGAGCGAAAGGCAGGACCCCGCTGGTTGGAACGAGTCCAGCAAGGTTAATCAATTCCAGCGAGCAGCGCGAGGGTAAAGACCGTGACACTTGCAGGTTGCGCCGGTCGTCGCGGCGATGAAAGCTACACCCAGCGCCAGATGCCCGCAGCCCAACCGGCGAGCGGAACATGAGCCCAGGTCGCGGCGAGCCACACCACGACGCCGCCCAAAATGGCGTGCAGGCCAAACCCGCCGAGCCGCGCCCGGCCAGCGGCGATCGCCGCGAACGGCACGTAACTCGTCTTCGACTCCCATGCCGGCCAGAGATCGGGCTGGAGCCGTTCCTTCTTCCGGTCCTGCAACGCGGCGCCGACGAGCGCGAGGATGATCATGGCCGCTGCGACCACGATGTTCTTGGCCACCGGAAACACCGCGATGTGGCACAGCCCCCAGAGGGCGAACGCCCACATCATCGGATGGCGCGTCACCGCGTAGACGCCGCGCGCTGCTTCCGGGATCGCGCCGGGCCGGCCGCCCGTGGGAAGTGCCGGGTTGCGGATCAGCGAACCCATCAGGAGGATCGACGCGATCAGCATAAGCGCGGTCGCGATCGCCCAGAGGCCGTTCCCTACCGGCCAAAGCGGTGCCGTCAAAGGCGCCTTTCGGTATGCCACGATCATCCAGCCGAGCGTCAGGAACGCAACCAGCGAATAAAGGCCCAGGAACCCCCTTTCGCCGATGGCGCGGACCAGGCCCCCGCGCAGCGGATGGGACAGGAGAAAGTGGCTGCCCACGAAGGCGATTGCCGCCACCGCGACTGCGTTGGTGCTTTCCATTGGCCGGTTCCTCGATTCATGTCGTTGGCCGCTGTGGCGCGCTCGTTCGCGAAGCCGCGTGGCGCCGGCATCGAGCGTGCTTCGGCATGACGATGTCTTCATTCGGACATGTCGTCATCGCAATCTGGCCGCCATGGAAGGCGGAGAGTTGCCCTTGCCCCTATACAGTATCGAAGATTGGAACTTCGTGTGCCATCCAGGGGAAATCGACCTCGGCCGCTTCTCTCCATCGAAAAGTCTCGTTCACGCCGCTTTGCCTTCGCGCCATGCACGCGCTCCTGCAAGTGGGTAACGCTCCGGGACACCCCAACTCTAGCTTCGCTCGCGCTTGACCTGGATCAAGTGCGTTACGCCGCTCGCTCGTACAGTCGATGCAGGCCGGAAGCGGTATTCGCGCTCCCGCCCCTACCCACCGGAGACATGCGATGAACCTCAAAAGTATCGTTGTCCACCTCGACGCAAGCGAGCGCGCGCATGCGCGCCTGGAACTCGCACTACACCTCGCCAAGCGCTTCGATGCGCATCTGACCGGACTCTACGCCGTATTCGCACCCGAGGCGCGCTCGTTCTACGTGATGGCGGGCTCGGCTGCTTATTTCGAAACACACGATGCGTCGCGTCGCGAGCGGCGTGGCGCCATCGAACGGCTGTTCCATGCGGAAGTCGCCCGCGCATGCGTGAAGGGGGAATGGGTCGAGGCGCAGGGTCACGCCAATCTCGCGGTGCCGCGCGTTGGCCACTGTGCGGATTTGATCGTCGCGGGCCAGGAAGACCCGAACGACCCCGAGTCGTATATCGGCGAGCACTTCCCCGAGACGCTCGTGATGTCCGCGGGCCGGCCCTTGTTGCTCGTGCCCTACGCGGGCTTCTTCCCGTCGGTGGGCGAGCACGTGATGATCGCGTGGGATGGCAGCCGCGAAGCAACCCGCGCGGTGTACGACGCGCTGCCGCTTCTCAAGATCGCGAGGCGGGTGACGCTCGTCAGCATCGATTCAGAAAGCCACGACGGGACACCTGCGCGCATCTCCGGCTCGGACATCGCCGCGAGCATTGCGCGCCACGGCGTGCACGTCGAGGTGTCCGTGACGGAAGCGGTGGCCGACGCCAATGCAGGAGAACTGCTGCTATCGCGGGCCGCCGATCTGGGTGCGGATCTCGTCGTCATGGGCGGCTACGGCCACGCGCGCTGGCAGGAACTCATGCTGGGCGGCGCGACCCGCACCGTGCTTGGCTCGATGACCGTGCCTGTCCTGATGTCGCATTGAACGCACTTTGCGTTCCGAACCGACGAGACCCTCCATGTACACCCGAATCCTTGTTCCCATCGACGGCAGCGCAATCGCGAACCATGCGTTCGATGAGGCGCTGATGATCGCGCGTGCCACCGGCGCCGAGCTTCAGCCGCTTTACGTGGTCGATGTGCCGCCCGTGAGCGTCGCAGCGACCGCCGACTTCTATGTCGATATCCGCGATGCGTATGTGAATGAAGGCGCCGAGCTGAGCGTCGATGCCGCGGAGCGCCTGAAGCAGGCGGGCGTTCGGGGCGCGCCGCGGGTGGCGGATGTCGAACTGACCGGCGACGACATCGCGCACCGCATTCTCGCGAGCGCGCGGGAGTACGGCGCGGATCTCGTGGTGATGGGCACGCACGGACGGCGCGGCTGGCGGCGGATGGTGCTCGGCAGTGTGGCCGAGCAGTTCTTGCGCCTGTCGCCGTGCCCGGTGCTGCTGGTCCCGGAGCGCGCGTCCAAGGCGCAATCGGAGGCCGTGCGGGAGGAGTCGAACCTGCGAAAGGAGCCGTACTGATGTTTCGTTGAGGGGTCGGTGCGGCGAGCGCCGGCGCAGGTTCCGACAAACCCATCGCACCGGCAAGCAATGTATCCGTCCATCGGCGGCCGAGTCCACGCGCCTTCCTGCCTCTATCCGGCCGCCGAGTGGTTCGTCGAAGCCTTCGGGACGAACGCCGTCGGCGCATGGATCGCCCGCCATGCCGCGCCCGGCTGGTGGCAGCCCGTAGCCCTCGACATCGACCTGCCGGCCCGCTGCGCCGGCGCCTGTGCCTGCGAGCGCACGGATTGCGCGGATTGCGTGGACCGCGCCGATACGAGCCCATGCCTGTCGCAACTCGAAACGGAGATGGCGCTCTATCACGCGGCGCGCGGCGAACCTGCCGACGTGCTCGAAGTGCAATGGTCCGCCGGCGTGACGTCGCGCTCGCCCGCCGCGCTGGCCGCGCTTCGCGATGCAATCGACCGGCACTTCCGGCTCACGGCCAACGCGAACCGCGTGGCGGTCATCGATCCGTGCGACGCAACCGAGGTCTCGCTCGCGACGCTGCGTGCGCTCGGCGCGACCACGCTACGCATCCTGTCGTATGGGGACGGGCACGCGGCCGCCGCCGTCATCACGGCAACGCGCCGGCTCGGCTTTCCGTGGATCGAAGCCTGCGTGTCCGCCACCCCCGCGCGCCGCGTCCGCGAGGCCGCCCGCCTGATCGACTGCCTCATCGCCGCCGCGCCCGATCGAATCGTGCTTCCGGCTGCGCATCGCGGCGACGCGGCGCGGCGGCTCATCGATGCCGGCTATGCCTGCGTCGCGCGCAATGTGTTCGCACCGGCGTCAGGCCAAAGCGCCGACACCCGCGGCCCGCGCCCGGCAAATCGACCACCTTTCGCATGTTCAGCGCGTCCAGTCGGCTCCGTGATTGCGCTCGGCCCGCGCTCGGTCGGCCGGCTCGGGCCGCTGTCGTATCAGAATCACCGCGTGCCGCGCGATTATTTCGCCGCGCTCGAACGGGAAACGCTGCCCATCGAGCGCGGACTACTGCTGACGCACGACGACATCGTGCGCGGCGCGGTGATCGCAAGCTTGTCCGCCGATCTCTTCGTCGATATCGCGACGCTCGAGGCCGCTTTCTGCATCGACTTCCGCCGGTATTTCAGCGCCGAATGGAAGGCGCTGCGCAAGCTGGAACGCGCGGGCGCATTGTCGATCGGTGCGACACACCTCGTTCTTACGCCGCAAGGGCGGCTCGCGTGCGACGACGTGTGCCGCGTCTTCGATCGGCGGACTCGCATGCTGACCGAAGCCTGCACGCGCTCGCACCTGCTTTGAGCGGGCCGGAACAGCCAGGATCGGCGAGAATCGACGACAATGCTTTTGCCGGCGCCGCACGTCATTCGGACGCGCGCTTCTCCTGGCAACGTTCGTCGCATGTCTTCGATCCGGGGCTTTCATGGATGCTCGCGGTAAACCGCGCGCACGCGCTCTGCCGCTCCTGAGCGGCCTTGCCGCATTGCTGCTGGCAGGCGGCGCCGCGTTCGCGCGTGCCCGGCAGCGCAGCGGCGAGACGCGTGCGCAAGCAACGCGTAACGACGCGCGCATGCTCGCGATCGTGCGCACGTCGATGGAGGCGATCATCACGATCGACGAGGCGCAGCGCATCGTCATCTTCAATCCGATGGCTCAGAAGCTGTTTCGCTGCGCAGCCGGGGACGCGCTCGGCGCGCCGCTCTCGCGCTTCATTCCCGAACGCTTTCGCGAAGCGCACGCTCGCCACGTACGGCAGTTCGGCGTCACCGGCGTGTCGGATCGGCAAATGGGACGGCAGCTCGTGCTCTTCGGCCTGCGCGCCGACGGCGAAGAGTTCCCGATCGAAGCGTCGATCTCGCAGATCGACGACGACAACGGCAAGCTCTACACCGTCATGTTGCGCGACGTCACCGAGCGCATGAAAGCCGACGAAGCGCTCAGGCGTTCGCGCGAGGAATTGCGCGAACTGTCGGCGAATCTGCAGAACGTGCGCGAGGAGGAGAAGAGCCGGATCGCGCGCGAGTTGCACGACGATCTCGGCCAGCAACTGACCGCGCTGAAGATGGACCTGTCGTCGGTCGAGGCGGCGCTCGATGACGCGTCGCCGCCCATAGCCGAGATCGTCGGGCGGTTGCACAGCATGCGCGCGCTGGTCGACCGGACGGTCGCGTCGGTGCGGCGCATCGCGGCCGACCAGCGTCCCGTCATGCTCGACGACCTCGGCCTGCTGCCCGCCGTCGACTGGCTGGCCGACGACTTCACGAACCGCTATGGCGTCGAGGTCGAGCGTCGCATCGACTCGGGCGAGATCGCGTTCACGCCACACGCCGCGACCGCGCTCTTTCGCATCGTGCAGGAGGCGCTGACGAACGTCGCCCGCCACGCCGACGCCACGCGCGTCACGCTCGACATGCACATCGAAGCGGAGAATGTCATTCTCACCATCACGGACGATGGACGCGGCAGTCCCGGGACGAATGCCCAGCGCGGCAAATCGTTCGGCCTGATCGGCATGCGCGAGCGGGCCCGCATGCTGGGCGGGTCGGTGTCCGTCCGCACGGCCGGAGGCGAAGGGTTCGCGGTCACCGTGACATTGCCGCTACGCGCCGTCCAGCACGAGGAAGCACCAACATGACGACCCGGGTCCTCATCGCCGACGATCACGCGCTGGTGCGCGATGGCTTGCGGCACATCCTGACGAACGCGTCCGGCTTCGAGGTCGCGGGAGAGGCGAGCGATGGCGCGGGCACGCTCGCCCTCGTGCGCTCGACAGCGGCCCATGTGCTGGTGCTCGATCTCTCGATGCCGGGCCGCAACGGCATCGAACTCATCAGACAGATCAGGGACGAGAAGCCCGCACTGCGCATCCTCGTGCTCACGATGCACGCCGAGCAGCAATACGCGACCCGCGCCTTCAAGGCGGGCGCCGCTGGCTATCTGACCAAGGAAAGCGCGAGCGCGGAACTGGTCGCCGCGGTCACGAAGGTGGCGGCGGGCGGCGTGTACGTGAGCCTCGCGATGGCCGAGCGCCTGGCACAGAGCCTCGCGCAGAGCGTGAACGAACCCTCCGATGCGTTGCCGCATCAGCGCCTTTCGGACCGCGAGCTCGACGTGTTCCAGCGCATCTGCGCGGGCGAAACGATCACCGAGATCGGCGAGGCGCTGTGCCTGAGCGCGAAGACGGTCAGCACCTACAAGGCGCGCATTCTGGAGAAGATGCAGATGCCGCACGAAGCCGCACTCGTGCGGTATGCGGTGCGTCACAAGCTCTTCGACGACCGCAACGAGTTGTGATGCAGTCGAAGTCGTGCCGTGTCAGGAATGCCCTACACAGCTTCGCGAAACCCTACGCCAGCTTCCGCCATCGCCGATTTAATTTTGAGAACGGGCGTCCAATAATGGGCTGCGTGCGGCGCCTCGCGCGCGGCACGCGGCGCCGCCGCGAACGTTCAATGAGCCCAGGAGCCGGACATGCTATCCGCGATCGACAGTGCCACTTCCACGTCGGTGTGTCCTCCCGTGGCGCGGACCGCCCTCGTCGCAGCCAATGGCGGCAAGTGCGTGGCTGGCGCGCGCTGCTCCGGCTGCTCGATGCGGCGCGTCTGCGTGCCAGCGGACTTGTCGGCGGTCGAGTTCGCGCGGCTCGACTCCATCATCGGTTCGACGCGGGTCGTCAGGCGCGGCAAGATGCTGTATCGCGCGGGCGATCCCTTTCACAGCATCTACGCGGTGCGCACCGGTTGCTTCAAGACGCTGCTCACGCATCGCGACGGCCAGGAGCAGGTGACGGGCTTTCACCTGCCGGGCGACACGCTCGGCCTCGATGGTGTCTTCGACGATCGTCATGGCAGCGACGCCATCGCGCTGGAAGACAGCACGGTGTGCATCATTCCGTTCGACCTGCTCGAACTGCTGTGCCGCGAAGTCAAGGCGATGCAGCATCACATCCACCGGTTGATGAGCGGGGAAATCGTGCGCGAGTCGGGCCTCATGATGCTTCTCGGCACGATGACCGCCGAGCAGCGGGTCGCCGCATTCCTGCTCAATTTGTCGAAGCGGCTGAAGGCGCGCGGCTACTCGCCGGCGAACTTCGTGCTGCGCATGAGCCGCGAGGAAATCGGCAGCTATCTGGGGCTCAAGCTCGAGACGGTGAGCCGCATGTTCTCGAGACTGCAAAAGGCGGGCATCGTGGACGCGCGCGGCAAGGAGATTCGCATCCTCGATCACGAGCAACTGGAGCGGCTGTAGTCGCCCGCTGCTGACAAACGCGCTTCGATGGACCAGGGCGCGCGCACCTCGTGCAGCTCAGACGCGCATGCTCCTGCCGCGCAGATCGTCGAGAACCGGCACGACCGCGAGTGCGACGAGGATCGTGGCGAGCGGCACCGTCGCGACGAAGCCGGCATGCTTGAAACCGAAAGCGCCCACGATGGCCCCGGCGAGAAACATCCCGAGCAGCGATGAAAGCAGGCGCAGCCGGGCACGGTCGGCGCGCACCTTGTCGCCGCCTTCCTGCGCCGCGCCGAGATTCCAGTAGAAAAGCTTGCCCAGTTCGATGCCGATGTCGGTGACAAGTCCTGTCACATGGGTCGTGCGGATCTCGGCTTTCGAGATCTTGGTGATCATTGCGTTCTGCAGGCCCATCACGAAGCACAGCAGGCCGACCGTGGCCGGCATGAACATCACGCGATGATGCTCAAGATTCGAACCAAGCAACCCGAAGCAAAGCAGCAAGCCGGCTTCGAGCAATAGGGGCGTCGCGTATTCGCTGTGGGCCTGTCTGCGCCGGCCCCAGTTGATGAGAATCGCCGACACCGCCGCGCCGCATAGGAACGCCGCCAGCGCGCTCAATCCGCCGACGACCAGCATCGTCTCGCCGATCGCGAGATTGTCGGCGAGCGCGGAAACGATGCCCGACATGTGCGACGTGTACTGCCCGACCGCCAGGAAGCCGCCCGCGTTCGCCGCTCCGGCGACGAACGCGAGTGCGAAACCGAGGCGGCGGTTAGCCGCGCCGGTGCGATGGCGTGCAGTGAGACTGCGAAGATAGTGGATCGGCATTGACCGGCACGAGAACGGGCGAGCGCCTATTTTATGCCATCAATATTCGGGGTTTCCGTGCGATGGGTTGCATCAGGATTCCGCGTGACCCGGGATGTTCCACTTCACCTCGACCACCCCGCCCTCCAGATGCCTATGGCGTCGAGGATCACGACAAGCGCGAACAATCCGCCGGGCAGGCCGAATCCAAGACGCCACTGCTGTTTCACGAAGGCCCAGACATAGGTAAAGAAGAACGCGGGCCAGGACCAGCCCTACTTGACCGCCTCACTCATGCCCGACGGATGCTTGAATACCTTGAATTGCGTCATGATCCCTCCCTTGTCTGGCCACCCTGAGAATGATCGGGCGGCACGATCCTGAATTGATCCGCTGCCGCTCGCGATAACTGCGCGCCACGTCATGGCCGCGCCTCGCGCATGCGGGAGACCGCGTCGAAAGTCGCCGTTGCGCGTTCGTCGATAGGTTCTCCCTGGCGTGTGTTTTGGAAGGGGAAGACGCTTGTCCGCGACTGCTCTTTAAAAGGGCCTAGGGCCATATCAACAAGACGAACAGCCGAAAAAATATTGAAAGCGCTTCGAGTGGCGTCGGCGTAGTTCGCACGCTATCCGGCAAGGGTCGCGCTCGAGTTCGCGCCACTGGCTGAATGTGGCACCGCCGTCACTTCGCCAGTGCGACGCCAAGGCACAAAAGACCCCGACTTCAGAATCCGCCGCACTCTTCGTTCTAAGGAAAGGACCGGGAGTCATGCGATGGAAGTATTCGCAAGCGCTCCACGACGAGCCTCGATGACCAACCCAAGCGCCTGCGATGAACAGTTTTGACGACAAGACCGTGCGGTTAAGCCGGTCTCCCCTTTCGACTGAGCAGGGGAGCGACGCGGACGTGGCGACGCGCCCCCGCGCCATCGTCGACGAGGCGCCGAACGCCTTGCCGGTGGGCACCCGGCTTGCGGAATTCGAGATTCTCGGATTGATCGGCGAAGGCGGCTTCGGCATCGTCTATCTCGCCTGGGACACTCAACTCCGGCGCAACGTCGCGCTCAAGGAATACATGCCGGCCTCGCTTGCCTCGCGTCACGGGCACTCGGAGGTGACGGTGCGCTCGGAGCGTCACGAGGAAGCCTTCGTGGCGGGCTTGAAGAGCTTCGTCAACGAAGCGCGAATGCTCGCCCAGTTCGACCACCCGGCCCTCGTCAAGGTCCATCGATTCTGGGAAGCCAACAGCACGGCATATATGGTGATGCCGTATTACGAGGGCACGACGCTCAAGGACGCCCTGCGCCAGATGCCCGCGCCGCCCTCGGAAGCGCTGCTGCTGAACCTGCTCGGCCCGCTCGTCGATGCGCTCGGCGCGCTGCATCGCGCGCAGTGCTTTCATCGCGATATCTCGCCGGACAACATCATTATTCTCAAGGACAGTGGCCGCCCGGTGCTGCTCGATTTCGGCGCGGCCCGCCAGATCATCGGCGACCTGACGCAGGCGCTCACCGTCATTCTGAAAACGGGCTACGCGCCTGTCGAGCAGTACGCGCAAGTGGTGTCCCTGAATCAAGGGCCCTGGACCGACGTCTACGCCCTCGCGGCCACGATCTATTGTGCGATTCGTGGGACGACGCCGCCGGCCTCGGTCGGCCGCATCGTCAACGATACCTATGTGCCGCTGGTCGAAGCCGCGGCCGGCTGGTATTCGGAACGCTTCCTGGGCGCGGTCGATCACGCATTGGGCATCATGCCCGCCGACCGTCCTCAGAGCATCGAAGCATTCGCCGACGAACTCGGCGTGACGAAGGCCGCCAGCGCGACATCGTCGCGGATGTCGTTCGAGACTGAAGCGCCTGCGCCTGTGGCTCCGTCTGCGTCTGCGCGTGCATCTGTGGCTGCTCGGAACGATGTCGGCAAGGCGCCGACCCAGCAAGCACCCGGGCGCGCGACGCCAGGCGCGAGCCAAACTCCCGCAAGCACAGCGGCGCGCATGGGCAAGCCGATGATCGCGGGGCTCGCGGCGCTCGGTCTGGTTGTCGTCGCGGCCGGCGGAGCAGGATGGCGGTACTGGCACTCCACGCATCAGGAGCAGCAGACGGTGTCGCCGATCCCGGCTCAACGCACGATAGTCGAGACGCCTGCTCCCGCCAGGCCGCCGGCCGCGTCCGAACTGCCGTCGCAAGGAGCGTCCGGATCACCGCCGCAGCGAGCCTCGGAAACGCCACCGCAACACACTTCCGAACCGCCGCAGCAACAAGCCTCCGAGCCGCCGCCGCAGCCGCCCGCCACGCCGGCGCCGAAAAACACCACTCGCGTAACGCCCCCGGCAGCGAGCGTCGCGGAAGAGAAAAAGACCCCGCCGGCACAGGAAAAGCCCGGGCTCGAAGGACGCGTGACGGTGGTGCTTGACTCCAGCGCCCTCGTCGTCGCGGGCCACGTCGTCAACCTCTATGCCATTCGCGGCGAGGACGGCGCGCAGGCCGAGGCGCTCAGGCGATACATCAACGCGCGGGGCGGGCGGCTCGTATGCCACACCCGCACCGACGACGCATATCAATGTCTTTTGCGAGGGGAGGATATAGCAGAGCGAGCTGTGCGCAACGGCTGGGCGCGATCGAGAGCGGGCGCTCCCGGCGCATATGTAGCAGCAGAAAACGAAGCGCGCAGTGGCAGACGCGGCATCTGGGCCATGTAGGAACGGCGCGATCGAAACACGTTTCGGCGCGCCGGCATTTCAGGAAAGGGACACAAAATGATCATGCGTTCATCGACCATCGCCAGCGCGCTTTGTGCGTCGGCGCTCATCGCCGGCTGTGCGAGCGACGGAACATTTGGCGACAATGGAAAGACCGTGGGAGGCGCGACGCTCGGCGCGCTGCTGGGCGGCGTGGCAGGCGCCGCCACGACACATGGCAACGCAGGCGCGACGATCGTCGGCGCGTTGGCCGGCGGGTTGATTGGCGGCGCGATCGGCGCGCAACTCGACGAGCGCGACCGCAGGATGCGCGACGCGGCACTCGCCGCATCGCTGGAGTCGCGCCGTGATGTCGCGCGCGAGTGGCGCAACCCGGAGACCGGCAATTCCGGCGCGATCAAACCTCTCAGCGGATACACGAAGACTGCGAACGCTCAAGTGTGCCGCGACTTCAACGAGAGCTACACGAAGGACGGCACCACCCGCACGGAGCAATCGCGCGCGTGCCGCGATACCGACGGCAAGTGGAAGATCGTGCACGCCTAGCATCGATGACCGCGAACCGCCTGCTCGCGCTCGTCATGGCGGCCTTCATGGCGTGCTCGACGGCACGGCATGGGGTAGCCGCGAGCGCCAGGCCGGCCAGTCCGGCAGACACGACACTCCTGCGCAGCGGCACGGCATTCATCGTGTCCCGGGATGGTTACATGCTCACGAGCGCGCACGTGGTGCGAGGCTGCCAGAAAATCGAAATATGGCCCGGCAACGCACCGCCGCTCGCTGCCAGGCTCGTCGCAGTGGACGACCAGTTGGACATCGCCCTCCTCTCGACAAAGCGAATGGTGGATTTTGCCGCCATGCCGCCCGCCGTTCCCCTGAAAGCGGGCCAGGCGGTCATCTACACGATCGGCTTCGGCCTCACGCCATCCACGCCGCGCGTGCCGGTGCTCACCCAGGGTTTCATCGACGGCACGACGTGGCGCGACGGGCGTCCCTTGCTCGTGATTCGCGCGCGTCTGTATGAAGGCAACAGCGGTGGCCCCGTGATCGATACGCGGGGCGCACTGCAGGGGATGGTCATCGGGCGCTATGTGACGAGACCCGATCTGAGCGTCGCGGTGCGGAGCAAGGAGATCGCCGGTTTCCTGAAGGCCCATGGCATCGAATCGATGTCGTTGCGGCTCAGAGCCCAGGCTGGCGGGTCCAGAAGCGAGCAGCTCTCGACGATGGCCTCGCTCGTGCAGTGCGCGCAGGCGCGGTGATAAGGCGCGCGTTCATGCTTGCGCGCATTCGTCTGTGATCTCGTGAATTTCCACCGCTTTTGGCCGGGTGATCCGGGGATCGCGTTCCATGCTCCGCAGGGCCGGCGCCGGCCGGAGCGCGATCTGGTTCGACTCCTCCGCCAGCAAGTTGAGCACGAGCAGAATGGCGTCGTCGTTGTCGGGGCCGATGTCGATGCCAAGCACGTCGACGAGCCAGCGCCCGATCTTGCTTTGCGCATAGTCTTCGGCCGACGCGGTCTTTTTGACCTTGACGCCAAGCCTGATCGCGCGATAGTGGCACGACGACACGCGATGCGCCGCCGCCAGCGCGGCAAGACTGCCCTTCTCGTCCGAGCACCGTCCGATGCTGCCGGCCAGGATGATGCGGTCGACGTCATCGAGCGCCTGGACGAAAGCGTGCGCGGCGCGGCGCACGCTGGATTCGCTCAGTCCGTGTTGCATCAGTACCGATTCGACCGGGTCCGAACCCGGATGCGCCAGCCTTTCCACCTCATGCCTGATCGCCTCGGTTTCCATCGATACATGGCGCTGGTGGTCGGCGCTGCGCAGGCAATCGATCAGGAAGCGCCGGAAATAGGCGCGGATTGCATAGAAGCTGGAGGGCGCGCTTTCCGCCGAGCACCGCGATTCTGCCCGGTTCGACGCGAGCCGCAGCACCTTGAGAAAAATGAACTGGGCGACGAGTTCGTCCTTGTCGTCGCGCAGGCATCGGAGCTCCGGCGGGTGGTAGGCATGAAGCGCGCGCTTCACCGCATCATAGAGCGCCGCCGTCTCCTGCTTCGAAAGCTGCGACCGGCGGCGCCACAAGTCGACGAGTTCGGGGCAGTGGGCGTCATCGTCGAGACGTTGGATCGTCAATGGCATCATCTGGGTCTCCAGGAGATGGCAAGGCAGCCGCGCCGGTAAGTCCGCGATGCGTGGCCACTAGCAGCGCGGCGCGGGGACCGCCGGGGCGGTGTCTGATGCATAAGATGTGCGATACCTCGCAGGTGCCAACGGTCGGACATGCGACGACAAACTTCGCTTCGACTGACCGAGCGACGCGCATCTGCGGCGCGAAGTCGACACGCTTGCCTGGTCGGCTGCTGCAATCGACATCCGACGTTGTGAATGGTGCGATCATTGGCCCTGGGGCAACACCCGCTATATCGAGGGAGTCGCGCCATCCAAAGGAAGGGCTCCTCGGGGGCATGGGCGAGGACGATTGCTCCTGCTTTTACATCTCGTCGGCATCGATCGAGGGCGCGCGTTTGCCTCGCCACGATGTCGGCAGGCAGCGTGTGGCTGGTCTATATGCAAAGCTTTACGACGGCGGGCGGGCATCGAAGAACTCAGTGTGTTCGGCCGCTGTGTCTACGGCGGGCATTGTCAGTGGCGACGGCGTCGCGAAGCATACTTCCCGCGCTCTCGCATCGACTGTTAAGCGCGGCACTTTGGCGGTTAGAATTGATCGTGTGCGCGTCAAGTCGATATGCGTAAAGAACTAAGACTCCCGGCGCGCAAGACTCCCAAACGATCAAACTTTCGATACCGATGGCATATACAAGTCCTCACGTCGCCGAACTGCTGGCACAACACAACGCACTTGAAAAGCAGTTGGCCGAAGCGCGAGAAAAAGAAACGCGGCTTGCGCTAATTGAAATCGTGCAAAAGATGCGCGAGTACAAGATCACTCTGCACGAACTGGTTGGCCGCAAGGCGCCTGCCGTTTCTGATTCCGGCGAGCCGGAAAGCCTCGTGAAGTATCGCGATCCTGTCACGGGTGCGACCTGGAGCGGTCGAGGGCGAGCACCGCGCTGGATCATCGGGAAGGATCGAGGCGAGTTTTTGGTGACGGCACGGGCGAGTGCTCGACGACCAGCGGCTAGCTCGCAGGGCAGCCTGTTCTCTGAAGACAACTGATGGTGGGCTTCGGCGATTTTTGTGAATCGCCGCGGTGGTGAGCTATGACAGTGTGAAAACGCCGCCCGCTGGGGACATTTGCCACTGCCGTTGAGATAGGTAACTGGCACGGCACGAACTGCCGATGCGCCGTGGCTAACGCTTTACCCCGCAGCGAGCGGGAGTTAATAGGTTTTCCGCAACGAGGTTCAGCATTTCCGCTTGGCAGGTTTGCTGAAATACTCCCAGGGGCAGCCCAAAAAAATGGACAACCGCACAGGAGGCTCTACAAGCCGCTCGTGCGACTCGAGTAAGGGGAGCCATCCCCGAACCGCGTTACAAGCCTCCGCAATGGGTATTTCTGCAATCGGGTAGGCGACGAATGGTTTTGCGGCGCCGTACCCTGCGTTCCAAATTTTTTTGATTGGCCACGCGCTCCACGGCGCGATCGCCTCGACGTCGACCGAACTACCGCCGCTGCGTGTTTAGCAGCGATAGTGGGTTTCCTGGCGCTTCAAACGGCGAGTTCGTCTGACGGCTGTCAAATCGCTCCGCGGTTCTAATCGGCTGGTATCAGCATACTTTCGCTTGCCGACCGAGTGTATGCGTCCGCCAAGCCGGGCGCTGACGCAGCATTCAACGGACCTGTTCGGTTGGCATGCGGTTGAACTTCGTTTCAGGACGCATGTGTTTGTCTCACGCTATTGCGCAATACGACGAGCGTCTGGCGGGAGCATTGCAGTCGCTACGTTTTACGTGTTGTCCGCTACATTTTTTGGCTGTAGCGGTGCTTTTGGATATAGGGGTGTCGGCGATAGACGAACACCGATTGCTGTCTTGTTTTTGTGCCGTTGTTTCGTGAAACAAAGTGAGTTTTCTCGCGTAACTAACTGTTTTAAATTGATTTTTTAGTTCTTCGCTGCGGATACCGATGTTTCACGTCTCGTCGAGGTCGTTCATCCAGCAATCGGTCAGGTGCATCGTTCTTTTTTCGGGGCTTTGGCTATCGCGGTGCGGTACCCAAAGCCGAGGTGCAAGGCGCGTATGCACGTTGGGCAATGGCTTCCACCTCCCGACTTCCCATTAGTCTCGATAAACGGGTCAAGCTTTGTCGGCGTCTAGACCGTTTAAGCAATTATTATGCCCGGAACGGGCAGTTTGCTTGGCTTGCGAGATGGCAACTTCCTTCATCTGCGCTCCGTGCACGAGACTATCGATTCCGCCGAGTCGGTTCCTGCTATTCCGAGCTAGGCAGGTATTTTGCGTTGGATGGAACCCTCAAGATGTTGGCCCAAAATTTAGAGCCGTTCCATTTGCTCCGAAGCCCCGCGCGCCGGCCGAATTTACAGGCCGTACGGTATTTACCACGTCGCGGATCCGCGCACCCGCCCAAACAGAGGCGATGAATCGCGATTGAGTCGGTCGCGGGGTCAGGAGTTGGATGGGTCCGGTGGGCGAATGGTTACATTCGATCGTAGAGCGTCGCGGACCGAAGTATGGTGTTGAGTGCTAGTAGTCAGATCCACATCGACGAACAGACTCACTTTGCGTACTCACATGCCGATGCGGCTCGTAAGGCAGGTTGCGGCGCGCCGGGTACAAGCGTTTGCGCAAGGCCGCTTCGTCGCTTCGGCGATACGGGTCCGAATTCCTGTCAGCCTGTGCCTTGCGTACATGCCTCTGCCAACTGTCCGGCGCTCTCACGCTTCTTGCTGATTTCGATGCCGATTCGAACTGTCGGAGAAAATGCCTGCGAATCGGGGAGCAGACAGAACGCCCGTATCGCAACGTCCGGGGAAACGCCTTCTGTTTGTGTTCCGGGCAAGCATGCTCGCAGTAATGGCCCGCGTATCTGACTCGCTCCAGCGAACGTGTGTCGAGTCGACACACTTCACTGCGCCCGCCCCCGTTACCGATCTGTCAGCCCGAGAACGCACGCGAGTCGAGAGCCTTCGCCGCGCGATTTTAGTTTGGGACAGAACGTCTAACCGCGGTAAGGCAATGTGTGTCGACTCGACACACACCGGGGAAGCATTCACCAACCCGCCGAGGCGGCGAATACCGTGCAGTTACTTTTAAGGCGTCGAAGGCTGTAACGTGAGCAGCCAAATCTGAGTCTTCCCGGAAGTCACCGAATGCGACACGGATTTTCGCGAACGGATGAGTGACCGCGTCTGCTTTCCGTGCCGGATGAAATAGGAGGTCCGCGCAGTTAATATTGGTCCTTGCAAGCCCTGCTTGGACTGCGACTACTGTATTGCGACAGTCGGTCGATGTGGTTGAATGACGCGCTCCGGATTTTTCGGAATACCCCGCGACTCAAGCTAGAAACAATATCAGTTCTTAAAGCGCTCGCGATCGCTTGGCGAGGCTCGTAAAAAACACCTGTGTTGCGCACCAAAATTTGCATGGCGTCGCGCAATGTCCGCCCACCATCGGCACGACCGCTATGCGTTACGAGGCATCTTGTATTGGCCGGAAACAAGAGGCCGAGATTTTTTTGCGTTCGTCTAGTCAGGGCGACCGGATTTGAACGTCGACCCAGTTCGTTGGAATCCCGCCACGCTCGTGGCTGCGCGGACCCACAAACGCCTTGGTTTTTGAACCTCAATCCGTGACCCGAAGTTATGCGGTTTGCGCAGCAATGGCCCGGTTGTCCAGTGCAACGCCTCGACTCGGATCATAACGGCAACGCAGCACAGCGACGGCCGCGAGCCGGATTCGGAGATTGCTCGCGCGGGCCAGGAAAGTCGGCCTTGTTACCCTGACGAAGAAGTTCGCAGGCTACGGCGCAATCCTCTGGACTCTAACGTCCATAGCCTTGCATCTGTCCGTCAGACAGAATGTGTAACCTTCTGTGGGTCGTCTTCTCGCGCTAGAGTGCGCCCGAAAGGCATTAGCATATGAGGGAAAGCGGGCGTGTGGCTGTGCAGTTCCGATCAACGGCGCGTCTCCACGTGGCATCTCGAAAAGGCAAAGGGCCCCTGAAAATAAGGCGCAAGAGGATCAGGCAGAGCATCTCACCAAGTCGCGCCGTCTCGCGCAGTCGCGCCCGATCGACGTTGTCGAACACGCTGCCGGCCCGAGCTTAACGTGCACCGCGCCCCATCCGTACGCAGTACTGTTGCTCGGCCAGCCTGCTCAGCCATATATTTCCAAGAAGGCACAAAAGTGACTCGACAGCATCCCGACAAAAATCCGCCCAGATCTTCGTTCTCAAGTCACTTCCAAGAGCAAAAAACAAAAATGCCGCTCAGCGCATAACTGAGCGGCACCACTGAGTCGGATTAATTCCGCGGGGGTTTCGAACGCCCGATCGTCAACCTGGTTTAACGTTGAATAACTCGCTGATGAGTTCGCGAATCTGTGTCTCCTGCGCCTCCGACAAGACACCCGTCCTGAGTTTCACAGTAAAACTGTGTGCATCCTTCGTAATGCTTCCAGCATGGCTTTTGCCCGAAAAGATTTTCTCGATGCTTCGCTCGTGCACGCCTTCAACCGGAATGCCACGCGTAACCTGCGCGACGATCGCGGACGCGAATTTGCCTTGATCAAGCGTTCCGTTCGCGACCGCAGTCCAAAGCTCACGGGCGGCGCCCAGTGCCGCATCACCGTGCTTCTTAATGACCGAAACGACCTCGTCCGCTGCCGTACCACCAAGCAGGCGCGGATTCAGATCAAGGTCCTGTTTGACAAAATCGGGCAACTGCTCGAAAGCCAGATACCGGTAAAGCCCTTTGCGTGACATGCCCAGCGCCTCAGCCATTCGCTTCCGGCTCGGAAATTCGGCCTCGCTCCGACGCAGCGACTGTCCAATTTCGTAGTCTGCCAAGTCCTCCCGGCTGACGTTTTCGACTAGTGCGAAAACGGCCATATCCTGGTCCGAACACTCGACGACGAGCGCCCGGATGGTCGGTTTGTCAACGATCTGATGCGCACGGAATCGGCGCTCGCCAGCGATCAATTGGTAACCCGTTTCCACCCGTCGGACGATGACCGGTTCGATCAACCCAACTTCCCGGATGGACTCGGCCAGTTCTGCCAGCTTGGTATTGTCGAATACCTTGCGCGGCTGCCATGGGTTCGCGGCGATTTCGGCAAGCGGCAGCTCCGATTGAGCGCCGGCTGCTTCGAGTTCCTGAATGCGCATGTTGGCTGCGGCCAGCGCGCCCGCCATGCCCGGCCCCGTCTTCGGCGACGCGGCGCGTCGGACTTCCTCAGGCTGGATATCTGCCGTCGACCGAAGATTCGCAGTCTGCTCAGCCATGCGTGCACGAATGTTCATTGCGCGAGTCTCCATTTCTCGACGTACAGGTCATCAAGCCAGCGGCAGTATTCCATCAGCGGCTGGCGGACCCGCTGGACGGTCTTCGCCACGCCGTCTGCCTTGCTGATGTCGAATACGGTAGAAAGCGCCAGCGCCCCGTTGCTCATCACGGAACTCGCTGGCACTTCCACGGTGTTCAGCCACTCGCCATACGCGCGCTGCACCCACGAGCGCACAATCGGCGCTGACGACGTCTGCCCATAATCCACCTTGGACAGCAATAAGGATATGAAGTCATATTTCTTGTCGCGCTCCATCGACATGAAGTTCGCCGCGATGTCGGAAAAGAGACTCCAGAAAGAGACCGAACTGATGAAATCCAGACTCTCCGGCACCAATGGCATCACCATGGAGTCGGCCGCCATCAGCGCGTTCAGCGTCAGGTACGACAACGATGGCGCCGTGTCCAGGATGATGTAGTCGTACTGTTTGCGGAGCGGCTCAAGGCCCTGTCGCAGAATCGCCCAAAACTTGAAGGTCGGCTTGACCTTCATCATGGCCGGCAGATGAAACTCGGCACCGAACAGGGACGGGTGCGCCGGGATGACGTCCAACCCGTCCCAGTACGTCGACTTGATGACCGAGGACAATCCGCCCTCGATACTCTGGTCATAGATGTAGGGCAATACCGTGGAATCCTCGTCGACCTCTTTCTCGGCGTAAATTCCGCACAGTTCCGAGAGGGACGCCTGCGGGTCGAGGTCGACCACGAGTACCTTGCGACCCCGCAGAGTGAGGCCTTGTGCCAGGCACATGCTAGTGGTGGTCTTGGTCGACCCGCCCTTGAAGTTGGCTACCAGGACGACGCGCCCATCCGCGTCGCGAGAGCCCGTTACCAGCGGAGACTGGTAGATTTCGGAAACTTGCTGGATGTAGGTGCGTGTTTCCGCAAGGGTGAAAAGTCGGCTGCGGCCTGTTCCATACGCCGCGCCGGTCGGCAGTGTGGTTCCTTCCCTGGAGGCAAGATAGTGAATCTTGCTCCGGTCCAGTCCACACAGTTCGGCCACTTCAGAGGTCGTGAACGTTGGCGCATTCTTTCGCGGACGCGGCGCCAGAATTTGATCGCGAAGTTCTTCCGTGAGCGTACTCACCCTTTCCGAGAACTCCGCAATATAGGCCAGGCTCACACTTCTATCTATAACCGGCAATTCGCTTCTAATTGACATTTTCACGCTTTTCCTCGAAATCGGGACGAAGCGTAGAATACAAGAAAAAAGTAAAAACACCCACAAGCAAGTGGGGATTTGGCTGATGAGCCAGGTGTGGTCAGCCGCCGAGAAGGATTTAATGGCGGTTCGCGAGCGGCCTGCGACCCCAGTTTCGCGTCTCAATGTGAATTCGCGGGGTCTATATCGATGACGCCCGCGTCGCGAATCCCTCGACGCGCTCACCTTGACGATCGGCACTGGCAAGCACGCGCCGCGGATGCAGGAAAAGCCAGTGAGGCAAGTTCCTTTTCCTAGTTCCATAGAAATCAGGCGGTAGGTGAGAACTTTTGTTCCAGTTCTTCGCGGCGACGCGGGAATAGCTGTCGCGGGTACAAAGCCTCTCACCTTGCCCGGGTACTTGCGCTCATTAAGCCCGCCACGCGGCTCCTCGACGCCACCCGACCTCTAATATTTGCTCAAATTTTAAGCGCAAGGTGAGAAGTTTTGTGCCGAACGGGCATAGATCGGGGCGTGCACGTCCGGGAGAGAACAAAAGGTCTCACCTTGCGATGCAGCAGAAGGCAAATCGATGGAAATGTGCAAACAAATAGAAATTGGTTGAGGACGATTGCAGATCACGCGCATGTGCCCGTCGTTCAGATCCGCAATTGGGTACAAAACCTCTCACCTCGACTTGTGACAACTGATCCAAAACGTCGCTTCGGGGGAAAAAGTCGTCTTTTACAAAAGCGCAGCCTGACCGCTACGGATTACCGCTGTCGGGAGCGTAGGACGTCGGGTAGAAAATCCTGACTATCTCGGCCAAATCGTGCCCCACAAACGATCATGTAGACATATCCAGCAAAACCCCGGGCTGCGACCGGTCAAGACCTGCGCGTACAAACATTCTCACCTCGTCGAGCGTCCTTCTGGGCACAAAAGTTCTCACCATCAGTTGCGATGCTTAAAGCAGAAAAAGTCGTATCAACGTTGGTTAGTTTTTTAAAAAGACAAACCAGAAAACCAACTTCACCAACATACAGAACCCCGCGAAACTGAATACTTTCAATGCATTAGCCCGAAAAAGGTGAGAGCTTTTGTGCTGAAGGTGAAGGGTTCTGTACAGGCAAGGTGAGATGAATTGGGCCACCGCGGTGAGGCGTTTACCTGCTGTAGGTGATGACTATTGGGTATGCATAACTCGAAGGTGAGAAGTTTTGTAATTGCGGTCAAATCGGCGAAGCGCCTCATGGATAGTGACTTTCCGCGTATCGGTCGTGATTAATGGTGAGCCCTTTTGTACGAGGGAGGTGAGAACATTTGTACCTACTCATCGTTGCCAGGCCGACCAGGCATCGATGGAAGGGCGCCAGTACCGTCCATCTGCTAGCCCAAGCCCGAAACCTCGCGCCATGCCCGCCGATTCATGGTGAGAACTTTTGTGTTGACATCTCACCTACCCATGCTAAATTGCGCCGCAGGAGACGAAGGAGAAGGGGATGGCAGACGAGATTGTGGCAAAAGCGACACCGCGGCAGATGTCGCTTGGACTGTTCGAGGATATGTTCCCCGACGGTTTGCCCATCAACGAATCTCCCAAGGAAATCGGCTTTCAGCGGAATAACGTCTTCGTCGAAATCACCGACATGGGCGTGACCGCGCGCCGGCTTATCGATGCCGCGTACTTCATCGTGGCGCAAGAAAAGGGCAACGCCGACCACTACGACGTCGAGCTCAACTACTTCAAGTGGCTCATGCGATACGACAGCAAGAACCACGTACATTTGCGCGCCGTCATCACGGAAGTCCAGAAATCGCTCATCCAGGTCACCGACACGCCGCCCGACCAGGCACCGCAAGAGAAGGATCTGTGGGTTTCGGTGCAGTTATTGGGCATCGTCGGCATTCACAACGGCCGTATCCGTTTCGAAGTGCCGCCGCAACTGCTGCGTCACATCAAGGATACCGACAAGTCCCATTGGCTGAGCCTGCGCATCACGTCCGCGTTCACGCTCAGTGCCGCGCGGGCAATATACGACCATATCCTGCCGTTCGTGCCGCACGGCATGACGGACTGGATCCCGCTGGACGTCATTCGCAACTGGGCGGGCAAGTCGGGGGCCAGCGCCGCGGTCTTCAAGTATTTCAAACGGGATACGTTCGAGCCGGCCGTGCGTCAAATCAACGAACTCTCCGACATCGACCTGTCGTACGAGACAAGGACCGAATCGGTGTCGTCGAAGAAAATCGACCGCATTCGTTTTCGGATGAGTCGCAAGGAAACGGCCGATTCCGTCAGGGCAAGCCTGCAGGGTGCACAGGAACTCTATCTCGCGCTGAAAAACGAATTCGGCGTGACGACCAAGCAGTTCATCATCATCTCGGAAAATCGCGCGGTGTGGACGGACGAGCGCATCCAGCAAGCCATCGAGTACACCCGGTTCCGCCTCGACCAGGGCAAGATCACCAAGAGCCCCGCCGGTTATCTGATGAAGGCGCTCCGCGACAACTGGCAGGTGCCCGAGGCCGAACGCAAGATGGTTGCGATACTCGAGGAAAAAGCGGAAGCCGAGCGAGTCGAAGAACACGCCAAGGAACATGCGATAAAAAAGGTCGAGGCCAACCATGCGGCACGGGATGCCGAAGTCAGGTCCCGGACGGCGGAAGAGGTCCGACAGGGGCGCGCACTTTTCGAAGCCTTCGATGCGCGGGCGCGCAAGGACCTGGTGCGTTCCTACCTCGTGTCGCCCGCAGGCAAGCTGCTGGTGAAGCGGCTGAAGCTCGAATCTGCTTCGCTTACCGAGGTCGACCTCTTGTCGCACGCCGATCTGGCGTGGGCCTTTTCCCAATTCGTATTCCTGCGCACTAAAAGCAAGGCCAAGAAGACTGAGAGCTGAGTGGACGAGGTCTGCTCGTCTTGGCCAGCGCAACGCGTCTTGAGCCTCGCGGTTAAAAGGTTCGGTTTGTGGAGAAGACCATCGTAAGGATGGTCGAATTCGAGAAGCGCATCGAACCATAAAATCATTGCATGAAGGCATCGCTACCGAGACAGATCGCAACTAACGGTCAATCCCCACCGCGCCGTTCTTCTCACATCGAACCAACCCGGTATCGCAGCGCAACCAGCGACCGACCCACGTTGGGCCGGTTGTGCCCAGCGTGAAGGTGTCATCACCATGCGTCCGCGCAATGACGGATGCGAGAGCGTCGCAGACCTTCATCCCGAAGACTCAGCGCCGCGCTCGAAGCAAACCCGTCGTCCGTGTTCATCCCGCTTGGCGACCTTCGCAACCATCGGTAGGCGCACAACGTTGACGCTCCGGCCGGACAATGCCGTAAAGAGGCCCGTGAGCACAATCACTCGACCAACCGCCAACCCAGGCGGCGATTCGCTGTTTCCGGCCCGACTTGTCCATTGACCAAGTGACGCTACAGCCCCTCTCAAAGCGGAAACCCCTCCGCAAACGCCTCGCGAAGATAAGCGATGAAAAGCGCCACCGCGCGCGGCACATGCGGCGTATACGGCCGCACGACATAGAGCTGTCCGGCAAAGGCCCCCACGGGACGCCATTCCCGCAAGAGCACCACGAGTTTCCCGGCCCGCACGGCGGCCTGTGCGGTGAAGTCCGGCAGCAGCGCGATTCCCATGTCGTCGAGCGCGGCGTCTCGCAACGCCTCGCTGTTGTTCGCCGAAAACGGCCCCGTCACGGTGACGGCGAGCGGGCCGGCGCTCGCCTTGCGTCCCGATTTTTTCTCGAATGACCAGATTCCTGGCCCCAACGCTCGCGGATAGAACAGGCAATCATGCGACGACAGATCGGCAGGCGACGCTGGAACACCTCGCCGCTTGAGATAGGCTCCCGTCGCGACGATCACGGAATGCGTTTCACACAGCTTCCACGCGACATGCGTTTCCGGCGCTTGCGCACTATGCCTGATCGCCAGATCGAATCCTTCGGTTGCGATCGAACTGATGCGGTCGGACACTTCGAGTTGCACGCGCACTTCAGGATTCGCGCGCAGAAACGCCGACATCTTCGGCACGAGTTGCTGACGAACGAAGGCGACGGGCGCCGTCACCCGGATCAATCCGCGCGCGACGCCGGCCATTTCGCGGACCGTCGCGAAGCTCGTCGCGATGCGTTCATACTCGCCGTGCGTGTTTTCCACCAGCCGCCGACCGGCCTCCGTAAATCGCACACTGCGAGTCGTGCGCTGCACCAAAGCAATCCCCGCCGCGCGCTCCAGTTCCGCGATGCGCTGGCTCATCGCCGCTTTGCTCACGCCGAGGCGCGCTGCCGCGGCCGTGTACGTTCCCTGTTCGGCGAGCACCGTGAGCCAGTGAAGATGCGTCCAGAGACCTTCGACCTTTTGCGTGTCCATGTGCTTATTGTTCACAAATCAAAACAATCATTTCAATCTTAGCGCCTTTGCAGACTCGCTGGAGCTTCCTACACTTGCGTCACTGTCAATCAATGTAGAGGAGACGAGATGCAAGCGTTCAACGATACCGCCGACGTGATCCATTTCATTCACGGTGAACTGGCGCGTGGTTCCGGTACGCGAAGCCAGCCCATCTTCAATCCCGCGACCGGCGAGCGTCCGCGTAAACTCGTGCTGGGCGAGACGGCCGACGTCGACACTGCGGTCGCAAGCGCCAAGGCCGCCTTCCCGAACTGGAGCAACACGCCGCCGATCCGCCGCGCCCGCGTGATGCTGCGCTTCCTCGAACTGATGAACCGGCATCGCGACGAACTCGCCGCGATCATCACGGCCGAACACGGCAAGGTCTTTTCCGATGCGCAAGGCGAGGTCGCGCGCGGCATCGACGTGATCGAGTTCGCCTGCGGCATTCCGCAACTGCTCAAGGGCGACTACACGGAGCAGGTCTCGACGGGCATGGACAACTGGACGGTCCGCCAGGCGCTGGGTGTCGTCGCGGGGATCACGCCGTTCAACTTCCCGTGCATGGTGCCGTGCTGGATGTTCCCGGTCGCGATCGCTGCGGGCAATGCGTTCATTCTGAAGCCGAGCGAGCGTGACCCGTCGGCGTCGCTCTTCATGGCCCGGCTGTTGAAGGAAGCCGGCCTGCCCGACGGCGTTTTCAACGTGGTCCAGGGCGACAAGGTGGTGGTCGACGCGCTGCTCGTGCATCCGGACGTGAAGGCAGTCAGTTTCGTCGGTTCGACGCCGATCGCCAACTACATCTACGAAACCGGTGCGAAGCACGGCAAGCGCGTGCAGGCATTGGGCGGCGCGAAGAACCATATGGTCGTGATGCCGGACGCCGATCTCGACCAGGCCGTCGATGCCCTGGTGGGCGCAGGCTACGGTTCCGCCGGCGAACGCTGCATGGCGATCTCGGTTGCGGTGCTGGTGGGCGACGTCGCCGACAAGATCATTCCGCGACTGGCCGAAAGGGCGCGCAATCTGATCGTGAAGAACGGCATGGAAGCCGACGCCGAAATGGGTCCGATCGTCACGCGACAGGCGCTCGAACGCATCGAGGGTTACATCGCGACGGGCGTCGAGGAAGGCGCGAAACTGGTGGTCGATGGTCGCGGCTTGAAGGTCGAGGGCCACGAAGACGGCTTCTTTACGGGTGGCACGCTGTTCGACAACGTCACGCCGGAGATGCGCATCTACAAAGAAGAGATTTTCGGGCCGGTGCTTGCGTGCGTTCGCGTAAAGGACTTCACCGAGGCCGTCGACCTGATCAACGCGCACGAGTTTGGCAACGGTGTCGCGTGTTACACACGCGACGGTCATGTTGCCCGTGAATTCGGTCGTCGTATCGAGGTCGGCATGGTGGGCATCAACGTGCCGATCCCGGTCCCGATGGCGTGGCACGGCTTTGGCGGCTGGAAGCGAAGCCTCTTCGGCGACACGCACGCGTATGGCGAAGAAGGCGTGCGGTTCTATACGAAGCAGAAGTCCATCATGCAGCGGTGGCCGGAAAGCACCGAGAAGGGCGCTGAGTTCGCGATGCCGACGTCGAAGTAAAGCACTCCGTTAAGTCATGGCAAGCGGGCGCCGCGCGCAGCAATGCGTGTGGCGCCTGTTTCTTTGTGCGTCGCACCCGATGTGCTTTTCACGTTGTCGTGCTTCCAGATCACTTCAGCCCGACGCAGGGAGGAGCTACTTTTTCCGGCGTGGAAAGAGTAGCCTGCTTCGTGGTGGTAATGGAAAGGACAGCGCAACGCTAACGAGAACAAGGCGTGGGAGCGATGCTTTCCCGAACCTGCTCCCTTCAGTAAAGAGTGTTTTGCCCCTCGACCGGTTGACCGTTGCATCCCGGGAAACGAATATCGTCTGCAAGGCATTCTTGCGTGAGAATTTAGCTGTTGGGGTGGGTCTGTCGTTGGAAGCATTCAGCGTCACGCGCCAGGCAACTCGAGGAACGATGGACCCCCTCCAAACGCCAGAGCCTTATTGGCAGGGCGAGCGCGCGGAGGCCGGTTGCGCATGAATCGCGAGCTCACAACCAACTCACGACAGGACTCTTTCGCATGCAGCGTCAATTTGACGACCTTCTGCTGGGCAGTATCGAGTTGTTCTGTCTGGCGGCGGAATTGGGCAGCTTCACGCTTGCCGCGA
Organism: Caballeronia choica; assembly: GCF_001544535.1. Taxonomy (GTDB): domain Bacteria; phylum Pseudomonadota; class Gammaproteobacteria; order Burkholderiales; family Burkholderiaceae; genus Caballeronia; species Caballeronia choica. Next base: position 64,892 of record NZ_FCON02000012.1, on the reverse strand, counting down.
CGGCCGCGAGCGTGACACCGGCTGCGGTAAGCCGCTCGGTCGCACGGCTGGAAAAGCGGCTGGGCGTCAGGCTATTCGTGCGCACGACGAGGCAGATCCGTCTGACGGATGCCGGACGCAATTACTTCGAGCGATGCAGGCAGGCGCTCGGTCAACTCGCCGATGCCGAACGCGAAGCGACCGGTCAGCAGACCACGCCTGCGGGCGTGCTGCGCATCAGCATGCCAACGCCGTATGGCCACTTCCGCTTGCTGCCGCTGATGGCCGAATACCGCGAGCGCTATCCGGACGTCACGGTCGAGGTTCATCTGAGCAACCGTAATATCGAATTCGCCGAAGAGGGCTTCGACCTGGCGATCAGAGGACGTGCACCGCGAGACTCGGGCCTGATTGCGCGTGCGCTGGAAGATGCCGAACTGGTGGTGGTGGCCGCGCCCGCCTACTTGCGCAAGCGCGGGACGCCGAAGACGCTGGACGACCTGGTCAATCACGATTGCATCCAGTTCGAGCTGCCGAGCAACGGTCGCAATATTGCGTGGCACTTCAAAGTGGACGACGCGTTGCTCGAAGTGCTGACGCGCGGGGGCTATGGGTCATCGGGCGATGTGCTGGCGGGTGTGACATTGGCGCGTCATGGCGCGGGACTGTTCCAGACCTACCGCTTCGTCGTCGAAGAAGACTTGACGAACGGGTCGCTGGTCGAGGTGTTGCGGCCTTTCGGCGGTTGCACGAGACCCTTCATCCTGCTTTACCCGCACGGCCGGCATCTGGCTTCGCGCGTGCGGACCTTTGTTGATTTTGTCGTGGAAAAGCTGCATGCGTGAACGGCGAGCGACCGTCCGGGATCTCCACCGAGCTGCAGCAAAGAGGAGACGAAGACCGTGACCGGTACATGATCGAAGGTGCCGGGTTGTTGGATGAATCTTTTTGGAAAGGACGTGACATGAGCAGTCAAACCGAAAGCAATTCACTTCTCGCATTGCTGGGAATTCAAAAGCCGATCATCCAGGCGCCGATGGCAGGCGTAAGCACGCCGGCACTCGCGGCGGCTGTGTCGAATGCGGGTGGGCTCGGATCGCTGGGTGTCGGGGCGATGAACGCGGACGCTGCGCGCAAGGTGATTCGCGATACCCGGGCGCTGACCGACAAGCCGTTCCACATCAATGTGTTCTGCCACAGCCCCGCAATCGCGGATGAAGCCGTCGAGCGTGAATGGCTTCGCTGGCTGGCGCCGCACTTCTCGAAGTTCGGCGCGAAACCGCCTGAAAAGCTGGGTGAAATCTATACCAGCTTCCTCGAAGACGACGCCATGCTGAAAGTGTTTCTGGCGGAAAAGCCGGCGGTTGTCAGCTTCCATTTTGGCCTGCCGTCGAAGGAAGCGATCGCGGCACTGAAGGATGCAGGAATCAGGTTGCTCGCATCGGCGACGAACTTGAAGGAAGCAGCGGTTGTCGCCGAAGCGGGAGTCGACGCGATTGTTGCGCAGGGCATCGAGGCGGGCGGACATCGCGGCATGTTCGATCCAGAAGCGCTTGACGAAGGGCTGGGCACGTTCGCGTTGACACGGCTCCTCGCGTGCAACGCCAGACTGCCGGTGATTGCGGCGGGCGGCATCATGGATGGCGCGGGTATCGCGGCTGCGCTGGCCTTGGGCGCGCAGGCGGCGCAGCTTGGCACTGCGTTCGTTGCGTGCCCGGAAACGTCGATCGACGAGGGCTACCGTCGCGCGCTGTTGGGCGACGCTGCGTCTCACACGATCCTGACGCCGGCGATTTCAGGCCGGCTCGCGCGCAGCATGGTGAACGGTTTCACCGAGCTCGGACTCGTGGCGGACCGGCCGAGAACGCCGGACTATCCCATCGCCTACGACGCAGGCAAGGCGTTGCACGCGGCAGCCAAAGCGAAGGGCGACTTCGGCTATGGCGCGCAATGGGCGGGGCAGGCGGCCGCGCTCGCCCGCTCGATGCCGGCGGCGGAACTGATCGCGGTGCTGGAAAGCGAGCTTCGCGATTGCGTGAAGCGTTTGCAGCAGATAGGCGCGTGACGCCGCGTCAGCTCATGGCAATCAAGCGCGCCGGCCTCAAAGGAATCGTAGGGGCCGGGGTGACACGCTCTTCGAAGTGTCGCTGGAAATGAGTCAATGGCGAGTGGGCGTAACTTCCCGCACGAGAGACGAAAACCGTTTCGATGCGCGCCTCGTCCGCATCTATCGCATGACACGCGAGGTTCATGCCGGGCCGCACCACTGAAGTGGGCAACATCGTAATACCGAGACCGGCCGCGACGCAGCCGAGCAGTCCTTCGAGCGTGCCGAATTCGAGGACCTTCACCTTCGCGACCCCGCGATTGCCGAGCAACATTTCGAGCCGCCTGCGGTAGACGCAGCCCTGCCGGAACATGAGAATGCGCACCTCTTCGGACGACGCAATCAGGTGGTCCAGCGACCTCACCTGTCTAGACGTTGCGATAGTCAACTCTTCCTCAAACGCAACCACCGACTCCAGGTCGCGGTGCGCAACCGGGCCGGCGACAAACGCACCGTCGAGCTTGCGATCAAGCACGTCCTGGACCAGTTCTCCCGTGGTTCCCGTATAGAAGTTCACATCGATCAGCGGGTAAAGCTTCGTGAAGCTGATCAAGAGAGATGGCATGCGGACAGCGGCCGTCGTTTCCATCGAACCCAGACGAAGCGTCCCTTTCGGTTCGCCGTTATCGGAAACCGCATGCTTCGCTTCGTCGACGAGAGCGAGGATCTTCGTCGCATAGGATTGCAGATGCGTGCCCGCCGCAGTGAGCGACATGCCGCGACTGTGGCGGTGGAAGAGCAAGACGCCCAATTCCTGTTCCAGTGCATGGAGCCGCGCGGTGACATTCGACTGGACCGTGTTCAGTTGCGCCGCCGCTCGTGTCACGACACCCGCTTCCGCTACAGCGGCAAACACTTTCAGATCGCGCACATCCATGAGCCGTCTCTCCCGGTCAGCCGTTTCCCGGCGGATTGTAGCGCCGACATCCCGTCGCGGGCGCTCACAAATCGCGCGCATCGGTGCACGCCGGGAAGGCAATTCGCAGGCGTGGGTATCTGGTCAAACGATCGCAGCTATCAAAACAAATCGTTTCAAATGCTGGGTGGGATGGGCCACTATTGCTCACGGGAACGGCAAGCGTGACGCGAGTTCGAGTGCTATAGCAAGCGGCCTGGCCGCGCGAGAAACGGTGCCGATCCTGGCGTGATCAAAACAGCACTGTGAGCAGGATGCAGAAAACGCACTTCCCGTCGAGCATGTGCCTGGAAATTCAAAACTACCCGCTGCGTCTGAGCAGCGCCGTGTTCCGAGGAACAGGAGACAACGATGTTTGAGCGTTACGAAGCACTCTCGAAGAAACTGGGCATCGATCATTCGGTGCTGCTTGGTCCGATGGATCTCGTATCGGGCGGCAAGCTCGCCGCGGCGGTCACGCAAGCCGGCGGTCTCGGCATCATCGGCGGCGGCTATGGCGACGAAGCGTGGCTTCGGGAGGAGTTCTCGCAGGCACAAGGCGCGCGCGTAGGCGTCGGCTTCATTACTTGGAGTCTTTCACGACAGCCGCATCTCGTCGACGTGTGTATCGAGCACTCGCCCGTCGCCGTGATGTTCTCGTTCGGCGACGCGAGCAAGCACGTCGAGAAGGTCAAGAAGGCGGGCATCCTGTCGATCTGCCAGGTGCAGACGGCGGAGATGGCGCGTGAAGCTGTCGCGTATGGCGCCGACATCATCGTCGCTCAGGGCGCGGAAGGCGGCGGCCACGGGATTGCGTGCGGGACCCTGCCGCTGGTGCCCAACGTGGTCGATGCCGTCGGTGACAAGGTGCCGGTCGTCGCGGCAGGCGGGATCGCGGACGGACGCGGATTTGCCGCATCGCTCGCGCTGGGCGCGTCGGGCGTCCTGCTCGGTACGCGCTTCTATGCCAGCGAAGAAGCGATCGGTCATGCGGATGCGAAACGCCGTATCGTCGACTGCAAGGGTGGCGAGGAAACCATCCGCGGCATTCTGTTCGATATGGCACGCGATAACGTCTGGCCGTCGCCGTACACGGGACGCGTGCTTCGCAATGATTTCTCCGATCGATGGATCGGTCGTGAACGCGACCTGCTCCAGCACCTGCACACTGAAAGGCCTCGCTTTCTCGAGGCGCGCGCCAATCATGAGTTCGACACCGCGCCGGTCATTGCTGGCGAATCGGCAGGGTTGATCCATGACGTCCGCCCGGCCAAGGCGATCGTCGACGATCTGGTGCGGGAAATGTCGGAGATCCTCGGCTATGCGGGCGCACGTGGACCGCGCGACGCCAAGGCCGCCGCGTGAGTGTCGTGGATGGACATGCGCAAGTGCCGGAGCTTCGATGAACGAGCGGATCGGGACGCAGTTGGAAGCGGCGACAGGGGGCGCAAGTGCGCGTGTGCTTGCGGTCAGTGTCGGTGTGAGCGCGCCGCTCGATATCGGTGCCGCTTCGCCGGGCCTCGTGGTCGAGTCCGGAATCAGAAAGCGACCCGTCAGCACGATCGACGACCCATCCGATGTCGAAGTGAAAAGGCTGGGCCTGACGGGCGACGAGCAGGCGGATCTGAGCGTCCATGGCGGGCTCGACAAGGCTGTCTATCTGTATCCCGTCGAGCACTACGAATGGTGGCGGCGTCGGCGTCTTGAAGCGGGCGTGCTGGATGCGGAGACGCCCTTGATGTTCGGCGCACTAGGCGAAAACCTTACGACCACCGGCCTGCTCGAAAACACCTTGTGGATCGGGGACCGCATCGAGATCGGCGAGGTGGTGTTGCGAGTGGAGGCGCCGCGCAGTCCCTGTTTCAAGCTCAACGCCGTGATGGGCTACAAGCGGGCGGTCAGGCACATGCTGCTCAGCGGACGCGCGGGCATTTATCTGAGCGTCGTGACGACGGGCTTTATTTCCGGCGGAGCGCCGCTGCGGGTCATTCCAGGTCGTCGCGAGGAATCGATCGTGGAGATGCTGGATTGGCGTCGGAGTCGCGCTCGCCGGGAAGCTTAGACATGGTGAGCGCCACGCCGGCTATCTCCGATTCAGATACCCCTATGCAATACCTTCGCTTGATCTTCGTTTTGAAGAGTGCGAACTTGGAGTCGGGCGCTCGGTGCGGCGTTATCAACATCAGCCCGATGCTCGTCGCGATGCGCCATTCCTTAAGAGACGATTGCCGAAAATGACTGACCTCACTACTGTTCAACGCATCGGAACATTCGCTTCGAACGCGAATCCGAGCCATCTCACGCCGGAGGCTCGCACGCTGTTCAAGCGCAATATCCTCGATAGTCTCGGGTGCGCGATTGCAGCGCTACCCGGCGCGCCGTTCAAGGCGCTGCGCGAGCAGTTCGACGAATACCGGGGTTCGGGCGGCGGCTCGTGCTCGCTGATCGGCGGAGGCACGACGTCCCCCGATCAGGCTGCGCTCTATAACTCCGGCCTCGTCCGCTACGTTGACTTGCTCGACAGTTATATGTCTCCCGGCGGCCTGTGTCATCCGAGCGATAACTTTGGCGCGATCCTGGCGGCAGCCGAACACGCGTCGGCAAGCGGCGATGAGTTCATGCTCGCGCTGGCGGTCGCATATGAGATCCAGAGTCGAATCACCGCGATCGTGCCGGTGATGTCGAAGGGCTTCAATCACGCGATTCAACTGGCCATATCGGCGGCGGCGGGGTCCGGCAAGCTGTTTGGATTGAACGCCGAGCAGATCGCTCATGCGATCGCGATTGCAACGGTCGACAACATCTCGCTCACGTGTGTCCACTCCGAACCGGTCTCGCAATGGAAAGGCTTTTCGCCGGGCATTACCGGTATGCGCGCGGTGTATTCGGCCTCGCTGGCGAAGCGTGGATTTACTGGTCCGCTTCGCCTGTTTGAAGGCCCGAACGGCCTGGTCCGGATGTTCGATCAGCCGATCGACGTCGACTGGGAAGACCCGCGGCTCGAAGTCATCTTCCAGACCGTGATGAAGAAGTATTGCTCGCTGATTCATGGCCAGCCGGTGCTGGAAGTCACGCTGGCTTTGAAGCGCGCGAACAACGTCAAAAGTGCAGACGTCGAAGAAGTGATATGCGACATCTTCCAGACGGGATTCGATATCGCGGGCGGCGGCGGCTTCGGTCCCAAGGATCGCCCGCAAACCAAAGAGCAGGCGGACTACAACCTCAAATATCTGATTGCCGCCGCACTGCTCGACGATCAGGTCGGCCCGAGGCAACTGGAAACCGAGCGGATTCAGGCGGCGGACGCACAGGCGCTCCTGAAGAAAGTGAGTGTGCGTCCCGATCCGGCATTTACGGCGCAATATCCGCAAGCGCTGAATACGCGCGTGACGATCCGTTGCAAGGATGGCCGCGAGTTTTCCGAAGCACACGTGGGCTTCGAGGGCGGCCTCGACAATCCCTTGACCTGGGAACGCACCGTCGAAAAATTCAATTGGCTGAGCGAGCAATATGCCGACGAAGCGCTTCGTGCCCGGATCATTGATCTGGTTTCGACATTGGAAGAACACTCGGTGGCTGAGTTGATGCAACTCATGACCAAGGTCAGTCCAGTAGCAACGTTCCCGGCCAAACACCCGGGAATTCAATAACGATACAGGCCCTCAGGAGAGACACAATGGCCCTCATTTCTTGTGACATGCGATTTGGTAGAACGGACGAGCAAAAGCGGCAGCTTGCGGCCGGCTTGTTGCGCGTTGTCAGCGAAGCAACCGGTGAAACCAGGGACGACATTTTCTTCGTGATCCGCGAAGGACGTGGCATCAACTTTGTCGAACATGGTGAGCATCTTCCGGAATATGTGGAAGGCGCCGCCAACGACAAAGACCTGATCAGCCGCCTCAAATAACGATACTCTGGAGACAACTGTGCCCTTCATCGAATGCCATATCAAGGCGGGATTGACGCAAGCGCGACGCACTCAACTGATCCGCGACATCATTCAGGTCACCCATGACTCGATCGGTTCGGATCCGAAGATCATCAACGTGATTCTTCATGAACACCCGGCCGAAAACATCAGCATTTCGAGCCGTATCAACGGTGAGGATTTCAAGAAGAAAAGCGCGGCTTGATCGCGTTTCTTCGCGGGACTGGATAGCCAGCGCCGTTGGCGGATTCATTCGGCATTCGAGCCATTGTCCTCGGCTGCAATACTTGGCGCGCTGCCGCCTCCCGTAGAAAAGTCGTTCCGTTTCGTCCGGCCACATCAAACCAAATATCAACAGGCCGGATGTCTGCAATCCACTATCCTGGCAGGGTAAAGCGATGAACGGAGTACAAGGTTTGGAGACTCGCGCTGATACCGGTCGCGAGAAAGTCGGACTCGCGTTGTTACTGACTTTCATTGAAATAGTCGTGTTTTTTGGTTTTATCTCATTGGCCATTATTTCGCCGGCAATGTTGGGCGCTCCCATTTCCAATGGATCGGCGATTACCGTTGCATTTGGGTATGGTCTGGTAATTCTGGTCGTTAGCGTTCTGCTGACCGGGATGTACGTCCTGGCCGAGAACAGGAACGAGGCGTAGCGCGGCTGCGTCGCTTGTTCTCAGGTATCAGTTCAACGTTTTCTTTCCGGGTTTATCTACTATGAAGCTCATTCGGAGTGGCGCGCCATGTGCACTCGCCGTGGCGGCGTTCGTCTTCAGCAACCCGTGCTTTGCCTCGGGCGGCGCTGTGGGAAAAATCAATCCCATGGCAATTTCATTCTTTCTCGTCTTCGTTCTCGCCACCCTCTGTATTACCTGGTGGGCTGCGCGACGCACTCATTCGGCACACGACTTTTATGCGGCCGGCGGTGAAATAACCGGCCTTCAGAATGGCCTGGCGATTGCCGGTGACTTCATGTCCGCTGGCGCATTTCTCGGGCTGACGGCGCTGGTTTATAGCAGCGGCTTTGACGGGCTCGTGTACGCGGTAGGTTATGCGACTGGCATGCCGATTGTCGTTTTTCTCCTTGCCACCCGGTTGCGCAAGCTTGGCAAGTACACCTTCGCCGATGCAGTGTCGGCAAGGCTCGGAGAAAAGCCGATTCGGCTGTTTTCGGCGTGCGCTTCTCTATGCATCGTGTCGCTCTATCTGATTGCACAGATGGTTGGCGCGGGACAATTGATCAAGCTGCTGTTCGGCCTCGATTACGTCTATGCGGAGTTCCTCGTCGGCGTTCTGATGATGCTGTATGTCGCGTTCGGCGGAATGGTTGCGACGACCTGGGTGCAGATCGTCAAGGCGACGCTGTTGCTGCTTGGCGGCCTGATAATGAGCTTTCTTATCTTGCAGGCCTTCGGCTTCAGTTTCTCCGAGTTGCTGCGGCGCGCGGTGAGCATCCATCCGAAGGGCTCGACCATCCTCAGTCCGCAATTTCTCGTGAAAGACCCAATATCAGGCTTTTCGCTGGGTCTTGCGCTGATGTTCGGCACATCCGGCCTGCCGCACATCCTGATGCGATTCTTCACCGTTCCCGACGCCCGCGCTGCACGCAGTTCGGTGTTCTGGGCAAGCGTCTTCATGAACATCTTCTTTGCGCTGGTCTTCATCATCGGGTTTGGATCGATTGCGCTCGTGGCGTCGAATCCGGCATTCCTCGACGCGGCGGGCAAGCCTCTCGGCGGCGGGAATATGGTGGCGATCCATCTGGCGAAAGCGGTGGGTGGCGACGCGTTGCTGGGCTTTATCTCGGCGGTCGCGTTCGCCACGATTCTCGCGGTCGTATCGGGATTGACGCTGGCAGGTTCGTCGGCGGTGTCGCATGACCTGTACGCCTGCGTGTTCCGCAAGGGTCGTGTCGACGAGAAAAGCGAAGTCAGAGTATCGCGGATATCGACACTCGTGCTTGGCGTCGTCGCTGTCGGACTGGGCATTGCGTTCCAGACGATGAACGTCGCCTACATGATTGGATTGACGTTCTCGGTCGCGTGCAGTTCGACGTTCCCGGTCTTGCTGCTGGCGTTGTACTGGAAGCGGCTGACGACGATGGGCGCGGTGATTGGCGGTACCGTCGGCCTGATCTCTGCCGTGGTGCTGACAGTGATCGGCCCCGCGGTATGGGTCCATGTGTTGGGCCACGCCAGCGCGCTGTTTTCGATCGACCCGCCGACGATCGTCACGATGCCGCTGGCCTTCGTGACATGCTGGGCTGTGTCGTGTCTGGACCGAAGCAAGCAGGCAGAGACCGATCGCGCGAGAACGCACGCGCCGGTGGAGGGCGAGCGATACGTGGGGCCTGTCGGCAGTTGACGGGTCGACTCGCAAGCGTGCCTTGTACGCGCGCGAAGCGGCGGTCAGTATCGTTTGGAACCATGCCGAATAGGGCTTTGGTGTAGGATGGATGTCACATATGGCGCATCGCGAGCATGTTGAGTGACGCTGGCTTTGCGCGGTTTACGTTCACTTGATGGAGGTGCAAAGCATGGACGTTGCCGACCTCAAGGTGTTTGAAGCCGTTGCCCGGCACGGCAGTATGAATCGGGCGGCGACGGAACTGCACACGGTCCAGTCGAACGTCACTGCGCGGATACGCTCGCTCGAGCGGGAAGTGGGCGTCGCGTTGTTCCAGCGTCATGTGCGTGGAGTCAGCCTTACGCCTGCGGGTCAGCGGATGCTTCCGTACGCTGCGCGCATTGCGAAGCTCGTCTCGGACGCCAGGCTCGCGGCTTTAGACGACGGGCCGCCCAACGGCCCCCTCGTCCTCGGCACGCTCGAAACCACCGCTGCGCTTCGCTTGTCGCCGATCCTGAGCAATTTCGCAAGCCTGTACCCACAGGTCAGGCTCTCCCTGACGACGGGGACGAGTTGCAGCCTCACGTCGGACGTCGCCGAGTGCCGTCTCGACGGTGCATTCATTGCCGGGCCGCTCGACCATCCCGATCTACACAGCGAAACGATATTCCAGGAGGAGCTGGTGCTCGTGACGCCACGCACGATGCGTTCGCTCGAACAACTCAGGTCGGTTCAGGACCTCAAGACGATCGTGTTCCGTCTTGGTTGTTCATACCGTCAGCGGCTTGAAGCGTTGCTGTCGGACATGGGCATCATGGTGAAGACGCCGCTTGAGTTCGGTTCGATGGACGCAATCATTGCGTGCGTCGCGGCGGGTATCGGCGTGACGTTGCTGCCGCGAGGCGTCGTTGCGAATGCCGCTGCTCAGGACCTCGTTGGCATCCATGCGGTCGCGCCCGAAAGAGCACACGTCGAGACGCTGTTCATTCGCAGGAACGACGCCTACGTATCGAGCGCGATGCGGGTCTTCATCGAAGTGGCACGTTCGGAATTTGGTCCGCTGATGGTGGCCGCTTAGGCTTGGCATCATCCATCTAGGCAGAAGGGAGAGGGGCGTTGCAACAGACGCCCCTTTTTATTTGACCGGAAATAGCCTGATCGCCCTGCTTGCCGAGAGACAGTCGGCACACGTTCCGCCAGCGCAAATCTGTCTTTACACCGTGTATCCGACGCGGCTTGCGGGTCGCCTGTCACGCCCTTTAGCGATGATGATGCGGCGGTCAAAACACTTTTGCCGTAGCGCGAACAAACTCACGATAATCTCGACATCCTAACGATTTATACTCGGAGGCATCGAATAGACACGCAGGTACTCATTGCCATGGATGATTCCGCTAACGCACTTCGGCCTCCACTCCCCACAGTCGAGCGAGCCACATACGCCACTCGCAACGAACAGTACTGGCGCAGAAATCTTATCGTCTGCGTGTTCGGGTCCTTTACCACGCTGGTCAGCCTGAGCATGCTGCTGCCGTTCCTTCCTCTGTACGTTCAGCAACTGGGCGTCACGTCGACGTCGGCCGTCGTGCAGTGGTCGGGCGTCGCGTTCGGTGTAACGTTCCTTGGCACCGCGCTGACCGCGCCGCTCTGGGGCCAACTGGCGGACCGCTTCGGCCGCAAGCCGATGTTGATCCGGGCGGCGGTCGGAATGGCCGTGGTGATGTCGACCATCGGTCTTGCACACAACGTGTACGAACTCGTCGCGCTGCGTTTCGCTGCGGGGCTGGTGGGCGGCTACGCATCGGCATCGATCGTGATGATCGGCACCCAGGCGCCGCCTGAGCGTTCAGGCTGGGCGCTCGGAGTGCTCTCGACAGGCGTGCTTGCAGGCAACCTGGTCGGTCCGCTGATTGGCGGCCTGTTACCCAACCTGATCGGCATTCGCGGTGCGTTCTTTGCTGCGGGCGGAATGATTGCGGTCGCTGCGGTCCTGACGGTCACCCTGGTCCGCGAGGACTTCAGCAAGCCGCCGAAGCGCGAAGCCGGGACGACCAGGGCGGACGCGCCCGCACAGCGGCAAAACCATGCGACGCTCGCGGCCTTGCTGGTGACTGCGATGATGGTGTTGCTGGCCAATATGTCGATCGAGCCGATCATCACGGTCTATATCGGGCAACTCGGTGTCGTGCATGACCGGTTGGCGACGGTCGCGGGCATCGTAATGGCCTGTTCCGCGTTCGGCAGCATGTTGATGGCGGCACGGCTTGGCGCGCTTGCGGACCGCATCGGTGGATGGAACGTGATCATCGGGTGCCTCGTGGCGACGGGCATCGTCATGATCCCGCAGGCGTTCGTGACGGAATGGTGGCAACTGGCGGTATTGCGCGGCTTGATGGGCATGACGCTGGCCGGGTTGCTGCCGTCGATCGCGAAGCTCGTTCGTCAGTCTGTCCAGGAAAGCAGCTCCGGAAAGATGCTGGGTTATCTTCAGTCGGCGCAGTATGCGGGGCAGGTCATTGGCCCATTGCTCGGTGGTGCAATTGGCGTGCATTTCGGCATGCGGTGGGTGTTCTTTGTGACGGGCGGCGTGTTGATCGGCTGTGCGATTCTCGATCGGTGGGCCAGGGAACGGCAGGTCGCCGGGGATCTGGTGTGAACGGCAGCACCCAAGTATCCGATAGAACGAAGAACACTTCAGCGGTTTTCCTCCCGTCACACAAGATGCGACGGTAGCACTACCTTCCTATCTGTCCGCGCGATATCCCTATCAAAACAAACCGCGCGCGCGTCCGTATGAAACGTTGCTAAGCTACTTGCTACGCGATGAGACAACATTCGGATGTGGTTACGCCGTAGAGCAGTTCCTGAGTCTCGTCAGCACGTCAGACCATCGACCGTGGAAGCGTCGCGAAAATCTGCGCTTACCCAACATCATGCGAGGTAGCTCATGGATCAGCTCTATATGCTGAGGGCATTCGTTGCAGCGACGCAGCATCGAAGTTTTAGCAAAGCGGCAGCGTCGCTCGGCGTGACGACTGGTTCGATCTCCAAAGCCATCGCGAAGCTCGAAGCGAGCATCCAGACGCGCGTGCTATATCGCACGACCCGTTCAGTCACACTGACGGAAGCCGCGCAGCCTTACTACCTGAGCTGCTGTCGCCTGCTTGAAGAACTGGACGAAGCCAATCGCCGGATTGCTCGGGAGCGTGAAGTGGACAGCGGCAGGCTGCGCCTTGTCGTGCATCCGATGCTGGTCAGCGAGACGTTCTCGCGCTTGGTGTCCAGCTATCATGCGATCGCGCCGAACGTCAATTTGATGGTGTCCGTTCAGGAAGGCGCGGTGAATCTCTATGACGGACACTTCGACATGGCGATCCTGCCGCCCCATCTGGTCGAGCAATCGGCGGTGATTCGGCGGACGCTGTCGAAGTCGTCGAGGGTGATGGTGGCGTCACCCGGGTACCTGAAGACGAACGGCACGCCGAAACAGGCCGCCGATCTCGCAGGGCACTTTCTGTTGCTCGACAGCCAGGCGCGGCAGAAGGGGACGAACTTCATCGAGTTGCTCGATAACGGGCGGCGTGTCAGCGTGTTGCCGATGTCGTCGATGGATGGCAACGAGGTGCTCCTGCGTGCCGCGGCGCTGACAGGTACCGGAATCGCAGCGCTCCCGGAAGCCATGGTTCGCGAAGACATCGCGATGGGCCATCTGATCAAGGTACTGCCGGATTGCTCGACGTCCGATAGCGGCGTCGAGGTCTGCCTGTTCTATTCGCACCGTGAATTGTTGCCGGTGCGATTCCGGACGTTCGTCGATTTCTGTACCGAGTTCTTCCGGGCAGACGGTTCAGCGCGCGAAGCGGATGCGGGGATCGTTGCGCCTCGTCTGGTCCAGCACAAGACGCTGGTGTTGGCGGCGGTTTAGGCGCGAGAGAGGCAGGTGCCAAGCACCAAAGAAAACTGCCTTCGGACAAAAAAAGACGCTGCGCAATGGCGCAGCGTCATCCGACTAAATGGGTTCAAGAATTGCTTGATGTTCACGCACGGCCGCATTCTCGGGTATGGCAAGGTCACCCAGGCGAACCGATGACCCCGCCTGCGCTACTGCGCTCAACCCGGTTTAAGCGCCTTCTGTCGACGGTATGCTTCGACGGGAAGTCCGCCCCATCCCCAGTTTTCCGTCTCCACTTCCTGTATCACGACGAACGTCGCTTCCAGCGGCTTGTTCAGCACCTCGCGTAGCAATTCGCTGGCCCCTTTGATGAGGCGGGCCTTTTCATCGGCCGTGACGGCGCTGGTGCCGGGCGTGTTGCCTTCACGGGTAACCTGGATGGTGACGATAGGCATATCGGTGTCCTCGGGCTTGGTGAGCGGGAAAGGGGCGCCAATGGCGGCGCCCGACGATCTGCTTAATGACCGGCGCTTTGGCCGCCGTCGACGTGCAGGATCTCGCCCGTGACGAACGGCGCCGAATCAAGATACAGCACGGCGTTGACGATGTCGCTCATTTCGCCCATGTGACCGACCGGATGCAGCGCGCCGAGCGCAGCGTGCGTTTCCGGCGCGTGCATCGGCGACTTGATGATGCCGGGCGAGACGGCATTGGCACGAATCCCGGCCTTCGCGTATTCGATTGCAAGCGACTTGGTCGCGGAGCTCAGGCCGCCCTTCGTGAGCGACGCGAGCACCGACGGCACGCCACTGACCGCGTGATCGACGAGGCTCGTCGTGATCTGCACGACGTGTCCGCTCGATTGCTTTTCCATTTCAGCGATCGCCAACTGCGTGACGTGGAAGAAGCCATTCAGGTTGACGTTGAGAATCGCTGCGTAGTCTTCAGCCGTGTACTGGGTGAAGGGCTTGGCGATGAAGATGCCGGCGTTGTTGACCAGCGTGTCGATGCGGCCGAAGCGTGCGATGCCCTCGGAGATGACCCGCTTGGCGACTTCGCGGTCGCCGATGTCGCCTGCGACGTTCAGGACGTTCGGATCCTTCGACGGCTGGATCGAACGGGCCGTCGCCACGACGCGATAGTCGCGTTCGCGAAATGCCTTCACCAGTTCAGCGCCGATGCCTTGCGATGCGCCCGTGATAACTACGACCTTTTGTGCGTTGCTCATGATGTAACCTCGAACGAGTTGATTGGCTTGGTTGCCGATCGGGCCAACGGCGCCGATGGGTGCAAATCTAGGCTCATTGAGGGTTGTTGCGTACACCCGCCGCGGACAAACAGTATTGAGTGCCGGGAACAAATGTCGGCCGTTGCGCGCGGCCGCATGATTCCGTGGCGCCAGAGGGGCCACAGGCAAGGCGCAGCGGCTGGCTCGATGAATCGCAAGGCGATGATTGAGCGCACGTCGCCAGCGTTTAAAAATTCGCGCGCGACCTCGTCTTGCTTAAAGACGACTGCTGTCGACCGGATGGCGATGCGAGATCGATAACGACGGCTCGGCGCCAATGACGCTTGCGCAACTCACGTCCACCAAGGACCTTTTCGAGTGGGTCTGCACCACCTTCTTTGTGCCGCGCAGGCTCGCGACCGGGCATCTCTGCAACGAGACCCCATGGGACGGACTCACCCGGAACGTGTGCACGGCTGCCGGCGCTTCGGTGTCCGACTCGCAGCTCGAGACCGTCGCCTCGCATGGGCTGTCCTGTCACCGCTGGCTCTCCTATGACAAGCAGCGGAAAAAAGTGTGTCCGGGCGCCGGGATACTCGCTCAACTTCCGTCGATCGCGAAAGCCGGGCCGGTGTGTTAGCAACGCGCGATGAGCGCTGAGCGTGCCGAAGGGTTCGGCGCTGCGATCAGTGCCGAAATCGCACAAGCATGGCATGGCTTCACGACGCGCTCACCTCGAACACGTGGTAGCCCCACGCCGGCAGATCGACGTAAAGACCGCGCGACACCAGTTCACCGCCATCGCGGTCGAAACTCGCCGGCCTCATCATGTCCGTGAGCCGTACGATGCGGCCGGACAGGTCGGCAAACGGAATCCGGACGTAGCACTGGCTCTGGTTGCCGGCGTAGTTGACGACAACGATCCGCCGTTCGTCGACATCGCGCTGCCACGACCACGCAATGAAACAATCCGAGGTCCAGTTACCCTCCCATGCAGGCTCTCGTTCGAGCAAGCTCCATGTGCCGTCGCGAAAGACCGGCTGACGCAGTACCGCCATCAGCTTCTCGTAGAAGCCTTGCATCCCTTCGTCGACAGCCTCCTGCGGCGCCCGGACGAGATGCGGCGAGATGCGTTTCCTGCGCCCTTCGAACTGCCCCTGGTGAAAGAAGCGCAGGCCGGGCGAGAGAAACGCAATGATGGCGGCGGCCTGGTGTCTGGGGGAATCGAAGGTCGCCGCGCTTCGTGGTTCATCGTGGTTTTCCAGGAAGCGGGCCAGCTTGTTCTGGTAATCGATCTCGGCGTGCAGATGTTCGCGCACCGGCTGTGCGTGTCCATCGCGCAAGCGGTCGTAGAGGTGCTTGTCGTAGGCGTAGTCGAAGCCCTGCTGCTGCATCGTCCATTCGAGATTCCAATACACCTCCGCCATGAAACGGAAGTGCGGATGCTCGCGCCGTACGGCTTCGATGGCTTTCGGCCAGAAGAGATCGGCGCGGACACCCCAGGTGCGCTCGAACACGTCGGGCAAGACGAGCATCGCCATGTCGCAGCGCAGGCCGTCGCATTGCCCGGCGATGCGCTCCAGCTCGCCGATCATCGCCTGCTGCAAGTTCGGATTGCCGTAGTCGAGTTGCAGCGTGTCGGGCCATCCGTCGAAATAGGGATCGCGGCCGTGGGCGAGCACCAGCGGACCATTCCTCGTCTGCACGCGGCAGTAGTTGCGCGGCGCGCGAGCAAGGTCCGCTTCGCTGCCGTGGACAAAGTAGTCCGGATGCTCGTCGACCCAGTCGTGATCGGGCGCCATGTGATTCGGCACGAAGTCGAGCATCAGCTTCAGTTCGCGTTGGCGCAGCCGCTGCCGCAATCGGGCGAGCGCCGCCGCACCGCCCAGATCGCGATGGACCGCATAGCTCTGGATGGCGAACCCGGAGCCGGCGATGTCTTCGTCGGCGAGGTCGGGCAGTGTATCGGCGAACTCGCGACACCATTCTGCATGTGCTCGCGAGATCGCCCGAGCCGCCGGGCCGGTCTGCCAGACGCTCAGCAACCATACCCAGTCGAAGCCGAATCCGGCGATACGATCCAGCTCGGCGTCGGGAATGTCGTCGAGCGTCGCGCGCCTCCCGAGCACGCGAGACAACTCGGTCAGCCAGACGCGAGTGTTGATCTGGTATAGCGTCGGATAGCGCACGTCGTCGGCCATTTTCGATTCCTCAGTCTGCGCCCGTCCCGGGTTTTTCGCCGCTCACTTGCTCCCTGACGACCTGCGCCATCACGCGTCCATGCTCGGTTTCAAGCACGGTCTTGGCGTCGAGGCGCCCGAACAGGTCGAGGAGCGGAGCGACAAGGCCCGTCCAGCCCGTCTGGTGACTCGCCCCGAGGCCCGCGCCATTGTCACCGTGGAAGTACTCATAAAAGAGGATCAGGTCGCGCCAGTGCGGATCGTTCTGGAACTTGTCCGTTCCGCCATAGACCGGCCGTCTGCCGTCGGCATCGCGCAGGAATGTGCCGGTCAGGCGGCGAACGAGCTCCTGTGCCACCTCGAAGAGCGTCATGTGCTGCCCGGACCCGGTCGGGCATTCGACCTTGAAATCGTCGCCGAAAAAGCTGTAGAGATTCACCAGCGCGCGGACGATCAGCAAGTTGACCGGCATCCACACCGGACCGCGCCAGTTGGAATTGCCGCCGAACATGCCCGTATTCGATTCGGCCGGCAGGTACTGCACCTTGTACTCCTGTCCGCCGACATGAATCACGAACGGATGGTCCAGGTGATAGCGGGAGAGCGAACGGATGCCGTGCGGCCCCAGGAACTCGTTCTCGTCGAGCATGTAAGCCAGCACCCGTTCGAGCTTGCGCTTGTTGAGGATCGACAGAAGCCGCCGGTCGTTGTGGCCGATGAAGCCGGTATCGGTCGGGGCAACGTGCTTGATCAGCTCGGGGTAGCGCTTGCGGAACTGCGCGATCAGTTCCGTCAGCTTCGGAAGGCGCGTGAGGGACGATGCTTCGAACACCGTCGATGCACACAGCGGCAATAGCCCTACGAGCGACCTGATTTTCAGGCGCGTCGTCCGGCCGTCGGGAAGCCGCAGGAGGTCATAGAAGAAGCCGTCCTGCTCGTCCCACATCTCGTCCTCATGTTCGCCGCGCCGGTCCATCGCGTAGGAGATCCACATGAAATGCTGGACGAACTTGAAGGCGACTTCCTCGTACATCGGGTCGTACTCGGTCAGGTTGATCGCCATCTCCAGCATGGTCTGGCAGTAGAACGCCATCCACGCGGTCCCGTCGGCCTGCTCCAGCGATCCGCCAGTCGGAAGCTGCGCGCTGCGATCGAACACGCCGATGTTGTCGAGACCCAGAAAGCCGCCGGCGAAGACGTTGCGACCCAAAGGGTCCTTGCGGTTCACCCACCAGTTGAAGTTGAGCATCAGCCCCTGAAACGAGCGTTCGAGGAAACGCGGGTCGGCGCGTCCCAGTTCTTTCTCGTACCTGTAGAGCCAGAGCGTGGCGGCGGCATGCACCGGCGGATTCACGTCGCTGAAGTTCCATTCGTACGCGGGAATCTGGCCGCTCGGATGCACATACAGGCTGCGCAGCATCAGCAGCAACTGCTCCTTCGCGAAATCGAAATCGACCAGCGCCAGCGTGATCGTGTGGAAGGCGAGATCCCAGGCTGCGTACCACGGGTACTCCCACTTGTCGGGCATGGAGATCACGTCGGCGTTCAGCATGTGGAACCAATCCATATTGCGTACGTCGCGCCGATTGCCTTCGAGCAGCGGATGACTCCCGTGCTCGCGCAACCAGAGTTCGAGATCGAAGTAGTAGTACTGCTTGCCCCACAGCATTCCGGCCAGCGCCTGACGGTGAACCCGCCGCTGGTCGTCGGTCAGCGACCTGGGCGCAATGCGTTCGTAGAATTCGTCCGCATCGGCGAGGCGGCTGTTGAATGTATCCTCGAAGCCGGCGAAGGCGTCGTCGAGTCGGGATGGCGTCAGGCGCAACCGGATCGTCGTGCTGCCGCCGCCGGGTACCTCGCACACGTAATGGGCCGCGGCCTTGGTTCCCGTCCTGGCGGGATTCACGGCGTCGCGCTGTCCCGAGATGACGTAGGCGTGGAACGCGTCCTTGACATACGGCGATGCGTTGGGTTGATTCCACAGGCGCTGTGCATTGCTCTCGTTTTCGGTGAAGAGCAATTCCGGGGCGCCGTCGCAATGGAGCCAGTATTCGCCCAGATCGTGATGGCTGGCGCGAATGGCACCCGGTCCCGCGTCGTGGAGCGAAGGCTTGCGGTCGTCCTCGCCGATCGACCATGTGTTGCGAAACCAGAGCGTCGGCAAGACGCGCAGCCGTGCCGCGTCCGGTCCGCGGTTGTGAATCGAAATGCGCACGAGGATGTCTTCCGGGTCCGCCTTCGCATATTCGACGAACACATCGAAATAGCGGTCTTCATTGAAGACGCCGGCGTCGAGGAGTTCGTACTCCATCTCCTCTCGTGATCGCGTGCGGTTGGTCTCGATCAGGTCCCGGTACGGATATTCCCGCTGCGGATACTTGTAGAGATACTTCATGTACGAGTGCGTGGGCGTGCTGTCGAGGTAGAAGTAATACTCCTTCACGTCCTCGCCATGATTGCCTTCGCTGTTGGTCAGGCCGAAGAGACGCTCCTTCAGGATCGCGTCGCGCTCGTTCCAGAGTGCCAGCGCGAAGCAGAGCCGTTGCTGGTCGTCGCTGAGTCCACCGAGCCCGTCCTCGCCCCACCGGTAGGCGCGCGATCGCGAATGGTCATGCGTGAAGTAGTTCCAGGCGTCGCCGTTATCGCTGTAGTCTTCCCGCACCGTTCCCCATTGCCGCTCGCTGAGGTAAGGTCCCCACTTCTTCCACGGGATCCGGGCCTCGCGCGCTTCGTTCAGGCGCTTCTGCTCCGCTACGTCGACGATTACAGGGCACATGTTGGTCCTCCGTTACGGCGAATGAACTCGACTAAACGAAACGCACGAGGACGCTGTCATCCGAGGCTCGTCGTGGGCGGTTCGGGCCATGCTTCTTGCAAAAGGGTGGGGCTGGGAGATCGGCGCTGGCGGGATCGGTCGAACGCTGCGACCACTGCCGACCATCAGCAGCGACACGATCGCAATGATCAGCAGGATGCGGGGCAATATCCGCTTGGGGTCGCGAATTCACAGCATTCTCCCGACGACCGGGCCGCACGGGAGCGACATCGCGGGCTCCGGTCGTGCCTGTCGCCGACGGCGTGAACGGGGCAGCGGCAAGCTCATGTGCGGACGACGGGCCAATTGGCCCGTCTACACAGGCTAGCACCGGGCAAGAAGCGCTGCCATTGGACCTTGGTCCAATAAGCGGGACTCTACCGCACGCGCTCCCCCGGACTCTGGAAATGCGTCATCTCTCCATACATGCTCCGGATGCGCTGCCATTCCGTCGCGTCATGGAACTCGCAGGGATTTTCAGCCGATGCGCTCGTGAAGCGTTTCGCGACTTCCACGCAGAAACGCACCGCTTCGGCGACATCGATCTCATGGTTCGCGCTGGAATCGCTGCCGCCTACGACCGATTGCGCGATGATGGCGACGCCCACGACCGGCGCCGTCGTGGCGATGTGCGGTTGCATGATGCTGTTGAAATGGTAGAGCCCGTTGTCGTACGGCGTGATGTCCTGCTGGCTGATGGGAAGCGTCACGGCGGGCCGGCCGGTGGCGGACTCCATCGCTTTGACGAGCGAAGGCGATACGCGCAGGATGTAGCCCTGCATCGCCGTCGGGGAGATGGCGAAACCGCGTTGCTTGATGATGCTGTTGCCCTTGGACGCATCGATGGAAAGGATCGCGTCCATCTGCGGCGATACCTCGTAGTCGTTCATCGTCTTCGACGACACCGGCATGCCCATGAACGGCACGCCGTCGTTGTAGCTCATCGACACGTCCGTGGCGATATGCGTCGTGATGATCACGTCGCCGCGCAGCGGGTCGCCGGCGCGTTTCATTTGGGCTAGCTTGAGCGCCGTGGCGATCGCGCCGAGCGGGCCGTCGGCGTCCGATACCATGCCCGTGCGCACCGGCCGCGCACCGATGGCGCCATTGCGGCCAATCACGCCAAGCGTCCTCGCCTCGCCGCCGGCGGTCTTGCCATGCGTGCCCGGGACGAGAATGGACACGAAATCGGTGGTCTTCGACGTATCTTCCGGCGGCTCGTCGTTGACGGTGTCGATCCTGACGGTCACCCCGAGATCGCTGAACGGTTCGAACATCCTGGCGATGGTCTTGCCGTTGACTGTGGCGCTGTCGAGCGCCTCGAATACGACGAGTGTTTGTTGCAGTGACATGGTGAAGCAATCCTTGTTTGGGAAAAAGGGAAGCGCGGCGTTTGGCGTGCAAGGCGCTCAGAACGAATGCCGCAGGCCGACCATCACGGTGGTCTGGTTGTCGTGTCCGTTGAGCGGCTTGCCGCTGCCGCCCGTGTAGGCGGTCGTGCTGTTGCCGAAGAGCCCGGACCAGTCGCCATGCACCCAGTCGTAGGCGAGCGCGAGGTACGCGTCGGTGGGCTTGCTGAACGCGTAATCCGCCACGCCGTAAGCCGTTGCCCGCGTACCGTTGAAGGCGTCCGCGCGCGTGCGGTCGTACATCATGCTGGCGGTCAGCGTGACGGCGGGTGTCGCGAGGTAACTGGCGCCGAGCGTGAAGAAGTCGTCGCGGCGCGAACTCGCGAACACCGAGTTGATCGCCGCGGTGTTCGTCGGCGTGGCGGCGGTCGACATGCTCGTGATGGATGCCGTGTCGGTGCCGCCATTGGACGAGTCGAATCCGGCGTCGCGATGGCTGTAGATATAGTTCGCAAAGAGTTTCGCTGAACCGACTGACGCCTTGACACCCGCGATATAGATGCGCGCGGTGCGGCTCGCGCTGTCATGCGTGTACTGCGCGTCTCCGACCAGCGTGATCGGATCGGCCGAGTACTTGAGTCCGAGCGACGTGGACGACCTCGCCTGAAAACTCCCGGCAACGCCTCCGAACGCATACTCCGCGATGCCCATCACGGGGCCGAACGTGCCGGTGTAGCTCACGGCGTTGTCGTAGCGCTGTCCGGTGAGATACACCATCCAGGAGTTCGACGGCGCGGCGCCGATGCCAAGCGGGTCGACGTAATAGAGGATCGTGTTCGCCGTCGTGTATTGGCGCCCGAGGGCGAGATCGCCGTACTGGTTGCCAATCTTCACGAAGGCCTGCCGGCCGAACAATTGGCCCTGCTGGTCGAGCTTGCCATTGTTGATGAGAAAGCCGTTTTCGAGCGTGAAGCCGGCCTTCGCTCCGCCGCCCAGATCCTCGGTGCCCTTCAGGCCGAAGCGGCTGCCGGAAAGAAAGCCTTCGTTGCCTTGCTGAAGGCCGATGAAGCTGTCTCCCGCAGCATTGGCGTGCGTCTGGTAGGTGAGGGCGGCGTCGATGATGCCGTAGAGGGTCACGCTTGACTGGGCCATTGCAGCACAGGGCAGCGCGAACGCGAATGCAGGAAGCCAGCGATAAGGGATCATGAATCGGTTTACTAGGGATTGTTGGACGAGCGCCTCCCTCGCCGGTGCGTTCCCGCCCGGGCGTTGATGTGCGGCGCGACAGATGGGTTAGATCAGGCCTTGAACGCAGGCCACTCGGTCATGCCCGCCGGACCCGCGATCCGCGCAAGCGGGAACGGCTCGTTCTCGCGAAGCGTTTCGACGCGCCCGCCGCCGAGGAAATGCAGTGCGTGGCGCTCGCCGAGCACGGTGCCGTCGATGCCGTCGGTATAGAGCGCGGAGCCTTCGGGCAGCGCGAAAATCTGTTCGGGCGCGTTGATCTCGAGGAATTCGGCGAGTCTTTCTTCGCGGCTTTCGCCGTTGTGCCCGACGGGCTTGCCGCTGATGAAATGCGGATTGACCTGGAACGGCACGAGACCAAGCGCACGGAGCGTTGGCGGCTGGACGATCGGCATGTCGTTGGTCGTTCGGATCGTCGGGCATGCGACGTTGCTGCCCGCACTCCAGCCGACGTAGGGCGTGCCGGCCGCGACCTTGGCCCGGATCGCGTCGACGATGCCCGCGTCGTACATGCGCTTGAGCAGCGCGAACGTATTGCCGCCGCCAACGGCAATGGCCTCGGCCTGCTCGATTGCGGCGAGCGGATCGGCGCTCCGGTGGATCGATTCGAGTGCATAGCCGAGGCGCTCGAACACGGGTCTGACGATGTCCTCGTAGCTGTCGAAGCTGAACGTCACGCCGGCGAACGGCACGAAGAGCACTTTGCGCGGCTCGTGCCTGAGCAGCGTGTGGATTTGCGCGGTGGCGTGTTCGAGATAGCCGAGCTGATCCTTGCGGGAGCTGCTCATCAGAAGGATGCGTTGGGTCATGGCGTATTCCTGGATTGAAGGGGTAGTCAGCGCTCAGGCGATCGTCGAGCGAATGATGCGCACGACGCGGTCGATCTCGTCGCGTGTGTTGAAGTAGTGGAGCGACACGCGCGCCATCGTGCTCACGCCGTATCGCGCGAGGATCGCGTCGGCCATGAAGCCGCCCGCCTCGATGATGCATTGCTGCGCTTCGAGCGCCGACACGAGCGTGGCGGGATCGACGCCGCGCAGGTTGAACGGCACGATGCCGATGCGCTGTGCAGCGTGCTTCGGGCCGTACAGCTCGAAGCCGGGCAGCGTCGAGAACTGCTCGACCGCGTAGGCGGTCAGTTCGCTCACGCGCTTCGCAATCGCATCGATGCCGATTTCCTCGGCGTAGCGCACGGCCGCACCGAGCGCGAGAATCGCGGGCACGATCGGGCATCCCGCTTCGAAACGGCGGGCACCCGCCACGAACGAGAGCGCGCCCGTCGTGCGGTCGAACGCGCCGTTCCACCAGCCCGCGAGCACCGGCTCCAGCGTTTCGATATGCGCTTCACGCACGTACAGGAAGCCCGAGCCTTCCGTAGCCCGCAGTGCCTTGCGCCCGCATCCCGCGAGGAAGTCGCAGTCGAGGTGCGCGACGCTGACCGGCAACATGCCGACACTCTGCGACGCATTCACGAGCGACATGACGCCGCGCTCGCGCGCCACTCTGCAGATGCTCGCGGCGGGCTGGACCGCGCCCGTGGAGTTCGGCACGTGAGAGAACGTCACGAGTCGCGTGCGCGGCGTGATGGCATCGGCGAAGGATTCCGGTGCGAGCATGCCGGCGGCATCGGCTGCAATCATCCTGACCACGACGCCATGGGTCTGTTCCAGGCGGCGCCAGGGCAGCAGGTTGCTGAGCATTTCGGTATCGGCGACCAGGATTTCGTCGCCCGGCCGCCAGTCGATGCCGCGCGCCACGAGCGAGATGGCTTCCGTCGCGTTCTTGGTGAAGGCGATTTCGTGCGCACCCGCGCCAAGGAACGCGGCGAGCCGGGCGCGCACGGCTTCCACCCGCGCGTAGGTTTCCTTGCGGAACGAGGGCAGGTAGATGCCCACGTGCCCGGTGTCGAGCAGATAGCGGCGTGCTTCGTCGAGCACGACGTCGGGCGGCAGGGACGCGGCCGCGGTGTCCATGTAGACGGTGGTTGCGGTGAGCGGCGTGGCCGCGCGGATGGCTTCGATATTCATGCTGCGTTCGGGTCCATAAAAGAGAGAGGCGCGGTTACTTGTGCAGGCGGGTGACGGAACCGCCGAAACTGAACAGTGCGTCGCCGGCGATCACGCCGCCCGCGAACGCGCTCATTTCGGCTGAGTGGCGCTCGCCGCGAAGGCGCGTAACGACGAAGCGGATCGCGAGTCCGGCAAGCACGGCCCAACCGGCGAGCGGGGACGCGATGAGCATGCCGGTGGACAGCAGGATGCCGAGTTGGCGCTTCGCTCCGCCGAGCAGTTGGAGGAGCGCGCCGGGAATCGCCCAGAGCGCGAGGTTGCGGGCAATCTCCATCGACGAGCCTGCCCGGATCGACGCCGCATAGACGCGGTCGACCGGCGGCATCAGGTTGCGCGAGAAGAAGTGGTCGTGGAAGGCGATCACGACGATCGCCGCGACGACGAAGCCAGCCATCGCGGCGATCAGTTGCTGGCGGCGGCCCGCCAGTTCGGCGTCCATGTCGCGGCCTTCGCCGCGCAGCAGATAGCCGGTCTTGAGGTCGTAGCCCATGTCCGCGAAGGCCGGACCCGTCGCCGCCGAGAAGCCGGCCAGCACGGCCAGCGCCGACGGCGGAAAGCCGATCACGATGCCGATCGTCAACGTGATCAGCGCGACGGCGAATGCCGGAAACCAGCCCGAATGCATCGCCGCGATCCCGACGATCAATTCGTGGGCGTAGGCGGCAAACGCGGCGTAGAGGACAAAGGCAACGAGCATCCCCGGCGACAGGTCCGTGACGTGACCCGCGAGCACCGAAA
This sequence comes from Caballeronia choica, assembly GCF_001544535.1. Classification (GTDB taxonomy): domain Bacteria; phylum Pseudomonadota; class Gammaproteobacteria; order Burkholderiales; family Burkholderiaceae; genus Caballeronia; species Caballeronia choica. The sequence continues at coordinate 40,118 of NZ_FCON02000012.1, read as the reverse complement.
TCAGCAAGGCGACGAGCACGTACGCGACGAATCCGCCGGACAGCACCCGCCTGGCCCGCGCACCCGACATTTCAAGGTTGCGCGGATCGGCGTCGCCGCTTGCTCGCGAGCGGTGAATCTCGCGCGCTACCTGGAACAGTGCGACGAGGCCCGCGCCGATCATCAGACCGTGCGGAATGTAGGCCGCCGCGATGTCGATGTGCAGGAGCGGCACGGAGTATCCGCGAATCAGGAGACCCAGGCCGAACATGGTCAGCGCCGCGAGATTGCCGAGGAAGGCCGCGCCGAACGCGGACATCGGCACGCCGAAAATCGCGCCGGCGACGCCGGCGGTGACGCCCAGTCCGAGGAAGGCCGCCTTGCGGCCGCCCTGGTCGCCCGCCCAGATCGCTTCGGCTGTCGCAACGCCCGCCGGCCACGTGCCCGTCGCGGGAAAGATCTTGCTGCCGAAGAGGTGGTAGAGCATCGCGCCGTCGACGAGCATCGCCGCGATCGAACCGATCAGCATCGGCGTGACGAGTTCGGGCATGCCCATCGCGAACGGCACGCCGAGCGGAATCATCAGCGAATTGGCTGCACCGAAGGTGGCCGACGAAATGGCCGTCTGCACGAGGTTCTGTCGTTCGAGCGTGCGGAAGCGGCGTGTTACTTGAAGCGGAATGCGCGAGAACACGATGGCGATCAGCGCGCCGATGATCGACGTGTTGGCGGAGATGCCGAGCGACACGATCAACTGCATGCCGATGATCGCGCCAAGCACCGACAGGCCGACCGACACGAGCAGCAGGAGTGGTTCGAAGAAGGAAACGCGCGGACGTGGCGCGGTTGCAGGAACGGGCGTTTCTAAGGCAGCGGGCATGTCGATCGATCCTTTCATGATGGCGGGTCTTCGCCGGCTCGGGTCGCGCGGCTGATGGGATTGGATGGGTGAATCGTCGGGAGGGTCAGCTGGTCAGCCCGACCACGGGCTCGATCGTTTCACGGGTTTTCTTCAATGCTTCGATGAGTCGCGGGATGGCTTCGCCTTCGAGGCGCTGAACCGGCCCGGCAATGCCCAGCGATCCGACGACGTTGCGGCGGTCGCGTGACCACAGCGGCACCGCCAGGCCGGCGACGGTCGCAGCCGCTTCCTCGCGGGTGTGGCACCAGCCGTCCGCCCGCACCTTGGTCAGTTGGTCTTCGATTTCCGCGCTGTTTGCCAGGCGGGCTTGCTGATAGACCCCGGCGCGGAACTCGTCCGACTGGAACGCGAGGATCGCCTTGGCGTGGGCGCCGGCGACGAGCGCGAAGCGCTGGCCCGACTCGATCGAGAAGCGCAACTGATGCTGGCTTTGCGCCATGTCCGTGCAAACGGCGTCGGTGCCGTCCAGCAGCGAAAGGAAGACGGTTTCGCCGCTCGTCTGGGCGAGCGCATCGAGCGCGGGTTGCACGACATCGGAGGGCGCGAAGGTGCGGTGAGCAACCTGGCCGAGTTCGAAAAGCCGCAAGCCCAGCGAATAGCGCCCGGCGCTGTCCTGTCGCAGAAAGCCGCTTGCGGCGAACGTGGCGAGCGCGCGATGAACCACCGCGTAGTGAATCCCCGTCGCCTTGGCGAGTTCGCGTACGCCCCAGGTGGGTTCCTGCACCGTGAAGCGGGTCAGCAGCGCCAGTGCGCTATCGAGTGTCTTTAACATTTTGTCTCCGTATCAGAGACACTGTCTCTGTATGAGAAAAATGGTAGAGGCGCGGGGTTTTTTAGTCAATCAAGGGTTAACGCGACGAAGGAGTTAGCCGCTGGCGCTCGGGTTCGGGTTTTTCAACCGTTTGATGCGCTTGGGCTTTTATGGAACTTGCGTTGGTGTTGGCTTATTGGCGCGGCCCCTGTGCGGGGCGCGACTTGCTTTCTTGGCTGCTGCGTTGCTGCAAAGTAAGCAAGGAAAGCGGCTTTTCCCGGCAGCAGTATGCGAAGGCCACCGCGCGCTTCATTCGGAGTGGCCCTGCCGGGGGAGTGTCGTTGGCGGGGTCCAGCGCGGGTGGGCTCCTATCGAGGGTACGCGCGTCGCACCGCGATTGGGAGTGAATCAGCCGTCATGCATCGGTGTTGCACTTCGTGCCCGACGACAGGTCTGCCAGGCGGTGGTGAATTGAAGCATGCAGCAAGCACAATCGGAGCGATGTCTTGCCTGACGGGTGAGCGCGTAGTGCGAGGCTGGATCAATGACTGCAGCACCACTTCGTGCAGCGGTGCGTGCCCCAATCAGCTCCCCCGATAAGTCCCAAAGCTCCACGGCGAGCACAACAACGGCACATGATAGTGCTGCGCCGCATCGGTGACGGTGAAACGCACCGGCACGACGTCGGCGAACACATCGGGCGTACGAAAGTACTCCGCCACCCAGAACCGCAGCTCAAAGTCGCCGGCACGAGCCTGCGCCGCGGGCAGGATGGGCGTGTCGGTGCGCCCATCGCGATTGGACCGCGTACGCGCGATGAGCTTCGGCGGTTGCGTGCTCATGTCGAATAGTTCGATCTGCATCCCGGCAGCGGGCTTGCCGAGCGATACGTCGAGCACATGCGTGGTGATGCCTGCGGCCATGGTGTGTCTCCTGAGCGTGGATCGTCAATCGTGAATCGCGCGACGGCTCAACTGCCGCGGTAGTAGTTGTAGCTCCACGGCCCGAACAGCACGGGCAGGTGAATGCGCTGGGTGGCATCGGTCACGCGAAAGCGCAGCGGAATCTTCGACAAGAACAGCGGCTGAGGCAGGTCGGCCTTGCGCGCGGCGAAGTATTCGTCCACGTGCAGAAGCAGTTCATAGGTGCCGGTGCGGTAGGCGTCGCCGATCAGGAGCGGCGGTTCGCTGCGCCCGCTGGCGGCGAGCTTCACTGTCTGCAGGTGCTGGGCCTGACCGTCCTCGATACGAAACATGTCCACCCGCATACCGGCTGCGGGCGTGCCGTGCCAGGTGTCGAGCGCGTGCATGGTCAGGCGCGGATCGAGACCGTCCTGCTGCACCGGGCCCGAGGTCTGGTTGGGCGCGGGCGCGGCGTCCGTGCCGGCTGCGAGCGCCGTACCGGCCAGCACGATACCGCCGCCCAGTGCCACGGATTGCAGCGCAAACCGGCGACGGCTGGCGTCGAAGGCGGGTTGAGTCGGAGTCGGGTTGTCGCGCATGTCAGGCCTCTTGTTTGTTGCCGAGCTTGCGGATGCCGGCGAGCACCAGCACCGCAGCCAGGATCTCGATGACAGCCACCATGTACAAGCCCGTAGTGACCTTGCCGGTGGCGTTCTTGATCAGCCCCATCACATAGGGCGCGCCGAAGCCCGCGAGGTTGGAGACGGAGTTGATCAGGGCCACGCCAACCGCGGCGGCACTGCCCGCGAGGTAACGGTTGGGCAGTTGCCAGAACACGGGGATGGCGCTCATGGTGCCGACCAGCGCAACCGTCATCGCCACCAGCGAGACGACGGCCGGCAGCGACTGCACGCCAAGGAGCGCGGCCAGCACGGCCATCGAGATGCCCCCGGCGATCGCCGGGCCGCTGAAGTGCCAGCGGACCTCGTTGCGGCGGTCCGAGCGCGCGCCGTTCACGATCATGCCGATGGCGCCGCACAGGTAGGCCACCGCCGCGATCCAGCCTACGGTCATGGGTGCGCTGAAGCCCACGTCCTTGATGATGGTCGGGATCCAGAAGGTCAGCGTGGAGTTGGCGCACAGCAGGCAGAAGAAAATCGCGATCATCAGCCACACCTTGCGGTTCGTGAGGAGCGTGCGCCAGTCGTGGCCGCGCTCGCCCATGGCGGCGCTGTCGCGGCGCAGGGCGTCGAGCACCACGCGCTTTTCGTCGTCGGTGAGCCAGCGGGCCTGCTCCGGCTTGTCGGTCATGTAGAACCACGCGAAGATGCCGGCCAGCACCGACGGGATGCCTTCCAGGATGAACAGCCACTGCCAGCCGTGCATGCCATGGAAGCCGCCCATCGAGGTCATGATCCAGCCCGCCAGCGGGCCGCCGAGCACACCGGCGATCGCCGATGCCGACATGAACGTGCCGAAGGCCTTGGCGCGCCGCTGCGAGGGATACCAGTAGGTGAGGTAGAGGATCACGCCCGGATAGAAGCCGGCCTCGAAGGCGCCCAGCAAAAAGCGCAGGAGATAGAACTGCGTGGGCGTGGCGACGGTGGTCTGCAGCATGCAGATCACGCCCCAGCAGATCGTGATGCGCATGATCGTCTTCTTGGCGCCGATCTTCTGCAGCAGCATGTTCGACGGCACCTCGAAGAAGAAATAGCCGAGGAAGAAGATGCCGGCGCCGAGGCCGTAGACCGCTTCGGAGAAGTGCAGCGAGTCCAGCATTTGCAGCTTGGCGAAGCCGATGTTGACGCGGTCCAGCCACGCCAGCACCCAGAGCACGCCCAGGAACGGCAACAGGCGCCAGGAAACCTTGCGATAGGCGCTTGCCTCGGCGCTGGCTTGCGCGTTGTCGGCCTCGTCGGCGAACGCCGGCATGGCCTGTTTGGTGATCGACATGGTGGATTCCTTTGCAAGTCGGTTGACGGCGCCTGGGCCGCGCACCGGGAGGCGTGCGGCGGCCGTGCGTTCGGTTGGAGGCAAGTATAGAAATGCAAAATAAATCGGCAACGGCGCGCGTTGGAATAAGCCTGATAGCAATTCGAGTATGGGTCGCAATGCCTTATGCGGCGCGGCTTGCAGCTTAGCCGCGAGCGATCCTGGCGGGCCTTAAGGATTTCCCTTAAGCCGTTTGCACATTTGTCAACGTGTGTGCCAATGCCCGGCCGGCGGGCAATCCAGCCCGTTGCCCAGCGGTGCGTAATACGCTACAACATCAAATTTGACGTGCGCTGCCCCTGCACGCTCGAGCCTTCCAGACCGGGAACCCCTCATGAATCGGGCCGACGATCCGTTCGATACGTACCTGCTGCGCGTGCTGTGCACGGTGATCGCCGAGCGTAGCGTCTCGCGGACGGCGGTTCGCATGAACCAGTCGCAGCCGGCCATCAGCAGTGCGCTCAAGCGGCTGCGCGAGATCTTCAACGACCCGCTGCTCACCCGCGAAAAGAACGTGATGGTGCCCACCGAGCGCGCGCTGCAACTGGCGCGCAGCGCACAGGCGGCGCTCGGCGCGCTCGACAACCTGCTGGTGTCGGATGACCGGTTCGACCCCGCCACCACCGAGCAGACCTTCACAGTAGGCATGCCCGACTATCTGGCGCCGCCCTTCTTCGCCAGGGTCGTGCGCGAGTTCCGCCGCGCGGCGCCGCGTGCGCGGCTGGTGGCCGTGCCGCTGAGCGCCACGTTCAACTATGAGCAGGGGCTGTCGGAAGGCTCGCCGGATATCGTGATCGGCAACTGGCCGAATCCGCCCGAGCACCTGCACCTGTCGGTGCTGCTGGAGGACGACGTGGTCTGCGTCGTGGCCGAGGACAGCCTCCATGCGCAGCCGGGCAAGTTCACCGCGGAAGCCTACCTGGGCGCGTCGCACATCGTGCCCACGCCGTATTCGCGCGACCAGCGCGGCGTCGTGGATACCGGGCTCAGCACGATGCGCGTGCATCGCGACAACCGCGTGAGCTGTCCTTATTTCAACCTGGCGCCGAGCCTGATCCCGGGCACGGACCTGATCCTGACGACCGGCCGCCACTTCGCCAACTACCATGCGCAACATCTGCCCGTGACGGTGCTCGATCCGCCCATCGATTTCCCGTTCATGCGCTTCTACCAGTTGTGGCATCCTTCGCGCCACCGCTCGGCCTCGCATGTCTGGCTGCGCGGCATGCTGACGGCGGCCGCGCACGAACTGCGCGACCTGCGCGACATGAATCGGAAATAGCCGCGCCGGATGGCGCTATCGGGTTCTGTTATGCGGTTTATAAGACCGCGGTTCTCGCCGCTGGCGCACTCGCTTTCTATACTCGGCCCGTATTCATCATCCATGCCCGGCCAATCGGCGGGCCTTACGGGGAGAGAAGCCCATGTCACAACCGATCGATCTGGCGCCGGTCAACGCGCTCGACCACACCGCCTTTGTCGGCAAGTTTGGCAGCGTTTTCGAGCATTTTCCGCAGGCGGCGGATGGCGCGTGGGCGCGGCGGCCGTTTGCGTCGCCGCTCGCGTTGCATGACGCGATGATGGACGTGGTGCGGGAGCTCGACGCACAGAGCCAGTGCGATTTCCTGAACCTGCATCCGTTGCTGTCCGGCGCCAACGTCCGCGCGGGCACGATGACGTCGGATTCGAATGCCGAGCAAAAGAGCGCCGGGCTGGACGCAATGACGGCCCAGCAGGAAGCCGCGCTCGACCGGTTGAACACGGAATATCTCGCGCGGCATGGCTTTCCGTTCATCATCTGCGTGCGGCACTACACGCGCGAAGGCATCTTCGCTGCGCTTGAGCGCCGCATCGAGCGCGCCACGCAGGAGGAACGGGATGAAGCACTGGCGCAGATCGCGTCGATCACGCGCGGACGGCTGGTCGAGCGCCTGAACGCGCCGGATTGATCGACGACGGGCGACACGGGCATGATTGGGACTTCGCTTCAGTCGCCAGGGACTTCACGCCGATGCCATCCACCGTCCGCAATTCGCTCGTCTGGATTTTCGAAGCATTCGAGCGGGATTCAACCTACATTCGGAAGCGCATGTTCGGCAGCGATGCCGCCTATGTCGACGGCCTGTTGTGTCTGGTCGCGGCCGATCGCGACGAGCCGTGGAACGGCTTGCTGGTGTGCACGTCGCAAGAGCGCCACGCGGCGCTCATGGAGGAAATGCCCGCCTTGCGGCCGCATCCCGTGCTCGGCAAGTGGCTTTACATATCGCAAGACGATCCGGCGTTCGAATCGATCGCGGAAAGGATGACGGCGCTCGTGCTTGCACGAGACGCGCGCGTGGGCGTCGAGCCGAAGCCTCGCCGACGCAGTCGAAAATCTTCCGAAGGATGAACAGCGTCCGTCACATCTTCTGAGCTTTTTGCGCAAAGTACTCGATGCGCCGCTGGTACGTTGACGGGCGCAGCCCGCAGCCAATAAAAGACAGCTTTTCCGCCTTGGTCTATATTGAATCAGTCGGGGACACCCGACAGTTCGTCCGGAAACTGCAATACCAACCAGGCGGAAAACCATCATGAGATCATGTGTTCGTGCCGCGATAGCGGTTTCAATACTCGGCGCGACGACCGTCGCGCTTGGACAGCAGGCGGAGCGCGCGCCTGTTTCGCGGGCACAGGTTCGCGCCGAACTCGCTCAGCTGAGATGCGCGGGCTACGATCCGAATGACTGGTTGAACTATCCTGCGAACATTCAGGCGGCCGAGCAGCGGATCAGGACCGCCGCATCGGAGGGCGCGCGTCTCCAGTGCAAGCATTGAGCATTCGCTCTGCCCGAGTACAAGCCAGAAACCTGATCCGGAATTGCAGCGAGTCCGCGCCGCGAGACCTGCGGTGCGTGCAGCCTTTCCCCGGCTGACGGCTAAATCGCCATGCCGCCCGACACCTCGATGCGCTGTGCATTCACCCAGCGATTGTCCTCGGACAACAGTGATGCAATCATCGGTCCGATGTCGTCGGGCAGCCCGGCCCGACCGAGCGCCGTCATGTCGGCGATGCGCTGGTTCAATTCAGGATTGTCGCGAACGATTCCGCCGCTGAAGTCGGTCTGAATTGCACCCGGCGCCACGACATTGACGGCAATCCTGCGAGGTGCAAGTTCCTTGGCCATGTACTTCGTGAGCACCTCGACCGCGCCCTTCAATGAGCCATAGGCGCCACTCTCCGGTACGATGATTCGAGTCAGGCCGGAGGAGATATTGACGATTCTCCCGCCGTCCTTGATGAGCGGCAGCAGCTTTTGCGTCAGGAAGAACACGCCTTTGAAGTGCACGTTGTAGAGGGCATCCAGTTCCGCTTCGGTGGTGTTCTCGATACTGTTGTGATGCGATGTCCCGGCATTGTTGACTAGAAAGTCGAACCGCTCAGCTTGCCAATCGGCCAGCGTCTGGCGAAGCTTGTCCACGAAGCCGTTGAACGCGCCGACGTTTCCCGTGTCGAGCTGTAGTGTTGCCGCCTTCCGCCCCATATCGGAGACCGACCGCACAACGCTCTCCGCCTCCGTCCGGTTCGTGTGGTAAGTGAAGATCGTGTCAACGCCTCGCCTGGCAAGGTTGAGTACGGTATTTCGGCCTAAGCCCCGGCTACCGCCGGTGACGATTGCAATTTTTTCAGTGGACATGGCTGCGCTCCTGGAATCAAGGAAACAGGATACCGAATCGAGTTTGGCGAGATAATGGGCTCATGTCTGCACGGGCTGTGCTGAAACAGCGAACAATGGGACCCAACCTCAAAGAACTCGAAGCGTTTGTGGCCGTCGTGGAGGCGGGCGGATTTCGCGAGGCTGCTCGCGCGATTGGCAGCAGTGCGTCGGGTGTCAGTGACGCGGTGCGCCGGCTCGAGGCGCGCACCGGCGTACGCCTGCTGCATCGCACCACTCGCAGCGTTACCACCACCGAGGCAGGGGCGCGCCTGCTGGCTCAGTTGAAGCCCGCGCTCGACGGACTCGAGGCGGCGCTGGATGTCGTGAATGGATTTCGGGACAAGCCCGCGGGAAAGCTCAAACTCAATGTCCCTGTGGTCGCAGCCAAACTCATCCTCCCGCGTCTGGTTCCGGCCTTCCTTGCGGCCTATCCCGACATCGAACTTGAAGTGATGGCGGAAGACGGCTTCGTCGACCTGCTGGCGCAAGGGTGCGACGCGGGTATCCGCTACGGCGAACGCCTGGAGCAAGATATGATCGCCGTTCCCATCGGTCCGCGCGAGCAAAGAATGGCACTCGGAGCGGCACCTGAATACCTCGACCGGCGCGGTCGGCCGCAACATCCCCGAGAGTTGCTGCAGCATGCCTGTCTGCGTTATCGCTTCGCCAGCGGCGCGATGACCGTGTGGGAATTCGAGCGCCACGGCGAGGCGATTCGAGTTGAGCCGAGCGGTCCGCTGATTGTCCGGGCAGGCGCCGCCGCCGATCTGGGAATAGCGGCAGCACTGGCTGGCAGCGGAGTCGTGCAGTTGTTCGATGACTGGCTGCATCCCTACTTCGAGAGCGGTGCGCTTGAGCCGGTACTTGAACCGTGGTGGCAGCGGTTCCCCGGTCCGTTTCTCTATTATTCGGGCCACCGCTACGTTCCCGCAACGCTGCGCGCTTTTTTGGACTTTGTTCGCCTCGACGCCTTCGAAAGCCAAGGCGAATAGAAACGACTGTCATGGAGGAGGAGCCGCCGTCATGGAGCAAAAGGAGTTTGAGACTGCCGTCAATCAACTCGCCGGTGCGGCTGAACTGTTGGCATCTGGCGCCGACGAAGACCAGCGGATGAACGCTCATCAAATGCGCGCGTTTTATCGATTGCAGCAAGGACGCTCGAATGAACCGGGAGTGCGACGAACCTCGGACGATGAACTGTTCAAGGACACCGCGAGAGCCGCTCTTACGATGGCAGGTCGAAAAGAGTTTCTCGCCGCAGCGGCGCTTCTCGAACAAGCGTGCTCGCTTCTGCGGAATTGAGACAGTGAAGGAAGGATCGTCGAAGTCCGGCTGGCGAAGATGGCGGCGGTTGCCGAGACCGTGATCGGGAGCATGCCTTTCAGAAGGCTCAGGCGAGCCGGCGGATTCTTATTGAATCAGACATGCTCGATATCATCTCCGTCTGGATTCGTACTCGTGCACAGGTTTGTCGTCTCGATCAAAAAACGCGCACCTGAAATTCATCGCAGCCGCATCGTGCATGACGCTCATGCCGGGTGATGAATGCCGATTTCCAGAATGCTTTCGGCGTCGGCGCGTGCATTGTCGAGCTGGACCAGGCTTGCATGCCGCGCGCCCAGCGGGTCACGGTTCTGGATCGCGGTGAGGATTGCCTTGTGGCGTGGCAACGAAAGCACGTGCGTGTCGGGATGGCGGCTCGTCAGCTTGATCGACTCCGACAACGCGAGCGACAGCATGTTGCCGATATGCGCCAGCAGGTCGTTGTGGGTGGCCGCCATGATTGCGCGGTGGAACGCGAGGTCGGGATCCAGCAGCGCGCTTGCGGTTTCCGCGCACTCCATCCGCTCATAAGCGGACGCGATGCGTTCAAGATCGTCGCTTGTCGCTGCGCTCGCGGCGAGGGCGGCGGCCGCGGGCTCGATGATGCGGCGCACGGTCAGGAGCGAGCTGAAGAAGTCGCCTTCCGGGACGCTGTTGATCGTCCAGTACAGGACATCGGGATCGAGCATGTGCCACTCCGCGCGCGCCTTGACGACACTACCGACACGCGGCTTCGACACGACCAGCCCTTTTGCCACGAGCACGCGGGTGGCCTCGCGCAGCACGGGGCGACTCACGCCATAGCGTTCGCAAAGGACCGCTTCAGCGGGCAAGCGCTCGCCTGGTTGCACCTTGCCGCTTACGATATCCATGCCCAGTTCCTGCACGATGCGACCGTGCAGGCTCTTGCGCTGCTGCAGATGACGATAGTCCATGGTTAGCGATCGCGGTCGTGCCCGACTGGGTCCTGACGGCACTTGCGCCGTCGTTGGGCGCGATTACAGTCCCTTGCGGGGTTAAGGATAGCACGGGGTTTGCCGCAGGCGGGTGGGTCGGGGCGCTTGCGCCGTTTGATGTTTTTGCGCTTCCACGGAACGTGAATGGGTATTGGTTTATGAGCATGACCTCCCGAGTAACGCCGTGCCCAGCACCCTGAAAGCCACCTCCGGCAACTCATGCAAATGCCGAACAACGATGTGATTCCGATAAAACGTCTCGACCGCGTCGTCCAGCACCCCGACGCCAATCGTTTCAATCCCGGCACCCTCGATTGCCTCGATCCGCGCACGCAGGTCGGTGCGAAGGACCCACGGATTGCCGTCTCCGGTCGCCGGATATCCATCGGAAAGCACCATCAGGATGCGGCGCTCCGCGTGGCGATTGCCAAGCCGCTCGGCCGCCCAGGCCAGCGCCTCGCCATCAGGGTTCTCATGACCGCACTCGATCATCGCCAAACCGCTCAGATCGCTTGAACCAAACCGCTTGTAGACCATCAGGTCGAGACGTTCCACGAACCGGTTATAACGATGCAGATCAACGCCGAGCGCCAACTGTTCTTCATAAAGCAGACGCATGTCGGCCGACTCGATCGAGCCATAGCCAAGCACTTCGCAGTCGAACGAAAGTTGCGTCAGCGCGTCGCAGAGTGCCGCCGCACACAATCTCGCAAGCTCGATCTTCTTGCCGGCCATCGACCCGCTTCGATCGATCAACAGCGTGACGGCCGCGTCGCGTCCCTTGCTGATTCGTTTGACGCGAAACGGCGTCCGATATCCCGGCGACGTAGCGAGCTTCGCGAGCGCGGGACGATCGATCTCGCCGCGCTCTTGCTCTCGTCGCCAATGCGTCTGCTCATCGGCTTTCAGCGCGCGTTCGAGTTTGGCCTTCAGCGGAGCGGTTTCCGAACGGGCCAGCGCGCGCAAGTTACGCCATGCCGCGCGATCTCCGCGGCCGGTGAGATCGGTGACGACGTCGAACTCCGTTGTCAACGGGATGGAGAGCAGCGGCCGACCGCTATCGGGCGCTCCTGGCGCCGAAACCTGCACGCCATCCGACGCTGCCGGCAAAGCGTTCGATGGCGACTGGCCCATTCCCACGGCTTGAGACGAGGCGCCCTGTCTGCTATCGAAAGACGACGGGGCGTTCCCATCGCCGTCGCCGCCGAGGTCCTCGAATTCACTCGAAATGGACTGCGCGTCGAACGTATCAAGCGGGCCCGCCGAAAACATCATGTTGCTCACGTTGCCCGCAGCAAGTGCCCGCACACCGGCGATCAGCTTGAGCGCCGCGGATACGCTGTCACGCGTCGAGCGTGCGGCGCGAGCCTGGGCGATGGCGTCATCGGATGCGCGCAAGGCTGCATCGAGCGATGGACTCAGTTCCGTCCGGCGCGGGCGTTCGTTCCACAGCGTGCGCTCGATGAGCCAGACAAGCTTGTCGCGCCATGCGAGTTCGTTCCAGCGACGCGCGGCCTCGTCGGCCGAATGTTGGCGAAGCCTCGCGATGAACGCCCGGGCCCCGGGATACCTCTCGATCAACTGCATGCACGCCCGGCGATCATCGATGACCTGAGCGAGTTGCCTTTCGACAGCCGACGTAACGTGGTCCAGCTCGGCGACATCGCAATACTTCGACCGTGCCACCAGCAGGTCGAGATAGCCAACGAGCAGGTCTTTGGAGGCGTCGTCGGTGACCTGATATTCGGGAATCACAATGCGCCCGGGTTCGACGCGGGGCCCGTGCGGACTGAACACAACGACTACGCCGTATTGCCCCATCAGGACGCGTGCGATCTTCCCGAGCGTCGATTCGAACGCAAAGTCTCCCGTCATGCGATCGCGGCGCATCGCGTTCACGCGTCGAAGACGATGTGATGCCGGATGATGCTTCGAATCAACGCGGCGTCTTCCGGACTGACTTTCGCATAGATCGCGGGTCCCGCCGCGCGCTCCGGGTCTCCGGTGCGCAGCATCAATTCGGCCCAGTCGAGAAGCCGGCGAGTCGAGAATGCGCTTGCCAGGTCCTCGCGAGTAAACGCCGCGCGGCAATCCGAGGCGATCGCGGCCAGGGTTTCGGCCATCGGGCGTGACATGCGCGGCGCGAGCGTGCGCATCAGCACTTCGGCTTCTTCGTCAGGAGAAAGGTAGTCGAGCAGGTAGACCCGCCAGCGATCGAGGAACGCCTCGTTCATCAGATTCGCGCCTTGGTAAAGGTGGCGAAACTGGCTCATCGCGCCGACCGCGTTCGCCGTGGCGAAGAGGCGAAAGGACGGGTGGGCCGCGACGATTTCATTGCCTTTTTCTTTCAGGAGCAGTCGACCGTTGGGTTCGAGAACCGCAGTCAGCACCGCCAGAATCGACGGCTCGGCGAAGTCGAGTTCGTCGATGATCAGCCAGAGCCCTTCGCGCATGGCAGTCGGCAGCACGCCGTCGACCCACATCGTCTCGCCGCCTTTGACGGTCCAGAATCCGACGAAATCGCTGACGGTGGTCTGGCCGTTCATGTTCGAGCGCAGGACGCCGTGCTTCGAGCGGGCTGCAACCTGTTCGATGAGGCTGGTTTTACCAGCGCCGGTGTGGCCGATCAGCATGACGCGCCGATTCTCCACGATGTCGGCGATGATGTCGTTGAAGCGCTCGGCAAAGAGGTAGGCGGAGTTGACCGCTGGAACCAGCGGGCTTGCCCTGCCGACCGGGACACGTACGTTTCCGATCGTGACGGATCTTTCGGCGCGGGGCTTCGCGGATTTCGATGTCGTCTCGATCGCGTGTTTCAGGGCGGCGAGAAAGCCGCTATCCCTTGGCGCTTCCGTTTCGGATTGCTCGTCGCCCGCGCGTGCGAAGCCTTCGCGTTGCCACTTGATCAGTTTGGCACGCAGGTTGTCGAGATCGACCACGGTATCGATATCGACGCGCCCGCCCGCGCCGCCATGTTCGATGCGATACATGTGTGGCCGGTCGGAAAGCGACACGCGCCACCATTCGTCCGCGAGACCTGTCGCGCGCTCATAAACGCCGGTGTGAGGGTCGTTTTGTGCCTGGAGTTCTGGCGCGTTCATTTTTCAAGTTTGACGATCGAAGGGGAAGCGTAAAGAAACCCCTTCTGTACGTAAAGCCGGGGCGCTCAAGATTACACCGTCACCACGATCTTGCCGAACTGGCCGTTGGTTTCCAGATAGCGGTGGACATCCACGATCTCGTCGAACGCGAACGTGCGATCGATCACCGGCTTGAGCGCGCCACTTTCCAGGCCCTTGAGCACGAACTCCACTGCGGCCTTTCGACGTGTCTCGTCGCCGCTCGTCAGCCAGATGTTGTGCGCCTTGACCGTGATGACCTTCGCGATCATCTCGAGCACCGGCAGTGGCGTGACGCCTTCGCTGAGCGCACCGTAGATGTACGCGATGCCCTGGAAGGAAAGCGCCGAGATCAGCTTCGCGAAGGTCGGGCCGCCGACCGGATCGAAAGCGACGCGTGCACCCTTGCCGTCGGTGATCCGCATGATCTCCTGGACGAGGTCGGTCTCGTCGGTGACCACCACATGCGCGGCGCCTGCGTCGAGCAACTGGGCTTTCTTGCCAGATTGACGGGTCAGCGCGATGGAGGTCGCGCCCGCGTAATTGGCAAGCTGGATCGCCGCCAGTCCGACGCTGCTGGAAGCCGCCGGCACGATGACAAAATCGCCTTTTGTCACCTTCGCATCTTCAATCAGGGCGCCATACGCCGTCACGAACATCATCCAGACGGACGCCGCCTCGGCGAACGAAAGCGATTCCGGATGCTTGACGACGGCGTAGTCCGGCACGACGATGACCTCTCCATAGGTGAAATACTGGTTCATCGAAAACGACGGAATCACATTGACCTTGTCGCCGGGCGCGAAACCGCTGACGTCCTTGCCCACTGCATCGACGATGCCGGCGGCTTCATACCCGAGACCGGCCGGAAACTTCACCGGTTCGATGTACACGTCGGTGCGCCACATCGACTCCGCGCGATTGATGCCAATCGCTTTCACCTTGATGCGAACTTCGGTCGGGCCGGGCTCAGGCACTTCGGTGTCGACGAATTCGAGCACTTCCGGTCCACCGGCTTTTGAAAACCTGATCGTGCGTGACATGAGAACCTCCTGCGGTTCATTGCATTGATGGCGTAATAGCGTTCGACTCACGCTGTCGCTTCGGCCTCGATTTCGGCCTCGGCGGCAGGCTGGTAAGCGGGGAAGTCCGAGTAATGCCGTTCATCGCCACCCCAGAACGCGGCGCGCACATACGGCGTAAGCGGCAACTTGTGTTTGAGACGATACGGCAAATCGGGGTTCGACGAATAGTGGCGGCCGAATGCGACCAGGTCTGCATCGCCGGACGCGACGATCGCTTCCGCGCTCTCGCCGTCGAAGCCGCCCGCCGCGATGATCGGCCCCGAGAAGTGGGGGCGCAGGTATTTCGTCGCGACCGGCGCATGTCCTTCGTGGAGCGTTTCGTCGCCCTTGATGCGCGGCTCGATCACGTGCAGGTAGGCGATCTTGTACTCGTCGAGCACTTTGGCGACGTGGCTGAAGGTAGCTTCCGGGTTGCTGTCGGAGATGTCGCCCCATTCACCCGACGGGGAGATGCGCACGCCGACGCGATCCGCACCCCACACCGAGATCAACGCTTCGACCGCTTCACGCAGAAAGCGTACGCGGTTTTCAATCGGGCCGCCGTAGGCGTCGGTGCGCTTGTTGGTGCCGTCCTGGATGAACTGGTCGACGAGATAGCCGTTCGCGCCGTGCAACTCGACGCCGTCGAAGCCGGCATCGAGCGCGCGCTGCGCCGCGACGCGGAATTCCTCGACGATCCCAGGAATCTCTTCGATATCGAGCGCGCGATGCGGAGAGGCCGGCACGAAGCCATCCTTCGTCAACGCGACGCCATCGAACGGAACCACGGAAGGCGCAACGGGATCGGCGCCGCCAGTCATCTCGACGTGGCTTTGGCGTCCGCCGTGTATCAACTGCATGAATACGCGGCCGCCCTTGGCGTGAACGGCATCGGCGATCGCCTTCCAGCCCGCCACTTGTCCGTCGTGGTAAAAGCTTGCCGCACCCAGGTACGAGCGAGCCGTGAGGGAGATGCTGACCCCTTCGACGATTTCGAGGCCGCCTTCGGATGCGCGCTGGCCGTAGAAGTCGGCCATCATCGGGCTGGGAATATCGCCGGGCTGGATCGTGCGCAAGCGAGTCATCGGCGCCAGGACGACACGATGCGAAACGGCGTAAGCGCCGACCTTCGTTGGGGTAAACAAGCTGGTCATGATCTTTCCTTGGCTGGGTAGTGGGTGGATATCGCGTTGCACCGACCGGTCCATTTCCGTTTCCTCTGCGATATAGACAGAAGGCATGGGGGAGATGGATTCCAGACGCCCTTGGAAAGAGTGAAAGGTCGTTGCGATGTCGTCTGGAAGGTAATTTAGCCGGAGCGCGCCGAAAGGAAAAAGACTTTGTGGGCGGGTCGGCATGCCTGGCAGGCATGGCTTTGGCATTTGGGGGCGGCAGCCTGGCTGTCAGGTGCGCAGCGCATGACGCGCTCCTGACGCGCTGCAACGGATGATTGCCGGTGGATCAGCCTGAATGCGGGCGAATGACTACACCTATCGCAAATAGTCCGGGATTCTCGCTTTGCACACCTGTAGCGCCCCGGTACTACGATCGACAATCCCAAACCGGTATTTGCAATAGTCAGCAAAATGCGCGCGATCGATCGGTGTTAATTGGTCGATCGGCGCGTCATCCCCCTCGTTGGCGAACGGGTCGTAGAACTTCGTCTGCAACGTCGGGTATCGCTTCAGGAAGAACTTCGTTTGCGTCTCGTGATCGAGATACGAATTGACATAGCCCGTGTAGGCGATCACTACGATCGCGATGCCTGTACCGGCGATTGCCGCCAGCCATTTCCGTGGCGGATTCATGGCGCGCTGAGCCCAGTCAATTTCCGCAGTTCTTTTACGAGCGTCAAGCCAATGTTGCCTGGGCAAATCTTGCCTTCACCCAATTGGCCAGGGAACTCGCGGTGACCACCAAGCGTATTGATGTAAAAGAACTCTCGCAGGATGGCGATGAATGCTTCAAGCGATTGCTTCTGTTTTTCGGGCACCTGCGGCCGCTTGTTGACACCGATCGCATCAAGAAACTTGCGGACCATCGCGACGCCATCACGACCTTCATCCGGGACCGTCAGGTTCTCCATAAGCACAATGCCGATAACCCCCGTATTGTAGTTGTGCACGTTCTCTCCCTTAAACCGGATATCGCGGCCTTCGAAGATGTTGCCGAAACAGTCGAGCGTTGATCGCCATCGACAACAACGACCCGCGACTTCTCGGAAATTCCTTGGCCGGTACCGAATATCTTGAATGCGCCCTTGCAGATGCCGCAGGTTGCCTCGTCGCCGCTCAGGGCAATCTTTCTCCCATCGTCGTGAAGCGTCGACGAGTAAGCGAGAACGAAACCGCCCGTTGTCGTCGGGTCGCCGTGCCGTACCGCTGCCTTACGCATGACTGATCCTCTCGTTCCTGGCAGTGCCTCGGATGCAGCGAGACTCCGTTACTTCGTTATGCGTTTGTTCTGACATGCTCCATGTCTCCTTGGAATGCTTGCCGCTCGGGTAAGTGACCCTGACAGAATAAGCGCACATCGGAGGCGAACAATCGAGTCGCGGGCGGAGACGCGCCAATTTCAACAAAGTTTGACTCTGTCGCAGGGTGGAGAGTGCAGAGCTATGTCGTTTCTGGGAAATGTGGCGATCGTCACGCCGGTACTGGCTTGGGCGGCGGATTAGCGCGAACCATTGTCCCTTACGTTCTGCTTTTTATGTCCTATATTGCGTTCAGCCGACGCCATGCCGGATCCCTGGACGCAGTTCGATCCACTTCCCGCCCTTGCAGTGCGACTCGGCGCCGGCGAGCGAACACATCATCAAGATACCGAACCAGCTTGCGCACCAGGCCGAACAGGTTTCCGCAAGCTGAAACCACAAGCACCACCAAGCGGGGTGTCAGCCATGCCTCAAGCTGCCAATACGGTTACCTTTCTCGTGACGGGCCGCAACGAACGCGGCGCGATTCCCGGCGCGCAGGCACGCGGCACGGCCGTCCCGGTCGACGCGAAAATCAAGGATGCCGTGACCTTGAGCACGACGCGCGGCGCCGGCGACGACTTCCGGCTGGACGCGACTTCCGGCAACCATTACGTCGTGCTCGACATCAAGGATGGCCCGTCGCTGCTGCTGCATCCTGACAACGCGAAGGACTTGCTGAACGCCCAGGTCAGCCCGGACGACGTCACCGTGAACGGCAGCGGCGAGGTGTTCGTGCCGAGCACGCTTGCGTGGAAGGGCCTCGCCACCCCTGCCAGCACACGCGGCGTCTCGCGCGGGGCGCTCGGCAAGGTGTTCCTCTCGGCCATCCGCGTGGTGGAAGGGCCGATCGAGGATGCCATCGAAGCGGCGGCCATCGAGAAGATCATCGAGCATTTCGACGACTCGGTGGGCAATGGCGTCTTCGCGCTATCGAGAACGCTGCCGGGGCAGATGAAGAAAGCCGACGCCGCCGCCGACGACTCGATTCTCCCGCGTCCCGACGGCACGTCCGTGCTTTTCTTCATCCACGGGACGTTTTCGGACACGAGCGGGAGCTTCGGCAAGCTGTGGAGCGAGCATCCGGAGCACGTCGACAAGCTATTCGAGACTTACGGCGACAGCGTCTACGCGCTGGATCATCCGACGCTCGGCGTGAGCCCGATCCAGAACGCGCTGACGCTCGTCAAGGCGCTTAAGGGAAACAACCGCCTGCACCTGGTGACGCATTCGCGCGGCGGGCTCGTGGCCGAAGTGCTCGCGAGAATCTGCGCGAACCCGGTCATCGGCGCGGCGGACGAGGCGATCTTCAAGGATGACGCAAAGAGCCTCGCGGAACTGCAAGCGCTGGCCGCCGAGGTCAAGGCAAAATCCGTCACCGTCGACCGGATCGTGCGCGTCGCGTGTCCGGTGCGCGGCACGCTGCTCGCGTCGAACCGGCTGGATGCGTACCTGTCGGTGCTGAAGTGGACGCTCGAACTCGCGCAGGTGCCGGTTGCGCCGGCGCTCGTCGAACTGCTCACCGGCGTCGCGCAAACCGGCCTCGATCCGAAGCACGCGCCGGGGCTCGCCGCGCAGGCGCCCGACAGCGCGCTGATCCGCTGGGTGCATTCGCCGGCGGCGCCATTGCCGGGCGACCTGCGCGTCGTGTCGGGCGACGTGAAAGGCGATTCGGTCACCTCGTGGCTCAAGACGCTGCTCTCCGATGCGTTCTTCTGGACCGACAACGACTTCGTCGTGCAGACGCGGTCGATGTACGGCGGCGTGCCGCGCGAGCGCGCCGCGTCGTTCCTCTTCGACCAGACGGGCCAGGTCTCGCACTTCCGCTATTTCACCAACCCGGCCACCGCCGACGCAATCACGTCCGCGCTCATCGAATCGGCGGTGCCGTCCAGCTTTCGCACCATCGGACCGCTTTCCTGGGCCGGCAAGGATTCGGGCGGCCTGCGCGGCGCGGCCCCGGCGAACGACCCGGCAAAGCCCGCGCTGATCGTGCTGCCCGGCATCCTCGGCAGCAACCTGAAGATCGGCGACGAGCGCGTGTGGCTGAGCTGGCGCATCGTCAACGGGCTCGACCGGCTCGGTTACAAGGCGGGCGCCAACGGCGCGCCGCGCATCGAGCCCGACGGCCCGATCGGCATGTCCTACGACAAGCTGATCGAGTTCTTCGGCGCGACGCACAACGTTACGCCGTTCGCCTACGACTGGCGCGTGCCGATCGAGCTGGAAGCCGCCCGTCTCGCCCTCGCCATTACCGACGCGCTCGACGCGCGCACGCAAACGCGGCAGCCGGTGCGCATCGTCGCGCATTCGATGGGCGGGCTCGTCGTGCGCGCGATGCAGCTCGTCGCGCCGGATGTGTGGAAGCGCCTGATGGGCGTCGAAGGCGCGCGCATCCTCATGCTCGGCACGCCCAACGGCGGCTCGTGGGCGCCGATGCAGGTGCTGAGCGGCGACGACACGTTCGGCAACACGCTCGCCGCGGTCGGCTCGCTGTTCGACGCGGAGAAGTCGCGCGGGATCATGGCGCAGATGCCGGGCTTCCTTCAGTTGCAGGCGGGCCTGCTCGACCCGCAGCGCAATCTCGGCACGGCGCAAGGCTGGCAGGATCTCGCCACGAGAGACAAGGAACTCGTGAAGCAGGCGAGCATCTGGCATTCGCTGCCTTTGCAGATGCAGGCATGCACATGGGGCCTGCCGCCGGATGATGTGCTAAAGGCGGCGATCGCGCTGCGCAAGCAGTTCGACACGCAGCGCGCCGACCTCGCGAAGCTGGCGTGCGACAAGCTCGTGCTCGTGGTCGGGCAGTCGAAGTTCACGCCCGACGGCTACGAGGAAACGCCGGAAGACGGGCTGGTCTATCTGAATGCGGTCGATGTCGGCGACGGGCGCGTGACGCTCGACAGCGCGATGTTGCCGAATGTCCCGACATGGACCACGCCGCACGACCACGGCAGCCTGCCGAAAGCGGAGGAAGCGTTCGAAGCGTATCTCGACCTGTTGCGCACGGGTTCGACCACGCACCTCGATTCCGTTTCGGCAACCGGCGCGGCCCGTGGCGCGGGCACGCTGCAGAAGCCGGCCGCCGTCAGCTACGAGCGCTTCCGGCCGTCCCGTTACTGGATGAGCGCACACCCGGCGAGCAGCGAAGCGGAGATGATGGCGTCGTTCCTGCCCGACGAACCCGCCGACGACACCGACCTCAAGGTTGCGATCAGGGTGCTCAACGGCAATGTGCGGTTCGTCGAAGGCCCGCTGATGCTCGGCCACTACGGCCCGGCGGTCCTCACCGGCGCCGAGATCGTGATGAACAAGCTGCTCGGCGAGCGGCTCTCGAAGGCGCTCAACGTCGGGCGCTATCCGGAGGCGGTCGGCACGCAGCAGATCTTTATCAACGGCTGCGTGAATCCGCACAACCCGTTTCTGACGTCGCAGCCATCGGCGGTGATCGTCGTGGGGCTCGGCGAAGAGGGCAAGCTCGGCGCGGAGGGCATGATCCGCACCGTGCGGCAGGGCGTGATTGCGTGGTGCCAGCGCGTCGAGGAGCAGCAGCCCGATAGCAAGCGCGAACTGCATCTCACCGCGACGCTGCTCGCGAGCGGCGGGATGTCGGTGACGCCCGGCGACGCAGCGCAGGGCGTGGTGCGCGGCGTGTGCGAAGCGAACAAGCGGCTCGCGCTCAACGACTCGCCGCACGTGGGGAGCCTCGATCTGATCGAGATCTACCTGGACCGCGCGACCGAGGCCTGGCTCGCGGTGAAGGCGCTGCCGCCGATGCCGGGCGCGCGCCTCGCGATTGGCGATGTCATCACGCCGGGAGTCGGCGGCTTGCGCCGCCCGCTCGACTCGAATTATCGCAGCGCGGGCTACGACATCATCAACGTGACCTCGCGCCGCGACGAATATGGCCGCACCGGCATCGTCTACGCGATGGACACGCGCCGTGCACGCGGCGAGTTGCGCCCGAAGAGCATCCAGCGGTGCCTTCTGCAGAAGCTGATCGCGACGACGTCGGCGGAGCAGGCGAACAACGAGCAGATCGGGCGCACGCTGTTTCAGCTCGTCGTGCCGTTCGAGTTGCGGCCGTTTCTCGGCGAGAAGACCGATCTCGTGCTCTCGCTCGACGAGACGACCGCCGGCATTCCGTGGGAACTGCTGCAAACGCCCGACGACGTGAACGATCCCGGCGCCGTGCCCTGGGCGATTCGTTCGCAACTGTTGCGCAAGCTCCAGACCGTCGACTACCGGTCGCAAGTGATCGACGTGCAGCGCGACGGCGAGATCCTGATCATCGGCGAGCCGAAGGTGGACCTGAAGTGTTATCCGCGCCTGCCCGGAGCAACATCGGAGGCGGAAGAGGTCCACAGCATCATGCTCGCCAACGCGGACCAGATCAGCAAGGATCGCATCAGGGCGATGATCCGCGGCAAGGATTATCCCGAGGGTCCCGACTCGCAGACGATCATCAACACCCTGTTCGAGCGTAACTGGCGCATCGTGCATATTGCCGGACACGGCGAGCCGCCCGAAGTGCTGCGCGCCGCCGATCCGAATGCGCCCGACTCGCGGCCGGTGTATGGCAAGCTGCGCGGCGTCGTGCTGTCCGACGACGTCTTCCTCGGCCCCGACGAGATCGAAGCGGTCGGCGCGGTGCCGGAACTCGTGTTCGTCAACTGCTGCCATCTCGCCGAGCGCGACGTGAACCAGGTGCTCGACGACGCCTCGCCGTTCGACCGGCCGCGCTTCGCCGCGACGGTCGCCGAAATGCTGATCAAGATCGGCGTGCGCTGCGTGATCGCCTGCGGCTGGGCCGTCAACGACGAAGCGGCGCGCACCTTTGCCAGCACGTTCTATCGGGAGTTGTTCGCGGGCAAGCGCTTCATCGACGCGGTGGGCGCGGCGCGCGCGGCCGCACGCGCGAAGTCGGGCAACACGTGGGCCGCCTACCAGTGCTATGGCGATCCGGACTGGATGTTCCGCGCCGGGCTGCCCGTCACCTTGCCCCAGCCGATGACGAGCGAGAAGCTCTATGCCGCGGTCGCGTCGCCGAACGCGCTCATGCTTGCGCTGGAGCACCTGAGCCTCGCCGCCCGCTACGACGAATCGAAACCCGAGCAGCAGAAGGAGCGCATCCAGTATCTCGAGTCCAAGTTCCGCGCGCGCTACGGCGGGATCGGCAAGGTGGCCGAGGCGTTCGCGCGTGCCTGGGCGCAGGTCGGCGTCGACGCGAACGCGGTGCGCTGGTACGAGCGCGCCGTGGGCGCGGTGGACGGCAGCGCATCGTTCGAATCGGGCGCGGAGTGGGCGAGAGTGCGCGCGCGCCTCGCGCTCGAGCGCTTCGTGCTGGCGCTGCCCGCCGATACGAACCGGGCGCCGGACCCGGCGCTCGCGCAGGATTGCATCCGCGAAGTCACCGATGCCGCGGAACTGCTGGAGCGCCTGAGCGTGTTGCGACCGTCGGTGAAGATGGAGACACTGACGGGCTCGGCATGGCGGCGTCTCGCCAATATCGAGCGGCGCATGGCCAACGGCCACGACAGCATCAGTACGACAGGGATCGACCGGGCCGTCAGTCATTTCGCGAAGGCCGTCGATATTTCGAAGGCCGTGCGCAGCGACATGCTGTTCCTTCCCGCGTTGAAGTATCTGTCGGCGAGCACGGTGCAGGCGCTCTGGAAAAACGGGAGCGTGCCAGAGGGCGCAGAGCCGAACGCGGCGCGCGATGCGTTGATCAGGGAGATCTACGCTTCGCTCACCCAGAAGATGCAGCGGCAGACCGACTTCTGGGCGCAGGCAGCGTTGAACGGCATCAGGATCTGCGAGGCGGTGGACAAACGACAACTCGCGCCGGAACTGGACAGCATGCTCGCGTTCTACGAGAAACTGCACGCTACGGCGAGTGCGCAGAAATTCTGGGTGCCGGTGTATCGGCAGGCGGCATTCGTCCTTACCAATTACTCGTCGGGTTCTGGCAAGGACGAGCGAGATGCAGCGGACCGGCTGAACAGCAGATTGCGCCAGTGGAGCGAAGCGTAGTCGAGGCGGGCGCTGGCTATCCCGACTCAATCCACCCGATTCACCAACCGCCGCGGCTGCATCAACGCCAGCACCGCGCCAAGCACGAGCGCCCCCGCCACGCAGTAAATCCCGGCGTTCGTGCTATGCGTGACATCCTTCATCCATCCGATGATCGAAGCGCTGACGAACCCCGCCAGATTCCCGATCGAGTTGATCATGCCAATCGCCGCCGCCGCCGACCCGCCCGCAAGAATCGCACTCGGATAGGTCCAGAACACCGGCATGGTCGCGAGCATGCCGGCGGTCCCGACGGTCAGCGCAAGCACGGTGAGGGGAATGTTGCCGACCAGTTGCGTACTGGCAAAAAGGCCCACGCCCGCAAGCACCGCGGGGATCGCGAAGTGCCAGCGCCGCTCGCCGGTGCGGTCCGCGCTGCGAGCGACGAGAAACATGCTCGCGACAGCGCACGCATACGGAATGGCGGTCAGGAGACCCACGTCGAGCGCGGTGCGCACGCCGCTCGCCTTGATGAGCGTCGGCAGGTAGAAGCTGATGCCATAGAGACCCATCATGCAGCAGAAGTAGATGGCCGCCATCTTCCAGATGCGCGCGTCGGCGAATACGCCGGCAAGCGATCCGTGCGTCTTGCCAGCGTTGTCGCGTTCGATATTCGCCTCCAGCACGTGTTTTTCTTCATCGGTCAGCCACTTCGCCGCGCGGATGCCGTTCGGCAAGTAGCACAACGTCACGACGCCCAGCACGGCCGAGGGAATCGCTTCGAGCACGAACAGCCACTGCCAGTTCGACCAGCCGCCCACGCCCTGGAACGCGTTCATGATCCAGCCAGACAACGGGCCGCCCACCACGCCGGCAATCGGAATGCCCATCATGAAGAGCGCGTTCATGCGTCCGCGCCGCTCGGCCGGGAACCAGTAAGTCAGGTAGAGGACGATGCCCGGAAAGAAGCCCGCCTCCGCGACGCCGAGCAGGAAGCGCATCACGTAGAAGGTCGTCGGCGTCTTCACGAACAGCGACGCCGCCGAGATCACCGCCCAGGTGATCATGATCCGCGCGATCCAGACCCGCGCGCCCACACGATGCATGATGATGTTGCTCGGCACCTCGAACAGGAAATAGCCGATGAAGAAGATGCCCGCGCCGAGGCCGTAGACGGTCTCGCTGAAGGCCAGGTCGTTGAGCATCTGCAACTTCGCGAAGCCGACGTTCACGCGGTCGAGATACGCCGCGACGTAGCACACGAACAGGAAGGGCAAAAGCCGCCAGGTGGCTTTCGCATAGGCGCGGCTCTCGACCGACGCTTGGGATAGCGCGGCATGATCGGGTTTGGCGATGATTTCCATGTCTCCAGTCTCTCTTTTTCGATGCGATAAACGGATGCCGCGCGGACTGCCACGGCGAAATAGGAATATTTCTGCCGAACTTCTGCGAAAGAACACGGACGGTCCCGCGCAGGCCTCAGGTGATCGCTTCGTCGACGATCTCGATCCAGTGGCGCACCGGCGTGCGTCCGCCCGCGCCCAGATGCGTCTGGCAGCCGATGTTGGCTGTCGCGATCACGTCGGGGTTGCCGCTTTCGAGCGCGTCGAGTTTGTTGTCGCGCAACTGGCGGGCGAGCGCGGGCTGCGTGAACGAATAGGTTCCCGCCGATCCGCAGCACAAGTGCGCATCGGGAACCGGCGCGAGGTCGAAGCCGAGCCGGCCGAGCACGCCCTCCACCGAGCCGCCGAGTTTTTGCGCATGCTGCAGCGTGCAGGGGCAATGGAAGGCGACGCGCTGGTCGGCCCTGACCTGCAACTGTTCGAGCGGTGCATCGGCGAGGACTTCGCCCAGATCGCGCGCGATTTCGCTGATGCGCCGGGCCTTGGCCGCGTACGCCGGATCGTCGCGCAGCAGGTGGCCGTATTCCTTGACGAACGCGCCGCAGCCGCTCGCCGTCTGGATGATCGCTTCTGCGCCGGCTTGCACGCGGGGCCACCACGCGTCGATGTTGCGGCGTGCCCGTTCGAGGCCCGCTTCCTGCGCATTCAGGTGATAGTCGGTCGCGCCGCAGCAGCCCGCTTCCGGCGCGGCTTCGATGCTGACGCCGAGCCGATCCAGCACGCGCGCGGCGGCGGCATTCGTATTCGGCGACAGCGAGCGTTGCGCGCAGCCTTCGAGCATCAGCATGCGGCGTGCATGACGCACAGGAGGACGTTGCTTCGCGACGGCCGCGGCCAGCGGGATCTTCTCGCCGAGCGCGGCGGGAAGCACGGGCCGCATCATGCGCCCGACCTTGAGCAACGCGCCGAACGTCCTGGCACGCGGAATCACGTGGCGCAGTCCCGCACGCAGCACGCGCTCGGCGACGGGCCGCTCGACCCGGCGTTCCAGCATCTCCCGCCCGATGTCGAGCAGCGCGTGATACGTCACGCCCGAAGGACACGTGGTCTCGCAATTGCGGCAGGTCAGGCACCGGTCGAGATGCAACTGCGTCTTGTCGGTCACCGGTTCGCCTTCGAGCATCTGCTTGATCAGATAGATGCGTCCGCGCGGTCCGTCGAGTTCGTTGCCGAGAAGCTGGTAGGTCGGGCAAGTCGCATTGCAGAAACCGCAATGCACGCATGAACGCAGGATGTCTTCCGCTTCCTGCGCGCGTGGAAGTGTCCTGGCCTCTTCGCTGAGATTGGTCTGCATGGTCGTGATCGCTGTCAGAAGTCGGCGTACATGCGCCCGGGATTGAAAATGCCACGCGGATCGAGGCGCTCTTTCAGTTGCCGGTGAAAGCGCATCAGCGGATGGGCAAGCGGATGAAAAGGGTCGATGTCCGGCGACGGCGTGAAGCAGGTCGCATGGCCGCCCGCCACGCTCGCGATGTGGCGAACGGTGGCCGCGGGCGCATCGCTCTTGAGCCAGCGTTGTGCGCCGCCCCAGTCGATGAGCTCGGCTCCCGGCAATGCGACAAGCGGCGTATTGTTCGGCAGCGACAGGCGCCAGAGCGGGCGCGGGTCGTCGAAGAACGCGAGCCGGTGATCGCGCAGCGACTCCCAGAAGCGCATGTCCAGGTCCTCGCCGCCGATCCGGTCGAGCGCCGCGCGCACCGAGCCCGTGCCGCCTTCCAGACGCACATGCAGCTTGCCGTCGATGTGGCAGGCGCCGCTCACCGGCAGCGCGGCACGGCGCCACGCGAGCAGTTCGCGCATCGCTTCGTCGGCTTCGATCGCGACGGTGAGGCTGCGCTGTTCGCGCGGCCTGGGCAGCACCTTGAGCGAGACTTCCGTGATGAGCCCGAGACACCCGAAGCTGCCGCCGATCAGCCGCGACACGTCGTAGCCCGCCACGTTCTTCATGACCTGGCCGCCGAAGCGCAGATGCTTCGCGTCGCCGGTGATGATCCGGCAGCCGAGGATGAAGTCGCGCACGGACCCCGCCCACGGGCGGCGCGGACCCGACAGGCCCGTCGCGACGGCACCGCCGACGGTCGCTTCACCGCCGAAGGCGGGCGGCTCGCACGGCAGCATCTGATCGGCGTCGGCGAGGATCGCGTTCAGTTCGGCGAGCGGCGTTCCGGCGCGCGCCGTGATCACGAGCTCGCTCGGGTCATAGCTCACGATGCCGCGATGCGTGCGCGTATCGAGCTCCGCGCCCGCGACCGGGCGGCCGAGAAACGCCTTGCTGTCGCCGCCGCGGATGCGCAGCGGATGTCGTTCGGCAAGGGCGTCGCGCACCTGCTCGACGAGACGCGCGCTGTCGTCGGTGGAAATGAGGTCGCGTCGCATCAGAAGCGCTCCAGTTCGGGGAAGGGCAGCGCGCCGTGATGGACGTGCATCGAGCCGAACTCGGCGCAGCGATGCAGCGTCGGCACGTTCTTGCCGGGATTGAGCAGGCCGTCGGGGTCGAACGCGG
This sequence comes from Caballeronia choica, assembly GCF_001544535.1. Lineage (GTDB taxonomy): Bacteria > Pseudomonadota > Gammaproteobacteria > Burkholderiales > Burkholderiaceae > Caballeronia > Caballeronia choica. The sequence continues at coordinate 13,022 of NZ_FCON02000012.1, read as the reverse complement.
CCTTGACGGCGTGGAAGAACACCAGCTCGTCGCTGTTGAATTGCGCGCACATCTGGTTGATCTTCTCGCGGCCGACGCCGTGCTCGCCCGTGATGCTGCCGCCGACCGCGACGCACAGTTCGAGGATGCGCGCGCCGATCGTCTCGGCGCGATCCATTTCGCCGGGTGCATTGGCATCGAAGAGGATCAGCGGGTGCATGTTGCCGTCGCCGGCATGGAACACGTTCGCGACCTGCAGCCCGTATTGCGCTGACAGATCCGCGATGCCCTTCAGCACGCGCGCCAGTTCGCGGCGCGGAATGGTGCCGTCCATGCAGTAGTAATCGGGCGAGATGCGGCCGACCGCCGGAAATGCGTTCTTGCGGCCCGCCCAGAAGCGCTGGCGTTCGGCTTCGTTCCTGGCGAGGCGGATTTCGGTTGCGCCCGCCGCGCTCAGCAGCGCTTCGACGCGCTCGCAGTCTTCCTGCACGTCCGACTCCGCGCCGTCGATTTCGCACAGGAGCAGCGCTTCTGCATCGACCGGATAGCCCGCGTGGATGAAGTCTTCCGCCGCGCGGATGGCGAGGTTGTCCATCATTTCGAGGCCCCCGGGAATCACGCCGGCGCCGATGATCTGCGCGACCGCGTCGCCGGCCTTGCCGATGTCGTCGAAGCTCGCGAGCAGCACCTTCGCGCTTTGCGGCTTGGCGAGCAGCTTCACGGTGACTTCGACCACGACGCCGAGCATGCCTTCCGAGCCGGTGAAGAGCGCGAGCAGGTCGAAGCCGGGCGCGTCGAGCGCTTCGGAGCCGAGCGTGAGGCGCTCACCGTCGATCGTCACGATCTCGATCTTCAGGATGTTGTGGACCGTCAGGCCGTACTTCAGGCAATGCACGCCGCCGGCGTTCTCCGCGACATTGCCGCCGATCGAGCACGCGATCTGCGACGACGGATCGGGCGCGTAGTAGAGGCCATGAGGCGCGGCTGCTTGCGAGATCGCGAGATTGCGCACGCCCGGCTGCACGCGGGCGGTGCCGGCTTCGGGATCGAGATCGAGGATGCGGTTGAAACGCGCCATCACGAGCAGGATGCCTTTTTCGAGCGGCAATGCGCCGCCGGACAACCCCGTGCCGGCGCCACGCGCGACGACGGGCACGCCATGCGCCGATGCGTACTTGAGGAGCGCCTGGACCTGATCGATGGTGTCGGGCAGCGCGACCAGCATCGGCGTGATGCGGTAGGCGGACAGGCCGTCGCATTCGAACGGCCGCAGGTCTTCCTTTGCGTGCAGCAACGGCATGTCGGGCAGAAGCGCCTGCAAGTCGCGCACGATGGCGGCTTTGTCGTGGTTGTGCAACGGGCCGTCGAGGCGCTCGTCGTAAGCGTAAGTCATGCGATGTCTCCGGGATGTCCGCGGCTTCTGTCGAGCGTCGGATTGCTGCTGTTTTCCGGATTGTTCCGGTTCAGAAACCGGGTGTCGATGCGTTTTTCAGTGGTAATACCAGTTTTTTATCAGCCAATTTTTAATTGGATTGGCTGTATTCCCGCTGTGAAAAGGCTTCGGGCGAGCAGTCGGATTCCTGCGTGCTATCATCGGGAAGTGGTCATACCAGTGGTGGGCGCCATGCAAGAGACGGGACAGGAAGACAAACGGCAATTGGCAGACGTGGTCGCGGAGCGGATCGAGCGGCTGATCGTCGACGGCGTGTTGAAGCAGGGACAGACGCTGCCGTCGGAGCGGCGTCTCACCGAAAAGCTCGGCGTATCGCGGACGGCGCTTCGCGAAGGGCTGAAGATACTGCGGGCCCGCGGGCTCATCGAGACGTCGCATGGGAAGGGCTCGGTCATTGCGAAGCTGACGGCCGAGCCGGCGCAAACGCCGATGATGCACCTGCTCGGCTCGCAGCCGCGCACGCTCTACGACCTGCTCGAAGTGCGCGAGATGCTCGAAGCGGAATCGGCGAGACTGGCGGCGCTGCGCGGCACGCCTGCCGATTACATCCTCATCACGCGCCGTTACGACGAGATGGTGGCCGTTCATTCGCCGGACACGGACGCATCGACGCATGCCCGGCTCGATCATGCGTTCCACCTTGCGATCTGCGAGGCGTCGCACAATCCGGTGCTCGTGCATACGCTTGCCACGCTGAATGATCTGATGTTGAGTTCGGTGTTCGCTTCGGTGAACAACCTGTATCACCGCGAACCGCAGAAGCGGGTGATCGACCGGCAGCACGCGCGGCTCTATAACGCGGTGACGGGCAAGTTGCCGGAACAGGCGCGCAGGGCGGCGAGCCAGCACATCAAGAGCGTGCGCGAGAGCTTCAGGGAGATCGAACAGGAAGAGCAACGGCTGGTGAGGTCCACGCTGCGGCTCGACGGATGGGGGTAGGGGTTCGCTGGCGCTTTAGAGGTGCGGTGGCGCCGGCGCCGTCCACGACCGCATTCCCGGCGTCATCGCTTTTGTAATCCGCCGGGTGACCGACTATGCTGAAAATCTTGCCGACGGCCCGAGACTGCGATGCCAGCGCGAATCCCGCTTGTCATGATGTTGATCATTTCCTGCGCTGGTCTGTTCGCCGGTTGCGGCGGCCACAGTGCGCAGCCCGACCCGATCGTGCAGATCATGAGCAAGCCGCGCTACACGCAAGCGAAGTCGCAATGGTCGATGGTCGTGATGGATGCGGCAACGGGCGAGGTCGTCGACTCGGTTCAGCCGGACGTGCTCTCGCTCACCGGTTCGGTGCGCAAGCTCTTTTCCGTGGGCACGGCGCTCAACGCGCTCGGCCCGGATCATCGCTTCCAGACGACGGTCTACCGAACCGGCAACATCGACGCGTCGGGAACGCTGGCGGGTGACCTGATCCTTCAGGCATCCGGCGACCTGACGTTCGGCGGCCGCCTGAAGGCCGATGGAACCATCGACTTCACCGACTTCGATCACAACGACGCCCGCGCGTTCGAAGGCGCGCTGCTCACGCCTGAGGACCCGCTTGTCGCGCTGAACGATCTGGCGAGCCAGGTGCGCGCGGCGGGCGTGTCGCGGGTCAATGGGGACGTCGTAATCGACGATCGTCTCTTCGATAGCTTCCGCGTGCCGAACGGAAACGTGCTCATTTCGCCGATCCTCGTCAACGAGAACCTGATCGACGTCACGCTCATGCCCGGCGCGTCGGCGGGCCAGCCGGGCGCGCTCGACTGGCGCCCGAAAACGAGCGCGTTCACCATGCAGGGCACGTCGTCCACGGCGGCGCTGGGCGCGCCGGCGGACATCGCCGTCTCGGGCGATGCGCTCGGCGACGGCAGCCTCACCTGCATCTCTGCGCCGAATTGCGCGGGCACGCTGTCGGGCGCCGCGAGCCTGACCGTGCCCGCGTCGATTCCGCTCGGCTACCGGGCGCCGCTCGTCGGCAATGCGCTCTTTGTCAGCGCGCTGCGCGTCGAGGACCCGGCATCGTTCGCGCGCAACGCGTTCATCGATGCGCTCGTGCGCGCGGGCGTGACGGTGTCCGCGCCGGCGGTCGCGGCGAATGCATCCGGCAAGTTGCCCGCGATGAATTCATATGGGTCCGCGCAGCAGGTCGCGCGTTTCATGTCGCCGCCTTATTCGGAAGCGGCCAGGCTGATTCTGAAAGTGAGCCTGAACACCGGCGCCAACCTGAGCCTCATGTATGTGGGCCTGAACCAGGGCGCGCGCACAGTTAGCGATGCGCTCGCGGTCGAGCGCAAGACGCTCACGAGCGACATCGGGCTTCCGGGCGCCAGCTTCGACTTTCCGACCAATGGCAGCGGCACGCCGGACAGCCGCGCGACGGCGCGGACGACCGCCATGTTGCTCAGCGTGATGAGCCATCGTTCGACGTATCCGGCTTATCGCAATGCACTGCCCGTGCTGGGCGTGGATGGCTCGCTTGCCGGAGTCGGCACGACCGTGGCGGGCAAGGAGCACATCGCCGTCAAGAGCGGCGCGACGATCACGGATGGTCAGATGGTCGCGATGAACATGGCCGGATATATCGACGCGCGAAGCGGGAGGAAGCTTTGCTTTGCGCTCTTCGTCAATAACGCGGGGCCGCTGGCGGCGTTCAGCGATACGCTCGATGTGTTCAACGATGAAGCACAGATACTCGGGATTGTTTATGGGCGGTATTAGGGGTTGGGTATCAGCACGTATCAGCACCACCCAACCCAGACCCTACAGCGACCGCAATTCAAACCGCTTGAGCTTGCCGGTCTCGGTCCGAGGCAACGCATTGACGAATCGAATCGCACGCGGATACTTATACGGTGCAATCTGCTGCTTGACGAAGCCCTGCAACTCCGCGACGAGTGCATCCCCCGCCACATACCCGCGGTTAAGCACGACAAACGCCTTGACGATCTGCCCGCGTTCCTCATCGGCGGCCCCGATCACGCCGCATTCCGCCACGGCCTCATGCAGCATCAGTGCGCTTTCCACCTCCGGGCCGGAGATGTTATAGCCAGCCGACACGATCATGTCGTCCGCGCGAGCCTGATAGAACACATAGCCATCCGCATCGATGCGAACGGTATCGCCGGGAAGGTTCCAGCCGTCGCGCACGAACTTCGCCTGCCGCTCGTCGCTCAGGTAGCGGCAACCGGTCGGCCCTTTCACGGCGAGCTTGCCGACTTCGCCAACGGGCACCGGGCGCATTTCATCGTCGACTGCCTGCACGATATAGCCCGGCACCGCGCGGCCGATCGCATGCCGCCGCGCTTCATCAGCCGCGCTCGACACGAAGATGTGGATCATCTCCGTTCCGCCGATGCCGTCGATCATCTCGATGCCGGTCGCCTCGTGCCAGAGCTGACGGGTCGCGTCGGGCAGGGCTTCGCCAGCCGATACCGTTTTCTTCAGGCTCGACAGGTCGAAGCGCGAAACGAGCGCCGCCATCTGCCGATAAAACGTGGGCGCAGTGAACATGATGGTCGCGTTAAAGCGCTCGACGCTCGCGAGCAGCGTCTCGGGCGTGAGCCGCTCCATCAGCACCGTCGATGCGCCGGCGCGCAGCGGAAAGAACAGCAGCCCGCCAAGGCCGAACGTGAACGCGAGCGGCGGCGTACCGCAGAACACGTCATCGGGCGTCGGCTTGAGCACGTGACGCGGAAACAGGTCGCACATCGCGAGCACGTCGCGATGAAAGTGCATGCAGCCCTTCGGCTTGCCGGTCGTGCCGCTCGTGAACGCGATGAGGCACACGTCGTCGGCGGCCGTATCGACAGCGGTGAATTCAGCGGGCTGGGCAGCGGCGAGCGCTTCGACCGCGTCGGGGGCGTCGTGATGAAAGAGCCGCACTTGCCGCAGGCTCGGGCAGTAGTGCGGATGCGCCGGATCGCTGCACGGGGCGAGTTCGTCGACGAGCCGCGCATCGCACAGTGCGGCCGCGACCTCGGCCTTGTCGACGATCTGCTTGAGCTCCTTCGAGCGCAGGAGCGGCATGGTCGGCACGACGACGAGTCCCGCCTTGAGCGATGCGAGCCAGACGACCGCCATGTGCAAGGTGTTCGGACCGCGCAGCAGGATACGGTTGCCCGGCACGAGCCCCATCTCGTTCACGAGCACATGCGCCGTGCGGTTCACGCGCTCGCGCAATTCACGGTAGGTCGTGACCTGGGTCGTGCCGTTTTCGTCGGACCAGATCGCGGGCCGCTCGCCGAACCCGCGTTCGTCGATCATCCGGTCGAGCAGTTCGGCCGCGCAATTGAAGCGCGCCGGATACCGGATATCGGCGTTGTCGAGCAGGAACTCCGGCCACTGTTCGGGCGGCGGCAGGTTGTCGCGGGCGAACGTATCGACGTGAGCCGAGGGTTGCATGAAAGACCTCCGGAAAGCGATAAACAGGGTTATGCGTGATGGTGGCTTCTGCTTCAGTCCGGAATGACGGCCGTCGCTTCGATCTCGACCTTCGCTTCGTCTTCGATCAGCGCGACGACCTGGACTGCGCTCATCGCGATGTCGTAGTCGCCGATCAGCTCTCGAAACCCACGGCCGATGTCCTTCAGCGCGGCAAGATATTCGCGCTTGTCGGTCACGTACCACGTGAGGCGCACGAGATGCTCCGGCTTGCCGCCAGCCTCGGCCAGCACGTCGACGATGTTTTGCAGCGCTTGTTTCGCTTGTGCGGCGAAGTCGCTGGTATGAAACCGCGCTTCGGCATCCCAGCCGATCTGGCCTGCGATGAACACCTGGGTGCCGCGCGCGGCGACGCCGTTGGCATAGCCGCGCGGCGCGGTCCAGCTCGGAGGAAGCAAGGCTTGTTTCATGATTGCGGTTCCTGTGTGGTGCCGGCGGCATCCGGTGCGAAGCGAACCAGCGCCGTGCGGATGTCATCCGGGATGTCGATCGATGCGCCCGTCTCGAACGATGTCGTGACGAGCACCTGTTGGGCACTGAAGCGCGTCGCGCCGTCAGCGTGACCCGTGATGTCGATGGTGATCGAGCGGCGCCCCAGGCGCCGCAGTGCAAGGGTCAGCATGATCGTTTCGCCCATCTGGCTCGGCTTGGAGAACGCGCAGTCGAGCTTGACGATCGGCAGGCCGACGCGCCGCGTGCGGATCATCGCGCTGTAGTCGATGTCGAGCGACTCGTTGAACCAGTCCTCGACGAGCACGTTGGTCATCACGAGATATTGCGGAAAGAAGACGATGCCAGCCGGATCGCAATGCGAGAACCGGATGCGCACGGGGCGCTCGAACGTCATGACGCCTCCCTGGCATGCGTCTTCAGCAAGTCGCGTCCTACGATCAGTTGCTGCACTTCGGTCGCGCCTTCGTAGATGCGCAGTGCGCGAATCTCGCGATACAACTGCTCGACGACCGAGTTGCTTTGCACGCCGCGCCCGCCCCAGAGTTGCACGGCCGCATCGATGACTTGCTGCGCGCCTTCGCTCGCGTGCCACTTCGCGAGCGCCGCTTCACGCGTGACCGGCTTGCCCTGATCGCGCAGCCATGCGGCGCGATAGACGAGGAGCGCGGCGCTGTCGATGGTGAGCGCCATCTGGGCGAGCTTCGCCTGCGTCAGTTGAAAGTCGCCGAGGGTCTGGCCGAACATCTTGCGCGATGCGGCGCGCGTGAGTCCTTCGTCCATCGCGCGGCGAGCGAAGCCGAGCGAAGCGGCGGCCACCGAGGTGCGGAAGATATCGAGCGTGCGCATCGCGAGCTTGAAACCTTCGCCGGGGTTGCCAAGCAGCGCCGAGCGCGGCACGCGTGCGCCGTCGAAGCGCAGGCGAGCAAGCGGATGCGGCGCGATCACGTCGATGCGTTCCGCGATCTTGAGCCCCGGCGTGTCGGCATCCACGATGAACGCGCTGATGCCGCGCGCGCCCGGCGCCTCGCCGGTTCGTGCGAACACGACGTAGAAGTCCGCGATGCCGCCGTTCGAGATCCAGGTCTTCTCGCCATCGAGAATGAAGAAGTCTTTTTCGGCGCGCGCGGTGAGGGCAAGCGCGGCGACATCCGATCCGGCGTCGGGCTCCGACAGCGCGAACGCCGCGAGCGCTTCACCGGCGGCCACGCGCGGCAGGTAGCGTTCCTTTTGCGCGTCGCTGCCGGCGAGCGTGATCGCGCCGGAGCCGAGGCCCTGCATCGCCAGCGCGAAGTCGGCGAGGCCGCTGTGGCGCGCGAGCACTTCACGCAGCACGCAGACGGCGCGCGTATCGATGGTGTCGCCGTGGCCGCCATACGCGGTGCCGCCCACGCCGTAACGCAGCCAGCCCGCGGCGCCGAGTTCGCGCACGAGGTGGCGGCAGGCGGCGTCGACGTCGTCGTGTCCGACGTGGTCCAGATGCTCCGCCGCCCACGCAGTGATGCGCCGGCCCAACTCGCGATGGCGTTCCTCGAAGAACGGCCAGTCGAGTGCATCGGTGAATGCGTCGGCCATGTCAGTCTCCCTCGAAAACAGGCCGCGTCTTCGCGGCGAACGCACGATACGCGCGTCCGAAATCCTGCGTCGCCATGCAGATGGCCTGCGCCTGCGCCTCGGATTCGATCGCTTCGTCGATGCCCATGTTCCATTCCTGATGCAGCATCTTCTTCGTGATGCCGTGTGCGAAGGTCGGGCCAGCGGCCAGTTCGGCGGCGAGTGTCTGTGCTTCCTTCACGACGTCATCCGGCTGGCAGAGCCGGTTATAGAAGCCCCACGCGTGCGCTTCGTCGCCGCTTGCGGAGCGGCCCGTGAAGAGCAGGTCGGCGGCGCGTCCCTGGCCGATGATGCGCGGCAGCAGTGCGCACGCGCCCATGTCGCAGCCGGCGAGGCCGACGCGCGTGAACAGGAACGCGAGCTTGCTGCGGGCCGTTCCCAGACGCAGGTCGGAGGCCATCGCCATGATCGCGCCGGCGCCGGCGCACACGCCGTCCACCGCGGCGATCACCGGCTGCGGGCAATGGCGCATCGCCTTCACGAGATCGCCCGTCATGCGCGTGAACATCAGCAGTTCGGGCATCGGCAGATCGACGAGCGGCGCGATGATGTCGTGCACGTCGCCGCCCGAGCAGAAGTTGCCGCCCGCGCCATGAATCACGATGGCCTTGACGTCGGTCGCGTAGGCGAGTTGCCTGAACAGGTCGCGCAACTCGGCATACGACTCGAAGGTGAGCGGGTTCTTGCGTTCGGGCCGGTTCAGCGTGATCGTGCCGACCTTGCCGTCGACCGACCAGCCGAAGTGTTCGGCGCGATAGTGCGCAAGCGTCGTCCGGTTGCCGGTGAAAAGCGCGGCGGCGGGGGTTTCGTTCATCGAGTGTCTCCGTGTTGTTCCGTACTGCGTGCCGCCTGCCGCTGCATCAAGGCTTGACGATGTCGCGCAGGTGCTGCTTGAGCCGCCCGAGCTTCTGGTGCATGCGCGCCTTGTCCGCGAGCGGCAGGCCGCCGAGCAGTTCGACGACCCATTGTTCATGGGCGCGCGCCATGCGGTCGAAGAGCAGCCGGCCGTTCGGCGTGAGCCGTACGGTGTACGCGCGGCGGTCGGCGGGATCGGCGTCGCGCACCACGAGGTCTTCCTTTTCCAGTTGATCGGTCAAGCCCGTCACGTTGCCGCCCGTCACCATCAGGCGTCGCGAAAGCTCGCTCATCTTCAGGCCTTCCGGGTGGCGTTCGAGTTGCGCCATCAGGTCGAAACGCGGCAGCGTGGTGTTGAATTCGTTGCGCAGCCGCTTGCGCAATTCCGTCTGCACGAGATTGGTCGTCGTCAGGAGCCGCAGCCACAGGCGCAGTCCCATGTGGCTGTCGACGCCGGTGCTCATCTCGAGATCGACGACGTTGTCGGCGAGCGCGGCGTCGCGCTTCGGGTTGTTCTTGACGGTACGCGTGGCGGCTTTGGTCACATTACTTCTCCACCTGAAATCGATATCGCCTGGCCTGTGAGGGCATCGGAGCCGGGCGAACACAGCCACAGGACCGAATGCGCGACTTCCTCGGGCGTGACGAAACGGCGTTGCGGGTTGCTGCGCAGCAGGGCGTCGCGCGCCTCGTCTTCGCTGCGCGAGGTCTGCGCGACGATCCGTCCGACCGATTGCCGCAGCAGTTCCGTCTCCGTGTAGCCGGGGCACACCGCGTTCACGGTGACGCCCCGTGTCGCGACTTCGAGCGCGAGCGATCGCGTCATGCCGATCACGCCATGCTTGGCCGCGCAATACGCGGCGACATACGCGTAGCCGACCTGTCCTGCCGTGCTCGCGACGTTGACGATGCGGCCGTTGCCGCGTTCGAGCATCGCGGGAAGCGCGGCCTGCGTGCAGAGAAAGACGCCGGTCAGGTTCACATCGAGCATGCGCTGCCAGAGCGCGAGATCGGTCTTCGCGAATGGCGACGCCTCGGCCTGTCCCGCGTTGTTGACGAGGATATCGACAGCGCCGAACGCGGCGGCTGCGCCTGCAAACGCGGACGCGACCGACTCGGGCTGCGTGACGTCGACAGCCTGCACCTGTACCTCGCCATCGTGGGCGAGCATGTCGCGCTGATAGGCGAGACGCGCCGCATCGCGGCCCATCAGCGTGACGCGCGCGCCGGCTGCGACGAGCGCCTGCGCGATCGCAGCGCCGATGCCGCTGCCGCCGCCTGTCACGACCGCATGGCGATGGGTGAGCAAAGAGCCGTTCATGCTGCGTCCTTCGCGTGCTGTGCGCGCTCGCGTTCGTAGTTGCGTTCGAGTTGCGCTTTCGCCGCGCGATACTGCTTCGGCCATGCGATATCGAAGTAGCCGATCCGCGCCCCCTCGTTGAGCGTCCATGCCGGGTTGGCGAGATGCGGCCGCGCGATGGCGCACAGGTCCGCGCGGCCCGCCGCGATGATGCTGTTCACGTGATCCGCCTCGGAGATCGCACCGACCGCGATCGTCGCGATGCCGGCTTCGTTGCGCACGCGGTCGGAGAAGGGCGTCTGGAACATGCGGCCGTAGACGGGCTTCTCGTCCTTGCTGACCTGTCCCGACGACACGTCGATGAGGTCCGCGCCCGCTGTCTTGAAGGCGCGCGCGATCTCGACGGCGTCGTCGGGCGTCATGCCGCCGTCGACCCAGTCATGCGCGGAAATGCGCACGGACATCGGCTTGTCGGCGGGCCACACGGCACGCATCGCCCGGAACACGTCGAGCGGAAAGCGCAGGCGGTTCGCGAGCGAGCCGCCGTATTCGTCGCTGCGATGATTGGTGAGCGGGGACAGGAAGCCCGACAGCAGATAGCCGTGCGCGCAGTGCAGTTCGAGCCAGTCGAAACCGGCCTCGACGGCGAGTTCGGTGGAGCGCACGAACTGCGCCTCGATCGCGCGCAGGTCTTCGACGCTCGCCTCCCGCGACCAGTGGCTGACGCCGCGCAGATACTGCTGCGGCGACGCCGAAACGGTCGGCCAGTTGCCTTCGTCGAGCGGCTGGTCGATGCCTTCCCACGCCACTTTCGTCGATGCCTTGCCGCCCGCGTGTCCGAGCTGAATGCCGAGCTTCGCATCCGACTCGCGATGCACGAACTCGACGATGCGCCGCCACGCGTCGCGTTGCGCTTCGTTGTAGAGACCCGGGCAGCCCGGTGTGATGCGCGCTTCGGGCGAGACGCAGGTCATCTCCGTCATGACGAGCGCGGCGCCGCCCATTGCGCGGGCGCCGAGATGCATCAGGTGATAGTCGCCCGCGATGCCGTCGACGGCGGAGTACTGCGCCATCGGCGAGACGACGATGCGGTTCTTGAGCGTCACGCCGCGCAGCGTGAACGGCGTGAACATCGGCGGGACCGGGCGCTTCGTGTCGTCCGTCACGTCGATGCCCGAGCGTTGCGCGATCCAGTTCTCGAATTCCGCCAGATACGCGGCGTCGCGTTCACGCAGGTTCTCGTGCGAGATGCGCTGCGAGCGTGTCAGCAGCGAATAGGCGAACTGTTCCGGCTCGAACGAGGCATAGCGCTGCACGTTCTCGAACCACTCTGTCGAATTGCGCGCCGCATTCTGGATGCGCAGGACATCGACGCTGCGCACATCGCTGTAATGCTTCAGCGCGCCGTCGAGATCGTGGGGATGCGCCGCGATGCTGTTCGCCAGTTCGATCGCGTCTTCGAGCGCCAGCTTGGTGCCCGAGCCGATGGAGAAGTGCGCCGTGTGCGCCGCGTCGCCCATCAGCACGATCGGTGTCGTCCGGCCGTCGGCGCGTGGGCGGTAATGGACCCAGTTCTCGTTCACCACGCGCGGAAAGCGGATCCATTGCGCGGAGCCTCGCAGATGCTCGGCGTTCGACTTGAGCTTGTGGCCGTCGAGATAGCGGGCGAACAGCCGTTCGCAGAACGCGATGCTGTCTTCCTTGCTCATCTCGTCGAGCCCTGCCGCGCGCCAGACGCGCTCGGGCGTCTCGACGATGAACGTGGACGTGTGACCGTCGAAGCGGTACGCGTGGGCCTGGAACCAGCCCCATTCGGTTTTCTCGAATGCGAACGTGAAGGCGTCGAAGAGCTTGTCGGTGCCGAGCCACACGAAGCGGCAATCGCGCATGTCGATATCGGGCTTGTAAGTGGCCGCATACTTCGTGCGGATCGCGCTGTTCAGGCCGTCGCACGCGACGATGAGGTCGGCGTCGTAGGCTTCGTCGTTGGTCACCAGCGTCTCGAAGACGAGTTTCACGCCGAGTTCCTCGGCGCGCGCCTGGAGGATGTTGAGAAGCCGCTTCCTGCCGATGCCGCAAAAACCGTGGCCGGAGGAACGCTGCGTGCGCCCGCCGAAATGGATGTCGATGTCGTCCCAGTGGTTGAACGCCTCGAGGATCGCGTTCGCGCTCGGCGCGTCGGCGCCTTGGAGGTTGCCGAGGGTCTGGTCGGAGAACACGACGCCCCAGCCGAACGTATCGTACGGACGATTACGCTCGACCACGGTCACCTCGTGCTCGGGATTCTGCTTCTTCATCAACAGGCCGAAGTACAGACCGGCCGGACCGCCGCCGATGCAAACGATGCGCATGCCCGCTCCTTGCGTGGGGGAAACTGTGACTTTAATTTAAGCTTAGATATTTTAAGTGTCAAGTAATTTTCGCTGGCGCTTGGGGTGGGTGTGGTTTACACCGTTTTGATGCGCTTGGGCTTCCATGGAACTTGTATTCTTAGTGGTTTATTTGCTCTGCCCCTGTCCGGGGCGGGACTCACTTTCTTTGCTGCTGCAAAGAAAGTAAGCAAAGAAAGCAGCTTCCCACCGCCAATGCTTGCCATGCGCCGCTAGACCGTTTCTTCTGAGTGGTCCAACCGGGGGAGTGTCGTTAGCGGGGTTTCATCGTTGTTGGCATGTAGAAGAGGCACGGGCATCGCACCGCAATACGGAGTGGACCAGCAGTCATACATCCGGCCTCGCGCTACGCGCTCACCCGTCAGGCAAAACCGAGACCCGTAACCCATCGCTATATCACCATCCTACGTTCGTGCTTGCTGCATGCTTCAGTTCACCGCTTAGCGAACCTGTCGTCGGGCACGAAGTGCCGAGACGGATGTATGACTGCTGTTCCACTCCCTGTCGCGGTGCGACGTGCGCGCCTTTTCTACATGCCAACAACGATGAAACCCCGCTA
>NZ_FCON02000011.1 GCF_001544535.1 Caballeronia choica | reverse complement strand
ACCGGTCAGCTTACGATGAGCCCGAAAGCGGACATTTGAACTTGGCTAAAAGCGGACATTACAACTTAGCCGCTACATGATAAAAAGTTGATAAATTACGTTATGTCAATTTATAGATTCGAGCTACCGAGCGACCACGGAGTTGTCCAACGCCTGGGGATCGCGAGCCGGTAGCCAAGCACGATCATTCCTGCTGGCAGTGCCATACCCGCAACCCTGAGCACGCGTCCGACCCCACGTGAGCCGAGGACTCGGGCCAAAGCAAAATATGCGTAGCAGCCAGTGGCGCCGCGAGACAACGCCGCAGTGACTATCTCAGCATCCGCAGTGCGACCGCACCGAAACTTCACGGCATCCCGATGCCGTGGAATAGACGATCACGTCGGCGCACACCACCACCCTCACCCGTCGTCCGATACGACTTGTGCTAACATTAAACTTCGCATACGAACTAACTTCCATCGAAGACGCTCCATCCTCGGAAGCGCAACAGGTGAGGTTGAAACATGGATCATCGGCTTGTCTATCTGCTCAATGTGGGCCAACGGCGCCTGAATCGGTGGTCGCAGGCTCGGACAGCCGCAGGCGGAGTAACCGCAGCGCAGGCGGGGCTGCTGTTCTTTCTCGGGAAAAACGACGGAGCCCTCACAAGCGAGGCGGCTGCTGCGCTCGATCTCAAGGCGCCGGGAATGAGCGGGTTGGTCGATAGAGTCGAGCGGGCCGGTCTGGTTGAACGCCATTCGGACGAACTCGATCGACGCGCATCGCGACTTTGGCTAACGGCCGCAGGACGCGCCGCACTGAAGCGGGCGAAGTCGGGTCTTGCCGAGTTGAATGCCCGCATGACGGAGGGATTTACAGAGTCGGAGATCGACGTGGTTGGACGCTGGCTGGAGAGTTTGCAGGACAAGTTTCCCGACGTCGATGAGGAAGCCACATAAGGGCACACGTGAAAATGGCGGCACCGCCGTGCCGCCATTCTGCCCGGCGGTGTATGCCGGTCCAATCAGCGCGCAATCTTCGTGAAGTCCGGGCGGCGCTTTTCGGCAAACGCCAGGAATGCTTCTTTCGCCTCCGCGCTTGCGAGTCGGTCGACGAATACGGTGCTTTCCTGGTCCATCTGGGCTACCAGTCGCTCCGCGTCGCGCATGAGCCGTTTCGTTGCCGTCAGTGACCCGTAGGGCCTGGTGGCAATCTTCCCGGCAATTCGGCGCCCTTCCGCATGCAGTTCCGCAGCGGGCATCAACCGGTTTGCAATGCCCCAGGCAACCGCAGACTCAGCCGAAACCGGTTCGCCAAGGGCGAACATTTCGAATGCCCTGACATGTCCAATCCTTAACGGCAGAAGATAGCTTGAGGCGGCCTCCGGAACCAAGGCCAGATTCACGAAGGGGGTCATCAATTGCGCCTCCTCGGACAACAGCACGTAGTCGCAATGGAGCAACATCGTCGTACCGATTCCGACCGCCTTACCCTGCACAGCGGCTACGACAGGCACTGTCGCGTTGGCCAGATTTCGAAGAAAGCGGCTTACGTGGCGTTCCTGTGGAATGTCGCCCTGGGCCTGCCTGGCGAATTCCGCGAGATCGTTGCCGGCCGTGAACGTGTCTCCATCAGCCTGAATCAACAACGCGCGAACTTCATCATCGACATTTGCCCGCTCGACGGCATCCGCAAGCGCGGCATACATCTCGTTTGTAATGGCATTCATTTTTCCTGGCCGCGAGATCGTTACGACCAGCACGCCATTTGCAAGTTCTGCATTTACTTCCGGATTCATTGGCTCGCCTCCTAAGAATTGCTCAGGCTAACTACGGGTATGCACGCCTGACGCGTTAGAACGTAGATTAACGTTCGCATGCGAAGTATATAACATTCGCATGCGAAGTAAACATCTCTATTGTTGACGAGACGTACGTATAGAACTGGGTAAGCCACGATGGCCGCCGCTGCATTCGCCGGATGACGTTACAGGAGTGCCCCGATGTCGACGACAGGAATGTTCCCTCTTATTGAACCGTCGAACGCGAGCGGCGTTTCCGTCGACATGCTTCCCCATGTAACATGGAATGCAGAGGTTTCCGCACGCAGCGTCACTGAGTATCAATGACTTGAACCTGCCCGAACGCGCGCTCGGCACTTGGCCTATGCTTGACGGCGAACACACAAGTTGGTGGATTGTTGCGCGGCAACAATCGCAATGATCGGCAAGCGCCATCCTTGATACAACTTGCAAGGGCGCTCGGCGCCTCAGGGTTTCCACGCACGCGCAACGCACGCCACACGCCGGAACGCCAGCAACGACACCAACATCGACACTGGAAAAACGATCATGCGCCGAACCATTGCTACCGTGTCACTCAGCGGGACGCTGCCCGAAAAGCTCGAGGCTATCGCGGCCGCGCGCTTCGACGGCATCGAACTCTTCGAAAACGACTTCGTCAATTACAGGGGCTCGGCTGCGCAAGTGCGGGCGATGGTGGCCGATCTGGGCCTGACCATCGACCTGTATCAGCCGTTCCGCGATTTCGAAGGCATGCCCGAGGCGCAGTTCCAGCGCAGCCTCGACCGCGCCGAGCGCAAGTTCGACCTGATGCAGGAACTCGACGTATCGATGGTGCTGTGCTGTTCGAACACGTCGCCGCTGACGATCGACGACCCTGAACTCGCCGCCGCGCAATTGCACGAACTCGCCTCGCGCGCCGCGTCCCGCAATCTGCGGATCGGCTTCGAGGCGCTCGCGTGGGGCCGCAAGACGAACCTGTACGGTCAGGCATGGGACATCGTGCGACGCGCCGACCACCCGCACCTCGGGCTCATTCTCGACAGCTTTCACACGCTCTCGCTGAAGGACGATCCCACCGGCATCGCCGATATCCCCGGGCACAAGATTTTCTTCCTGCAGATGGCCGACGCGCCGCTGCTCTCGATGGACGTGCTGCAATGGGCGCGGCATTACCGCTCGTTTCCCGGCCAGGGGCAGTTCGACATGGCAAACTTCCTCGAACAGGTGCTGCTGGCGGGCTATACCGGGCCGCTGTCGCTGGAAATCTTCAACGACGTGTTTCGCGAGACGCCCAACCGTCGCATCGCCGTCGACGCGATGCGCTCGCTGCTCTACCTCGAAAGCCAGGTGCGCGGCAGCCTGGAAGCGCCCTCGGCGCAGGACAGCAAGCCGGACCCGACGAAGTACGCGGAGCAACGCGAACGCGTGCTGCAACGCATTGAACTGTATAGCCCGCCGCCGCTGCCGGATATCGCGGGGCTTTCGTACATCGAGTTTGCCGCGGACGAAGCATCGGCGGAAGCGTTCGGCAAGCTGTTGCAACGACTGGGCTTTCGCCGCGCGGGAAAGCATCGCTCGAAGGCCGTCGTGTTGTACCGGCAGGGCGAGATCAACCTGATCGTCAACGCTCAGCCGAACTCGTTTGCGCGCGCTCGTTTCGAAACGCATGGACTGTCCGTATGCGCGCTCGCCGTGCGTACCGCGGATCCCGAACGCGCCGTTGGCCGCGCAACCGCGATGCATTCGAAGCGCTATGACGGTCCCGTGGGACCTTCCGAGCAGCATGTTCCCGCGATCGTTTCGCCGGGCGGCAGCCTGGTCAGTTTCGTGTCGTCGGATCTCGGACCGAACGGACTCTACGAGGCCGATTTCGTGCTCGACGACGCGCCCGAAGGCACCGCGCCCGGCGCCGGCCTGGAGCAGATCGATCACGTCGCGCTCGGGCTCGCCGTCGACCAGTTGGATACGTGGATTCTGTTCTCGCGAGCGGTCCTTGGGCTGGAGCCGGGCGAGAGCCTGGAACTGGCCGACCCGTTCGGCCTCGTGCGCAGTCGCGGCCTGGCGAACGCGGACCGAAGCATGCGTCTCGTGCTCAACGTCTCCCCGGGTCAGAGGACGCGCACCGCCCGCACGGTCGCGGCCGGCGGCGGAGTGACCTTCCATCACATCGCGTTGAACTGCAACGATATCTTTGACACCGTGGCGCGAATGAGGACTAACGGCGTGCGTTTCGTGCCGATATCGGAGAACTACTACGACGACTTGCTAACGCGCGTCGACCTCGATCAAGACCTGCTGACACGGATGCGAAGCGCCGGTGTCTTGTTCGACCGGTCCCAGGCCGGCGACTACTTCCACATCTACACCGAGAGCATTGACGACGGCCTGTTCTTCGAAGTGGTACAGCGAGTGAACGCATACGATGGATACGGCGCCACCAATGCGCCGGCACGGATGGCGTCGCAGGCTCAGGGCACGGCGTAGGTGAACGACGCGCAGGAACTCGCGGCAATGAGGCCGGACAGATGGCCTCATTGCCGTCGAACCGTCAGACCTTCTTGACGGACGCGTCGTAGATTTCGTCGATGGATTCCTTGAGCGTCGAATTGAACTCGTCGTCGCTCATCGGTTTTTTCAGCTCGTTGATAAGCGCGCGCGAGAAGCTCGCGATCATGCCGTGGTTCTCGGCAAGGCGCTTGCACGCATCGCTGCGCGTATAGCCGCCCGACAGCGCGACCACGCGCACGACCCGCGGATGCTCGATCAGCGGACGATAGAAATCCACCTCGTCAGGGATGGTCAGCTTGATCATCACCTGGCTCGATTCGGGCAGCGCGTCGAGGCCCTTGAGCAACTCATCGCGCAGGATCTTTTCCGCGCCCTTCTTGTCCGGGCTCTTGATCGACACTTCGGGTTCGAGAATCGGCACGAGACCGTGTCCGATGATCTGCGCGCCCACTTCGAACTGCTGCTTCACCACGGCGGCGATGCCCTTCTCGTTCGCGTGCTGGATCACCGAACGCATCTTCGTGCCGAAGATGCCGAGCTTGACCGCGCGTTCCAGCAGCGTATCGAGGCCGGGGTTCGGCTTCATGACCTGCACGCCGTCGGCTTCCGCTTCGAGGCCCTTGTCGACCTTGAGGAACGGCACCACGCCCCTTTCTTCCCACAGGAACGCAGGCACCGGCTTGCCGTTCGCCTGACCGTCCATGGTGGCTTCGAAGAGAATCGCGCCGATCACCTTCTCCCCCGTGAACGCGGGCGCGGTGATGATGCGTACGCGCATTTCATGCATCAGCTTGAACATCTCGGCGTCGCCGTTGTAGGCGTCGTCCGGAATGCCGTACTGCCTTAGCGCGCCCGGCGTCGAACCGCCGCTTTGATCCAGTGCGGCGATAAAGCCCTGCTTCTGCGCCATTTGTGCCAGCATCTTATCGTTAGCCACGAACATTTCCCTCCTCAAAGTCAACCACCGGAACGCGCGCGAGCACGGTCCGGGCTCTTGATTTACTGGTTCTCAGACGCGACTCGACGCTTGGGTTCGAGGCCCGTTTCGGCGACAGCCTCGATCACTTTCAGCCTGTTCCATTCGAGCGCGATCAAACTCTCCCGTGTGTCCGACGTCATGGCTGGCACCTCGCGCACGGCCAGCATGCCTGATGCTGACGCCCTGCTTCAATATCCGGAGGTTTGACTCCGGCTCCCATTCGACGGCCCAGCCATGTCTCCCATTATAGTGACATGCCCGTCGGCTGCGAACGGTGCCCCCGCGCACACGAGGTCTTGCGTCATGACGAGCCAATAAAAGCGACGTCTCACGCCAGAGCGAGTACTGGATAGCCCGGCATGTGAAGTAGCGTCGCCCGATCCGAAACTGCTATTCTTCCCTCTTCCGACCGCCGTATGGTCGCACCGGGATCAAGCGAGACAGGATTTCGAATGGTCGGTTTTCTACGCTACTTTTCCAGCGATCTGGCGATCGATCTCGGTACCTCGAACACACTGATCTACATGCGCGGCAGGGGGATCGTCCTCGACGAACCGTCCGTCGTGTCGATTCGTCAGGAAGGCGGCCCAAATGGAAAGAAGACCATTCTGGCGGTCGGCAAGGAAGCGAAGCAGATGCTCGGCAAGGTGCCGGGCAACATCGAGGCGATCCGCCCGATGAAGGACGGTGTGATCGCCGACTTCGACATCACCCAGCAGATGATCAAGCAGTTCATCCGGATGGTACATACGCCCCGGTTGTTTGCGCCGGCGCCGCGCATCATCATCTGCGTGCCGTGCGGGTCGACACAAGTTGAACGCCGTGCAATAAGGGAAGCTGCACACAGTGCGGGCGGGTCGCAGGTCTACCTGATCGAAGAGCCGATGGCCGCCGCAACGGGCGCCGGCCTGCCGGTGTCCGAAGCGACCGGCTCGATGATCGTCGACATCGGCGGAGGCACCACCGAAGTCGGCGTCATTTCGCTTGGCGGCATCGTGTACAAGGGCTCGGTGCGCGTCGGCGGCGACAAGTTCGACGACGCTATCGTGAACTACATCCGCCGCAACTATGGCATGCTCATCGGCGAACAAACCGCCGAAGTCATCAAGAAGGAAATCGGCTCCGCGTTTCCCGGTTCGGAAGTCAGGGAAATAGAAGTGAAGGGGCGCAATATGTCCGAGGGCATACCGCGCGCCTTCACGGTCTCCAGCAATGAAATCCTCGAAGCCCTCACTGATCCGCTGAACCAGATCGTCTCGGCGGTCAAGATCGCGCTCGAACAAACGCCGCCGGAACTCGGCGCCGACATCGCCGGGCGCGGCATCATGCTCGCGGGCGGCGGCGCGCTATTGCGTGATCTCGATCGCCTGCTCGCCGAAGAAACCGGTTTGCCGGTGCTCGTCGCCGAAGGCCCGCTGACCTGCGTCGTACGCGGCTCGGGCATGGTGCTCGAACGCATCGAGAAATTCGGCAGCGCCTTTTCATACGAATAGCGTGGCGGCAGAGGAACAACGCATGGTTCGCATCGGCCAGATGTGCGCGCGAGCGAACCTTGGCCTTGACATCAAGCGACGAAACCTCAACATCGCCTCGTCTATAATCGCAACACCAGTCTCAAACCATGGCAGGAGCCCAATTTCATGAGTCAAGCGCGCGAGCGATACTCGGGAGCTCGTGACAGCGGCCAACGCCAACCGCGTCACGCAAAAAAATCGCCGGCCAACCGACAGGGTCAACCTTATGCGAAGGGGCCGCCTGCTCGAGACCCGGCTCAGACCGCTTCCATTTTCAAAACGCGATCGTTTCAGTTGCTGGTCGCGGCGGTAGGTGCGGAGAACATTGCGTTAGGGCTGGATTCGAATCTCACGCGAGTGGCCGAACTGATGAAGGGCGAACGGTTCACGCCGGAGACGGCCTTTCACATGGAAACCACGCTTGGGCTGCCGCACGGTTTTTTTGACCAGCCCAATCCTGTGCTCGCGCCGGAAACCATCGCTCGTCTGAAATCGCCATTGGACTTTGTCCAACCGGATGACGAACCAGAAGTCTTATCCGAAACGGTCAAGCCGGCTTCCGACCCAAAAGTCAGCCAACAACCATTATTCAAAGATCGTTTGCCAGAGGAACCGGAAATGCCAAAGAAAGCAACTGGCGGATCGCCGACCGTCGCCCAGAAGAGTAGAAATGCCGCTGTGCAGCCTGGCGCTCGCACCGCTGCAAAGAGCGCTCCGGTGAAGGCCAAGGCTTCTCCAAAGGCGAGTCAACAGCAACCGCTGGCGTTGAATGACAGCGCTGCCGTTCAAAATATCCGTCGTGCCAATCTCCACGTTCTCACCACTCGCAACGGATCGAAAGTGCGGCTTGGCGTGGTCATGGGGCTTACCGGTTCCAACATGGCCCATCGGCTGCATGGCAAGAAACGTATGGACGATGTCGAAGCGAATCGTTTCACGGAGCGCCTGGGTTTGCCAAACGGCTGGCTGGATACGCCGCGTTCGGAGACAGAGATTCCGGAATCCGTGTCCCGCTTGCTTCTTCCTGCTTCGCGCGGCAGGGCATCCGAGCAGGAAGAACGACCGGGCGCGCGTGCGGATGAAAGCGCGCCTGATTCAGCCCGCGCTTCGAGCGAGAAAGAGCCGATTGTCGACAGCCATCAGGACGATCCGGTCACTGAGCTTGCGGGTCCGTCACTTGAAGAAAGCGACACCTCGTTCCCGGCAACGCTCGAACAGAGCCCGGTTGCCGCAGTTTTGCAGCTACCCGCGATTGCCCGCCCCTTAACTTCCGTGACCAGCCTCGAAAACCTTCAAGGTATCGAACCGATAGCCGAGGCGCTGATCAAGACGCTGGCAGGCAAAGCACGCACCGGCCGGTTGGACGAGCTGAAAGCGTTGGAGTTGTTGCAGCAAGCGGTATTGTTGTGAGTTGAGAGTCGGGGGGTAAACAGCAAGGCAGTGTAAAGCCTCTACAGTCCCGCCTCGATCATTGCCGCCGGCGTGTATCCCTGCCCGCGTGCCAGGTGCGAGGAAAATCCACACCGGCGTTTTCAGAAGCTCTGCGGCCACGCCCATACGGCGAGTCGTCGCGCGTCAGCCCGTGTCACCGCCAGCCACTGGCAACACACTGCCGGTGATATAGCTTGCCTCGTCCGACGCGAGGAACAGAATCGGCGCGACTTGTTCATCGATGCTGCCGTAGCGCTTGAAAAAGGTCGATTCAGTGACCTGCTTCACCGCGTCGCCCATCCAGGCCTTTTCCTGCTCGCTGTCGCCGGCAGTATTGCGCGGGACGCGGCGTGGAGGCGCGTCGGTCCCGCCCGGGGCGGTGGCGACCACGCGGATGTTGTGCTCCGCATATTCCATCGCGAGCGACTGCGTGATCGCATTGACCCCGCCCTTGGCCGCCGAATAGGGTACGCGACGGATACCGCGCGTGGCATTCGACGAGACGTTGACAATGGTTCCGCCGCCGCGCTTGAGCAGGTGCGGCAGCACCGCATGGCAGGTGTACAGCGTAGGCATCAGCGAGCGGCGGATTTCCGCATCAATCTGTGCAGGCTCGAACTCGCCGAACGGACGCATGCGAATCGCGCCACCGACACCGTTGATCAGGACGTCGATGCCGCCAAACTTGCTTACCGCAAAAGCCATCGCCGAAGCCGCGCCTTCGTACGTCTCGAGGTCGGCGACGAACCCGGCCGTATCCGCGCCCTTCGCCTCGGCGGCCACTTCAGAAACGAAGTCGGCGCGGTCGACGAACAACACCCGGCCACCCTCGGCGGCCGCCCGCAGCGCGACACTGCGCCCGATGCCCTGCGCGGCGCCGGTGACAACCATGACCTTGCCAGCAAATCGTTGCGTGCTCATGCGGTCACCGGTGCGACGTTAGGAGTGAACTTCTCGTAATGGAAGCTGTTGGGCTTCACGCCGTTATCATCGAAGTGCTTGCGCACGGCATCGACCATCGGCGGCGGGCCGCACAGGTACACGTCGACATCGCCATCGTTCAGCGCCTCGGCCGGCATGTGTTGCGTCACCCAGCCCTTGGCGGGGTGGTTCGACTCCGCCTCGGCCACGACCGTGGTGTAGCTGAAGTTCGGCAACTTCGCCACATACGCTTCGACGGCATCGACCTGCACCAGGTCGAGGTCTCGCGTCACGCCATAAATCAGATGAATCTTCTGCTGCGAATTGGTGCGAGCCAGCACTTCCAACATCGACAGGAACGGTGCCAGGCCCGTGCCGCCAGCAAGGAACAACAAGGGCCGCTCGACGGCGCGCAGATAGAAACTACCCAGCGGTCCGGTCAGCTCCAGCTTGTGGCCTGGCTGCGCGGAGTCGAGCCAGGTGCTCATCACGCCACCGGGAATCCGCTTGATCAGAAAACTGACTTTCGATTGCCCCGGTGCCGACGAGAAAGAATACGAACGATGCTGGCCGCTGCCCGGGACATCGATGTTGACGTACTGGCCGGCCAGGAACACGGGCGCGACAGCATCCACGTCGAGTTCGAGGACGACGGCCGCATCGTTGTGCGGCTCGATCTTCGCCACCGTCGCGGCGAACTTGCTCTGCTCGGTCTTGCATACCGTGGAAGACGCCGGCACTGCAATCACGCAGTCGCTTTGCGGCACCATCTGGCACGTGAGCACGAGGCCACTCTCCTTCTCGTCGTCGCTCAGGGCGTCTTCGATATAGTCGTCGCCCAGATCGTAGCTGCCGCTTTCGGCGCGGCATTTGCAAGTGCCGCACACGCCATCGGAGCAATCCATCGGCAGGTTGATCCTGGCGCGAAAGGCGGCATCCAGGACCTTCTCGCCGGCCTTGCATTCGACGAAGCGGGTCACGCCGTCCTCGAAGTTCAGTGCAATGTTGTAGCTCGACATGTTGTCTCCTCTACTTTCAGTTTCCTGCTGACGCTCGACATCAAACGTGATAAATGTCGAGCACCTGGCGGATGTAATCGTTCTTCAGCACAATTCGCTTGTTGGAAATCAACAAGGCATCGTTGACCTTTCGCAGCGTGACGAACATCGTGCCGAAGAAGAAGTCGGTGGACCTGTACCGGTGGCTGAGCGTGTTGAAGTTGTAGCGCACGTCCACTTCGTTGTCGCGTTCGGCCAGCACTTCCACATTGGTGACGTTGTGGGCGGTCCGCGGCTCAGGCATCGAAGCGCTGCTGCGCTCGGTCTTGATGCGGAACACACGGTCTTCCAGGCCACCGCGATCCGGGTAATACATCAGCGAGATTTGACTCTCGTGGTCGTCGGTAAGCTGGTCGTCGTCGTCCCACGCCGGCATCCAGTAGGTGACGTCCTCGGCATAGCAGGCAAGCCATTCTTCCCATTGACGGTCATCGAGCAGGCGCGCTTCGCGGTACAGCGCGGCGCAGATTGTCGGGTAGTCGAAGCTCATGCCAGTGCCTCCTCTTGTTCCTTCTTCAGTGCCTCGCGCATCACGTGCACCCAGTATTCGTGCTGACATACAAAGAGGCCTTCGTCTTCGCTGCGCTCGCCCGAGATAACCGGCTTGAGACCCATGCGCTTCGCATTCTCGTCCGGGCCATCGACCCACAACGGCGCCCCGCGCGAAAGGTCGTTCCACAACGCAGTGGTGCCGGAATAGGCCACCTGGCAAGCGCGGAACTCTTCGAGGTCATCCGCGGTGCCCATTCCCGAGACGTTGAAGAAATCCTCATATTGACGAATGCGGGTCGCGCGATCGGTTGCGCTCTCGCCCTTGGGGGCAAAGCAGAAGATGGAGACTTCGGTCTTGTCCACGCTTAACGGGCGCACCACGCGAATCTGGGTGCTGAACTGATCCATCAGGAACACGTTCGGATACAGGCACAGGTTGCGAGTCTGGTTGACGATGAAATCCGCCTTGACTTCGCCGACGCGTGCCTTGATCTCGTCGCGATATTGATAGACCGGCCGCACTTCCGGGTTCATCGTCTTGGTCCACAACAGGATGTGGCCGTGCTCGAACCCGTACACGCCCGCGACCGACTTGCTCCAGCTATTCGCATCCACCGCCTTGGTGCCGTCGACCTTGCGCCGGTCCATCGTCGCGGCGTAGTTCCAGTGCACGGTGCTGACGTGGTAGCCGTCGCAGCCGTTTTCCATCTGCATCTTCCAGTTGGCGTCGTAGATGTACGAGGAATTGCCGCGCAACACTTCCAGCCCGTTCGGAGCCTGGTCGACGATCTGGTCGATGATGACCTTGGTCTCGCCGAGGTAGTCCTCGAGCGGGATCGCATCCGCGTTGAGACAGCCGAACAGGAAGCCGCGATAGTTCTGGAAGCGCGCAACTTTTCTCAGGTCATGCGACCCTTGAGTATTGAATTGAATCGGATACTCGGTGGTCTTGTTGTCCTTTACTTTAAGTAGCTTGCCCGCGTTGGAGAAAGTCCAGCCGTGGAACGGGCAAGTGAAGCTGCCCTTGTTGCCATGCTTTTTCCGGCACAGCATCGCGCCCTTGTGTGCGCAGGCATTGATGACCGCGTGCAGTTCGCCGGTCTTGTCGCGAGTGACGACCACGGGCTGGCGGCCAATCCATGTGGTGTAGTAGTCGTTGTTGTTGGGAACCTGGCTTTCATGCGCCAGGTACACCCAGTTGCTCTCGAAGACGTGTTTCATCTCCAGTTCGAACAAATCGGCGTTGGTGAAGATGTCGCGGCGGCAACGGAATACGCCGGCCTGCTTGTCGTCCTGAACGGCGGTGTGCAACAGTTCGTCCAGTTGCCTGGCTTTGTCGATAATGGCGGACATGTGTGCTCTCCCTATGCGGCTCCAGGTATGGAACCCTTGCATTGGCGTCGAATGATTCTTGCGAAGAATTGAGCGGCGGCAGTGTTAAGACCTGGCCGCCGCGTCGAGCGGTTACGCCGTCGCTGATACGCGCAGCCGATGGACAAGCTGGTTGTCCTTGCCCTGAACCAGCGGCGTCAACGCGATGTTGAACTCGATTTCCTTGTATGCGTCTGCCTTCATGCCCAGCGCCGTGCCGCCGTTCTTTTCGACCACGGGCGGAATCAGATCCTCGCGGGTGGCGTAGGCGAAGTCGTCCCAAATCAGCGGGTCGCCTTCGATATTGATTTGCGTCGTCAGCTTGCGGTACTTGTCAGAGGTAACGAAGAAGTGCACGTGTGCCGGACGGTTGCCATGGCGGGCGAGCGTGTCCAACAACTGCTGCGTCGCGCCTTGCGGCGGGCAGCCGTAGCCCACCGGCATCAGCGTACGGAATTCGTACTTGCCGTCGGCGCCCGTCTTGACCGCACCGCGCAGATTGAAGTCGGTTTGCGCGGCGGTCGGGTCGAAGTGCGAATAAAAGCCCTTCGAGTTGGCGTGCCAGCATTCGACCAGCGCATTCGCGACGGGCTTGCCGTCCGGGCCGGTTACGGTGCCGCGGATGACGAGCGGGCCGGAATCCGCGTCGGGGTCGAGGTCGATCTTCGACACGCCATCGCGCTCCGGCGCACCCGCGACATACAGCGGGCCTTCGATGGTACGCGGCGTGCCACCGTTGATGTCGGCTTCCTTGTCGGCGGCATCCATGCGAATGTCGAGATACTTTTCCAGGCCGAGGCCGGCGGCAAGCAACGCCGCTTCGCCGTCCTGGCCGAGCTTGTTGAAATAGTGCACGCCGGCCCAGATTTCATCGGGCGTCATGTCGAGGTCGTCGATGGCTTTGAACAAGTCGCCCAAGAGGCGCTGGACGATCTGCTTGGCGCGAGCATTGCCGTCCTGGCTTCCGAGGTTGGCAGCGGCCGCAAGCAGGTCCTGCACTTCCTTCGTATCGAACACTTTCACGCTCATGTCTGCTCCTGGATCTCTATATTTTGGTGGGGGTTAACCCTCGATTCGGCGCCGGCCTGGATATGCCTGGAAGGTATAATCGGCTGCGAATCAGAGTGTGAATGCAGGATAATGGACGCTGGAAAGCCCCGTCCAACACTGATTTAGTATTGGGCTATATCCAGGAGGTATTGAGATGGAACTGCGGCATCTTCGCTATTTCGTCGCGGTAGCCGAGGAACGCAATTTCACGCGCGCAGCGCAGCGGCTGCATATCGCGCAGCCGCCCCTGAGCCGTCAGATACAACAACTGGAAGAGACGCTGGGCGTACAACTCTTCGAGCGCAACTCCCGGCCGCTCAAGCTGACGGAGACGGGCAAGTTCTTTTATTCGCACGCCGTGCAGTTGCTGGCTCAGACAGCCGAACTCGAATCGATGACGAGGCGCGTGGGTAATATCGAGCGCAGTCTCTCGGTCGGGTTCGTGGGTTCGACCTTATACGGAATGCTGCCGAAAATCATCCGGCGCTTTCGCGACGAGAACACCACCGTCGAACTCAGCCTGCACGAGATGTCTACGATGGACCAGATTCGGGCGCTGAAGGACGGTCGGATCGATGTCGGGTTCGGCCGGATTCGACATGAGGACGCGAACATCCGCCGGGTGATTCTTCGCGAGGAGCAGATGATCGTTGCGCTCCCGGAGGGCCATCCGCTTTCACTCGCCAAGCCCATCCTGGCGCTTCGCGACCTGATCAACGAGACGCTGATCGTCTTTCCGAAGGCACCCCGGCCCAGTTATGCGGACCAGGTGCTTGCCGCATTCAAGGATCGCGCGCTCGAGCCTCGCAAGATATATGAAGTGCGTGAGTTGCAGATTGCGCTGGGTCTCGTCGCAGCGGGAGAAGGAATTTCGGTCGTTCCAAGCAGCGTGCACGGCTTGAAGCGAGACGACGTGAGCTACAAGGAACTGGACGACCCCACGCTGGTATCCCCGATCATCATGAGCATGCGTGCGCTCGACGAGTCGCCGGACATTCGGGAGATGCTTGAACTCATCTATCGGCTGTACGAGGAGGAGCGGACCCCCTACACGGCCCGTACCGACCAGGGACGGTGAGGCCTGCCATACCTCGGGGGTATGACACTAGACGTCAACGGTGTTGGACAGACGATTAGCGGGCGCGCAATACTCCAGCAACCCACCCACTCCGCCAATTCTCCTATGAACGCCCAAATCACCTCCGTCGAAGCGATCCTGGTTGACCTCCCGACCATTCGCGCGCATCAGCTCGCCATGGCGACGATGCAGCAACAAACCCTGGTCATCGTCCGCCTGCGTTCGAGCGACGGTATCGAGGGCATTGGCGAAGCCACGACGATTGGTGGCCTGTCATACGGCGACGAAAGTCCCGAAGGCATCAAGCTCACCCTCGACACTTACCTTGCCCCTGCGCTCATCGGGCAAGACGCGACCAATATCAACGGCGCAATGCTCAAGCTGAACAAGATCGCGCGGGGAAACCGGTTCGCCAAATGCGCGATCGAAACGGCGCTGCTCGACGCTCAGGGCAAGCGCCTGGGCGTCCCGGTTGCGACGCTTCTTGGCGGCGCTGTCCGCAAGACGCTTCCGGTTCTCTGGACGCTCGCGAGCGGCGATACCCAACGCGACATCGACGAAGCGGAAATGCTGCTCGCCGAGCGTCGCCACAATACGTTCAAGCTGAAGATCGGCCGTCGCGGCGTGCGCGATGATGTAGCACACGTATCGAAAATCAAAGCCGCGCTCGGCGACCGCGCCAAGGTCACCGTAGACGTGAATGGGGCCTGGAACGAGGTCGACGCAGCGCTCGGCATCGCAGCGCTCGAGGCTGCGGGCATCGACCTCATCGAACAACCGACGCCACGCGAGCAGCGCGGATCGCTCGCCCGGCTTGCATCGCGATTCATCGTGCCGATCATGGCCGACGAATCGGTGACCGGCCCCGAGGACGCTCTCGAACTCGTGCGCAATTCATTCGCGGACGTGTTTGCATTGAAGATTGCAAAGTCCGGTGGAATCTACGGGATGATGCGGACAGCGGCTATCGCGGATGCAGCCGGTGTGTCGCTGTACGGCGGCACGATGCTCGAGGGCAGCATCGGGTCGATCGCGTCGGCGCACGGCTTCAGCGCGCTTCCGCAACTTGCCTGGGGTACCGAGCTGTTCGGACCGCTCTTGCTGAAAGACGACATCGTGACTGCGCGCCCCCAATATCGGGACTTCGATCTTCACCTGCCGGAAGGACCGGGCCTGGGCCTCCATATCGATGAAGAGAAGCTCGCCTTCTACCGTCGCGACAAGAACCTCTGAGCGCGCGCGGTCAATCCACGATCAACCACCTCGACTTTTCCGTGCCAGCGAACTGGCAGGAGCGTCGCACTTCTTTTGGAAAACAATCATGCTTTATCTGGTGAGAATGGACGTACACCTGCCGCACGACATGCCCGCTGCCCGGGCCGACGAAATCAAGGCTCGGGAGAAGGAATACTCGCAAGAACTTCAACGACAAGGCAAGTGGCAACAGTTGCATCGCGTGGTCGGTGAGTACGCGAACTACAGCGTTTTCGATGTCGACTCGCACGACGAACTGCACACTATCCTCTCGGGCCTGCCGCTGTTTCCGTATATGACGATGAAGGTGACGGCGCTCGCGCGTCATCCGTCGTCGATCCGCTGACGCTGCAGAGAGGAGCATGAAGCGCGACACCGAAGGTGCGGCAGTATCCGCCGCTCCGAAAAGGATCTGGTCCGTATCGGCAGTGACCGCCGGGCTGCTTGCCGTCATCATCTCTTACGCCGGGCCGCTTGCAATCTTCTTTCAGGCGGCACGTACCGCGCATGTTGGCAATGACGTCGTCGCATCGTGGGTCTGGTCGATCTCGATGGGCGCGGCGGTCTCCGGAATCGTTTTGAGCTGGTGGCTGAAGCAACCGATCATAACGGCCTGGTCCGCACCCGGGACTGCCCTGCTCGTCACGGTGTTTCCGGGGATGCCGGTAAGCGAGGCAATCGGCGCATATATCGTCGCCGGCTTGTGCATCCTTTTGCTTGGCGTGTCCGGTTGGTTCGACCAGATCGTGAAGCGCATCCCAAGAGGAATTGCCTGCGCGATGATGGCGGGCATTCTTTTTCAGTTCGGCACCAATGTATTCAAGTCGATTGCGATCAATCCCGCGCTTGCGCTGGGGATGCTGGCGAGTTTCATCGTGTTCCGCCGATGGGCCGCGCACTATTGCCTCATCCTGGTTCTGGTGTTCGGTTGCGCGCTCGCCATGGGGCTCGGCTTGACGAATCTGGGGTCGGTCAGTCTTCACCTCACTCGCCCGGTGTTCACCCTGCCAACCTGGACCTGGCAGTCGATCGTGAGCCTCGCGGTGCCTCTCGTCATTGTCAGCCTGACCGGCCAGTTCTTGCCCGGCTTCGCCATCTTGCGGGCCTCCGGTTATAAGACACCGAGCCGTCCCGTTCTTGTCGTGACCGGCCTGACGTCGATTCTGGTCGCCTTCTCCGGCGGCATAACCATTGTCATTGCAGCAATCACCGCAGCGTTGTGCACGGGGCCCGATGCTCACCGGGACCCGGAGCGCCGCTACGTCGCGGGCATTGCAAACGGAGTCTTCTATCTGGCAGGTGGAACCTTCGCCGGAACGGTGGTCATGCTGTTTGCAGCGCTTCCTAATGCCTTCGTTGCAGTGCTCGCAGGTCTTGCCTTGCTCGGTGCAATCGCAGCCAACATTGTTGGGCTGGTACAGGACGAGGCCCATCGTGAAGCGTCGTTCATCACGTTCATCGCCACGGCCTCCAACATGAGTTTCCTGGGGCTTGGCTCGGCGTTCTGGGGGATCGTGCTGGGAACGTTGGCCCATCTCGTGCTCGGAAGTGCCAGGCGTACGCGCTCCGGATAGCAAGCTTCTACGAGCATGGCTGGCTAAGTGGCTGAAGTCTCAGCCCGTCAAAGTGGCCGATTCCGAGTTTCGGGACCGTCGCCGCGTCTCACGTATAACGCACGTAAAAAAATCAAATAAAATCAATGCGTTACAAACACGTCTCCTTGGCCTGAAATTGGCATGGGGCTTGCGTTATATCCGTGCATAGGCCCTTGAGGCCATCAAAGCGGTCTGCAAGTCCGCACCCAACGGAGACACCACCATGATCCTGCTTCTCCCCGCTCGCGCTGTCGCGCGACGCTAACCCGACCGCACTCGACTCTACGTCCGTCATTCAGTCACCGACCGCCTCGGGCGGCCGGAGGGACACGTGCGTCCAACACATCGCCGGGCACGGCACGCGCCACCCGTCGATATCCACCCGCAAGTCATTCAGGAAGCAACCCGCAAGGAGACGATATGCAAGTCACCGGTATGTTGTACGGCTCAAAACTGCTGCAGTTCGGCGGCTTTCCCACGGCCGAAGTGCTCGGCCCCGATGCAAGCGAAGAACAGATCAAGGCAATGATCGATCGGCATGGCTCCGTGTTCGTGAAGCCGCTGTTCAAGGGCGGCATTGGCAAGAAGGGCAAGGCCGGACTCATCGGACGCGCGAGCGACCTGAAGACCGCGTTGAAGGAAAAGGAGCGCCTGTACTTCGCCGAACACCGGCACGGCAATCAGACCGCCAAGGCCAACGGCGTGACCTTCGAGGGCGCCGTGCCCGCGCAGCACGAAGTCTATTTTTCGATCACCGATTCGACGCGCTTTCGTGCACCCACGATGACGCTCACCCATCACGGCGGCGTCGATATCGAGGAACTCGACCCGAGCATGATCGTGCACGTGCCGTTCGACCCGCTGACCGGCCTCAAGGCGTTCGTGGTGGCGAACGCGCTGTCGCGCCTGAACGCGCCGAAGGAAATCATTTCGCCGCTGGTCCAGCACCTGCCGAAGCTGTGGGAGCTGTATCACAACTTCGGCATGACCACGCTCGAACTGAACCCGATCCGCATGCAGGCCGGCCGCGATGGGCGCCTCACGCCGGTCGCCTGTGACTTCAAATGCGGCTTCGATCGCGACGACGTTCGCTGGCAGCGGCTCGACATCCCCGCGCACGTGTTCTCGGTCGACTACTCCGATTTCGAATCGGAGATCAACCAGTTGCGCACCTACCAGGGCCAGAGCGACGTCTACGTGATCAACGAGCACGGCACCATCCTCGCGCCGACTTTCGGTGGCGGTGCGAATTCGCTGGTGTCGGAGATGCTCGGCGACGACGCGATCATCTCCTCCGACTTCGGCGGCAATCCGCCCTACGAAAAGATGAAGGAAGTGGCGCGCATCTGCTTCAAGCACTGGCTCAGGCAGGCCAATGTGCTGTTCATCATCGGCGGGAAGTCGAACAACACCGACATCTTCGAGACCATGCGCGCCATGGCCGATGCGTTGCGCGAGCATGTCAGCCAACACGGGCCGACGCCGCTCTACGTGGTGATCGGACGCGGCGGCCCGGGCCTCGTGCGCGGCATGGGCGCGATGCGCGATACCTGCGACGCGCTCGGCCTGCCGTACAGCATTTTCGGCTTCGATTCGGACATCAGCGAAGTCATCCAGTACGCGAAGGCCGCGGATGCGTGGATGAAAGCCGGCGGCCGCGAGCAGATCGCCGCGAAGCTCGACGCGCCTCAAGGCGCGACCGCGAAGGCCTGAGCCGCTTACGTCGAAAAAAACGATCAATCTGGAGGAAAGCCATGTACAGGCAAGGTGCAGGAGATTTCAAGTACTACGTCGGCATCAGTTCGCTCGCGCAGGCGGCGAGCCGCGACGACCGCGTCTGCGTGCTGAACATACTCGGCGGCGAGTCGCGGCAGGTCACGCCGGTCGGGCATGCATATTCGGGCGGCAACGTCGTGTTCGGCACGTCGCCCGGACGCCGCGGACAGGTGCTGGAGACGGCGCTCGGCAATATCCCCGTCTATAACAACGTGCTGGAAGGACTGCAGGACGGTCACCGCTTCAACTGCGGCGTGATCTACCTGCCGCCATCGGCTGCACGCGACGGCGTTGCCGAACTGATCCGCGTCAATCCCGATCTCAAGAAGATCTTCATCGTCACCGAAAAGCTGTCGGTGCATGACTCGCGCGAGATTCGCGCGATGGGGCAGCAAAACGGCATCGACATTTTCGGCGGCAACAGCCTCGGCATCGCCGATGCCTGGAACCGCGTGCGCATCGGCGGCGCGCTCGGCGGCGACAGCCCCGACGAGGCGCTCAAGAAAGGCTCGATCGCGATCTTCTCCAACTCGGGCAACTTCACGACGACCATCGCCACCTATCTGCGCATGGCGGGCTGGGGCACGACCACGCTCATGTCGAGCGGCAAGGACGTGTACATCCATTTCGCCGCGCCGGAATTCGCATTCGCACTCGCCAACGACGCGCGCAGCAAGGCGGCCGTGCTGTATTCGGAGCCTGGCGGCTACTACGAACTCGAAGCGGACTTCAGCAAGCCGGTGGTCGCCTGCGTGGTCGGGCGCTGGAAGCAGAAGCTGACGCGGGCGGTCGGCCATGCGGGGGCGCTCGCCGGCGGGAGCGACGACGCCGCCTCCAAGGAACGCTGGTTCATGCAGAAGTTCGGTGTCGACCGGCCATTCACGCCGGACGATCCGGTCTGCAGCGCAAAGGGTGCGCTCGTGACCAACATCGCTCACATTCCGGCGGCGCTCACGGCGGTGATGCGCGAGAACGGCGCCCGGCCGGACTTCGAACCGGAAGGCAGTCTCGCGCTCAAGCCGTGGTTCCGCTCGTCGCAGGGGCTGACGCTGCCGGACGAACTCGACTTGCCCGTCGTCGCCGCGCTGTCGCCGTATGACGCCCAGATCGCCACGTTGAACCAGCAGGTCGGCATCGTGCTGCCGCGCCAGAACATGAAGGACGCGTCGGGCGCTTCGCAGATGGACGCGGGCACCCAGGTCACGAGCCTGCACGGCGTGCCGGTGTTGCAGGCCGCGCAATATTCGCTCGAAGGCAACCTGTGCCTCGCGTTGCTGCACGAACCGGGCGGCGTGAACGATGCCAAGCTGGTGAGCGTCGCCGTCGGCGCGGAGATCAACCTGCACGGCGACGCGACGCTGATCGCGGCGCAGGCCGCACGCGAGGCCGGCAACGCGCCGAACAGCGTGCTCGCGGCGGCGGCGAGCATCGTCGGCCCGCGCCGTGCGGACGGCGCGCGCCGCGCCGCGCGTGCGTTCGTCGAACTGGGCACGGCGGCAGGCTTGCGCGACGCGCTCGACGAGGACTTCGACGTGACGCAACTGAACGCCGATGCCGCGACGCGCGCTTGTCTCACGAGCCCGGAGCCTGACGCAAAGGCCCAGGCGATGCTCGCGGGACTCGCGAAGCGCGAAGCGAAATCGGTGTTCATCCGCTACCTGCAGAGCCTCGACGCTCACCCGAGCGCCGACGCGGTGCTCGGCGCGATCACCACCACGCTCGCGTGGGGGCCGCTGATGCGCAAGCGCGTGTCGCGCGTGACGGTCGAAAACCTGCCGTGGTGGATGCGCCTCATGGGCACCCTGATCGGCGCGTCGGTCGACGCGCGCCGGCACGAACCCGCGCGTTTCTGCGACATCGAGATGGACGCGGTGCTCGGACGCCATTTGCTGACCGAGATCGCCTGTGCCGCCCTGATCGGAGACAAGCCCGATGAAACCGAGCTGTTCGGATTCCAGACACTCGTGGGCCTGCTGCTCACGAACGGACCCGGCGCGATTTCCGCGCAGGGCGCGAAGGGCGCGGTATCGGCGGATGGCCCCGAGACGCCGGAACGCGTGCAACTGAACAAGGCGATGGTCGGCTTTCTCACGCACGCGGGCTATGCGCACGGCGGCAACGGCTTCGAGGGCGTGGCGTTCCTGCTCGAACGTTTCAAGGGCGTCGCCATGAACGATCCCGGCGACCCGTCGCATGGTCTCGACCTGAAGGCGATGGCGGCCGGCTTCGCGCGTGTCTATGGCGAGGAACGGACCCAGCGCAAGGAACTCGGCGCGCAGCAGGCGACGGCCCTGCCCTGCATCAACCATCCGGTGTTCAAGGGCAAGCCGGTCAACGTCGATCCTCGCGAGGCGTTCGTGCGCGAGCGGTTCGAGGCGCGCGGCGAGTACAACGTCTTTCACGACTATTACCGCGCGCTGGTGCAGGCGCTGTACGACGAGAACGTGACGCGCAACGTGTTCGCGGTGAATGTCGACGCGGTGATCGCCTCGGTGCTGCTGAAAATGCTGTGGACGCGCCATCAGGCGGGCGGTTTCCCGACGCAGGCGCTTGAAACGGCGGCCTTCACGGTGTTCCTGTACGGCCGGATGATCGGCTGCGCAGCGGAGATCGACGACCACCTGAATCGCGGCCGCAATCTCGACACGCGCACGCCGCAGGCGGATGTACGATTTGTCGCATGAGCCTTGACGATACGCGCAACATCCACTGAACAGATCAAGGGCCGGGGCGCACTGAAACGCATTGCTGCACTGCGTCACCGGCCTTCAACCACGAGGAGACACTTCGTGCATACCACTTCACAAGCATCGCCGGGCGCGCCTGCGCCCGCGCCGGTTCAGCCACCGCTCATCAAGCCGCGCTTCTGGCCCGAAGGCTGGTGGAAGCTGATGGAATTCCGCATCGGCATCATTCCGTTGCCGGTCTACGTGATCCTGCTCGCGCTGATCGCGGGTTTCGCGGTCACCGGCAAGGTGCCCGGCGAAATCTCGATGGCCATCGCCGTGCTGGCCTTCTTCGGCTTCACCTGCGCGGAAATCGGCAAGCGCCTGCCGGTCCTGCGCAACATCGGCGCGGCCGCGATCCTCGCGACCTTCATTCCTTCCGCGCTGGCCTACTATCACCTGCTGCCCAAACCGATCCTCTCGCTCACGGTCGACTTCACGAAATCGACCAACTTCCTCTACCTGTTCATCGCGTCGATCATCGTGGGCAGCATCCTGAGCATGGACCGCCGCGTGCTGATCCAGGGCTTCATCAAGATCTTCGTTCCGCTCGCGGCGGGCACGGTCGCGGCCGGCATCGTCGGGACGCTGGTCGGCACGGCGCTCGGGCTCGGCGCGCGCCATACGTTCCTCTATGTCGTGGTGCCGATCATGGCGGGCGGCATCGGCGAAGGGGCGATTCCGTTGTCGGTCGGCTATTCGGAAATCCTGCATCTGCCGCAGGGCGAGCTGTTCGCCCAGGTGCTGCCGCCGGTCATGCTCGGCAGCCTCACCGCGATCCTTCTCGCGGGCGTGCTCGACATGCTCGGCAGGCGCTATCCGCATCTGACGGGCCAAGGACGGCTGCAACCCGGCGAAGAGGACGAAATGGACCCGGTGCAGGAGGAGATTCGCGGACACGTCGACGTCTCCCACATCGCGGCGGCGGGCATCACCGCGATCACGCTGTACCTGCTCGGGCTGATGTGCCGCAACCTGTTCGGCCTGCCCGCGCCGGTCGCGATGCTGTTTCTCGCGGTGCTGGTCAAGCTCGCGCGCGCGGTGTCGCCGCCGTTGCAGGAAGGCGCGTTCGTCGTCTACAAGTTCTTCTCGACGGCCGTGACCTATCCGCTGCTGTTCGCGATCGGCGTGGCGATGACGCCCTGGGACAAGCTGATGGCCGCGTTCACGCTGGTCAACATCGTGACGATCGTGGCAACCGTGGTCACGCTGATGGGGACCGGCTTCGTGGTCGGCCGCCTGATGAAGATGTACCCGATCGACACCGCGATCGTGAACGCCTGCCATAGCGGGCAAGGCGGCACCGGCGACGTCGCGATCCTGACGGCGGCCAATCGCATGCAACTGATGCCGTTCGCGCAGATCGCCACGCGCATCGGCGGCGCGATCGTCGTCACGGTGACGCTGATCGTGCTTGCGCACATCGGATGATGCGACGCTGCCGACGGCCCGCGAGGCGCGCCAGCGCTTATTCCTCAAGCGGGAGCACGCCGTGCGCATGAGGTTCCGCGGGATTCCGTTATGGGGCTGGGCGGCCGCAGCCGCGCTGTATTTCGGCGTGGCGGCGGCCGCGGTCGAACTGGCATGGGACCGTTCGATCGATGCGCTCGCGGAACTCGGCTCGCATCGGCTCGACCTTTACGCCGCGAGCCTCAGGAGCGAACTCGGCCGCTACGAGACGATGCCCCTGATCGTCGCGCGGCAGGAAAGCGTGCGCGCGTTGCTGAGCGACGTGCCCGATCCGCCGCCGGGACTTCTGCAAACAGTGAACGACTACCTCGACGCGGTGAATCGCGAGGCAGCCAGTGTCGCGGTCGACGTGATCGACCTGCACGGATCGGTGATCGCCGCCAGCAACTGGAACCGGCCGGACAGCTTTGTCGGCACCAACGTGTCGTATCGGCCGTATTTCCAGGACGCCCTTTCGCATGGCTCGGGGCGCTTCTTCGGCATCGGCACGAACACCGGCATGCCCGGCCTCTAT
The DNA here is from genome assembly GCF_001544535.1 of Caballeronia choica. Classification (GTDB taxonomy): domain Bacteria; phylum Pseudomonadota; class Gammaproteobacteria; order Burkholderiales; family Burkholderiaceae; genus Caballeronia; species Caballeronia choica. The sequence goes on along the minus strand of NZ_FCON02000011.1, from coordinate 97,128 downwards.
TTCGCGAGCGCGGTGCGCGAGGGGGGCGTCGCGATCGGCGCGACGGCGGTCAAGGTGAGCGTCGATGCGCTCGAATCCGCGTGGCGCACGCCGGGCGAGGCGGCCATGGTGATCGACGGCAACGGCGTGATCGTGATTTCCACCGTCCCGGCGTGGAAGTTCATGGCGGTGCGGCCGATTGCGCCTGAGCAGCAGAGCCAGATCCAGGCATCGCGCCAGTATGCGGGCCGCAGCGTGGAGTTGCTGCCGTACCGGCGCCTCTCCGACTGGGGCACATCGGCATGGTTTGCGCGCTTTCCCGACTGGGTTCATCCCGGCCGCGAGCGGCGCTATCTGGCGATGTCGCGCGCAGCCCCGCAGGCGGGCGATTCGATCATGGTCCTGCTCGACGTCGCAGGCGCCCGGCATCAGCAGCAGATCGCGCTGGCGTTCGTCACGGGCGCTTTCCTGATCGCCGGGCTGTATGGCCTGTATGCGATCCAGCGCCGCCGCGCCATCGCCGAGAAGCTGAAAGGACAGGACGCGTTGCGCAGCGCCAATGAGCGGCTGGAAGTGACCGTTGCGCGGCGCACGGCCGCTTTGCGGGAGGCCAATGAACGAATGCAGCAGGAGATCGTCGAGCGCACGCGCGCCGAGCAGTTGCTGCGCGATTCGCAGCAGGAAGTCGTGCACGCCGGGAAGCTGGCGGTGCTGGGGCAAATGGCGGCGGGGTTGACGCACGAGCTGAACCAGCCGCTGGTCGCGATCAAGACGCTCTGCGACAATGCCCGCACGTTTTTCGAGCGCAACCAGCCGGCGCCCGCGATCGGCAACCTCGAACGGATTTCGCGCCTCGTCGACAGCATGGCGGTGCTCACCGCCGAGCTGAAGACCTTCGCGCGCAAGCCGGATTTCGAGCGGGTGGCGGTGTCGCTGGGCGAGGCGGTCACGCATGCGGTGCTGATCTACGAAGCCCGCATTCGCGACGAACACGTGCAACTCGACGTGCGCATCCCGGCGGGCACGACGATATGCGCCGAGCCGAGCCAGTTGCAGCAGGTGATCGTCAACTTGCTCGGCAATGCGCTGGATGCCGTCGCCGAGCAGGAGAAGCGCATCATCGCCATCGAAGCCCGCGCGCCGGACCCGCACGGCCGCGTGCTGTTCACGGTCGCCGACAGTGGCGCCGGCATTGCGCCGGAGGTCCTCGCGCATCTGTTCGAACCGTTCGTCACGACCAAGCCGCGCGGACACGGACTCGGCCTCGGACTGGCGATCTCCTCCCGTCTGGTCAACGGGTTCGGCGCGCGGATCTCGGCCGTCAACCCGCCCGAGGGCGGCGCACAATTCAGCATCGAATTCGCGGCGGCAGCGCCGCAGGGGGAAGCGAATGAGTGATGAGATCAGCGTCGTCGTGGTCGAGGACGACGAGAACGTCCGCCTCGGCGTCGAACAGGCGGTCGCGCTGGCGGGGTTCCCGGTGCGCGCCTACGGATCGGCGGCCGTCGCGCTCGCGGAGGCCGCGCCGGGTGCGCCGGTCGTCTTCGTGTCGGATGTGCGGATGCCGGGCATCGACGGCCTGCAATTGCTCGAACGCGTGCTCGCGATCGATGCGCAGATTCCCGTGGTGCTGATCAGCGGCCACGCGGACATCGCGACGGCAGTCGGCGCGATGCGAACCGGTGCGTACGACTTCATCGAAAAGCCTTTTTCATCGGATCACATCGCGAGCCGCGTTGCACGCGCGGTCGAGAAGCGGCGTCTCACGCTCGAAGTCGAGGGCTTGCGCGCGGCGCTGCACAACTGGCGGGGGATCGAGGGGCTGGTGCTCGGCAAGTCGCCGGCGATCGTCGAGGTTCGCCGCAAGATCCTGCGCCTTGCCGATACGTCCGTGTCCGTGCTGATCACCGGCGAAACCGGCACGGGCAAGGAGCTGATCGCGCGCGGACTGCACGACTTCGGCAAGCGGCGCGATCATCATTTCGTCGCGCTCAACTGTGGCGGCCTGCCCGAGCAGCTTTTCGAGAGCGAACTGTTCGGCCACGAGGCCGGCGCGTTCACCGGTGCGATCAAGAGCCGCACCGGCAAGATCGAATGGGCGAATGGCGGCACGCTGTTTCTCGACGAGATCGAAACCATGCCGATCGCGTTGCAGATCAAGATGCTGCGTGTCCTGCAGGAACGTCAGGTGGAGCGGCTGGGCACGAACGAAGCGATCCCGGTCGATTGCAGGATCGTGGCCGCGTCGAAGGCGGATCTCGCCGAGCTTTCTACCGACGGGCGGTTCCGCGCGGACCTGCTCTATCGGCTGAATGTCGCGGAGATCGAATTGCCGCCTTTGCGCGAACGCCGGGAAGACGTGCCGCTATTGTTCGAGCACTTCGTGCTCGCCGCCGCGCTTCGTTTCGGACAGTCGGCGCCGATCGTGTCGGCGGCGCAGGTCTCCGAGTTGATGACGCATCAGTGGCCGGGCAATGTGCGCGAATTGCAGAACGTCGCGGATCGCTTCGTGCTCGGGCTGGCGGGCGACAGCCTGTTGCCGGCCGCTGGACAAGGAAGCAAGAGCGGCACGCTCGCGCAGCAGCTTGCGAATTTCGAATGCATGCTGATCGAGGACATGCTGCGGCGGCACAACGGGAATGTGGCGGAAGCGAGCGCGGAACTCGGGATGCCGAAGAAAACGCTCTATCACAAGCTGCGCCTGTTGAAGATTCCGGCGCGCGATGCGCAAAGCGAAGGCGTCGGCAGTTGAAGCGGCTTTAAGCGTTTGAAGCGGCTGGTCACTCGCGCGCGTTCTTAGGACCACGGCCGCCCGACTTCGGCTCTTCCGGTTGCGGATCGCGTCCGCGCTCCGTCGGCGCCCTCGTACAGGCATCCGGCGGCGTCTCATAGGTCACGTCGTTGCAGCAGCACGCATAGATCGGAAACCCGTACGCATTCGTGCCGATGATCTTCGTCGGCCCATGCAACGGGCATACGGCGTTCATATTCCCTCCTGAAGCTCGTGATCGATCGTGTCGAGCCAGAAGCAGGCGTCTTTCGTCCGACGCCAGCGAACCTCGCCGATGACTGTCCAGCAAGTCGCCCGCCCGGGAGAAAACCGGCTTGCGGTCCGGCGCGGGCCGTTCAGGCTCGCTGCAGAATGTCTATCGCCTTCTCGGCATCGTCGAGCGAGTCTACCGCGAGATAGGCGATGAACTGTGTGCCGAGCACAGCGGCGGAAACGCCGCGAAGGTTGATGCCGCCATCGGCCAGCATCTGGGCCAGTTGCGCGACGATCCCCAACTGGTCGAGGCCCATCACGCGGACGGAGTGAAGGCTCGGGGTGACGCTGAAACCCACCTGGGTGGCGGCGCGGATCTCCCCTTCCCCCTGCAGCGGCGCGACAAAGACGACGCCCTTGCCCGCGGCTTCCGGCGTGCGGCGCGCGACGACGAACTGCAAGTCCGCGCCCGCATCCCGCAAAGCGTTTAATACTTGCGCCAGCCCGCCCGGCTGGTCGTCGATGGTAGCGGCCCATACATCGACTTGTTCTACGGTCAGTTCCATGGCAATGCCTCCCGTCTGATGCAGCGCCCAGTAAAAATCTACTTCACCAAGGGCGCGCGAGCAAGGACGGCGTAGGCGATGCACAGGAAATAGCGGGTCTTTAGGCCGGGAATGTCCAAATTCGACTGCACTCAAGCTGACTCGACTACTGCCTCAAGCGGCAGGCGCGGCCGGTGTTCGTCCGCGCCCGACACCCCGGCCACTATGCAATCGCCTCGGCTTGGCGCGTGCGTGGCAGCATCCGGTCGAACTCGCGCTTGACGATCCCGTAGCATTCACACGCGCGCTCTTCGAGTCCGGCACGATCGAGCACCTTGATGCAGCCGCGGCTATGATGGATCAGCCCCGCGTCATGCAGTTTGCCCGCCGCTTCGGTCACGCCTTCGCGACGCACGCCCAGCATGTCGGCGATCATCTGCTGCGTCACGCGCAACTGGTCCGACGGCGTGCGATCCGTCTGGATCAGCAGCCAGCGGCACAACTGCTTGGAGAGCGAATGATGACGATTGCACGCGGCCGTTTGCGCCACTTGCGTCAGCAGGGCTTGCATATACAGAAGCATCACGCGACGCAGGAAGTCGGAGCGGCCGAAGTGTTCACGCAACGCGCCGGCGCTCATGCGGTAAGCGAAGCCCGCGCACTGAACCTGCACGCGAGTGGGCATCGTTTCGCCGCCGGTCAGCACGGGCACGCCTGTCATCCCTTCGCGACCCACGGCCGCCACTTCGACGGAACCGCCGTCCTCCATCGTGTGCAGCAGCGAGACGATGGCCGTGGTCGGAAAATAGACGTGGTGAATGCGTTGTCCCGAATCGCACAGCAACTGTTCGGTGCGCAACTGAACGAGTTCGAGATGAGGTGCGATAGCTTGCCATTCGTGCGCCGGAAGCGCGCCCAACAAATGATTGCCGTGCAGGTCGGACTGAAGGGTCAACATGGTTTTTTTTCGCTTGGTCTGTGCGCTTAGCGCTGTATTTTTTCCGGTCTGCTTCGGATTCGTGAAACGCATCTAGTGGCGTCCATCGAAACACGTAGCGACCAGCCCCGTAGCACCTTTATTGCCGCTTTGGCGGGCGGTTCTTCTTTGTGCTTTGTCATACATAAGCGAGAGCCGTGCCAGCAGTCCCAAACGCCATACCAATAAGGCAGGCGGAAAGGATGTGTCACACCATACGTCCGACGCTCGATCGAATTTGATTCAGTTTTGACCTGAAGAAACGAAAGCGCGGGAATTATCGATGGCGCTTTCATCAGCGCAGAAAAATCGGTTTAGCGTTTGCGCGCCTTCCCTATCCGTGATTGATTCGCGCACGCGCCTCAGGCGCTATGTCGGTTGAGGACGTGCTTCAAGAATGTTGCATTGCTGAGCCTGGGTTTATCGATAAAGCCGGGCAAGTCGGGAAGTCGAGCGATATGAAATCTGCATGGCCATGCTGCATAACGTTCGTGGCGCTTTCACATTGTTCTCGTGAGTCCGCAAGGGGGCCGCAGGCGCGCCATTGAAAACGTTGCATCCGGGATACCTTCGGCTTTTCGGGCGCCTCGCGCCTTGGCCTAGCCGCGTGTGGCGTGCCCCGCACTCTGCAGGAACGAACTCGGCGTCATCCCGCAGAAGCGCTTGAAGTGCCGCGCGAAATGGCTCTGGTCGAAGAAGCCGACTTCCGCCGCCACGACCGACCCCGGCACGCCCGCAAGCAGCAGCGTCTGCGCGCGCCGGATGCGCACGCCGCAAAGATAGCGATACGGCGAAAGCCCGACTTGCTGCCGGAACACGGTCGCAAAGCGCGACACGCTGAGCGCCGACAGTTCGGCGAGTTGCGCGAGCCGCACCGGTTCATCGAAATGCGCTTCGATGAACGCGAGGGCATCGTCGAGGGCGGCCGGTGGCTTCGAGGGCATCATGACGAAAGCACCGAGGTTTCCGGCGCGAGCGCGAAGCGCCTGATGGAGAAGGCGTCGAGCGGTATTGGCGTGCGGCCGGTATCGACGAGTTCGGCGAGCGTCTCGCCGACGCCCGGCCCGATCTGGAAGCCCGAGCCGCTGAAGCCGAACGCGTAGAAGAGCCCGTCCACTTTCGAACTCGGGCCGATCACGGGTTCCGAGTCCGGCAGATAGCCTTCGACGCCGCTCCACACCCGGATCACGTTGAGCGGCGCCAGCGCGGGAACGAGGCGGCGGAACTGCGCGATCTGGTGGACGGTGTTCTGCGGCAAGACGGACGCGCGGCGCGTGCCTGCATCGGCGGGACCCGGCGGGCCGCCGCCCAGGATGATGTTGCCGCGCGGAATCTGGCGGAAATAGACGCTCTCCGCCTTGACCGAGGTGTACACGCCCATCGACGACTTGAACACATACGGCACCGGCTCCGTCACGGCCATCTGCGGACCGCGCGCCGCCAACGGCACCGGCTCGTCGAACTGCTGCGTGAGCGCGCTCGCCCACGCGCCCGCGCAGATCACGAGTTGCGCCGCGCGATACACGTCGCCCGCCGCACTCTCGACGCGAAAGCCCTCCCCGTCCTTCTCGACGCGCACGATCTCCGTATTCTCGACGATCCGCGCGCCGAGCCTGATCGCCGCGCGTGCGAAGGCCGGCGATGCAAGGCGCGGATTGGCGTGGCCGTCGAGCGGGGAGATCGACGCGGCCAGCACCTCGCGTCCGAGAAACGGAAAGCGCTCGAACATCGCGGCGCCGTGCAGGACTTCCAGGTCGAGTCCATACGCGCGGGCGTCGGCGGCGTAGCGGTCGAAGTAGTCGGCGTCGTGTTCGTGATAGCAGACGCGCGTATGGCCGGAGGGAAGAAACTCCACGTCCTCGTTCAGCAGTTCCTTCGAGCGCCGCCAGGTTTCGAGCGCGCGGTTCGCCATTGCGAGTTGCGGCAGCGCGCGGCCTTGCCGGCGAATGCCGCCGAAATTGACGCCGCTCGCCTGCTGGCCCGTCAGGCCGCGTTCGAGCACGATCACCGAGCGCTTGCGCCGTCGCAGGAAAAACGCCGTCGACGTACCCATGATGCCGCCGCCGATCACGATCACGTCGGCTTGCTCGCTCATTGCGCGCTCTCCTGTTCTTCTTGAGGCTCTGCGTGAAGGGCCATCGGCAACGGCTTGACGGGCGCCTGTCCGCGCAAGCGGCCGACCGAAGCCAGCGGCACGCGCGCTTCGGCCGCGATCACCTCGGCGCCCGCGTGAGCGCAAAAGCGGCCCTGGCAACGCCCCATGCCGACGCGCGAAAACGCCTTCGCGCGATTCGCCTCCTGCGCACCGGTCTCGCGGACGACGCGTCTCAGTTCGCCCGCCGTGACCGCTTCGCATCGGCAGACGATGGTTTCATCGGGCAAGCTCGCCGCGAAATGCGCGGGCCACGGAAACGCCGTGCGCAACCCGGCGGCGAAGCGCGTGAAGCGCGCGAGTTCGGCGCGCAGGCGTCCGATGCCTTCGCTGCCCTCGGTTTTGATGCCGGCGTCGTGCAACGCGGCGAGCGCGGCGAGCCGGCCCGAGCGCTCGGCGGCACCGGCGCCGCGCACGCGCGCGCCATCGCCCGCGAGATAGACGCCCTCGACCGAACTCCTGCCGTCTTCGTCCGTGTGCGCGAGCCATTGGCGGGCATCTTCGTCGAAACGGAATGCGCAGCCGGCGAGATCGGCGAGCTGTGTTTCGGGACGCAGGTGGTAGCCAAGCCCGACCGCATCGCATTCGGCTTCGAACTTCGCGCCGCCCGCGAGCCGCGCTTCGACGCCCGTCACGCCATGCTCGCCCGACCCCGCGATGCGAACCGGCGTCACGCCGCGATGAACCGGCACGCGCGCGCGCTTCAGCACGCCGGTCAACGCGATGCCCTTTCGCAACGCAGCCGGAATCGCGAGCAAGCGGGGCAAGGCGCGCAGGCGTTGCGTGACAGTCGAGGTATCGAGCACCGCCGCGACTGTCGCGCCCGCCTTCACGTATTGCGCCGCGACGAGATACAGGAGCGGCCCGGTGCCCATCAGCACCGTGCGGGCACCGATCGCGCAACCCTGCGACTTCAGCGCGACCTGCGCGCCGCCGAGGCTGTAGGTCCCGGCGAGATGCCAGCCGGGCACGGGCATCAGGCGGTCGGTGGCGCCGCTGCAGATGATGAGCGCATCGAACGCGAGTTCGCGATACAGCGTGCCGGTCACGACGTGGACGCTCTTCGGCCCGATGTTCCAGACGAGCGTCTCGGGCCGATAGTCGATGCGGCCTTTCAGCGTGTCGAAATCCTGATGCAGCGACGCGGCGCGCCCGGCTTCCGTGCCATAAAGCGTCTCGTACGAACGCGAAAATCCTTCCGGCTGCCGTCGATAGATCTGCCCGCCGTCGCGCCGGCCTTCGTCGATGACAACCGGCCGCAGCCCCGCTTCCACCAGCGCCTGTGCGGCGCGCACGCCCGCCGGCCCGGCGCCGATCACGATTACGCGCGCGGCCATACGCCCTCCCCGGCCATAGCGAGCCGCGTCACGATCGCCATGCCGGGCTCGGCCGGCGTCGTGCAGGCGCGAACGCGCAATCCCTCGGCGGTCCAGACCCAGCAATCCTGGCACGCGCCCATCAGGCAGAAGCCAGCGCGCCGGCCGTCGCCGAATTCGGAGTCGCGCAACGCATCGCGCGAGGTGAGCAACGCGACCATCAGCGTGTCGCCTTCGGCGGCTTCGGCGCGCACGCCGTCGATGCTGATCGCAAACGTCCTGCGCCCCTGCTCCGCCACGCGTACGAAGCGCCCGCTCATGCGGCCACCGTGTCGGCGGTCTGCATGCGGTTGAGATCGGCGATCGAGTGATGACACAGGATCTCGGCGCCCGAAGGCAGCTTCCTGAGCGACGGCGGCGTGACGTTGCACTTGCCGTCGATGCGCACCGGACAACGCCCGCGGAAACTGCACAGTTCGCCGACATCGTGGCTCGCGCCCATCGCCGGCAGCGCGGCCCCGGCGATCAACCGGCGCGCGTCGAGCCAGCCCGGCTGCAACGCGGGCACCGAGTCGACGAGCAGGCCCGTGTACGGGTGGTATGGCGGTGCGGCGAGCACGTCGCGCTGGCCGGATTCGACGCGCTGCCCCGCATACAGCACGATCACTTCGTCGCAGATCGCGCGCACCGTCGAGATATCGTGGCTGATGAACATGTACGACACGCCCAGTTCGCGGCGCAGTTCCGCGAGCAGTTCGAGGATCGCCGCGCCGACGACCGTATCGAGCGCGGAGGTCACTTCATCGCAGAGAATCAGCGCGGGATCGGCGGCGAGCGCGCGCGCGAGATTCACGCGCTGCTTCTGTCCGCCCGACAAGCCGCCCGGCTGGCGCTGCGCAATCGATGCCGGCAGCTTCACGAGGTCGAGCAGTTCGAGCATGCGCTTTTGCGCGGCGGCACCGCGCAGGCCGTGATAGAAGTTCATCGGCCGCGCGAGGATGTCGGCGATCGTGCGGCTCGGGTTGAGCGCGGTGTCCGCGTTCTGGAACACGATCTGGATGCGCCGGTACTGGTCGAGCGTGCGCTTCGACAATTGCGCGGGCAGCGGCTTGCCGTCGAGCAGCACTTCGCCGCGCGCACGATCGACGAGGCCCGCCACGACGCGCGCGAGCGTCGTCTTGCCCGATCCCGATTCGCCGATCACGCCGAGCGTGCTGCCGCGCGGAATGCGCAGGCTCACGTCGTCGAGCACGCGCACGGCCGGCACGCCGTTGCGGTCGATGCGTCCGTAACCCGCGCTCAAGCCGCGGATTTCGAGCAGCGGCGGCACGGCTTCGTTCGCCACCGGCGCGAGTTCCGGTTCCGGACGGCGCGTCGCCGCGAGCAACTGGCGCGTGTACGCGTCCACGGGCGCATCGAGCACTTGCGCCGTCGTGCCGTTCTCGCGCACGGTGCCGCCGTTCAGCACGACGATGCGGTCCGCCATCTGCGCGACCACCGCGAGATCGTGCGACACGTAGACGGCCGTCGTCCCGAGCTCGCGGATCACCTTCTTGAACGCCGCGAGCACTTCGATTTGCGTGGTGACGTCGAGCGCGGTCGTCGGCTCGTCGAACACGACGACGGCCGGGTCGGTGATCAGCGCCATCGCCGCCATCAGGCGCTGCAACTGGCCGCCCGACACCTGATGCGGATAGCGCTCGCCGATCGTCTCCGGCGCGGGCAACGCGAGCGACCGGAACAGCGCGACGGCCTTCTCGCGCGCGGCGGCCGGCGTCATCAGCTTGTGCAGGAGCGCAGGCTCGGTGACCTGGTCCATGATCGTGCGCGCCGGGTTGAAACCGGCCGATGCGCTCTGCGCTACATACGCGACGGTGCGCGCACGCAGCGCGCGCCGGCCGCGCTGGTCGAGCGCGAGCACTTCCACATCGCCGATCCGCACCGAACCGCCCGCGATCGAACAGCCCATGCGCGCATGGCCGAGCAGCGCAAGCGCGATCGTCGTCTTGCCCGATCCCGATTCGCCGATCAGCGCCAGCACTTCGCCCTTCTTCACCGTGAAATCCACGCTCTTCACGATCTCGACGACGGCGTCCGGCGCCGTGCCCGCGACCACCCGCAAGCCCTTCACTTCGATCATGCTCATTGCGCGGCTCCCTGCCCGCGGCCGCCACGGCGGCGCAGGTTGTCGATCAAGAGGTTCACGCCGATGGTCAGCGTCGCGATCGCGACGGCCGGCATCAGCACGGCGGGCGCGCCTTCGGAAAGGCCGCCGATGTTCTCGCGCACGAGCGAGCCCCAGTCCGCGTCGGGCGGCTGCACGCCGAGGCCGAGGAAGGAGAGGCCGCTCAACAGGAGCACGATGAACACGAAGCGCAGGCCGAAGTCCGCGAGCATCGGATGGATCATGTTCGGCAGCACTTCGACGCGCGCGATATAGAACAGGCCCTCGCCGCGCGCTCTCGCGACCTGCACGTATTCGAGCGTCATCAGGTTGACGGCGAGCGAGCGCGAGATGCGGAAGGCGCCGGGAATGTAGGCGAGCGCGGCGACCGACATCAGCATCGGAATCGACGATCCGAACGCCGCGATCACGACGAGCGCGAGCACCTTGCTCGGAATGGAGATCAGCGCGTCGAACAGGCGGCTCAGGATTTCATCGACCCAGCGCCCCGACACGGCGGCGAGCAAGCCGAAAAACGTGCCGATGCAGCTCGCGAGGACCGCCGCCGCGAGCGCGAGCCCGACCGTGTAGCGCGTGCCGTAGAGAATGCGGCTCAGCATGTCGCGGCCGAGATAGTCGGTGCCGAACGGGTACGCGGCGCTATACGTGCCGAAGATTTCCGTCGAGGTCAGCGTGCCGCCCTTGTAGGGCGCGACGAGCGGCCCGATGAACGCGACGACGAGCCAGAACACGACGATCACGAGGCCGATAAGGCCGAGCACCGAGAAGCGGCCGACGAGCCGTTTCAGGAGGCCGCGCCTGACGACGGCCGCAGCTTCAGGCAACGGCTCCTGCAGGCCGGCGGCGGGCTCGACGCCCTTCTCTTCGGACACGGAATAGAGGGCGGTAGGGGTGGCGGGTCGGATCATCGTTGACGCAGCCTCGGGTTGGAAACGATTTGACACAGGTCGGCGATCAGCACGAGCGCCAGATACGCCACGCAGAACACCATCACGCAGCCCTGTACGAGCGGCATGTCGCGATTCGTGACGGCATCCACCATCAGGCTCGCGAGACCCGGATAGTTGAAGATCGATTCGACGATCACCACGCCGCCGAACAGATACGACAGGCTCAGCGCGACCGCGTTGGCGATCGGCCCGATGGTGTTGGGCAATACGTGGCGCAGCACGACGCGCATCGGCGAGGCGCCCTTCAGGATCGCCATCTCGACATACGATGCGTTCAACTGGTCGAGGACGGCGGCGCGCGTCATGCGGGCCATCTGCGCGACGATCACGCAGCAGAGCGTCATGACGGGCATCGCGTAGATGCGCAGCAGGCCGCCGAACGAGTTCACCTCCGACAAGTACGACAGCGCCGGCAGCCAGCGCAGCTTCACGGCGAAGATCAGCACCGCGACCGTCGCGATCAGGAACTCGGGCACGGCGACGGTCGAGAGCGTGAGCACGTTCAGCGTGCGATCGAGCAGCGAGCCGCGAAACATCGCCGATGCGATGCCGATCACGAGCGCGACCGGCACGGAGACGAGCGCCGTGAGTCCGGCGAGCACGAGTGAATTCGGCAGGCGCGTGGCAATGAGTTCGCTCACCGGCAGGTTGTTCGACAGCGAGATGCCGAAGTTGCCGCTCACGATATGAAAGAGCCACTGGAAGTAGCGTTGCAGCGCGGGCTGGTCGAGCCCGAACTGATGACGCAGCGCCGCGACGGCCTCGGGCGTGGCCGCCTGCCCGAGCGCCTGTTGCGCGGCGTCGCCGGGAAGCAGGCCGGTGATCGCGAACACCACCGCCGACACCAGCAGCAGCGTGAGCAGCGCGAGGCCGAGTCGCGCGGCGATGAGTCGTTGCGCGTGTGCTTTCATCGGAATCGCCTCCTGGGTTGGGGCCGCGCGCCGCGAGTTCGAGGCGCGCGTCGTGGGAAGGACGGTCTCAGGCTTCGAGCCAGACGTTCTCCGCGAACGCGAAGCCCATCAGCCCCGCGAGCGGAATCGAGCCGAGGCCCTTGAGCTTCGTCGTATGCGCGTCGAGCGAGCTCTGGAACAGCGGAATGCCGATGCCGCCGTTGTCATGCACCAGCACCTGCATGTCGCCGTAGATCTTCTTGCGCTTCGCATCGTCCGGTTCGCCGCGTGCCGCGACCAGCATCTGGTCGAACTGCGGGCTCTTCCAGTTCGCCTCGTTCCATGGCGCGTCGGACTTGAAGAACTGCGTGAAGATCACGTCCGCGCTCGGGCGTCCGTTCACCGACCCGAAGCCGAGCGGATGCTTCATCCAGTGATTCGACCAGTAGCCGTCGGCGGGCACGCGCGTCACCTGCAGGTTGAGGCCGGCTTGCGGCGCGACCTGCTGGAGCAGCATCGCCATTTCGATGGACCCGTCCGCCGCCGGCGACGCCACGATCTGCACCGGCGCGCTGCCGAGCTTCGCCTTCTGGAAGTGGAACTTGGCCTTGTCGGGATCGAAGCCGCGTTGCGGCAGGCCCGCCATGTAGTACTTGTTGGTCGGATCGATCGGCTGGTCGTTGCCGATCGCCCCGAAGCCGCGGAACACCGCGCGGCGGATCTGCTCGCGATCCATCAGGTACATCATGCCGCGCCGGAAATCCTCGGTCCCGGTGATGCCGCCTTCATCGCGCACGATGAGGTCGGTGTAGGTTCCCGTCTTCGTCTCCAGCACCGTGAAGCCGCTCGTGCCCTTGATGCGCTCGGTCGAGCGCGGGCTGACCGCGTTGATCAGTTGCACGTCGCCGGAGAGGAGCGCGTTCACGCGCGCCGGTTCGTCGCCGATGCCGATCAGTTCGATCTCGTCGAGATGCGGCATGCCCGGCTTCCAGTACTTCTCGTTCTTCACGCCGACCGTGCGCACGCCCGGCGAGAATTCCTTGACCTTGAACGGGCCGGTGCCGACGGCCGTCTTGAAGTCCTTGGTGCCGTCCTTGATGATGAGGAAGTGCGACGTCGCAAGGATCACCGGCAGGTCGGCGTTCGCGCCTTCCAGCGTGATCGTCACCTCGTTCGGGCCGGTGGCCTTCACTTCCTTGATCTGGTCGGCGAGCGTCTTCGCCTTCGACGCGGTCGCCGGGTCCTTGTGGCGCATGATCGAATAGACGACGTCGGCCGGTGCGAGCGACTTGCCGTCGTGGAACTGCACGCCGCTGCGCAGCTTCACGACCCACACGGTCGCGTCCTTCGTTTCCAGCGACTCCGCGAGCGCCATCCGCGCGCCGAGATGCGAGTCGAGTTCGGTCAGGCCGTTGTAGAACATGTTGGCGCGAACGTAATCCGTGCCGAGCGCGCCTTTCGCGGGGTCGAGCGTATCGGCGGCGGACGCCGATTGCGTCGCGACACGAATCTTGCCGCCCTGCTTCGGTTTCGCCTGCTGGGCGATTGCGGCGCCGCTCGCCGCGAGCAGGCCCGCGCCCGTCATCGACATCAGTCCGCCCGCGGCCAACGCGCGCAGGACGTCGCGCCGCGAGGCGCCGCGTCGGGTCAGCGCGTCGAGCCGGATGCCAGCATTGGCGACTGCATCAAGCGATTTGTCCTTGGTCATCGAAACTTCTCCGCGTGAGGTGGCTTGGGGTGCCGTTATGTGTCTTTATGTGGCTTCAAGGTTTTATGCGTTCAATAGAAGACATCTTTGATGCGGTAGTACGTGCCCACGAGCGGCAGGAACCAGGGCTTGCCGGTATGTCCGGGAATCGCGGGCCAGTCGAATTCGCGCCACGGGTTCGCCGCCGCGTTGCCGCCGATCACGTCGGCCATCACCTGGCCCATGTGCGTCGACATCTGCGTGCCGTGGCCGCTGTAGCCCATCGAAAAATAGATGCCGTCGTGCTGGCCGGCGCGCGGCAACCGGTCGGCGGTGATGTCGACGAGACCGCCCCAGCAATAATCGATGCGCGCATCGGCGAGAGTCGGGAACATCTGCACGAGGTTCGCCTGCAGGATGCGCCCGCTCTTCGCGTCGGAGGGTTGTTCCGACGCCGTGAAGCGCGCGCGTCCGCCAAACAGCAGGCGCGCATCCGGCGTCACGCGGAAGTAGTTGTGCATCAGGCGGCTCGTCGTATACGAGCGGCGTTCCGGCAACAGGCGCGCGAGTTCGGCAGCCGGCAGCGGCTCGGTCACGACGATGAACGAACCCACCGGCGCGAGCCTCCTGCGATACCAGCCGAACGGCCCATGCCGCGACGGGCCGGTCGCGATCAGCACCTGCTTGGCGCGCAGCTCGCCGCGTGCGGACACGATCCGGTACGCGCCGCCGTCCTTTTCGATCGACGTGACCGAGGCGTTCTCGAAGAGCCGCGCGCCGTTGCGCGCGGCCGCGTTCGCAAGCCCGACGGCGAACTTGCCCATGTGCATCTGGCCGCCATGCTTCTGCAGCAGGCCACCGTAAAAACTGTCCGACCCGACTTCGGAGCGAATCCGGTCGCGGCCGATCAGTTCGACGTCGGGATCGACTTCGCGCCGGATCAGCTCGGCGGTCTTTTCGAGGTGTTCGAGGTGATGCGGCTTCGCCGCGAGCTTGAGCTTGCCCGAAGCGAGATAGTCGCAGTCGATCTGCTCATCGCGGATCAACCGCTCGACCGTCTCCACCGCCGACGCATACGCGCGATAACAGCCGCGCGCACGTTCGGCGCCGAGTTGCGCGTAAAGCGCCACGTAGTCTTGCGCGACGCCCGTGTTGCACTGGCCGCCGTTGCGGCCCGACGCGCCGCCGCCCATGCGGCCCGCGTCGAGCACCGCCACCGACGCGCCGCGTTTGGCGAGCGCCAGCGCCGCGGACAGGCCGGTGAAGCCGCCGCCGATCACGGCGACATCGACGTTGCCTTCGACCGGCCCTTCGCTCACGGACCTGCACGCGGGCGCGGTGTCGAGCCAGTAGGAATCGAGCTTCATCGGTGTCCCTGAGCGTTGGCGTTGAGTGGCTTACAGTCCGAGCAGCGTGGCGACGCCGCCGATATCGTCGACTTCGTAGTACTCGTAGTAAGGCGTCGAAGGCTCGTGGCCGCGCTTGACGAACGCCTTGTGCTTGATGCCCATGTCGTGCGCGGTCATCAGGTCGTAGCGCAGGCTCGACGACACATGCAGCACGTCCTCGGGATTGCAGTTCAACTGGTCGAACATGTACTCGAAGCCCTGCATGCGCGGCTTGTACGACTGCGCCTGCTGCGCGGTGAAGACCTTGTGGAACGGCGCGCCGAGCTTGTCGACGTTGCTCTGGATCTGGTCGTTCGACGCATTCGACAGAATCACGAGCTTGTACTTCTTCGCGAGCCGCGAAAGGCCTTCCGGCACGTCGGGATGCGGGCCCCAGGTCGGCACGGCGGTGTAGAACTTCTCGGCTTCGGCTTCGTTGAACTCCACGCCCATGCGCTTGCAGGCGCGGCGCACCGAATTCACGACCACGTCGCGATACGGCTTCCATGCGCCGAGCACTTCGTCGCGGCGATAGCCCGCGAAGAACGCGACGAACTTCTCCAGCTCCGCGCCTTGCAGGCGGTCGCCGTACAGCTCGCGCGCCATGTCGGCCATGCGGAACTTCGTGAGCGTGCCGTAGCAGTCGAACGTGATGTACTTCGGCTCGAAATCGATCATGGTGATGTCCTATCGTTGTTGTGAACTCGTCGGGAGTTCAGTGGCGAAAACAGGAAAGCGCATTCCTGTGGAAGATTTAAACAGCGCAAAAAGCGGGGGTGTCGCTGATTCGGGGCGTTCAAAAACACAATCCGAGCGTTTTGAGGGGCCTCTACAGCAGACTCTGCGGTCGCCTTGAAGCGCCTTACGGCCGCATGTCGATCAGCACGCTCTTGAAGCGCAGATTCGCCTCGTAAGCCTGCCGGCCGAGGTCCTTGCCGATCCCCGAGCGCTTGTAGCCGCCCGTCGGAATCATGAAATCGCTGGTTCGTCCGTAGTGGTTGACCCATACCGTGCCCGCCTCGATGCCGCGCACGAGCCTGAGCGCCCGGCCGAGGTCCGCCGTGTGCACGCCGGCCGCGAGGCCGTAGTCGGGATGCTGCGCGAGTTCGAGCGCTTCTTCTTCGCTGTCGAAGGTTTGCAGCGTGAGCACCGGGCCGAAGACCTCCTCGCGCACGGCTTCGGATCGCGGCGTGACGTTGGTGAGGATCGTCGGCGTGTAGAAGGCGCCGCGCGTGCCGCCGTCGGCGCGCGCGCCGCCATAGCGCAGGCTTGCGCCGGCGGCGACCGTGCGCTCGACGATCGCCTCGATGCGCGCCGCCTGCGGCTCGGAGATGATCGGCGGCAGCGTCGTGCCCGGCGCCCAGGTCGCGCCCGGCTTCAGTTCGGCAAACACACGCTGGATGCGCGCCGCGAGATCGTCCGCGACCGACCGCTCGACGAGCAGCCGCGAGCCCGCGTTGCACACCTGCCCCGCATTGCCCGCGATCGCGCCGGCGATGCGGCGCGCGACATCGTCGAGACGCGAGGCATCGGCGAAGACGAGTTGCGGGCTCTTGCCGCCCAGTTCGAGCGTCACCGGCTTGGTGCCGGTCTCGGCGCACGCGGCCATGATGGCGGCGCCCGTGCGGGTCGAGCCGGTGAACGTCACCTTGCCGATTTTCGGATGGCGCACGAGGGCGTCGCCGGTCGTGCGGCCGTCGCCCTGCACGACGTTGAAGATGCCCTTCGGCACGCCCGCCGCGATGGCGAGTTCGGCCAGGCGCAGCACGGAAAACGGCGTCATTTCCGAGGGCTTCAGCACCACCGCGTTGCCCGCCGCGAGCGCCGGCGCGATCTTCCAGGACGCCATCACGAGCGGGAAATTCCACGGTGCGATCGCGGCGATCACGCCGTATGGCTCGGCAATCGTCATGCCGAGATGATCGTGATCGGTCGCCATCACTTCGCCGCCGAGCTTGTCGGCGAACTCCGCGTAGAAGCGGATGCCTTCGGCGGTGTACGGGACGTCCCACGCGGCGGCGTCGCGCACCGGGCGCGTCGAGCCGAGCGCTTCGAGCGGCGCGAGCGTCTCGACATCGGCGGCGACGAGGTCCGCGAGACGCCGCAGGATGCGCGCACGCTCGCGCGGCGCCATGCGCGCCCAGCCGCTCGTGCGAAACGCGGTCCATGCGTTGTCCACGGCGCGGTCGATCATTTCGGCATCGGCGAGCGGCACCGACGCATAGACGACGCCATCCGACGGCCGCGCGACATCGATGCGCCTCGCGCCCTCGTCGACATATTCGCCGCCGATGAAGTGTCCGCTGCGTACGGCGATCTTTGCCGGATCGAAACTGTCCATTGCCTGGGTTCCTCGTTGCGTGCTTGCGATGCCTGAAATCGTATGCCTCCCACGCCGCAGATATCGCCGACAAAAAGGGCGATTCAGCAGATCGCGCGCGAAAACGGCTCGCCGACTGCGCGTTTTGCATCGATCTGCCGGATGCACGGCGAACGGCGGCGCGATAGAAAGATCGTCCTAGTCAGCGTTGCAGTGCAATGCGAGAGTGACGGGTGAGTCTTTAGCCAAAGGAGGCCGGCGTGTCCGACCCGAAAGTGAAACAAGCGGAGCAACCAGCGCCTTCATACAGGCCGTTCACCCTCGACGACATCGGCGCCGCGCACGCGCTGTCGAGCGAGCTCAACTGGCCGCATCGCGCGGACGACTGGCGTTTCGTCGCCGATGCGGGCAAGGGCTTCGTCGCCGAGGACGAGAACGGCGTGATCGGCACGGCGCTCTGCTGGAAGTATGGAAGCGATACGGCGTCGCTCGGCATGGTGATCGTGTCGCCCGGGCAGCAGGGGCGCGGCATAGGGCGCAGGCTGATGGAACTGCTGCTCGCGGAACTCGGCGAGCGCACGACGCTCCTTCACGCGACGCCCGCCGGCAAGCCGCTCTATGAAAAGCTCGGCTTTCGCGAGATCGGCACGCTCAACCAGCATCAGGGCGCCGCGTTCCAGCCGCCGCTGGTTTCGCTGCCGCCGGGCGAGCGCCTGCGCCCGCTCGGTTCCAACGACGCGCCGCGCCTGATCGAACTGGCATCGCGCGCGAGCGGGCTGGACCGCAGCGACTTGCTGCCGGCGCTGCTCGATGTCGCGAGCGGCATCGCGCTCGATCGCGACGGCGAACTGCTCGGCTTCGCGCTGTTCCGGCGCTTCGGGCGCGGGTATGCAATCGGCCCGGTCGTCGCGCCCGACTCCGACGCTTCGAGCCGTGCGAAGGCGCTCATCAGCCACTGGCTCGCGCTGAACGCGGGCGTGTTCGTGCGCATCGACACCCCGGGCGACAGCGGTCTTTCCGACTGGCTCGCGGGCCTCGGGCTCGCCCGCGTCGACACGGTCGTGAAGATGGCGCGCAGCGGCACCCTCACCGCCGATCGCGAACTGAAGCAGTTCGGCATCATCAACCAGGCGGTCTGCTGACACGATGACATTCCTCTATAAAGCCGATCCCGCGCGCGGCGAACAATGGGCGCGGCTCTTCGCGCAAAAGGCGCCGGAACTCGAATTCCGCCTGTGGCCCGACCTCGGCGACGCCGCCGCGATCCGCTATCTCGCCGCGTGGCAACCGCCCGAGGACCCGGCGCGCACGCTGCCGAATCTCGAAGTGGTGTTTTCGGTGGGTGCGGGCATCGACCAATTCGACCTGTCCGGCGTGCCGGCGCACGTGCCGGTCGTGCGGATGATCGAGCCGGGCATCGTCGAGGGCATGGTCGAGTATGTGACGCAGGCGGTGCTCACGATTCATCGCGATCTGTTCGACTACGCGCTGCGCCAGCAACAGCGCGAGTGGCACGAGATGCCGGTGCGCGCGGCGGCGTCGCGGCGGGTCGGCGTGCTCGGGCTCGGCGTGCTGGGCACGGCCGTGCTCGAACGGCTGCGGCTTTTCGGCTTTCCGTGCGCCGGATGGAGCCGCTCGCCGCGCACGCTCGATGGCATCGATTGTTATGCGGGCAACGAGACACTCGGTGCGTTCCTCGCCCGCACCGACGTGCTCATCTGCCTGCTGCCGCTCACCGAGGCGACGCGCGGCTTGCTCGACGCGAAGCTCTTTGCCGCGCTGCCCGAAGGCGCGTCGATCGTGAATGTCGGGCGCGGGCCGCAACTGAATCAGGACGATCTGCTGGCGGCGCTCGCAAGCGGGCGGCTGCGGAACGCGATCCTCGATGTCACCGATCCCGAACCGCTGCCCGCGTCGCATCCGCTGTGGACGCATCCGCGCGTGCGCATCACGCCGCACATCGCGAGCGCGACCCGGCCCGACACCGCCGTCGATGTCGTGCTCGACAATATCCGCCGTCATCGCGCGGGCCAGCCGATGCTCGGTCAAATCGACCGAAGCCGCGGCTATTGAAGCGCGTTGAAGCGCTCGCAGCAGAAAATGCTGCGGGTGCATCGCAAAACGCGGCATCCACGCTCTTTAAGCATTTTTTTGGCGGCACGGCGATACGGGTTCCCTCAGTAGTATGGAACGGTCAACAGCCCATACCGAGACGAGAACCAACATGCCGAATCAAGCGCTCATCGAAGCCGACCGCAAGCACCTGATCCACCCGGTAGTCAGCTACCGCGCCCACGAAGCGCGCGGCGTCACCGTCCTCGATTCCGCGCACGGCGTGTTCCTGCGCGACATCGACGGCAACGAACTGCTCGATGCGTTCTCCGGCCTCTGGTGCGTGAACACGGGCTACGGGCACGAGAGCATCGTCAAGGCCGCGGCCGACCAGATGACGCGCCTGCCCTACGCCACCGGCTACTTCCACTTCGGCTCGGAGCCCGCGATCGAACTGGCGGCGAAGCTCGTCGAACTGTCGCCGGCTTCGTTGCAGCATGTGTACTTCACGCTCGGCGGCTCGGACGCGGTCGATTCCGCGCTGCGCTTCATCACGCACTACTTCAACGCGACTGGCCGGCCGTCGAAGAAGCACATCATCGCGCTGGAGCGCGGCTATCACGGGTCGTCGTCGATCGGGGCGGGACTGACCGCGTTACCCGCGTTCCATCGCAACTTCGATTTGCCGCTGCCGAACCAGCATCACATCGCGTCGCCGTATGCTTACCGCAATGCGTTCGCCGACGACGACGCGTTGATCGCCGCCTCGGTCGCCGCGCTCGAAGCAAAGGTCGCGGCGCTTGGCGCCGGGAACGTCGCGGCGTTCTTCTGCGAGCCGATCCAGGGCTCGGGCGGCGTGATCGTGCCGCCCGTGGGCTGGCTGAAAGCGATGCGCGAGGCGTGCCGCAAGCTCGACATCCTGTTCGTCGCCGATGAAGTCATCACCGGTTTCGGGCGCACCGGCCCGCTGTTCGCGTGCGCCGGCGAAGGCGTGGAACCGGACCTGATGACGGTCGCCAAGGGTCTGACGGCCGGTTACGCGCCGATGGGCGCGGTGCTGATGTCCGACGCGCTCTACCAGGGCATCGCCGATGGCGGCGACGCGGCGGCGGCCATCGGCCACGGACACACGTATTCCGCGCATCCGGTGAGCGCGGCGATCGGCCTCGAAGTCTTGCGGCTTTACCACGAGGGCGGACTGCTCGCGAACGGCGTCGCGCGTGCGCCGCGCTTCGCGCAAGGGCTCGATGCGCTGCTCGCGCATCCGCTGGTCGGCGATTCGCGGCATCGCGGGCTGCTGGGCGCGCTCGAACTCGTGTCGGACAAGACGAGCAAACAGGGGTTCGATCCGGCGCTCAAGCTGTCGGAACGGATCGCCGCGGCGGCGTATGAAAACCGCCTGGTGTTCCGCGCGTTCAACGACAACATCCTCGGCTTCGCGCCCGCGCTCTGCTATACGGAAAGCGAGTTCGACATGATGTTCGAGCGCCTCGAAAAGACCCTCGACGATGTGCTCGCGCAACCGGACGTGAGCGCCGCGCTCAAGGCCTCCGGCAAAGAGGCGCCGCGCGCGGCGGCATGAGAAATAGCGCGTGATAAGATCGACGGACAATTTCGAGATGCCCGGGCGACACCACCATAATGAGCAACGACTGCAAGCTTGACCGTATCGATCTGCGGATCCTTTCGCAGTTGCAGAAGAAAGGCCGCATCACCAACGTCGAGCTTGCTGATGCGGTCGGTCTGTCGCCGAGCCCTTGCCTGATCCGCGTCAAGCGTCTGGAGAAAGCGGGCTATATCGTCGGCTACGGTGCGCAGATCGCGCTCGAAAAACTCGGCGACGTGCAGATCGTCTTCACCGAAGTGACGCTCGCCGATCATCGCCGCGAAGACTTCATCAAGTTCGTCAACGCGATCAGGGATATCGACGAGATCGTGGAGTGCCATCTCGCGAGCGGCGGCTACGATTACCTGCTCAAGTTCGTGACGCGCAGTGTGAGCCACTACCAGAGCATCATCGAAGGGCTGCTCGAACGCGATATCGGCATCGAGAAGTACTTCAGCTATGTGATCATCAAGTCGCCGTTCGTGAAGTCGCACTATCCGCTCGAAACACTCTTTTCACAGCACCATCCGTGAGGCGCCCGCTTTAAGCGGGCAGCGCGCGAAGTCACGCTCGCCCAAGGGCTTGGGTTCGGCGCTTTCTTCACGATTCGTGCACAGTGGCTTAACCAAAAGCCAAATTTTATGGCGATCCACCAGGAATACACTGGTCGTCATTGAAAACCCGAACAGGAGACTCGCATGACGAAGGCATATCGAATCGCTGTCATTCCCGGAGACGGCATCGGCCGTGAAGTCATGCCCGAAGGCCTGCGCGCGCTCGACGCCGTGAGCAGGCGCTTCGGCATCGCGCTGGAATACCAGCATATCGAATGGGCAAGTTGCGACTACTACGCGAAGCACGGCCAGATGATGCCCGACGACTGGAAGGCGCAACTCCAGGGCGCCGACGCGATCCTGTTCGGCGCGGTCGGCTGGCCGGCCATCGCGCCCGATCACATCTCGCTGTGGGGGTCGCTGCTCAAGTTCCGCCGCGAATTCGACCAGTACATCAACCTGCGCCCCGCGCGTCTGTTCGACGGCGTGCCCTCCCCGCTCGCGGGCCGCAAGGCCGGCGACATCGACATGATGATCGTGCGCGAGAACACCGAGGGCGAGTATTCAGCGGTCGGCGGCACGATGTTCGAAGGCACCGAGCGCGAACTCGTGATGCAGCAATCGATCTTCACGAGGAAGGGCTCGGAGCGCGTGCTCAAGTTCGCGTTCGGTCTCGCCGAGCGTCGCGAGAAGAAGGTCACGGTCGCGACGAAGAGCAACGGCATCTCGATCAGCATGCCGTGGTGGGACGCGCGCGCCGCCGAAGTGGCTGCGCTCTATCCCGACGTGACCTGGGACAAGCAGCACATCGACATCCTCTGCGCGCGCTTCGTGCTGCACCCGGACCGCTTCGACGTGGTGGTGGCGACCAACCTCTTCGGCGACATCCTCTCGGACCTCGGCCCTGCGTGTACGGGCACGATCGGCATCGCGCCTTCGGGCAACCTGAATCCCGAGCGCACGTTCCCGTCGCTGTTCGAGCCGGTGCACGGCTCCGCGCCCGACATCGCGGGCAAGAACATCGCCAATCCGATCGCGATGATCTGGTCGGCGGGCATGATGCTCGACTTCCTCGGCAACGGCGAAGGCGTGGAGCACGACGCGCACGACGCGATCCTCGCCGCGATCGAAGCGGTGTTGAAGGAAGGCCCGCATACGGGCGATCTCGGCGGCAAGGCCAATACGACGGAAGTCGGCAAGGCCGTTGCAGAACGGCTCGCCTGAATCAAGGAGTTCGCACCATGACACGCAAGTTTGAATTGAGCGACCTGATCCGCCCGGACAATTTCATCGACGGCAAGTGGGTCGCTGCCGTCAGCGGCAAGCGCTTCGGCGTGACGAACCCGGCGACGGGCGAAGTGATCGCCGATGTCGCCGATAGCGGCGCGGCCGACGCGCGCGCCGCGACCGACGCCGCCGCGCGCGCGTTCCCCGCATGGCGCGACGCGCTGCCGAGCGAGCGGGCCGCCGTGCTGCATCGCTGGCACGCACTGATGCTCGAAAACGCCGACGCGCTCGGTCGGCTCGTCTCGCTCGAACAGGGCAAGCCGTTCGCCGAAGGACGCGGCGAGGTGCTGTACGGCGCGTCGTATGTCGCGTGGTTCGCCGACGAAGCGACGCGCATCTACGGCGACATCATTCCGCAGCAGCAGCGCGGCAAGCGCATGAGCGCGATCAAGGAGCCCGTCGGCATCGTCGCGGCGATCACGCCGTGGAATTTCCCGCTCGCGATGATCGCGCGCAAGATCGCGCCCGCGCTCGCGGCGGGCTGCACGGTGGTCGGCAAGCCGGCCGAGGACACGCCGCTCACCGCGCTCGCGCTCGTGCTGCTCGCGCATGAAGCGGGCGTGCCGCCCGGCGTGCTCAACCTGATTTCGGCGTCGCGCGAGAACGCGATTCCCGCCGTCGCGGACTGGCTGCATGATGGGCGCGTGCGCAAGATCACGTTCACCGGCTCGACGCCGGTCGGCAAGTATCTCGCGCGCGAATCGGCGGACACGCTCAAGAAGCTCTCGCTGGAACTCGGCGGTAACGCGCCCTTCATCGTGTTCGACGACGCCGATCTCGACGCCGCCGTCGCGGGCCTGCTCGTCTCGAAGTTTCGCAACGGCGGGCAGACCTGCGTGTGCCCGAATCGCGTGTACGTGCAGTCGGGCGTGTACGAGAAGTTCGGCGACCTGCTTGCCAGGCGTGTCGCCGCGCTGAAGGTCGCGCCCGCGACCGACCCCGACGCGCAGATCGGCCCGATGATCAACGCCCGCGCGATCGACAAGATCGCGCGCCACGTCGACGATGCCGTGCACAAAGGCGCGCGCGTGCTGACGGGCGGCAAGCGCCTGACATCGGTCGGGCCGAACTACTACGCGCCGACCGTGCTCGCCGATGCGACGAGCGCGATGCAATTGAGTTGCGAGGAAACCTTCGGGCCGGTGGTGCCGCTCTTTCGCTTCGACGACGAAGCCGAAGCGATCCACGCCGCCAACGACACACCGTTCGGCCTTGCCTCGTACTTCTATAGCAACGACGTGCGCCGCATCGACCGCGTGGCGCGTGCGCTCGAAGCGGGCATCGTCGGCATCAACGAGGGGGCGATCTCCAGCGAGGCGGCGCCGTTCGGCGGCGTGAAGGAATCGGGCTACGGACGCGAAGGATCGAAGTACGGCCTCGACGATTACCTGTCGATCAAGTATCTCTGCCAAGGGGGACTCGAATGAGCACGCAAGCCTATCCGATCGAACTCACGTTTCCCGACATCTCCGCTCACGAGCACAGCGATTCGGGCATTGCCTACGTGCATACGTTCGACTCCGGCGTGGCCGGCCCGCACGTGATGATCAACGCGCTCACGCATGGCAATGAAGTGTGCGGAGCCATCGTCGTCGATGCGCTTTTGCGCGCGAAGCTGCGCCCGCGACGCGGACGCCTCACGCTGGCGTTCGCGAACGTCGCGGCTTATCGAAGCTTCGATGCATCGAAGCCCGATGCCGCGCGCTTCGTCGATCAGGACTTCAACCGCGTGTGGACCGCGAAGACCCTCGACGACACGTCGCGTGTCTCGAGCGAACTCGAACGCGCGCGCGCGATGCGCCCCGTGATCGATACGGTCGACCTGCTGCTCGACCTCCATTCGATGCACGAGAAGAGCGCGCCGCTGATCGTCGCGGGACCGCTTGCGAAGGGCATCGAACTGTCGGCGAGGCTCGGCACGCCCGCGACGGTCATCTGCGACGAAGGCCATCCGGAAGGCCGCCGCATGCGCGATTACGAGGGTTTCGGCGATCCGGCGAGCCCGAAGAACGCGCTGCTCATCGAATGCGGGCAGCACTGGGAAGCGAGCGCTGTCGGCGTCGCTCGGAATGTCACCGCGCGGTTTCTGGCGTTGTCGGGCGTGGTCGATTCGAGCGATTTGCCGCAAGACTGGTTCGCTCCGGTGCCCGATGAAATGCTCGTGGTGCGCGTGACTGAGCCGGTCGTTGCCCGCAGCATGGATTTCAGGTTCGCCGGGGCATATACGGGCCTCGAAGTCTTCGACAAGGCGGGCAGCGTGATCGGCTGGTCCGATGGCGAACCGGTCGTCACGCCCTATGACGACTGCATGCTCGTCATGCCGTCGCTCAGGCAATTGCGACCCGGCGTGACGGTCGTGAGGCTGGGCAGGATCGAGCAGCGGATCGCGGCTTCGGGCTGAGGTCTGGCGGGAGGCGCATCCGGCCATCCCGCCGTCGCCAGGCGAGTCACGCGCAAAATTATCTTTTCATTCAGCCGCTTGGTCTCATCCCGCGCGGGTTATCCACAAGTCTTTCAACAGAAACGGTGGATAACTGTCACGTCGGTGTGATCGGGTGCGGTTCCTCGACCTTGGCCATCTGCCGGACCGTGGAACGATGATTGCTAGCGCAGGAAGCGACGCCCGACTTCACCCCCGCTGCACGAGCCGCCCGAACGCCCCCCCCCCCGTGCATCCTCGCGACGCGCCAGCCACCGGGCGCCTTCGCCGACTATGCCGCGCCGGAACAACAGCACGCAGACGACGAACATCACGCCGGTGACGATGCTGGCCGATTCGCCGAGGCCCTGAAACCACGCGATATGCGTCAGCTCCGCGAGCCATGTGCCGAACGCGGCGAGCTTGGTCTCCAGCCCGACGACAATCACCGCGCCCACGACCGGCCCGAGCCGCGTGCCGAGTCCGCCAAGCAGCGTCATCAGGATCACGGCGCCCGACATCGTCCAGTGCACGTCGGACAGCGTCGCGAAGCCGAGCACGAGCGTCTTCATCGCGCCCGCGAGGCCCGCGAGCGCCGCCGAAATCACGAACGCGAGCAGCTTGAAACGATCGACGTCGTAGCCGAGGGAAATCGTGCGCGCCTCGTTTTCCTTCAGCGCGGTCAGGATCTTGCCGAACGGCGAATCGACGACGCGCCCGATGAAGACGAATGCCGCAGCCGAGATCGCGAGCACGACGAAGTAGAGCGTCAGGTCGTCGTCGAGCGAAATCGCACCGAACAGCCGCCCGCGACCCACGCCCTGCAGGCCGTCCTCGCCGCCCGTGAATGGCGCCTGCACGCAGAAGAAGTAGATCATTTGCGCGAGCGCGAGCGTCACCATCGCAAAGTAGATGCCCTTGCGGCGAATCGCGACCAGTCCGAACACGAACCCGAGCGCCGCGCCCACGCCCGTGCCGAGCAGCAGCGCAAGTTCGGGCGAGACACCGTGGTCGCGCAGCGCGCTGCCCGCGACATACGCGGCGCCGCCGAAGAACGCAGCATGGCCGAACGACAACAGGCCGACGTAGCCGAGCAGCAGATTCAGCGAGCAAGCGAACAGCGCGAAGCACATCAGCTTCATCAGGAACACCGGATACGCTCCGAGCCAGGGAGCCACGGCCAGAGCGGCCAACACGACAACGCCTGCAGTGCGATTACCCATCATCCACCTCACTTGACTTGACCAAACAGCCCGGCGGGACGCACGAGCAGGACGAGCGCCATCACGACGAACACGACCGTCGCCGACGCTTCCGGATAGAACATCTTCGTCAGGCTTTCGATTACGCCGAGGCCCAGACTCGTGAGCACGGAACCGGCGATCGAACCCATTCCGCCGATCACGACGATCGCGAACACGGTGATGATGACGCTCTGCCCCATCAGCGGCGAGACCTGCACGACGGGCGCCGCCAGCACGCCGGCCAGGGCCGCGATGGCCACGCCGAGCCCGTAGGTCAGCGTGACCATGCCCGGCACGTTGACGCCGAATGCCGCCACGAGCCGCGGGTTCTCGGTGGCCGCGCGCAGCAGTGCGCCGAGCTTCGTGCATTCGATCGCCCACCACGCGCCGGCGCACACAGCGAGCGACGCTGCCACCACCCACGCGCGATAGCCGGGCAGCATCATGAAGCCGAGGTCCACGGGACGCATCAGCCCTTCAGGCGCGGCATACGACATGCCCGACGCGCCATACGCAGAGCGCGATATGCCTTCGATGATCAGTGTCACGCCGAGCGTGAGCAGCAGCCCGTACAGCGGATCGAGCGCGTAGATCCGGCGCAGCATCGTGCGCTCGACGAGCATCCCGAGCACGCCCGCCGCGACGGGCGCGCAGATCAGCATCGGCCAGTAGCCGAGACCGAGATAGGTCGTGCCCATCCATGCGAAGAGCGCGCCGAGCATGAAGAACGCGCCATGCGTGAAGTTGATGACATTGAGCAAGCCGAAGATGACCGAGAGGCCGAGGCTCAGCACGGCGTAGAAGCAGCCGTTCATCAGGCCGAGGACGAGTTGGCTCGACATTGCCGCGAGCGGTATTCCCAGGAGTTCCATGACGATGGTTCCGTTCAGACATTCAGACGTTGAGCAGGGACTGGAGCGTGTGCATCTTTTCGCCGAGACGCGCGGCATCGAAGCTTTCCACGATCGCGCCGTGCTCCATGACGTAAAAGCGATCGGCGAGCGGCGCCGCGAACCGGAAGTTCTGCTCGACCAGGAGGATCGTGTAGCCGCGCGATTTGAGCTTCGCAATGACGCGCGCGAGCATTTGCACGATCACCGGCGCGAGGCCCTCCGAGATTTCGTCGAGCAGCAGCAGGTTCGCGCCGGTGCGGAGAATCCGCGCGATCGCCAGCATCTGCTGCTCGCCGCCGGACAGACGCGTGCCCTGGCTTGCGCGGCGCTCGGCAAGGTTCGGAAACATCTCGTAGATCTCGCTGAGCGGCATGGGCGTGATCGTCGCTCCCCGCACGAGCGGCGGCAGCAGCAGGTTCTCTTCGCAGGACAATCCCGCGAAGATGCCGCGCTCCTCCGGGCAGTAGCCGGTGCCCAACCGGGCGATGCCTTGCGGCGGCATGCCGATGGTCTCGCGGCCGTCGACGCGGATCGAGCCGCGCCGCGTGCCGGTCAGCCCCATGATCGCCTTGAGGGTCGTGCTGCGCCCTGACCCGTTGCGGCCAAGCAGTGTCACCACCTCGCCGCGCGCCGCGCGCAGATCGACGCCGTGCAGGATGTGCGATTCCCCGTACCACGCGTGCAGCCCGGTGACGCTCAACGCGTCAGCGCCTGCCGCGCTTTCCTTTGCCACGGCCGCGCCGTCCAGCCGTTCAATGTTCAAGCGATCCATCTTCAGTCCCCATGTAGGCTTCCTTGACCCGCGGATCGGCGGAGACCGTCTCGTAGGCGCCTTCAGCCAGGATCTCACCGCGCTGCAGAACGGTGATCGTGTCCGAGATGCTCGAGATGATCTTCATGTTGTGCTCGACCATCAGGATCGTCCGGCCGGCCGACACCTTCTTGATGAGCGCCGTGACCCGATCGACGTCCTCGTGTCCCATCCCTTGCGTCGGCTCATCGAGCAGCATCAGCACCGGGTCCATTGCCAGCGTCGTGGCGATTTCCAGCGCGCGCTTGTGGCCGTAGGACAACTCGGCGGTCTTGAGGTCGGCATGGGCGGCGAGGCCCACCTCGTCGAGCAGCGCGAGCGCGCGCTCCCGAAGGCGACCCAGCGCGGCGCTGCTCGTCCAGAAGCGGAACGACACGCCGAGCGCCCGCTGCAATCCGATCGACACGTTCTCGACCAGGCTCAAATGCGGGAAGACGGCGGAAATCTGGAACGATCGAACCACCCCGCGGCGGGCGATCGATGCGGGCGCCGCACGCGTGATTTCGTGACCGTCGAAGAAAATCTGCCCCGAACTCGGCGTCAGGAACTTGGTCAACAGGTTGAAGCATGTGGTCTTCCCGGCGCCGTTCGGCCCGATCAGCGCGTGGATCGTGCCGCGCCGAACGCGCAAGTCGACGCCATTGACCGCGGTGAAGCCGTTGAACTGCTTGGTGAGACGTCTCGTCTCCAGAATCAGGTCTGCATCCGCCATCGCTACTCTCCTTGCCGAGTCAGCCCGCCACCGGCAGCGTCTCGATTGAATATGCATGGCGCAGCGTCCGGCCCAGCACCGGGTCTTCGAGCACGAACTCGAAGCGCTCCGCCGGGCGAATCCCGCCGATCGCCGCGAGCGTGCCGCACAGCATCGCGGTCCCGTCGACGAACCGGCCGCCGCGTTGCGCGAACTGGTCGAGCAGGTCCTGCGGTGCGCGCATCGCCGTCACCTTGCCTTCCTGGTAGAGCACGCGCTCGCCATCGATGGTCGCGTACGAGCGCAACAGCAGTTCGTCCCAGTGACCGGCCACGTCGCTCAGGCGCCACAGCGTGTTCGAGCACGGCTTGTCGCACATCTGTTTCGACACGGTGATGCCGTAGGTCTCGACCTGGCGATCCGTGTGATCGGACGCGATGCCGACATACGTTTCGCCGCCGTCCTTCACCAGTACGAATTCCACCTCGCCGCTGCTCTCCTCGCCCGTCACCTGCATCGTCGGTGCGACGCTGAGCCGGTCCGCCGCGACGCGGTAGAAGACCGGCGTATAGGCCGGCCGCTTCACGCCGAGCTCCTCCAGTTCGCGGATGTGCTTCTCCATCGCGACCGTATCGCGGCCGGTCCAGCCCGCGATGACGAGCGTGTGGATCGCGATCGTGCGTTCGCACCAGCCGTTGCGGCCCGCGATATCGAACGTGATTGCTTTCATCGGATGCTCCTGTTGGCGGACGGGTTCGCGACAGCGCCGCTCTCGTCCGCGGTTATTCGGTTATTCAGCTATTCCGTCACTTCGCGGCGACCAGCGCGCAATGGCTTGCGCTGAGCGGCGCGAACGCCTCCTGCGCGGGAATGGTCTGCTTGATCGTGTAGTAATCCCACGGCTTCTTCGATTGCTGCGGGCTCTTCACCTCGGCGATATACATGTCGTGAACCATCAGGCCGTCGCTGCGGATCGTCCCGTTCTTCGCGAAGAAATCGTTGACGGGCGTCTTGCGCATCTGCGCGAGCACGGCGTCGGAGGCATCGGTGCCGCTCGCCTGAACGGCCTTGAGGTAATGAAGCGTCGACGAGTACACGCCCGCCTGTACGAAGGTCGGCATGCGGCCGGTCTTCGCGTAGAAGCGTTGGGACCACGCGCGGCTCTCGTCATCGCGATCCCAGTAGAACGGCGTCGTCAGCATCATTCCCTGGGCGGACTGCAGGCCGAGGCTGTGGACGTCGCTGATGAACATCTGCAGGCCGGCGATCTTTTGCTTGCCCGGCGCCGTGATGCCGAATTCGCGCGCGGTCTTGATCGCGTTCACCGTGTCGGCGCCCGCGTTGGCAAGGCCGATCACCTTTGCGTGCGACGCCTGTGCCTGCAAAAGATACGAGGACAGGTCCGACGCGTTCATCGGGTGTTTGGACTCACCGGCCACCTTGCCGCCAGCCGCGTTGAGCGCCGCCACCGAATCCTTCTCCAGCGACGCGCCGAGCGCATAGTCGACGGTCAGGAAGTACCACGAGTTGTCGCCAGCGCGAGCCATCGCCTTGACGAGGCTCGTCGTCAACGCATAGGTGTCGTACGAGTACTGGATCGTGTAGGGCGAGCACGCCTCGTTGCTGAGCTTGGTCGTGCCCGCGCCGCTCGCGATCGCGATCCGGTGCTTTTCCTTCGCGACATTCGACACCGCCAGCGCGACGGAAGAAGGCAGCATGTCCTCGACCATATCGACATGCTGGTTGTCGAACCAGTCGCGCGCGACGGTTGCGGCCACGTCGGTCTTGTTCTGGTGATCGGCGCTGATCACCTTGACCGGCGCGCCGAGCACTTTGCCGCCGAAATCATCGACGGCCATTTGCGCGGCGACGACCGAGCCTTTCCCGCCAATGTCGGAGAAGATCGACGACATGTCGGTGAGCACGCCGATCGTCACTGTGCCGTCGCTGAGGTTGGACGCGCTGGCAGCGTCCGGAACGGCGGCACACACCATGGCGGCGGCGACGGATATGGCGGAACACGCCAGATGCTTGAACATGGAACTCCCCTTCGTCACGAATATCGGAATAAAACGGAATCAAGCGGACGCGGCGAACGCGACGTTAGTTGTTTCGACGCACCACTGCCTCGACACCGATGCCGATCGCAAGCAACCGGCGATCGAACATGTGTCGTCCCATCAACATCAGCGCCACGGTTGCATCCTCCGGTGCGTGACACGGGATCGATACCGCGCACAGGTCGAGCATGTTGGCGATCGCCGGATTGCGCAGCAGCAGCCGGTTGATCGACGAATACGCAGGTTCCGCGGCGAGATTGGCGATGCGCGGCATGCTCAGGCCGGATCGTAGTAATGGACTTCCAGCAGCACGCAGCCCTCGTTCGACTTGAACGGGCCGTGCCACGCGCCAGGCGGACGCACCGCATAGGTGTAGCCCTCGAAGGGTCTGCCGCCCTGCCCGTGCTCGTCGTTGCCGACGGTCAGGTCGCCCTGGACCAGAAACACTTCCTCCCAGTAGTCGTGCACGAAGGGCTTCTTCGTGAAGAGGCCTGCCGGCAGTCGCAAGAGGCGCGTGCGGCTGCCTTGCTTGTTGACCGTATCGAGTGCACCGGACAGGATCAGTTCCTGCGCGCCGGAGGCCGGGTCGTAGCCTTCCGGCAACTGCCAGCCCTCCTCCATGTCCAGTCCATGAAACTCGTCGTGAAGTTTGTTGATTGCCATATGTTTCTCCTGTCGGCCAGAGTTGGCGCTCTAGCGCTTACTCTGGCCCGATGCAAAATGGTTGCTGTGGGAATCGCGAAAACGCGTTGAATGAATGTCAGGCGGCGCGCGGCGACTGCGCCAGCTCCGCGCCGAGCGAATAGGTCGACAGCAGGTTGTCGACGAGGCCCGTGGCGCGCTGCCAGTCGTAGCTGCGGTACGCGTGACCCTTCGTGACGAACGACGCGCCGGCATAAAACAACTCGTACTGGTTGTGGCGCGACGCGAATTCGGAGCCGACCGCATCCCATGCGAGCTTGAAGAACTTGACGCGCTCCTCGGCGCTGCAGACGGGCGACTTCTGGGTCTTCTCGATGATGCGCAGCAACTCGGGGTTTTCGAAATCGTGCACGCTCGACGGCAGCATGATCATTCCGCCGCCCGCGAGTTCGCGCAGCGTATTGAGGATCTTCGAATACAACTGCTGCGTGAGGACCTGCGAGCTATAGAGCATGTTGCGGTCCGGCACGTAGTAGCCGTTGACCATGCTTCCCTTTGCTTCCATGCCGTACACGTACGCCTCGACCATCGACGCCTCGGACGCAAGCTGGCCCAGCGTCTCGCGCACCTGCGGGAAGGTGTTGGTGCCGTTGACTTCCGAGATCCTGAGACCCAGGCCGACGAGAAAGCGCAGCTTCGTCATCAGGCGCACCTGGCATTGATAGTTCTGGTAGACGTGCGCCGGAGTCGCATGAAACTGCTTCGCGCACATCGCCACGTCGCCGGCAACGAAGATCCGTTCCCACGGCACCTTGACGTCATCGAAGTACAGCACCGCATCGTTCTCGTCGTAGCGGCTCGACAGCGGGTTGTCGAATACCGAGGGCGCATGCTCCTCGTACGATTTGCGGGACATCACCTTCATGCCCTTCGCATTCATCGGCACCGCAAACGACAGCGCGTACATCTCGTCGCCTGGGCGCAGCGGCTGGATGCAACTGCAGAACACCTCGTTCGCCATGATGCCGCTCGTCGCCAGCATCTTCGCGCCGCGCACCGTGATGCCTTCCGCGTCCTGGTCGACGATGCCGACCGCGAGGTACTTGTCCTCCTGCTCGTGTGCCGACTTCGCCTGATTGGCTTGCGGATTGACGATTACGTAGGTCAGGAAGAGATCGTTGTCACGTGCATATTTGTAGTAATCGCGCAGTGCGCCGGCACGGGCCGGGTCGTACTGCTCGAACAGGTCGATGCCCATGAACATGCCCGAGATGCACGATGCGACGTGATCCGGCGAGCGGCCCATGAAGCCGAAATGCAGTTCCGTCCACGCTTCGAGCGCGGCGCGGCGCTCGACCAGCTGGTCATAGGAAGTGGGCAATTCCCAGATCCGGCTCACGCGGTTTCCCGAGTCGGGCGACACGAAGGTCATCTTCTCGACGTTTTCCGGACGTGCCTGGAAGTCATACAGGCTCGCGTAGCTGCGAATGGAGTTGCGGAACGCGGGATGCGAGGTCACATCGCCGACTGCCTTCCCGTTCAGATAGACCTGACGTCCGTCGCGCAGCGACGCAATGTGTTGAGTGCCATTCTTGATCATGATGTTCTCCAGAAGTAGGTTCGTCTGCGGATTCAGGCCGACGGCGCGTGAACACCGTTGAGCGTGTGGTAGCGGCCGCCGAAGAAGATGAGCGGGCGCCCCTGCGCACGCGCTCGATGGCGGGTGACTCGGCCGACGAAGATCACGTGATCGCCGCCGTCGTATTGCGCATAGGGTTCGCATTCGAATGTCGCGAGCGCGTCGGGCAACAGGACCGGGTCGCTGCACGGGTCCGCTGCGCCGTCGCGCCATCCCCATTTGTCGCCGTTCGCCCTGGCGAAACGATTCGACATGTCGTGCTGGGTCTCTTCGAGCACGTTGACCGCGTAGCTGCCGGCCACGCGCAGGTCGGCCAGGCTCAGGCTGCGCCTGTCGACTGAAAACAGGATCAAGGGCGGATCGAGCGAGACCGAATTGAATGACGCGACCGTCATGCCGATCGGCGGCCCTTCCTGTCGTGGCGCCGTGATCACGGCCACGCCCGTCGCAAACATCGACAATGCCGCCCGGAACTGACGCTGCATGTCCTGAACGTCCTCTTCGCCGCCCGGCCGTACAATGCTATGTGCCATCTCGTCCTCCTTGCTTCGAGCCGCCACCCCGGCGGCTCGTTTGACAGACCA
Organism: Caballeronia choica; assembly: GCF_001544535.1. Taxonomy (GTDB): domain Bacteria; phylum Pseudomonadota; class Gammaproteobacteria; order Burkholderiales; family Burkholderiaceae; genus Caballeronia; species Caballeronia choica. The sequence continues at coordinate 63,275 of NZ_FCON02000011.1, read as the reverse complement.
AACAAAGCGTTGTTTATTAGCTTTGTTACATAGCTATTATTAAACGCAACTTCGAAAAGCTATTCAAGCTATCGTTTACCATCGTCAAAAAGCTTTGGAAGAAAGACAACCCTACTGGGCAGATGGATGTTGCCCGGTCGCGACCACCGTCCGCGCTAGACTTCGCCCACCGTCTATCCCGGGCCTTCGCGCGCTGCGAACGGCACGTCCTCTGGAGCACGATCCATGCAATCCCAATCATCCTCACGGCCCATCTACATGGACTACAGCGCGACGACGCCGGTCGATCCGCGAGTGGTCGAGAAGATGGTGCCGTTCCTGTACGAGAACTTCGGCAACGCCGCGTCACGCAGCCACAGCTACGGCTGGGATGCGGAAGCAGCCGTGGAGGCGGCGCGCCGACATGTCGCCGACCTGCTGCACGCGGACCCGCGCGAAATCGTCTGGACCTCCGGCGCGACGGAAGGCAACAACCTCGCGATCAAGGGCGCGGCGAATTTCTACAAGAGCCGGGGCCGCCACATCGTGACGGTGAAAACCGAGCACAAGGCAGTGCTGGACACGTGCCGCGAACTGGAGCGGCAAGGGTTCGACGTGACGTATCTGGACGTCGGGCAGGATGGGTTGCTCGACGTCGATGCAGTGCGAGCGGCATTGCGCGCCGACACGATCCTCGTGTCGGTCATGATGGTCAACAACGAGACGGGCGTAATACAGCCGATCGCCGATATCGGCGCGCTATGCCGCGAGAAAGACATCGTGTTTCATTGCGACGCGGTGCAGGCGGCGGGAAAGATCGTCGTCGATGTCGACGCGCTCGGCGTCGATCTGCTCACGGTGACGGCGCACAAGGTCTATGGGCCGAAGGGCATCGGCGCCTTGTATGTGCGCCGCAAGCCGCGCGTTCGGATCGAAGCGCAAATGCATGGTGGCGGGCATGAGCGCGGCATGCGCTCGGGGACGCTGCCCACGCACCAGATCGTCGGGATGGGCGAAGCCTTTCGTCTTGCGAAGGAAGAGATGGACGCGGAAAGCCGCCGGGTCGGCGAGTTACGCGACCGGCTGCTGGCGGGATTGACGAAGCTCGACGAGGTTTACGTCAATGGCGACCTGACGCGCCGCATTCCGCACAACCTGAACGTCAGCTTCAATTTTGTGGAAGGCGAATCCCTGATCATGGGCATCAAGGGCGTCGCGGTGTCGTCGGGTTCGGCGTGCACGTCGGCGTCGCTGGAGCCGTCGTACGTGCTGCGCGCGCTCGGCCGCAGCGACGAACTGGCGCACAGCTCGATTCGCTTCACGCTCGGCCGCTTCACTACCGAAGCGGAAGTCGACGAGGTGATCCGGCAGGTTCAGGATACCGTGGCGAAGTTGCGCGCGCTAAGCCCGCTGTGGGACATGCATCTCGAAGGCATCGACCTCGGCACCATCGAATGGGCCGCGCACTGATCGTGCGGTCCGGTCCATGCCGGCTATTGCTTTTCCTGGCGCGCGATCAAATGCGACAGGTCGAGTGTCGCGCGATCGCCGTTGGCGACCAGCCGGTCAACCACCGAGCAAAGCGCCTTGAATTCGGTCTTCGTCACGCCTTCGAACAGCACGTTGTTGATGCGCTGCTGCGTTGTCGCCAGTTCCCGGAGCAGCTTCGACGCGGCCGAGGTCACTGTCAGCCGCATCTTGCGCTTGTCTTCGGGATCGGAACGCTTGTCGATCAGGCCGAGTTTCTTGAGCTTGCCGGTTTCGATCGTGACGAACGCGCCGCTCAGATGCAGATGATCGGCGAGCCGATTGACCGTGACCGCTTCGTCGTGCGAGAGATGGGCGATCGAGACGAGCAGCGAATACTGGATGCCGGTCAGGCCGATGAGCGACCCGAAGCCGTCGCGGACGGACAGCAGTCGCGCCGCGAACGGCAGCAAGCCGCTGATCAGATGGCGGAACTCCGTGTCGGTTCCATCGACCAGGCAAGCAGGGTTCGTGATTGTCAGGATCGATTCTTCGGGCTGCTTCGCCATGAGATTACACTCCGGGGTGATATGCGTTTACCTTTGAAAGCTAATTATACGGCAAAGCTTAACCTGGCTCGCACGCCCTCCATGACCGCTTCCTCTTAAGGCTTTTAGCATGATCTCACCTCCATCGCTTTCGTCCGTCCAGTCGCTTCTTGAATGCTATCTGCGCGCAAAGGACCAAAACCGGCCCGAGCTGATCGCCGAATGCTTCGCGCCCGATGCCGAGCTGACCTTTTCGATCGCGACCGACGATATCGACTTTCCTCGCAGCGTGACCGGCGCACCGGCGATCGCCAGGACGCTGGTCGCGGACTTCGGCGATCGCTTTGATCGTTGCCTGACCTACTATGTATGTGCCGCGCCGAAGCTGGATGGCAACGGAGTCTGCGCGATGCCGTGGCTCGTGACAATGCGGCAAAAGGACAACGACGCGCTGCGGCTCGGGAAAGGCACCTATCGATGGCGCGTGGGCCGCGCGTCGGGCGGCATGGACCGGGTCGTCCAATTGCACATCGCGATCGAGCGCATGGACGCGATCAGCGATCCGGGCTCCGTGAAGCTGCGCGGATTGCAGGCCTCGCTGAGGTATCCGTGGCTGCCGCCAGAGGAATTGGCGCAAGGCATGGCGGCGTTTGTCGCAGCCCATCCCGATTCGGACTTTGCATTGCCGTTCCTCCAGCCGGCAGCGTTCCCATGCTGAATTCGACGCCTCCACATCTACGTTGCCGCCTCACATCTGACGAAACAAATGCGCGTACTGTTTGCTCACCGCCACCACGCCACTATGGCCGCGCAACTTGAGCGACATTTTGCCCAACGCGCTAACGGATGCGCTTTCCACCTGGTCGACATTCACCACCGTGCCTCGGTGCACTTGCCAGAAGCGCGCCGGGTCCAGTTGCGCGCACAGTTCCTTGAGGCTCGTGCGAATCAGCACTTCGCCGGTGCGGGTTGTGACGACAACATACTTGTCGGCGGCCTCGAAGTACAACACCTCGTCCACCGGCACGATCCTGATGTCATTGCCGCTGGATGCGCGCAGGTAGCGTAACGGCGCACTCCGCGATGTGTCCTGCGAGCGGTTCTCCGTTTGCACGTTGCGCGTGATCTGCTCCAGTTGACCGAGGAGACGTTGCAGATCCGCGTGCACGTGCGTATCGGCGGCCGCATCCGGCGGCACGTGTGCGCGCGCGAGCAATTCGCGCAATCTGTCGACGGTACGCGCGAGCCGCGCCGGATCGACGGGCTTCAGAAGATAGTCGATGGCGGCGGCGTCGAAGGCGTCCAGCGCATACTGGTCGTAGGCGGTCACGAATACGATCTGCGGCGGCGTCGCGAGCTTCGCGCACGCGCGTGCAACATCGAGACCGGTCGCGCCCGGCATCGAGATGTCGAGGAACGCGACGTCCGGTTGCAATGCTTTAATGCGCTCGATGGCATCGAGACCGTTGACGACGGTCGCGACAATCTGCAATGCGGGCCAGGCCTTCGCCAACTCGCGCTGAAGCGCCGCCGCAATCGGCGGCTCGTCCTCGGCGATCAGCGCGGTCGGCTTGCCGCCGTCATTCTGTGCCGCTGTGCCGGACGGGCGGGTCTTCACGGCTTGCGCGCTCCTTCAGGTCGATCGGCAACGTCCACCGGAAGCAGAACACTCGCGACCGTTCCGTGCGGCGCGTTCTCGAGGAGCGTCAGCGAAGCGCGCCCGCCATAGAGTGCTGCGAGACGGTCCCTCACGTTCGCCAGTCCGATGCCCGTGCCCTGCGTAGCCGGCGTCGCGCCGAAACCGGGGCCCGTATCCGTGATAATCAGTTCGACGTGCCGTTCGCCGCGCTTCGCCCTCAGTTCGACCCGGCCGCCTTCCACCGCCGCCTGAATCCCATGCTTCAGCGCGTTTTCGACAAGCGGTTGCAACAGCATCGGCGGCACGGCGAGGTTCGCGCAATCGGCAGGCAGATCGAGCGAATACGTGAGTCTCGGGCCGAGGCGCATCGCGTGTACGGCAAGCATCGCATCCAGCACCGCGAACTGATCCGCGAGTGTCTCGCTTTCGGCTCTCGACGCTTCCAGCGTCGCCCGCAAAAACCGGTTGAGGCTCCGAAGCAGCTCACGTGCGCGAGGCGGATTGGACACGATGAGGCTGTCCAGGGTCGCGAGCGTATTGAACAGGAAATGCGGTTCGATCTGCGCCTGCAAGGCCTGCAAGCGGGCACGCAGCGCGGTTTTTTCGGCGGACTCCCGAAGCCACGCTGTGCGGGCCACCTGCTCGCTTAGACCGGCGATCCGGGCTCGCGACCAGCCATACCACGTGAGCAGCAGCGTCGCGACAAGTGCGATCCAGCCGGTCATGGCGATTTCTCTGGCCGCGAACATCTTGTCGATGTCGAGGCCGAGCAGCAGGCTCGCGATCAGACGTCCGAGCGCAGCGCCGGCAATGATCGCGCTGACCATCACGACCGCCAGCCTTGGCGCAGTGAGTGCATTCGTGCGCTGAAGGCGAAAGCGGCCGACGTTGAGCAGCAGCATGATCGACAGTCCGATCGCCTCGCTGAAGACGATGTTTTCCCCGAGGCTTTTCCCGATGCCGACCGAGGTGAGCCCCGCCGCGATCAGTGCATTGCCGATGACGACGAGCACCGTCTCGCGGGCATATTCGGCCAGCAGTTGCTTCGTCGGGATGGGCAATCCGGCGGACGCGTCGTGGAATTTGACGTTGCTGCCAGGAGTCATGCGATCCACCCTGTCACGAGGATATTCAGCATGCGGTGCGGCGTCGCCACGGCGGTGGCACCGGCCACGACGAGACCGATGAACGATCCGCGCATGGCAAGCCGGTGACCGCGGACGTTGCCTTGCCGGATCGCCCATATCGCTCGTCCGACACTGACCAACGTGAGCAGCGAAAGCCCGTGCACCCACGACAAATGTCCCCGGTTCAGTTCCCGGATGTCGAACGAACTGAGCGCCGTGGCGAACATCGCCGCGGCCCAGAGACGGCCAAGCCACTTGTGGCGCGTCGTCCCTTTTTCGGCGATGAGCACGGTGCTTCCAAGTATGACAGAAAGGCTTGCGGCGGCGATATGTACGGCGACGATGACAGCCATGCTGGCTCTCCCTGAGAGGACGAGCGGACTCGATGGCGGCATTCTGTGCGGCGACCGGATGGTTTTCGAGGAGCATGCGACGAAGTGGCGGAAATCCGTCGCGAATGGTGTTGAAAGCGGCGCGAGGGATGGGCGTTTGGGCGCCGAGGCGAGCGTCTTTTTGGCATTTGCGTGCAGAATGCTGAAGCGCACCGATCATGCGTCGGTGCTAACCTCGATGCCCACCGACGAGCAGATCACGCATGACAGCGCCCCTTCCCGAACCCGGCTCGCTATGGCCCGCCATCCTCCGACAGACGCAGCACGCGCTTGCTTGCGGCGCGCTGCGGCCAATCGAAACGACCCAGACGACGGTCGAAGACGCGAACGTAACGTTTCTCGTGCGGCAGGTGTCGAGCGTCGTGCGCAAGGAAGCCGATCGCAAGAAGCGCGAGGCCGCGCCGCCCGTGAATCCGTTTCTGCCCTGCGATGCCGATCTCGTGGTCGCGGATATCGGCGACAGCCACATCCTCCTGCTCAACAAGTTCAACGTGATCGATCAGCATCTGCTGATCGTCACGCGGCATTTCGAGCCGCAGGAAGCGCTTATCACGCTGTCGGACTTCGCCGCCCTCTTCGTCTGCCTCGACCAGTTCGACGGCCTCGGCTTCTATAACGGCGGACCTGAAGCCGGTGCGAGCCAGCCGCACAAGCATCTGCAGATCGTGCCGTTGCCGCTGGGGCGCCCTGGTCCTTCATTGCCGATCGAACCGCTTCTCGCCGCGGCGCGGTTTCGCGACGACGGCATCGGCACGGTGCCGGGCCTGCCGTTTCTCCATGCGTTCGCGCGCATCGAGGGATCGCGTGAGACGGCCGCGCAACGCGCATCGGAGCGATACCGCGCCCTGCTCGACGCCACCGGCCTGCATCCCGTCGACGCGGGGCGTCAGCCGGCGCCGTACAACCTGCTCGTCACCCGCGACTGGCTGCTGCTCGTGCCGCGGTCGGCGGAAAGCGTCGAGGGTGTCGCGGTCAACGCGCTCGGTTACGCAGGGTCGCTCTTCGTGCGCGACGAGGCGCAGATGCGCACCGTCGCGCAACTCGGGCCGATGCGCCTGCTGGAACGGGCGGCGCGCTGACTCACGCGGCCGGCCGCCTCCGACATCTTGAAATCGCCGCGTCCGGCCCGCAAGTCGGGTTCCATTCACCCGGAGCCCCGACCATGGGAAGCCGTCCCCGTTTCATCGACGATCTGTCGCGGGGCGCGCCGGACGCTGCCGCGCCGCATGCGCTCGACGACCTCGCACTCCTCGACGCTTACTCCCGCACGGTCATCGGCGCGCTCGCGCGCGTGCGGCAGGCCGTCGCCTTCATCTCCGTCGAACGACGCCTGCCCGGCGACGAAAGCCGGCGCGGCGCGCGCGGCGGCACCGGCTCCGGGTTCATCTTCACGCCCGACGGCTATCTGCTGACCAACAGCCACGTCGTGCATGGCGCGACGCATATCCGCGTGACGCTGGCCGACGGCGCGAAGTTCGATGCCGACCTCGTCGGCGAGGACCCCGACAGTGACCTCGCCGTGCTGCGCATCGGCTCGCCGGAGCCGCTGCCGCATGTCGAACTCGGCGACTCCTCGCGGCTTTCGGTGGGACAGATCGCGATCGCCGTCGGCAATCCGCTCGGCCTCGCGCAGACGGTTACGACGGGCGTCGTCTCCGCGCTCGGGCGTTCGCTGCGTTCGACCTCCGGCCGCATGATCCCCGATGTGATCCAGACCGACGCCGCGCTCAATCCCGGCAACTCGGGCGGTCCGCTCATCAACTCGGCGGGCCAGGTGATCGGCGTGAACACTGCCGTCATCCAGGGCGCGCAGGCAATCTGTTTCGCGATCGCGATCGACACGGCCAAGTGGGTCATCATGCAGATCTTCACGCACGGACGGGTGCGGCGCGCGTACATCGGCGTGGCGGGCACCACGGTGCCGATCTCGCGGCGCATGCAACGGTATTTCAGCCTGGATTCGGCGAGCGGCGTGCATGTGATGGAACTGGTCAAGGGCAGCCCGGCCGCGCTCGGCGGATTGCGCACCGACGATACGATCGTCGCTGTCGATGGCATCGTGGTGGACAGCGTCGATGCCTTGCAGCGCACGCTCGATGCATCGCGCATCGAGCGTGCCGTGAACGTCACCGCGTTGCGCGGTGCGCAGAAACTCGAACTGGTCATCACGCCGGTCGAGCAGACGGCGTAGGCGTCGTTCTACCTGACTGGTTGATCGGACTGCTCGTGTCCGTTCGACACGTGGTCCAATCGTTCGAGCAGCGCGAGCGCATGCTGGATCATGGGCTCGGTAACGTCGGGCGAACGCATCAGCACCTGGATGCGCTGCCGCCAGTACTCGGGGCGCATGACCGGGTTATGCGCCCCGACTCCGCGGAGCGCGCCCTGGGTACGCTCTAGTTCGACAATCATCCTCTCGATGTGAGCCAGCTCTTGCCGCTGGATTGCTTCCCTGCTCACACGTTTCTCCTCGAAGGGTTCGCGCGTCGTCCGCCACCGATCGCCGGCCAGGCAGTCGAGCCGCTTTACGTCCCGCATGACGATCGGCAAGGGATGACGCGCGCGAGTGCCGATCGATCCGTAAACGAATCAAACCCGGCTTTTATTCCAGTTTCATGGAGGAAGGCGCGCCCCGAAGCCGCCGGCGCTATCCGTATGATTGATTGTGTGCGCTAGCAGCCAGTGGCATTGGCCGCGCTGCGGCTTAATCCATTGCAAGCAGCCGCCGCCGCAAGCCATCGTCCGATAGCGTCGGCGCGGTCCGGGAGAAGGTCCTAAAAAGGATTGCCATGCTCACGCAAACAGATTGCCCGTCGTCCACACGCGAAGGGTTTCGCTGCACCGGCGAACAACTCGACGCCATCGTGCGATTCGCCGAGGAACGCGGACTAGAACACCAGCCCTTGCACTTCGTCGTCGCGCAATGGCGCCGCTCTCAACTCGATTCTTCCCGCTCGGACGCAGCCCGTGGCGAGCGCGATTTCACTGGCCCGATAGCACGCGCTGCCTGAGCACGAAGATGGCGGTCGGCACCGCATAGTATTCGCTCACGTTGCCGGTGACGAGCTTGCCCGTCAACTGGATGCGCGCGTTCTCGGGGGGGACCGCATCGATGATCTGGACGAGCGTGACCGTGCTCTGTTGACGCTGGCCTTGCGCGGCGGCAGGCGCGTCGACGCAGATCGGACTCGCGAGCGACAGGACCCACGCCGGCCTGGCGGGCGGCGCCTCCGTCTGACTCTGGCTTGCGGCCTGACTTGCCGCCTGGCTCGTGGCCTGGCGCGAGGCCTGTCGTGTGGCGGTGCCCTCCAGCGTGACGACATCGCCATCGGAATAACAAGGCGCTGCTGAAGCAGAGGCCGTTAGCAGCAAGAACGCATAAGCGCAGACTTTCGCTGTCATTCCAACCTCGAGACGATGCGACCATTGGTTGAAGACGTCTTCTTTTGGCACTGAATGCAGCTTAGGTGATCGGCCGTGGAGTCGCAACCCGGGGCGGCCCCGCGCATCGCCTCTCCAACCGCTCGCATTTCGCACGATCGTCAGGTGACTTTGCAGTCCCTACCGGATCGCGCGCTCTCCCTTGTAAAAGCATCCGGCGCTGCTGACGCAAAGCTGTCGGCAAGGCGGTCAAATGACTTGCAACATCCGCCGCGCGAGGCCCGGTCATCGATCGGTGGCCTCGGGAATGCGCGTTGCTGAGTTTATATGAGGAAAGGCGGCAACATCAAAAGCTTCTTAAAAACCGCACCGGGCCAGACAGTCCAGGCGCGAATCGACGTGGGAGGACGACGATGAACCAGGTCATAGTGGGCGTTTTTGCATCGTACCGGGATGGACACGAGGCGTTGCGCGCATTGCAACTGGCGGGCCTCAAACGCGACGACGCGCATCTCTACCGCGCCGGTCAGACCGACGCCATGCCATTCGACGATGAAGGCTCGCACGCGATGGAAGGGCATCGCGAGGACGAGGCCGAATATGCGGCGCATGGCGAACATCAGGGCGTGGTGGGCGCGCGCAACCGGTTCTCGCCGGGGAGCATGAAGCGGCCCGAACCGCTCGCCAGCGACGATGCGCAAACGGCGGAATGCCGCGAGCGCACGCTGCTCGTCATCAAGCTGAGCGACGACATCAAGCCGGGCCCGGTGGGCGAAGTGCTGCATGAACACGGCGCGATCGCAGTCAAGGATGGCGCGGGCCACTGGCGCTTTTCTCCCTACCGGAACAACGTGCGCACGCCACGATGACGCGATAACACCCTGACGCGTCTCGCGCTCGCCCGCCGCGGCGCATTGCCGCTCGGGATCGAGCGTGGGACGCGCTCAATGAAACCCGGTGCCTCGCTTGACGGCCTGGAACGCACGCGGCTCGCTCGGTGTATCGGAGGCTTCCGGCGGCTGATCGTCCTGCTCCTCTTCGGCCTCGCTCGCCGCCAGACGCATCGCCTGTTGAGTCGCCGCGTATCGCAACGTCCTGCAGTGGGCCGAGTGCCGCATGTCCGCAAGCATCCGCACGATCTGACGCGTCCTATTCCTCATCGCAACCTCCCGCCGCAACATCCAACATCTTGAGAAACTACTTTAAGTCTAGGCCGCAAATGGCCGAACGAGTAGTCTTTTTGCAAATAAGCAACATCGCCCGAAAGTCGTCATTCGATATACGGCTCGAATTCGCGCCGATGCTTTTAACGAATTGGTACACTTACTTCGACAATAGCCGCGGTTCATCTTTGCGTCGGTGGGCGGAGGCACGTTTGCAGCGCTGACTACGTTCGTTGCAGCACACAGCCGATTCAACACCATTGGCAGGCCCGGGGCGCTTGACGAGGAGACAGCAGATTGACGGACACGACATGGCAGCGATAGAAGAAGGTCGAGCGCGATTCAGGATCGACACCGAGGGGCCAGTAGCCGGCATCGGCATCATGATCCTGACGACCGCGGCGTTCGCGGCAAGCGACTCGACCGTGAAGGTGATCGGCGCGACCGTGCCGCTTCTCGTGCTGCTATGGGTGCGCTACCTGTTTCAGATGATCGTGCTCGGCACGTGGATGGTCCGGCTACGCGATTTCGGCGTCTTTCGCACGGGAAGCGCCAAGCTGCAGGTCCTGCGCGCATTGCTTCTGCTCACCAACTCCGCCTGCACGTTCGCCGGATTGCGCCACTTGCCCCTGCCCGTGACGACCTCGCTCGCGATGCTCGCGCCGCTGATCTCCACGATGCTCGCCGCGACCCTTCTCAAGGACGACGTGCCCCGCAGCAAGTGGGCGATGGTGGTGCTCGGCTTCATCGGCATGTTGCTCGTCGTGCGGCCGGGCGGCAGCGCGTTTAGCTGGACGGTGATCTTTCCGATCGCGGCCGCCACCACGTTTGCGTGCTTCCAGGTCGTGTCGAGCCATCTGTCGCGGACCGAAGATGCCGTCACGACCAACTTCCTGACCGCGCTCGTGGCGACCATCGTGCTGTGCTTGCTCGTGTGGATGGACCAGGCCGAGACGCTCCCGGCGCTCGGGCGGGTGAGCTTTGGAAGCTGGGTGCTCGTCGTGCTGATGGCGACGATGGCGACGCTCGGGCAATCGCTGATGCTGCAGGCCCTGCGACGCACGCCGCTTTCCGTGCTCACGCCTTTCGGCTACGCGCAGCTCGCGTTCGCGGCGTTTTTCAGTTGGGCTGTCTTCGGCCAGGTGCCCGACAAGTGGATGGCGATCGGCATGGCCGTCATCGCGGTGAGCGGCATCGGCACGGTGCTGCTGCATGGACGCTCGATGCAAGCCGAGCCGGTCATTGCGAAGGATTGAGACTAACGTTCAAGGAGCCTCATATGGACACGCGGTCGATACTGGGCATGCTTCACGCCGAAGAAGCCTTGTTGGTTTCCATCCTGCGCTCGATGGCGCCCGAAGTGCGGGACCGGATCGCCGGCGACTTCCACGAGCAGGCCGCGATCGCCGAGGCGTCGCACATCGCGACGAGCGACCGCGAAACCAGCGATGCGTTCAAAGCGCACGTCAGACGGTTGTCGAACGTGCTCGCGTCGCTGTCCTAGCGACGCGCCGAGGTTGCGGCTGCAGGTTCAGGCGCGCTCAGGTCGCCTGCGGTGCCGGTGACTGGCCGGTGCAGAGCCAGTGAATGTCGACGTCGAGCGTCCTGGCGATGCGCGTAAAAGCGTGCAGCGGCGGAACGGTGATGCCGCGCCGCCAGAATTGCACGTCGTGCTCGCTTACGTCGAGCCAGTTGGCTGCTTTTGCCGAGCTGACGCCGGCCTTTTGAAGTGTCCTGTCGAGACGCGCTGCAATCGCGCGCCGGAGAGCGTTGTCGTCGTGACTGCGCTCGAGGTGTCCGATGGTTTGGGAATGTCGCCCCATTTGCCTGAAGTCTCTCGATTTATATTTATGCCATTGATCGCCGCCTTTCGCAGCGTCAATTAAATGCTAACTGCACACGATGACTACATCGTGACATGCGCTTGAAGCATATTGATTACGGGATTTTTGCTACGGGTTTTCCCTGATGATCAGGGATTGATGTTGCAGCGCGTGAATTTTCAATTTCCTTTCTACCCCTGTCAAGTGCAAAAATAATTTCCGGGCTTTAAATCGCTCAGTGTTTACACGCATGAATTGCCAGCCGGGCCGCATGAATGAAGGCGCGCAGCCGAACTCATGGAATTTCGCCGGATGGACGCGCGGCAGGCCTAATAAGACGAACGACCGTTATTTAATAGCCTCCCTGATTCAAGCGCAAAGTACATATCAATAGAAACCCGTTTCGGTCAAGCAGGGAAAACGCAATTGACACGACGCGATTAATCCCTAGAATTGATTCTTTCGTTGCGCCGCAACAAAGCGGGCCATCATTTTTCCCCACCCTGGAGAGTTCGCAGATGAGCAGTCTTGCCCCGGAACAAATTTTCGCATCGCAGAAAGCGGGCTTCGACACCCTGTACAGCCTCGCCGCCAAATCGTTTGAAGGCTTTGAAAAGCTGGTCGAGTTGAATGTCCAGACCGTCAAGTCGACGCTTGCGGAAAATCAGGAACTGGTAGGCAAGGCGCTTGCAGTCCGCGATCCGCAAGAACTTTTGGCGCTGCAGACGAGCCGGACGCAGGTGAGCGCCGAGCGCGTGCAAGCGTATTGGCGCGACGTGTACGCCGTGCTGAACGGCACGCGCGGCGTGTTCGCCGCTGCCGCCGAGGCACAGTTGAAGAAGGCCCAGGACGACACGCAAGCGTACGTCGACACCCTCGCGAAGAACGCGCCGGCTGGCAGCGAAGCGGTCGTGACCGCGTGGAAGTCGGCGATCGGCGCGGCCGCCGAATCGGCGACCTCGGCCTACGAAGCGGCGAAGAAAGCCGCCAAGCAAGTGGTCGAGGCGGCGGAAACCAATGCGAGCGAGGCTTCGAAGACCGCGACGCAACTGGTGGCAGCCGGCAAGGCCGCGAGCGCCCCCAAGAAGTAAGCGGGCTTCGGCAGGTTCTGCCGCGCAGGAAAAAAGCGAGCATGCGTGCTCGCTTTTTTTATATAAGCTCGCTCACGACGCCGCGATGCAAAACGCCAGCAGCCCCGAAGTGACCTCGTCGATGATCTGCTTCATCTCCGGGTAAGCCGGATGAAACGGCGTGGGATTCGACGGGCTTCCCCACTCCACGGTGTACGAATACACCTTCGCCTTCTTCGGATTCACGATGTGCCGGCTGAACGCGTAGTCGTCCGAGGTGCCGGCCGTTGGATAGAGGCTCATTGCCTGCTCGGTCTTGTAGACGCGGCCGCGCACCGCCTTGATCGCATCGCGCATCTTGTTCGCGAGACCGACCGCGATCGTCCTGTCCGCCGACGCGAGGTACTCGCGATAGGCCTTGTCGTTCGCGATGCCGCGCTTGCCATTGAACGACGCGTTCTGGAAGTTCATCGACGGACTGGTGGTCTGGTTCTCGTCGTCGCCCCAGTTGTAGAGGATGTCCTCCGAGTAGCTGTGCAAGTCGACGAAATAGCGGATGTTCGGAAACTTGTCGAACATCCAGACAGCGTTTTTGGTCTCGGGCTCCGACGTCGCGCTCGGGCCGATGTACACGTCGTGATCGCAGGGATCGACCGAGTTCGTGATCGGCGATGCCGGATCGAAATACGTCGGGAAGTCCCAGAGAAAATCGTAGTTCCGGTTGATATCGACGCCGACGCATTGCGTTTGCGTATGGCCGGCCGGTGCCGGGCGGCGGTTCTTGCGCCACATCGGTTCGGTCGTCATGCTGTAGTGGCGCCCGTCGGGATTCGCTTGCGGAAAGATGTAAATGTCCTTCGTCTCGACGATGGACTGGATCTGCGCGGCGGTGAACTTCTTCGTGGCGATCGTGATGCCCGTGTTCGTTCGATACGCGTCGCAAACGAGTTGCACGAAGTGGATCAGGATATCCGGGCTGCCCCACTCGCGCGCATGCACGCCGCCGAGCAGATAGATGCCGGCGCGCGTGCCGCCCGAACCCTTGGCGAGCTTCAGCGCGTGGCAGGTGCGCTGCTCCCAGGTCTTGTTGGGCAGGCTGATGAGCTTCGTGAATGCCTTGTTCGGCGCAAGCGCCGCGGCAGCGAGCGCCGCTTCGACTTCATCGATGTTGAGGTAGCCGGTGCTCTGCGCCACCTTCAGCGCCTCGGGTGCGACCGCTTGCGCCGTGAGCTTGCGCGCCTCCTTCTGGCGCGCCTTGCCGGTCTTGTCGGCGTCTTCGAGACGCTCGACCGTATAGCCCGCCTTTTCGAGCGAGCGTAGTTGCGTGCCGCTCGCGTGTGCATCGACACGGAAACCGCCCGCCACCTTTTGGACCGTATGACGCGCCACCGTCACCTTGTATTTGTTCACGAGAGCGGCCATGGCGGCCTGGTCGGGGCCCGTGATCGTTGCGTGATAGCTGGGCATCATGCTTCTCCTTGCGCTCGACGCGAGCAGGTCGTGCATGAAGCTTAGGTCAAGCTGGACGCTTTTGTAGCCGCTATGTGCCCTTGCTATCCCGCGTCACGGCCCGAGATTCTTCAGCACGAGTTCGTGCGAGCGCCCGATCCACACGGCCGCATCGCGATGGTCGCGCAGCGCATCGCCTGTGTTGGGATGCAGGAATACATCGAGCGTGCCGTGATTGAGCGTCAGCCATTCGACGATCTCGGCGAACCGCTCGCGCTCGAATCCCAGTTGATACGACCAGAGCGGATGAGGACCGACCGGCTTCTCGTGAAAGCGGCCCATCGTCAGCGCGCCCGCGAAGCGCGTTTCGATTGTTTCGCGCAGTTGCCAGGCGACGTCGCGGCTCGCGGCATCGAAGTAGACGTGGGCATGCCAGCTCGTGATCGTTGAAACGTCGGCTTGGGTCATCGTGAATCCTGTTCGTTGCGGCGGCGGCGAGCCGGAGTAAAGCGAAAGGGAAAGCGCCTGCTCCGATTCTAGCGATGCCTCCATTTCCATGCCCGCCGCTCTATTTGCAGCGCGCCTTTTCGTGAGATATTCGAAGCCGGCCCGACCCGTGCGGCGGCCCGCCAGCATGAGGGGACAGCCGCGGACGAACACCTCAACTCACGTTTCAGGCGACGCATGAAAATTTCGAAGCTCTGGTGGCGCGCAAGCGCGCTCGCATTCAGCGTGCTCATGCACGCGGCATCGGCGCATGCCGACACGCTCGACGACATCGAGAAGCGCGGCGTGCTGCGCGTGGCCGTGCCGCAGGACTTCGCGCCGTTCGGCTCGGTGGGTCCGAGCATGCAGGTCGAAGGGCTCGACATCGACGTGGCCGCGCTGCTCGCGAAGAAGATGGGCGCGAAGCTCGAACTCGTGCCCGTGACGAGCGCGAACCGGATACCTTACCTGCAGACGAAGAAGGTCGATCTCGTGATCTCGACGCTCGGCAAGGACGCCGAGCGCGACAAGGTGATCGACTTCTCGCAGCCCTACTCGCCCTACAACAACAGCGTCTTCGGTCCGGCAAATCTCAAGGTGGATGGGCCCGCTGATCTCGCAGGCAAGATCGTCGGCGTCGCGCGCGGCACGTTCCAGGACCTGCTGCTCACGAAGAGCGTGCCGCCGACGGCAACCGTCAAGCGCTACGACGACAACAACGGCATGATCGCCGCGTATGTATCGGGCCAGGTGCCGCTCATCGGCACGGGTGACTTCGTCGCAACGAAGCTCGCGTCGATCATGCCCGCCGACGCGCCGAACAAGCCGGTGCTCAAGTACGTGATCCACGAGTCGTCGTGCCGCGTCGGGCTGAACAAGGATGAGCCGAAGCTGCTCGCACGCGTCAACGGCGTGCTAACCGACGCGAAGAAAAATGGCGAGTTGAACGCGATCGTCCAGAAGTGGCTGCATGTGCCATTGCCGCAGCAGATGGCGCAGACGTTCGAATAGGGCTTCGCACTCAGGCGTCGCGCTCGATCCGCCATGCGACGAGCGCGTGCGCGCCGAGCGGACGCCGCGTGACACGCATCCCGCTCGCCAATGCGAAGCGCGTCAGCAGGAACGCATCGGCGTGCGACGTCAGTCCAGCGAGCGCATCGCCGCGCGATGCAGCAGGCAGCAGTCGCTCGAACCACAGCATGCCGATCTCGTTTCGCGAGGGCACGATGCGTGCGCCCTGCATGCGTGCGCGCAGCGCGAAGGCGCGGCTGTCGGCGAGGCTTTCGTCGACGACTACCGTCAATCTCGATCGATCATGGTCGGAATCAACGTCGCCTGGCATCGATGCGGGCGGCAACGCCCACGCGCCCGCCGCCGCCAGCGACGCGCCCGCCAGGAACTCGCGCCGTGCGTGTCTCATCGATCGTGCTCCCCGAAGCGTGCCGGCCAGATGCCCTGCTTGCCCGGCGACAGGATGCCATTGGGATCAAGCGCCTGCTTGATGGTGTTCGTGAGGTGCATCAACGCGTGATCGTTGAAATCGTATTGCGCCGCCGCGAGGTCCATGTACGCGAGGTGCGTGCGGTACTGACCGTAGCCCGCGGCGCCCGCGTCCTCGATCAGCGCGCGGATCAGCGCGCCCGCGTTGCGCGCCTGGGCGAGATCATCGCGATCGAAGATGGCCGCGAACACATGATGCATGTGACGCTGGCTCGCGGTGAAGCCGCCGTAGTAATCGAAGCCGGCTTGCGCGGCCCGGTCGCGCACCATCCGGTACTGCTTCACCGCATCGCGCCCGCTCGGCGGACACACCGGCGAAAAGTCCACATGCGCCCCCGAGCCGCCGCGCCAGTTGAGCAGGTTGAACGCTTCGAGGCCCGGAATGCCGACCTGGCTGCGATCGCCGCCGCCCTTCGGCTCGACGGCCGCTTCGCGATACGGCAGTTCGAACAGCACGGCATCGGCGATCGGGGAAAAGCGCTGGTGGATGATGTCGCGCCGCGCGTTCACGAGCGCTTGCGGCCCATACAGGCAAAAGCGCAGGTTCCAGCGGCCGATGCCGATCTTGCGGGCCATCGCGTCGATGGCCGCTTCGGGCATCGCGCCCGGGCCGTCGTACCACTGTTTGCGCGTCGATACGCCCGCCGCCCAGCGCACCGCGCTTTCGATGACGGCGCTGCTTTGTATCGTGTCGTCGAGCTTGAGCGGGCGCAGCGTATCGACGATGCGTTCGAGATCGTCGTCGCGTTTGAACGCATAGCGCGCGAGCAGATAGCCCTCGGGCTCGGGCATGAGCCAGACCCCGAGCTTCGTGACGACGCCGAAGTTCGACTGCATGAACATCGCATCGTAGGAAGGTCCGAAGCCGGGCTTGAACACCTGCCAGTCGCGGCTGGCGCTCATCGCGCCCATGCCGGTGCGCACGACTTCGCCGTTCGCGAGCACCACTTCCAGGCCGCATTGCATCGAGGCGTGATCTCCGTAGGATGTCGTGCCGTAGCCGCGCTCGAGCGTGTTGCCGATCACGCTGCCCCAGCCTGCCGCCGGAGGATCCAGCCAGAGACGCGCGCCGCGCGCCTTCAGCACACGGTACAGGTCGTAATAGCTCACGCCGGGTTCGACGAGCGCATAGGCGAGCTTCTCGTCGATATCGAGGATGCGGTTCATGCGCTGCAAATCGAGCACGACGCTTCCCGCAAGACGCGGCGACGCGCCGCCGTAGGCGAAGTTGCGTCCCGTCGATACGGTCCACAACGGCACGCGATATCGATTGGCTACGCCGAGAACGGCGCGGACCTGCTCGACACTCGATGGCATCACGACGGCCGCGGCTTGCCACGCGTGGGCGTCGCCGGGGGCGAAGGGATCGAGATAGGCCTCCTGCGTAGCGCTGGAGGAGAGAACGGCGTCGGGACCGACGCTCACGGCGAAGGCCGCGAGCGCGGACTGGAAGTCGCGCGCGGAGACACCCGGCGGCAGCGGCGGCGCACTCACGGGCCGGGGGCTCGCCACGCGTGCGGCGTCAGTAGCCGCCGCTGCTGCCGCTGTTTGTCGTGCTGCCGGAGGCCGCGCCGCCGCCGTCGGTCTGGCATCCGGCGAGCGAGACCGCGAGCGCGGCCAGCAATATCGAAACAATTCGGACGAGTTTCATTCGATCACTCCAAAAGTTGGAACAAACAAGCACGAGGCTGCGACGATGCGCGGCACCCGTGAGTTAAACGATCCGTCCAACCGAAATATTCCATCATGCGCGCATCTTCAGGTTCACGGGCATCGCGCTCGGCACCATCGTGAACGCGGAGACTTCGCGGATCGTCGCGGGGTCGGCCGCGATCGACACCTCGAAGTTCGCTGCAAGCATCGAAAGGATCAGCCGCATCTCGACGTTGGCAAGGTGGCGTCCCGGACAGACGCGCGGTCCGCCGCCAAACGCAAGAAATGCGCGCGGCTCGTGCGTGCCTCGCGACGCATCGTGATGATGCATCCATCGATCGGGATCGAAGGTTTCGGGGTGCGCGAAGTTCGCGGGCGCGAGCATCGCTGGCCGGGTGAGGAAGAACATGCGCATGCCGGCCGGCACGGCGACATCGCCGAGACACACGTCCTCAAGCGGCTCGAAGGTCTGGATCGCCGCGACGGGCCGCAGGCGGTTCGCTTCGTTGCATACGGCCTCGCACAGGTCCAGATGCTTCAGCGCACCGTAGTCCGGACACACCCGCGACGTGCCGAGCACCTCGCGCGAGTGATCGCACAGCCGCTGCTGCAACGCGGGGTCTGCCGCGACGTACAGCAGCGCCCAGCAGATGGTGTTGGCGGTCGTGTCCTCGCCGGCCACGAGCAGCGTGAGGACGTTGGCGACGATCTGCTCGTCGGTGACGGACGAATCGGGCGCAGCGCTCGCGACGAGCATCGCTTCGAGCAGGTTGCGCGGCTCGTCGCCGGGCGCCTGCCGCATGTGCTCGCGCGCCCGCCCGATCATGTCGTGGATATAGCGGTGCACGGCGAGCATCGCGAGGTCGAGCTTGCGGTCGCGAGGCAGCCGCACGTAGCGCCAATAAGGGAACAGCGCGCTCACGCGGCTCATCACGGCGGGCAGGATCAGCGCGAGATGTTCCTGGATGACGCCGCATTCCTGCTCGAGCGTGTTGGGGTCTTCGCCGAACGCGAGCGCGCTCGTCACATCGACTGTGTAGCGCTTGAGTTCTTCCGTCATCTGCAGGGTCCGGCCCTGCGATGCCGCGCGCTGCAATCGAAGGCGAAAACGTTCTGTGATCGCTGCGAGTGCCGGATAGAACGCCTTGATGTTCGGAATCGACAGCGCCTGCATCACGAGCCGGCGCTGCGGTTCCCACGCCGCGCCTTCGGCTGAGAACACGCCATTGCCGCCGAGTTCGGCCATCACCGATTCGATCGGCGAAAAGCGCCGGTACAAATGCGGGCGCTCGCGCATCACCGTCTGGAACAACTCCGCTTGCGTCCACACGGTGACAGGCAAGGTGCCGAGCCGGTATCGATACGGTGACCCCAGTTTTTGCGCCCATTCCTCGAGCGTCGTGTGCAGCCTGTCGGGCCTCAGATGCAGGAAATTGCCCAACAGCGGCAATCCCGGTGGACATGGCAGATCGCGGACCTGCCTCAACCGCGCCCCGCCGACATGCTGAACGTCCATCGTCCTGTCCCTCGTCGTTCGTGATTGCCGGTCGCCGGTTCCTGGCGGCCCTTCAATCAGCATAGAAGATGAACCAGAGCTTTGTTCGAGCAAGCGCAGGCCTGGCGCCAGGCCGCATTCCGGCTTTCGAGTAGTGCCTCTACCTGCGACTTTCCACCACAGTCCGCGCTCGCGTTACATGCCTATTATTTAAGCAGATACGTTGAAATTGATGACGCGCCCAATGGCTGCGCGGGTTTGATTTAACTGGAGCAGGACAATGAAAGACGAACGATTCGCGTTGCTGGAAATGATCGCCAGCGAGACACTCGGTGTTGAAACGCTGGAGCCAACTGGAAAGCTGACGGCCGATTTTCGTGTCATCGGGATTGAAGACCTCACGCGGGCACTTGAGAGTGCGTATGACCTGGGTCTGGTGACGGGTTATCGGTTGAGCTCTCAGCCTGCTTCTTCCGACGTTCACGCGACGTCGTGATGGCGGTCGATCTTCATCGACATGATGGTTTGTTTGTTATCCGTAACAACTCGCTTGGTTCAGGCGCATCGGCGGTCGGGGCGTAGCGTTTTTGCATCGCGAACGCCCCTGACCCCAAGCGCCAGCGACCAAACGTTTGCGTGTGGAAAGTCTCATTTCAACGCGTTTGTCCTTGTCAGGAAAAACCTCGACGCTGCATACTGCCGCAATCGCACTTCCGTTCGGGAATCATTTGCCTGGCGGAAAAGACATGCGCGATGAGCTTCGAAAAAATATAAATAACGATCCTGAGGGGAAAATGACCACTCGCCTGAGCATTGTCGAATTGCGCCCGCGTGATCTCGCGGATTCGAAAGTGGCGACGCTGCACCTTGAATGCCTCGACGCCGAGAAGCGCCTGCGCGGCGCGAACAAGATGGCCGCCACAGCGGTATTTCACGTCCGCGAGAGCCGTCTGCAAAACCTGTGGGCGCGCCTCGCCGAACTCGACGCAAAACTGTGCGGCGACTTGCAGGACGCGGTGCGCGACTGGCACGACATCGCGGTGCGTTTGCGAGGCGGTGAATAGCCGCGAAATGCGGTGCTAAACTACTGTACATGCATACAGTAGGCATTCAATCCGAAGACCCATCTGAACCCGGCTACGTCGTCGCGGTTCGCGCGCTGTGCGAGTTCACGGCCAAGCGCGGCGACCTCGATCTTCGGTTCACGCCCTCGCCGAGCGCTCAGGAAGGCATCGCCGGCCATGCCGTCGTGACGGCCCGGCGGCCAGTTGGCTATCTGAAGGAAATCACGCTGGCAGACGTCTACGGGCCGCTCCGGATACGCGGGCGCGCCGACGGTTACGATCCCGCCGCAAACCAGCTCGAGGAAATCAAGACCTATCGCGGCAGGCTCGACGCGATGCCCGGCAATCACCAGCATCTGCACTGGGCGCAGGCGCGCGTCTACGGCTGGCTGTTGTGCCAGAAGCTTGGCCTCGCGGAGCTTCGCGTCGCGCTCGTCTATTTCGACATCGCGAGCCAGACGGAAACCGTACTCGTCGAAACGCATTCCGCCGATGCACTGCGCGCGCATTTCGTCGAACAGTGCGACCGGTTCGTCGCCTGGGCCGGGCAGGAAGTGCTGCACCGCCATACGCGCGACACGGCGCTCGCCGCCCTCGCCTTTCCCCATGCGTCGTTCAGGCCCGGACAGCGCGAACTCGCGGCCGCGGTCTACCGCGCGGCGGTGGCGCAACGCTGCCTGATGGCGCAGGCGCCGACGGGCATCGGCAAGACCATCGGCACGCTCTTTCCGCTGTTGAAAGCGTGGCCCGCCCAGCAACTCGACAAGATCCTGTTCCTCACCGCCAAGAGCGCCGGGCGGCAACTCGCACTCGATGCACTCGCCACGCTCGTCGGCGCCAAGCCGCAGACACCGCTGCGCGTGCTCGAACTGGTCGCGCGCGACAAGGCCTGCGAGCATCCTGATCGCGCGTGCCACGGCGATTCGTGTCCGCTCGCGCGCGGCTTCTACGATCGCTTGCCCGCCGCCCGGGCCGCCGCGCTCCATGCCGCGCGCCTCGACAAGGCCGCGCTTCGCGCAGTCGCGCTCGCACACGAGGTCTGCCCGTATTACCTGAGCCAGGAGATGTCGCGCTGGAGCGACGTGATCGTCGGCGACTACAACTACTACTTCGACACGAGCGCCATGCTCTTCGCGCTTGCCGAAGCGAACCGATGGCGGGTGAGCGTGCTCGTCGACGAGGCGCACAATCTGGTCGAACGGGCGCGCGGCATGTACTCGGCGACGCTCGATCAGTCCGCATTCGACGCGATGCGCCGCAGCGCGCCACCCCCGCTGAAAAAGACGCTGGCGCGCGTCGCGCGAAGCTGGAAGGAACTGAGCACCGCACAAACAGCCGATTATTCGGCCCACGCGTCGCTGCCGTCGCGCTTCATCGCCGCGCTGGAGCAGGCGATCTCGCAGATGACGGATTTCGTCGCCGAGCATCCCGACGCGTTAGCGCCTGAAGCGACGCGCTTTTATTTCGACGCGATGCATTTCGTGCGGATCGCCGAGCGCTTCGACTCGCATTCGATCTTCGACGTCACGCTTAAAGCCGGCTTCCGTTCGCGCACGCCAGACGCCGTGCT
Organism: Caballeronia choica; assembly: GCF_001544535.1. Taxonomy (GTDB): domain Bacteria; phylum Pseudomonadota; class Gammaproteobacteria; order Burkholderiales; family Burkholderiaceae; genus Caballeronia; species Caballeronia choica. The sequence goes on along the minus strand of NZ_FCON02000011.1, from coordinate 41,469 downwards.
CTGCCTGCGCAACGTGATTCCCGCGCCGCATCTGAAGCCGCGTTTCGCGCGCGCGCATTCCGTCGCGCTCTTTTCCGCGACGCTCACGCCGGCGCATTTCTACAGCGACACGCTCGGCCTGCCGGCGTCGAGCGTGCGCGTCGATGTCGCGTCGCCGTTCGCGGCGGAGCAACTGCAAGTGCGCGCGATCGCCGACGTGTCGACACGCTATCGCGATCGCGAGCAGTCGGTGGCGCGGGTCGTCGATCTGATCGCCACGCAATATGCGCGCGCGCCGGGCAACTACCTGAGCTTCTTCAGCAGCTTCGAATACCTCGACCAGGTAGCCGCCGCGTTCGCCGCGCAGCATCCGTCGATTGCCGTCTGGACGCAGTCGCGCGCGATGAGCGAGGCCGGCCAGCAGGCGTTTCTCGCGCGTTTCGCGCCAGACGGATGCGGGATCGGCTTCGCGGTATTGGGCGGTTCGTTCGGCGAAGCGATCGACTTGCCGGGCACGCGCCTCGTCGGCGCGTTCGTCGCGACACTCGGGCTCCCGCAACTCAATCCGGTCAACCAGCAGATGAAAGCGCGCATGCACGAGGCGTTCGGCGCGGGCTACGACTACACGTATCTTTTCCCGGGCTTGCAAAAAGTCGTGCAGGCGGCCGGCCGCGTGATTCGCGGGCCGCACGACCGCGGCGTGCTGTATCTGATCGACGACCGGTTCGCGCGCCCCGAAGTGCGGCGTCTGCTGCCGCCGTGGTGGCGCGTGGACGTGATGCGCCAGCGCGACGCCTGATCCGCGCGGGCATCGGTATTGCTGAATAGAGGCGCCCACCCTACCGAGGAACCGCCATGTCCAAGCCCCAAGCGTCGCCGCAGCACGATGCACTCGCCATCCTGGAAGCGGATCACCGCGCCGTCGAGCAACTCTTCGATGCCTTCGGGCGCGCCGCGGACAACGACCTCGAACGCAAGGCGACGCTCGTGCAGCGCGCATGCGAACTGCTGACCATTCATGCCATCGTCGAGGAAGAACTGCTCTATCCCGCCGCCCGCGACGCGCTCGATACCGACGACAAAGGCGACGTCGACGAAGCCTATGTCGAGCACTTCCTGGTCAAGACGCTGATCGAGAAGTTTACGCAACTGAAGGCCGGTGACGAAGGCTTCGATGCGACTTTCAAGGTGATGTCGGAGAGCGTGAGTCACCACGTCGAGGAAGAAGAGAACGAACTCTTTCCGGAGTTGCGCAAGACGAAGCTCGATCTGGTGGCGCTCGGCACGAAGATCGCGGCGCGCAAGGACGCCTTGCAGCGCAAAATCACCGAGGTCGCGACCGCGCATTGATCGCGTGATCGCGTGCGATGCGGGTAAAGGAGCGCGTTCGATGACGTTTATCGTGTACATGAACATCGGCGACGACGACAGCATGCGCGAGCGCGACCTGTTCGACATCGACGCCGCCGGTTTCCTGGTCGACATGGGCGCGGTGGTCGCGGACCGCTGCGGCATCGCCGTCGCGGCCGCGTCGCGTCCCGCGTTGCAGCGCGTGCTGCGCCACATGGTGCCTGCCGACACGATGCTGATCACACGCCTGCACTACCTCGGCAACAGCATCGGCGATGTGGTGAATACCCTCAAGATGCTCGCGGCGCGCGAAGTGAACGTCGTGTGCCTCGAATACGGTCGCACGAGCCTGACCGAGGGCGGCAGCGATTTGCCGATGCGCGCGCTCGAGATCGCCGTCGAGGTCGAACGCATGGCCAAGCGCGCGCGGGCGCTCCAGGCGGCCGCGGAAGCGAAGCGCATGGGACTGCCGCAAGGGCGCCCCGCATCGCTCACCGACGCACAGCGCAATCAGGCGCTGTGCGCGCTCGCGGCGGGCAAGACTGTGACCGCCGTGGCGCAGTCGCTCAATACGTCGCGCCAGACGATCATCCGCCTGCGCAACGCCCATGAGCGCGAGCATCCGGAGCCGCCGGCCGGCGCCTGAATCCGAATAGGAAAGCAAGACCCGGATTGCTCCTCGATCGGCGGCGGGCGCACACTGCTCGCAACGATCCAGACAGGAGCTGCGAATGAACGGGGTGGAAGGCGTAATGAAGGCAGTGCCGGCCGGCGAAAGGGTGGAGGCGATCGACTGGGCGCGCGTCGAAGACGACCTCGATCGATACGGCTGCGCGGTCATCGAAGGCATGCTCGGACACGACGAATGCGCGGCACTCATCGAACAGTATCCCCGCGATGAACTCTATCGAAGCCGCGTCGTGATGGAGCGCCATGGCTTTGGGCGCGGCGAATACAAGTATTTCGACTATCCGTTGCCCGATGTGGTCGAAGGGCTTCGGACCGCCGTGTATCCGCATCTCGCGCCGGTGGCGAACCGTTGGAATGAAATCATGAAGATCGACGCGCGCTTTCCGGCGCGCCACGCGGATTTCATCCGGCGTTGTCATCGGGCGGGACAAACGCGCCCGACGCCGCTGATCCTCCAGTACCGCGCGGGCGATTACAACTGCCTGCATCAGGACCTCTACGGCGAGCATGTCTTTCCGATCCAGTTGGCGATTCTGCTCTCGCAGCCCGGACGCGATTTCTCCGGCGGCGAATTCGTGATGACCGAGCAGCGGCCGCGCATGCAGTCGCGCGCGGAAGTGGTGCCGCTCGGACAGGGAGATGCGGTGGTGTTTGCCGTGCATCATCGGCCGGTGCAGGGCACGCGCGGCGCCTATCGCGTGAATCTTCGGCATGGCGTAAGCCGGCTGCGCTCGGGGCATCGGCACACGCTCGGCGTCATCTTTCATGACGCTCAATGAAGGCGTGCGTTAGTCGTTCAGGTGCGTTGGATGGTGGCCGATCCTGGCCTGACCATCGACCTGTATAAGCAGTCCGAGGCGGGACCCCAGCACGGCTCGGAACGCGCCGGGCGTGACGAGGACTTGATACGCCTGTTTTTCCCCTTCAGCATCGCTGGCTCCGGAAACCACGGTCCATATGACGAGCGTTACGAAGCGTGTCGTTCCGATCTGAGCCCCTCAAGCGTTCCACTCAGAAGGATTGGTCAGTGCCGCGCGCGTCGATCGCAATCCGATACCAAACGGCACAAGACCGTGCAATCTTCCGCTCACTTCAATTCGTATGCTGACGGTGCAGCGACTTAGCATCGCTGGCATTACCACAGTGGGGCCGGACGTGACCGCCGTACGACCCGTACGCATGCGTTAGCTTAGTCGCTATGTCTTTAGAGCGCTGCTCTATTCCAACGTTGGAGAAATCGTATGGCCGATTCCAAAATTACTACTCTCGTCGTTAGCGCTTTCGCCACGGCGCTTGCCGCTATGACGGCCACGCCTGCGAGTGCACAGGAGTTCACCGCGGCACAGAAGAAGATTCAGGCGGAGCATACAGCCCTCGTCAAATCCGGCAAGGTTGAACCCTGCTTCGGCACGGCGCTGAAAGGACAGAACGACTGCTATGCGGGTGCGGGTACAACCTGCGCCGGGACGAGCACGGCCGACTATCAAGGCAACGCATTCAAGCTGGTGCCGAAGGGAAGCTGCACGACCATCTCCACGCCGAGCGGAACCGGAAGCCTGTCTCCCAAGACCTGAGATCGAGCAGCGGCCGGGCACCGTCAAGCCCGGCCTCCGAAGTTCCAAATCGCAGCAACGGTCGGCCATGTCAACGTCACTAAGCCTCGATGCCCAGCGAAGCCTGCCTCAGCGCGCCGGGGTTGGGCTTAAAGCCGAACATTACCGCACGATCCTCGAATCGCGGCCGGACATCGGCTTCTTCGAGGTTCATGCTGAAAACTATATGGGCGCGGGTGGTCCACCACACCGCTTTTTGTCAGCCATACGCGAGTCCTACCCTCTGTCGCTTCATGGCGTCGGCCTGTCGATTGGCGCAGATCGTCCTCTCGACAGGCATCATCTCCAGCGCCTTAAGGAACTCGTCGCTCGCTATACACCAGGGCTATTTTCCGAGCACCTGGCGTGGTCCAGCCACGACTGCGGATTTCTCAACGACCTGCTGCCGGTTCCCTATACTGCAGAGAGCCTGGCACGCGTCGTGGATCACGTCGATAAGGTGCAAGAAATCCTCGGTCGGCAAATGTTGCTGGAAAACCCGTCTACCTACCTGGCCTTCGAGGAAAGCACCCACGCGGAAACCGACTTCATTGCCGAGGTCGTGCGGCGAACGGGATGTGGTCTTTTGCTGGACATTAATAACGTCTACGTTTCGTCGATCAACCAGCAGTGGGATCCATTTTCATATATCGATGGATATCCGCTCGCGGCGGTGCGAGAGATCCATCTGGCCGGCCACGCACGGGAGGCAGACGAAAAAAGTCGCCCGTTGCTTGTCGATACCCACGACCGTCACGTCGCAGACATCGTATGGGACCTCTTCGCACAAGCGATCCATAGAACCGGCCCGCTTCCCACATTGATCGAATGGGACTCGAACATACCCGACTGGCCAACGCTCAAAGCGGAAGCAGAGCGGGCCGACACCATCATGCAGGCAGTCACGCAACTTGCAAGCGAGGTACAGACGACATGATCAAGCGGCAAGTCCTTGTCTATTACGCGTGGAGCCGGCCGGGCGAGAGCGGCGCGCCTCTCCACGTGATCGAAGATCGATTTCCGGCGCTCTTCGAAAGTCGCAGGATGGGTTTCCCGAGATTCCAGGAGTTCTCGGACGTGCGTCAGTTCGACCAGAGTATCGCTGGCTTTCTCGACCACATCATGAAGCCCAACTTCACCGCCTTCGTCGATCTGGCGGCGGCGCTCACTGGGCAGAGCGTAAGGGAGATCGAGCGTGTCACCGACGACGGAACGCTCACACCGCTCGATGCTCGTATTCTCACCGGCGTCGACACGCTGATCGTCATCAGTTTCGACTCGCTCACAACGGCTCAAACAGCGGGAAGCGCGGAAATCGAAGCGCTCCGCACGTTCCTCGGACAACCCGACCATCTCGCCTTCATCTGCCCGCATCACGATATCGGCGATGTAACAGACCTCCCGGAAAGCGAGCAGTTGCAACGCCAGATCGCAGAATTCCAGCATCACGGCGACACGACGATTCCGCCCCGGCAACGGTTCGGCGGCTTCGCGCGTTCGCTCCTCGCGGGCCTCGGCATACCGGTGGAAAACCGCTTTGGACTGAGGCCAGCGACCGAAGCGGACGGATCCCCGGCGCCGATTGAAACCGACACAGCGCTCGATCGATTAGGGATTCTTCAAAGAGTCAGCACTTTCAATCGACACGCGCATCTGCCGCAACTCGAACGTTTAGGCGAGGCTGTTGACAAGCTTGACGTCCTGGCGCGTCAGCGAGTCGATCCCAATGCCCCGCCGCATCCCTTTACACTTGAGCGCGCGACATTCGACGCCCTTCTACAGTCCCGACCGGACACGTTCATCGGCAGCCTGCTCGTTAGCGATACGACGCTCTGGAGTTCAACCGCCGGCGGTGTCGACAGTCTTCGCGAGCTATGGACCAATGTCGTTCAACGCCGGCTTCGGTCGTGAGAGCGGAATGGCACGCCATCAATCTTCGCAAGCGTCCGCCGGACACTCGGGTAGTACAGCCGACTGCGCGGGCATGAACTTCGATTGCTTGCGCGAACGCCAGAGGAACTTCGCTGCGGCAATTTTGGAACCCGACATGCCTGTTCCGCTCGGGCTGCTTGGCCCCGATCGGGAGCCAAGCGAAAAGCGCTTCAACGTCTATCGGAACAATGTCGTCGCGGGGCTCGTCGAGGCGCTGAAGGCCGCCTTTCCCGCTGTGTGTCGCATCGTTGGCGATGAATTCTTCGTGGCGATGGCTCGCGTCTACGTCGCGCTCGAACTGCCGAGGTCGCCCATCATGCTTGACTATGGTGAAACGTTCCCGAACTTCATCGGAACGTTCGAGCCAGCGAAGGGTGTGCCGTATCTGCGTGATGTCGCCCGGCTCGAGCGTGCGTGGGTAGTGGCGTATCACGCCGCAGAGGCGCCGCCGACCGACCCCGCGCTCTTTGCCACGATCGATGCCCGGAGCATGCCGCAGGTGAGCCTTACGCTGCATCCTTCGATACGCGTTGTATCGTCGCCTTTTCCTGTCGTCCGGATATGGCAGATGAACGTTCATGGAGGCGTGCCTGAAGCGCTCGATATCTTTAGCGGAGGCGAGCATGCGCTCGTCGCACGCCCCGTTGCCGAGGTCGAGGTTCGCCGGGTGCCCGCTGGCGCAGCGACGTTCATCCTGGGCCTGACGTCCGGAGCGTCGGTTGCTGACGCGACGACGCTCGCTCTCGACGAAGATTCCGATTTCGACCTTGCCGGCGTGCTTCGCGATCTATTCGCGATCAATGCGATCGTCGGGTCGAACATGCGCCATGCCTCTGAGTTCCGGCCGATTGCGAGGTATTCATGAGTCAGTCTGGCGCCCGGACGAAAGGCCGCTTCGAACTGCTGATTCGCATGGCCCTGGAGCAAATCCAGGCGGTCGGATGGGTTCTCGCTCCGCCAATGCTGCGGATTGCTCTCGCGCTTCCTTTCTTTAGATCGGGTCTCACTCGATGGGACGGCTTCCTGTCAATTTCGCCGGCAACACTGTACCTGTTCGAGAATCAATTCAAGGTTCACGTCTTCGGCGGCGCCTACGGTTTTCCGGCGCCCGACACGGTCGCCCTTGTCGTCGCCGTAGCGGAAATATCGCTGCCTGTCCTGCTCGTGCTGGGACTCGCGACCCGATTTGCAGCGCTCGCTATGCTGGTCATGACGGGGGTGATCCAATTGGTGTTCCCTGACGGCTGGGCCAATTTCCATCTCTATTGGGCGTCGCTTGCCGTGGGGATCATGGCGCTCGGTCCGGGACCTCTGTCGCTGGATCGTTTGATCAGCGGCTGGTTCTATCCACGGGATATCTGAAGACTACCCCTTCATCGTGCGTCGCCGACCGTGCTCCCGCGCAAACACAGCAGGCGTGGAACCCACGTGACGGTGAAAGCGCCTCGTAAAATGACTCTGATCCGCAAAGCCCGTCATCAGTGCAATTTCTGAAAGTGGAATTGCCGTTTCAAGGATCAGAGATTGAGCGCGACGAATCCGGCGTTGCTCGACAAAGCTGATCGCCGTCATACCCATGCTCCGCTTGAACAGACGGGTAAAGTGGAAACGGCTCACATTCACTATGCCAGCAAGTTCAACGAGCCCTATCGGTCTGTCCAGATTGTCTTCGATGTATGCGGTAAGGCGAGCCACTTCGACCTTGCTCAGTGCTGGCAGTGACCGTGCGATCACGGGCTCAAACACGTTGTAAGTTCTAAGCAAGTGCGCTGCGAGCGCAAACGACACGTGATCAACGATGAGCGTCTGCGCGGGGTGAGGCTTGTGATCGAGTTCGCCGACCAGGATCTGCGCCATGTGCTCGATGACCGGATCTCGCGTCTCGAACACGTTCCGAATCTCGATCTGCGACGTGCTGCGGCGACCAATTTGCTCGCCTGCGGATTCGATCAGAGCCGTGGGGATGCGCAACCTCGCCGTCGCGGATGCACTGCCCTCCCAAAGCGAGTCGTACCCGGCCGGCATGAGCATTGAAATGCCTGGGCAGATGAGACTCTCGTGGACAGTCCCATCTCGGCCCTGAACCAGACGCGCACTCCCCGAGGGGCAGTAACAAATCAGATGATGATCGAGGGCAGGATACCTCTCGGATATATCGGGGAGCCGAGCGTACATGTCCACGGTGACACCGCGCCACTCGCGCTCACGCGTCGTCGCAGTGGGACGATGCGACAAGACATTCACGATCTCATCGATGGTGACAGGCTTATCGGCGGTTTTGTAAAACGTTGACATGTCACAGTGCCCGATCTGCTTGCTGCCGGAACGTCCGAATCAGCGTTGACCACCGCCGTATCGATCGGAATTCCGGCTCGGCGAAGTCGCTGACTTGAAATGCTATCACGATAATATTCTTCATCAGAGAGCGGTGAGGCGCATCTCATCGGCCCGGGGGCAGCCGATCTGATTTCGCAAGTGGCCATTGCGATGGAGGTGTCCATGATCTGCGAAGACTTTGCGCGAATCTGTCATCCGTATCCCGTCTGGTCAGCGGCGCTGCGTCAGGCGGCAATGGCCGCAGGTGGGTGGATGATGCACGCGTAGCGCAGTGCGTCGTGGAAGTCTCGACGAGAACTCTGACGATCGTATCAAGAACCGCACCTTAGTTACGCGAGCCACGGACACTGAAGCGCGACTCCTGCAAATCGACCTCCCGAACCAGATCTCGAACCAGTTCGTCCGTTACCTTGCCCGACTGGGCGATACGAAACAGTTCTTCTCGTTCGGCACTGAGAGCAAGGAGGCGCAACTTGCGTTCGATTTCGTCGATCTGCAAGCCGCGCCCCGCTCCCGCCACGGTATGGCGGCGCAACTCGATCTGCTCGCGATAGTGTGCGATGAGCCGCGCACCGGCTTGCGAGAATAGGTCGGCGTCATCCGTCGCCTTCGCGGTTTCGTGAAGGGCCTCCTCCACAGCGATAATCGCCGCCCTGGCGGCAGCGCATCGAGCTTCATCCTCTTGCCGCTGCTCCAGCGTGCCGGGCGGGATCCTGATACCGCTCAGGACATAGGGCAGCCCGACGTTTGCGGCGACCAGGGTCACGACAATCACGCCGGCGGCAAGCAATATGGCAAGGTCTCTTGCCGGGAACGACGAGCCGTCGGCTAGGAACAGCGGCAGCGTCATCACGCCGGAGAGCGAAACCGCGCCGCGTACGCCGGCCAATGACGTCGCTGCGATCAAACGCCAGCCTGACGCGCTGATCGTCGGGGCGCTCCGTCCTGCGCGAAGCACAATCAGGCGCAAGGCAGCCCAGGTCCACAGAGACCTGATGACCAGCAGTGCGCAACTGATAGCGGCGACATAGACGACCAGCCACCCTTCTTCCTGCCGCCCGGTTTGGCGGATCGCTTGCCCGGCCTGGTCGATCACACTGGTAAGCTGCTGGCCGAGAAGCACGAAAATCACGCCATTGCCGGCAAATTGAAGCGCGTCCCAAACGGCGGCCCGGCGGATGCGCGTACCGGCCAACGCCCTTCCCGCCAGTTCTTCGTAGCTCATCACGATGCCCGCCGTCACGGCTGCCAGGATGCCCGATGCGCCGAGCCGGTCGGCCACGACATACGAGCCAAACGGCAACAGCAAGCTGATAAGAATCTGTGTGCCGGTCTCCTCGCCAAAGAGTCTTGCCGTCCAGTCCTTGACCGCGTTCGCCAGCAGCGTCACAACCGCGCCGGCGGCAACGCCGCCGAACACTAGCCAGAGGAAAGTTCCACCCGCTTCGACGAGTGAGAATGAGCCCGTTACAGCCGCCGCGATCGCAAAGCGGAGGCAGACGAGACCCGAAGCGTCGTTCAGCAGAGCCTCTCCTTCCAGAACATGCATCAGCCGCTTCGGAATGGGGATCCGTTCGGCGATCGCCGACACCGCGACCGCATCGGTTGGAGAAAGCGTCGCCGCTAGCGCAAAAGCGACGGGCAGCGGCATCATCGGAATGAGCCAATGAATGAACAGACCCGCTCCCACGACTGTGAACAGGACCAGACCGAGGGCGAACGCGCCGATCGTCCACTTGTCGCGGAAGAGCCCTTCCTTTGAAATGCGCCAGCCGTCGAGAAACAGCAATGGCGCAACGAACAAGAGCAAAAAGACGTCTGGAGCGAGCGAAACCCGGAACCCGAATATCCGGGCAATCAACGCGCCTATCGCAATCTGCACCAGGGCAACGGGGAACGGAATTCTGGCAGCACGTTTAACGATACTGCTGGCGATGACACACGCGAGCAGTATCAGAGTGATCGTTACCGTTTCCAAGTTTGGACCCCGAGAACCCACCGCACGCATTGCTTTGCTAAACGGACGTCGCTTGACCAGGGGTTTGTGCGCTGCGCCGGTTCGCTTGCACGTTGGTGAAGAAAGAAGGAATCCCAATCATAGGCCATCTGAACCGGCGCGTATGCAACTCCCTTTAACCGCTTGGCGATTGTCGACGCACGCTCGCGGCGTGACGCTGAATGCGAGCCGATTTAGGACCTCGAAGAGCACCTATCAACCATTTCGAGCAAGAAGGTGCAATCATCCGCGCGCAAACGCGAGTAGCGTCGGCTCGTCCTTGAACGCGAAATATCGTGGCGTACAGTTACTGCTCGCGGCGCTCGCGCTGACGGCGCAAATGCTCCTTCCACGCTCTCTCGACGTTCGAGCATCGGTGGCCGGATTACGCCTGACTCAGCTAAACTATGCCGATGTCAGAACAGATCGACTACCTCAACCCCATCATTCCTCCCGGGCTACGGCGCGTATCGATGCCCGTGGTCGACGCGACCCCAATCACGCTCGATGGCTTCGGCAAGCTTATAGCAGACCCGGGCGAGTGCCCAATCGAGATCGTGCAGTGGCCAACGGTGGGATCGAGGCCGATTGATCCAGGCACCGGTGATCAGGCAGGCACGACTGAAGGCGTCTTCGTGAGCGAATGGCGTGGGGACATCCTCTACGGTCGAAACGAGGCTGTGGACGGTCACTACATCCTCGCGTTCGCAACGGAGCCCGAAGCAGCCCGCGAAGACCACGCCCATGCACCAGAACGCATGTTGCTCTGGCACGCGAACTACCATCCAGATGGCGGACAACTGTTCTTCCCGCTCGAACATCGCCCGTTCTATGTTCCATTGGCATTGCCCGGGGACGATATCGCGCCAGAGAAGTTCGTGTGCTTTCGCTTCGATGGACAGCAAGGTCTCTACATCCATCCAGGCGTGTGGCATGAAGGCGTGTTCACGCTTGGAGGAACGCAGCGGTTCTTTGACAAACAGGGCGCCGTCCATGCACGCGTCTCGGTCGAGTTTGCCCGCGAGTTTGGTTGTCTGCTGGAGGCAGCCATTGCCGGTGACGCTGAACCTTCTGGTCGAAGCGGCGGCCAGTAGCCGAAGCGCAAATAGCGATGCCGACCGCTCGCGTTCATCTTCCCTTGCGAGGCGCCACGGTCGACCCTCTTACGATCAGTTTGGGTGACAGCACGACTTTACGCACCGCCTGCTCGCGAACGTCAATTGCCTGTTGAAGAAGATCGGCCGCCCCATCTCTTGATGGCAAATGCGACTGGTCGTCAAAGGGGTAGACAGCGAGCACGTCGATGGGTTGGAACGTTATTTGCGGAGGCCCCTGATGACTGCGCGCAACGGGTACTGCGCCGCAGCATACCAATAATGTCCCATTCACGACCAACAACCGAAAACCCAACGACCAAGGAGAGTTCGATGACCCTCGTCATATATCTGGTGGGCTGGCTGATCTTCATCGGCGGCGTTGCGTGGGCGCTCGTCGCGATGCACGTCGCGCAGCACACGATCGCCATCGTCGCAATCATCCTGCTCGGTATCGCCGTCATCACCGGCGCTACGCGGGCGCGCAGCCGCGACCGGCCGTAGCGCCTGCATGCAGCGTGCAGGGAGCAACGGGCGCCAACCTCGGCGCCCTGCCTACCCCAACGCTTAAGACAGCACCCGCGCGCTCAACGAATCGTGGATCAGCGTCACGAGTTCATCGGGATGCGCGGGCTTCATCATGAAGTGCTGAAACCCTTCGCCGATACTTCGCAATCGATACTCGTCGCCATCGTGACCCGTCAGCGCGATCGCCACCGAGGGCGGCAGATTCCCGCGAATCTCGTAGTCGCGCAAACGTTGTATCAGGTAGAAACCATCCATCATCGGAAGGTCGATGTCGCAGATCACTGCATCGGGGTTGAGCCGGATCGCGGTCTCGGCGCCCTCCTCGGCATCGGCGACGGCCACGACATCCGCGCCTTCCTCCTCGAGCAGCATCTGCAATGATTCCCTGCTCTCCGGATCGTCTTCGATCAGCACGATCCTCGTGTGCCCCAGTCTTGCTACTTCGTTCATGATCTTGTTGTGAACCTGCCAAAAGCGGAATTCATAGGCCGGCGATTCTACTGCTTGCCGCTTGACCCTTCTTGCATCAGGGTCACGACATGGATTCCGACAGCACCGTTGTTGATCGGTTGATGGGCCGCTTGCGCCGGTGCGAACGTGCGCGGTGCGAGTGAGGTAGGGAGTGAGGGTTCCCAACCCCGCACCCCAATGAGCAAAAAGCAGGCCGGGGATGTTCGGGCACTCAAGAAGCCCTTGTGGAGCGGGCTTTCGCGGCCTCTGGACGTACCGCGCCGCGCCGCCGATAAGCACGACCGTGTAATTCATGGACTGATATTGCCCGCTTTCCCGTCAGACTTTATCGGGCGCGGCGCCCGCATGCAGAAGCGAGCGGTATTCGGTCGGCGTTATGCCGACGGTCGCCTTGAACTGGCGCGTGAATGCGCTGTGGTCGGTATATCCGCAGAGCGCGGCGACATCGGTGACCTTGTCGTGCGTGACGAGCAGCGCGGTCGCCGCGTCGAGCCGGGTCTTGAGCAGCACCTGGCGCGGCGTCAGGTGGAACACCTTGTGGAAGTAGCGCTCGAGTTGCGCGATCGACATGTTTGCCATCGAAGCCAGTTGCCGCATGTTGAGCGGCTGCACGAAATTTTCCTGGATGTGCTGCACGACCGCGGCGAGCCGGCTATAGGCGGGATGCGTTCCTTCGGCCGCCTGCAGGTCGCGCGAAATGCCCGCGAGGCCAACGACCTTGCCCGCATCGTCATGCAGCGGCTGCTTGCACGTCATGCACCAGCCGGGCTCGCGGCCGGCATAGAGATGCAGTTCGAGTTGATCGATCAGTTGATTGCCTTCCTCGATGATCGCCTTGTCCTGCGCCGTATAGATGCGCCCGAAGCGGCGTGGAAAGACATCCTCGGCGGTCTTGCCGATGAGCGCCTGCTTGTCCTTCTGGCCGCATCGTCGCGCGAGCGTGCGGTTGACCATCGCATAGCGCGCTTCTTCGTCCTTGACGAAGAAGACGACGTCCGGCATCGCGTCGAAGACCGGTTCGAGCAGCCTGAAGTGCTGGAGCATCGCGCCGAGCGTCGATACGCCGCCCGGCGCGCGCAGTGCGGCGTCGCAGCGTTCGTCGGCGGGGCGGTCCATCGTGATGGTCATGCGCTTCTCGCTCGCTTCATCGTTCTTCGTGGACGGATGCGCGCGGCAGGTCTCGTCGCGCGAAAAGATGCGCTCGATTATAGGGGCGCCCGGCGACGATCAAAATGAGTGTTTGATGCGTCGATGTCGCCGGCTGCGATCAGCGTTTCGATGCGAGCGGGACTGAACGGCGGACGCGGAGCGCTCACGTCCCAACCGAACAATGTCGCTGCCGCGGCGCCGCATACGCGGCCCTGGCACGGGCCCATGCCGCAGCGGGTATGCAGTTTCGCATCGCGCCAGTTCGTGTGCGCGGCGACCGCGCCGATGCTGACGTCCTCGCAGCGGCAAAGCGTCGTATCCGCCGACGGCTGCGCGCACGCGGCCTCGCCGAGTTCGAAGGCGGCGGCGACGCGCGCGGCGAAGCGCCGCCAGTGCGCGCGGACGCGCCGGTCCCGCGCCACGCGCGCATCGTCGATGCCGAGCGCCGCGTACGCCGCTAGCGCGCCTTCGATGCGCGCGAGTTCCATCCCGCCGACGCCCGTGCATTCGCCCGCCGCGAGCACGCCGTCAACCGACGTGCGCTGTGCGTCATCGACGCGGATCGCACCTTGCGAATCGAGCGCGCAGCCGAGCGCCTCTGCGAGCGTCACGTTCGGCACGAGCCCGTAGCCGCACGCAACGCGCTCGGCATCGATGCATCGTTCGCGCGCGCCCTCGCGGAGGGTGACCGCTTCGACGCGCTTCGTGCCGTGCGCCTTCACGACGACCGCGCCGGTCCGATAGCGCGTCCAGCCGATTTCGCGCAGCAACGACAGCGCCTGTGCGAGCTTGCCCGGCGTAGCCGCCAGCGACGCCCCGAAGCGCATCACGCGATGCGACGCCGCCTGTTCGACGACCGCGCGCACGTCCGCGCCGCGCCGCCTGGCGGTCGACGCCGCCGCAAGCAACAACGGCCCGCTGCCCGCGATCACGACGCGCTCGCCATCGACCGGCATGCCGCCCTTGAGCAGCGCCTGCAAGCCGCCCGCACCGGTGACGCCCGGCAGCGTCCAGCCCTCGAATGGCAGCAGGCGTTCGCGCGCGCCGGTCGCCAGGATCAGTTGCGCGTATTCGATGCTGGCGGGCGCATCGCCGGATTCGAGCAACAGGCGTCGGCCGCCGAGCGCGGCAATCACTTTCGTACCGTGCATCGACGTGAGATTCGCGCGCGGCGCGGTATTGGCGAGCCATTGCGCCAGCGGCTCGGGCGGCACGACGCCCGGACCCTGCCGCCAGATCTGCCCGCCCGCGCGCGGGTTGTCGTCGATGAGCGCGACGCGCGCGCCCTCCTCGACGGCCACCTGCGCCGCCCGCAAGCCCGCCGGCCCGGCGCCGATCACGACGATGTCATAGCGCTCGACCTTCATCGCGCGGTCTCGATCACGAGGCCATCGCGGCACAGCGTCTGGCAGGCGAGCACATGCGCGCGCGCGTCGATCGTCACGCGGCACTCCTGGCACACGCCCATCCCGCACAGCGCGCCGCGCGGCTCGCCGGTCACCGAGCGGCGCGCCGTCAGCGTGCCGTGGACCGCGAGCGCGGCGGCGACGGTCGTGAACGCCGGAACGCGGACGACTTGCCCGTCGATCGTCACGGAAACCAGGTCAGCCATCCGCGTGCTCCATCGAAAAGCGCCGGGGAGAAAACGCGGCGCCATCGAGCACGCAGTCGTGCTTGAGCATTTGCGCCGCGAGCAGCCTCGCCGTGCCGAGCGAAGTCGTCACGCCGAGCCCTTCATGGCCGGCGGCGAGCCAGATTCCGTCGGCGCAGCCGTGCGCCGCGCCGATCAGCGGCAAGCCGTCCGGCGATGCGGCGCGAAAGCCGGTCCACGCGCGAATCGCGTTGAGCGCGGGCAAGTCCGGCAGATAGCGTGCGGCGCGCGCGAGCATCGCGCCGAGCACGTTCATCTCGACGGCGGGGTCAAGCGTATCGAACTGGCGCGACGAGCCGATCAGCAGTTGCCCGGTCGGCCGCGGCTGCGCGTTGAATGCGACCGACGTGCCGCTCGCGTGATGCGCGCTTTTGATATAGCCGAGTTCGAGCAGTTGATGGCGGATCAGGCCGGGATAGCGGTCGGTGATCAGCAGGTGGCCCTTCTTCGCTTCGAGTGGCACGCCGGGCAGCAGGTCGCACGCGGCCAGCCCGTTCGCGACGACGATATGCGCCGCCGTGCGCACCTCGCCATTCGCGAGCGTCACGCGGCCGCGCTCGATTTTCGCGGCTTCGCAACCCGTCGATACACGGATGCGCGCGGCGCTCGGAGACTGTTCGAGGAGCCATTCGGCGGCGCGCGGCGCATAGACGATGCAGTCGTCCTCGACCAGCAAGCCGCCTTGCAGCGCGTGATGCAACGCGGGTTCGCTCGCGCGCAACGCGGACGCGTCCAGCATGCCGGCGCGCACGCCGTGCGCCGCGAACGCATCGCGCATCTCGCGCGCGGCGGCCAGTTCCTCGTCGTCCTCGGCGACCCAGAGCGTGCCGCAGCGCGTGAACGCGTCGCACGCACGCAATTGCGGCGCGAGTTCGAGCCACAACTCGCGGGAATAACGCGACAGCGCGAATTCGGCGGCGGAGTCGTTCATCACGACGACATGGCCCATGCCCGCCGCCGTCGTGCCGCCGCCGATGCCGTGCGCATCGAGCACGTCGACAGCGAGACCGTGCGCGGCCAGTTCCGCCGCGCACGCCGCGCCGACGATCCCCGCGCCCACGACGATCACATCCGCGCTCATCGCGTGCCGTCGGCCGGAATGCCCCACGCGAACGGATCGCCTGCGTCGAAGCAGAGCCGTCCTTCGCCCATGATGTGGGCGTAGCCGGTGATGGTCGGAATGATCTCGACGCGCTCGTCCGCTCCGTTCAGGTCCAGGCGATAGCTCGCCTCGAACACGCTGCCGATCACGCTCTCCTGCCGCCATACGTCGCCCGGCGCGAGCAGGCCGTCGGCGGCGAGACACGCTACCTTGGCGCTCGTGCCGGTGCCGCACGGCGAGCGGTCGTAGGCGCTGCCCGGACACAGCACGAAGTTGCGGCTGTCGATGCCCTCGCGCGCCGAGGGCGCGAACAGTTCGATGTGGTCGATATAGGCGCCGTTCGCGCCGGTGATGTTCTGCGCTTGCAGCGCGTCGCGGATGGCAGCGGTGAACGCGGTCAGCGCGGCGATATGGGCGGGCACGAGTTCGCGTCCGTGATCCGCGACGAGGAAAAACCAGTTGCCGCCCCACGCGACATCACCGGTCAACGGGGCGTGACCCGGCACGTCGACCGTCACCGCGCGACGATGGCGATAAGCCGGCACGTTCCGCACGCTGACGCTGCCGTTCTCGTTCAGCGTCGCCTCGACGACGCCGACCGGCGTCTCGATCCGATGCCGCCCCGGCGCAATCCTGCCGATGTGCGCGAGCGACACGACCAGCCCGATCGTGCCGTGTCCGCACATGCCGAGATAGCCGACGTTGTTGAAGAAGATCACGGCGGCGGCGCTCGCCGGGTCGTCGGGTTCGCACAACAGCGCGCCGACGATCACGTCCGACCCGCGCGGCTCGGTGACGATGCCGGCGCGCCAGTCGTCGAATTGCGTGCGAAAGACGTCGAGCCGTTCTCCGAGCGTGCCGCGCCCGAGGTCCGGCCCGCCCGACACGACGAGGCGGGTAGGTTCACCGCCCGTGTGCGAATCGATGATGTCGAGGGTTTTCATGGCGTTATCGTAGGAACGCCCGGGGCCCCGCGTCTTGGCGTGGCTAGCCGGTTTTCATGACGATTTCGGCACAGACCCGAACGCCGGCCGCCTGTGCCGAAATCGGCACGCGAGACGCTTGCCAAGCGCAAGACGTGGCGATTTGCGCTGCTTACACTTGCCGTCACATTCACTTGAGGAGAGCCGCCGTGGCGCATATCTGGGAAGGCGTAATCCCCGCCGTCACCACCAAGTTCAACGCGGATTTCAGCATAGACCGCGGGTGGACGAAGAAGAACATCGAAGCACAGATCGATGCGGGCGTCGACGGCATCATCGTGTGCGGCTCGCTAGGCGAAGCGTCGACGCTGTCGCTCGACGAAAAGCTCGACGTGCTCGACATCGCCGTGGACGCATCGCGCGGCCGCGTGCCGGTGCTGCTGACGATTGCCGAAAACAGCACGCTCGACGGCTGCCGGCAAGCCGAGCGCGGCGCCAGTCATGGCGCCGCGGGCTATATGGTGCTGCCGGGACTGCGCTATCTTTCAGACCGGCGCGAGACGCTCAACCACTTTCGCATGGTCGCCGATGCGAGCCCGCTGCCGATCATGGTCTACAACAATCCGCTGGCCTACGGCGTCGATGTGACGCCGCAGATGTTCGCGGAACTGGCGGTGGAGAAGAAATTCGCCGCGATCAAGGAGTCGTCGGGCGACGTGCGCCGCATCACCGATCTCATCAACGAAACCGGCGACCGTTATGCGCTCTTTTGCGGCGTCGACAACCTCGCGATGGAAGCGATCCTGATGGGCGCGCAGGGCTGGGTCGCGGGGCTGGTCTGCGCATTTCCGCGGGAAACCGTCGCGATTTACCGGCTGCTGAAGGCGGGGCGCATCGAGGAAGCGCGCGCGATCTACCGCTGGTTCGCGCCGCTGCTCGCGCTCGACGTGTCGCACAAGCTCGTGCAGAACATCAAGCTGGCCGAAGCGATCGTCGGGCTGGGCACCGAGCCGGTTCGTCCGCCGCGCCTGCCGCTCGCGGGCGAGGAACGCAAGCAAGTCGAGGCGCTGATCCGCCATTCGATCGAGACGCGGCCCGCGTTGCCGGCGCTGTAGTCGCTTTAGTCGGGCGGCGAAGGCAAAAAAAATGCCGTCTAGCGACGGCATTTTTGTTTTCAGGCAGCGATTTCATCCGGCGTGTGCACCGGCTCGGTGGCGTCTTCGTCACCGTACAGGTGAAGCAGCCGGTAGCCGCTCTTGTAGACGGGCTGCAGCCGGAATTGATTGACCGGCTCGATTTCCAGCGCGAGCCGCAGGCGCGACACGTGGCTGTCGATCGTACGCGTCGTCTCGCGGAATTCCCGTCCCCAGACCATCGCGAAGATGTGATCGCGCGAGAGCACGCGGCCGACGTTCGAGAAGAACAGCATCGCGAGCCGGAACTGCGTGCCGCTCAGTTGCACCGGCTTGCCGCGCACGGTAACGGTCTGCTGGCGGGAGTCGAAGCGATAGCAGCCGACTTCCATGCTCGTGGAGGTCTGCGCGGGATACGCGCGCCGCAACAGCGCCTCGACCCGCGCGCCGAATTCGGCGGCGCGCACCGGATGGACGAGGAAGTCGTCGGCGCCGGCCGTCAGGGCGCGGACGATGTTGTGTTCGGCGCCGTCGGCGGAGACGAACAGCACCGGCACGCGCTCGCCGAAGCTGGAGCGCACCGAGTTCAACAGGTCGAGCCCGCACAGGCCGGTGGAATGCCAGTCGAGGATCAGCATGTCGACGGTCGAGCGCGACAGCGCCTTCGACAGCACGAGGCCGTCGCCGAAGACGAGGCAGGTATGGCCGAGCCGCTTGACGAGTTCGCCAAGGAGGACGCGGTGGGTGGAATCGGTTTGAAGAACGGCGACACGCATGAAATCGGGCCCGGTGAGTCTGAGGGATGTGGCGATTGAGAAGTCCGCTTTTGCGGACGATCCTCGCCACGGGCCCCACGAACACTTTTTCACGGGACCCTGTACAAGCGGCGAATTGTGAAGAAGTGCGCTCTCCCGGCCCATTGGATAAGTCTTAATTTTTTACACATAAACGGGGCGCGTTGTGCGTTTTTAAGCGTTCGGCGAGTGCGAATGCTTGCATCCTGTAACATCCGGTGCCTGGCAAAAAGTTCCCGCTTTCGCTGTGTTACCCGCACATCGTGGAGGCAGGCTGCACCGCGGCTCCCCGCCACGGACCGCAGCCGCGGTTTTCGCGCTCATCCAGCGCCGCTTTTCCGCAGTCGGGCGATGCCTTTTCCTGCGCGCTTTCGCTAGGTCGCGCGGCTTTTTCATTCACCGACCACTTTCCAACGATGCAAGCAACACCTTTAAGCGGCGCCGCCGTTCCCGCCACCGGCCGCGCCCTCGCGCGCGGCGACTACAAGACCCTGTCGCTCGCGGCGCTCGGCGGCGCGCTCGAGTTCTACGACTTCATCATCTTCGTGTTCTTCGCGCCCGTGATCGGGCAATTGTTCTTTCCCGCGACGATTCCCGAGTGGCTTCGCCAGTTGCAGACGTTCGGCATTTTCGCGGCCGGCTATCTCGCGCGGCCGCTCGGCGGGATCGTCATGGCGCACTTCGGCGACCTGCTCGGACGCAAGCGCATGTTCACGCTCTCCGTGCTGCTGATGTCCGTGCCGACGCTGCTGATGGGTCTCCTGCCCACCTACGCGTCGATCGGCATGCTTGCGCCGGTGCTGCTGCTCGCGTTTCGCGTGATGCAAGGCGCGGCGGTCGGCGGCGAAGTGCCGGGCGCGTGGGTGTTCGTGTCGGAGCATGTGCCGAGCCGGCATATCGGCTACGCGTGCGGCACGCTGACGGCGGGTCTCACGGCCGGCATCCTGCTTGGCTCGCTGATCGCGGCGGGCGTGAACAAGCACTTCGCGCCGGCTGAAGTCGCCGATTTCGCGTGGCGCATTCCGTTCCTGCTCGGCGGCGTGTTCGGGCTTTTTTCGGTGTATCTGCGCCGCTGGCTGCACGAAACGCCGGTGTTCGCCGAGCTTCAGAAGCGCAAGTCGCTCGCGGCGGAAATTCCGCTGAAAGCCGTGTTGCGCGACCACGGCCGCGCGGTGATCGTGTCGATGCTGCTCACGTGGATGCTGTCGGCGGCGATCGTCGTCGTGATCCTGATGACGCCGACGCTCCTGCAGAAGCAGTTCCACATCGCGCCGGCCACCGCGCTGATCGCCAACTGTCTTGCGACGCTGTGTCTCACCGTCGGATGCGTGCTGGCGGGCGCGATCGCGGGACGGATCGGTGCGGGCAAGACGATTTTCATCGGCGGCATTGCGCTGGCGATTTCGTACTACACGCTGTTCCAGCAGCTTGCCGTCGATACGTCGGTGCTGCTGCCGTGGTACGCGTTCACCGGCTTCACGGTCGGCGTGATCGGCGCGATTCCGTTCGTGATGGTCAAGGCGTTCCCGGCCGCCGTGCGCTTTTCGGGCATCTCGTTCTCGTACAACGTCGCGTATGCGATTTTCGGCGGACTCACGCCGATCGTCGTGTCGCTGATGATGAAATCGAATCCGATGGCGCCGGCGCTGTATGTCGCGGCGCTGTGCATTGTCGGTGCGCTGACGACGCTCTTCATCCGGAATGCGCCGGAGACGCGCTGAGTCCCGAGTTTTCATCAGTTGAATGAAATGGCGTGTCCACGGACACGCCATTTTTTCGCCGCGTGCATGCAGCCACGTTTCACGCCAGCCCGAAACATCGAACGCGGCACCCGCCTACGATGTCTGCATGAACTCGAACCCCACCTCCTCCTCCCTCGCGTTGAGCCCGCGCCACTTGCTGATCGTCGGCGCGACCAGCGTGGGCTTCGTCGTCTCCCAGCTCGATGTGTCGATCGTCAACGTCGCGCTCGCGAGCATCGGGCATGACCTGCACGCGAGCCTCGCCAACCTGCAATGGACCGTCGATTCCTACGCGCTCGCGTTCGCGGCGCTGATGCTGTCGGCGGGCGTGCTCGGCGACCGTTTCGGCGCGCGGCGTCTGTTCGTGGCGGGCCTCGCGCTCTTCGCGCTCGCGTCGCTCGGCTGCGCGTTCGCAACCGGCGCGCCGCAGTTGATCGGCGCCCGCGCATTGCAGGGCGTCGGCGCGGCGGCGATGCTGCCGAACTCGCTCGCGCTTCTCAACCAGTCGTGCGGCGACGACCGGCGCCTGCGCGCGCACGCGGTCGGGATATGGACGGCGGCAGGCGCGGTGTCGATCGCGGCGGGGCCGATCGTCGGCGGAATGTTGATCGCGGCGTTCGGCTGGCGTGCGATTTTCTGGGTCAACCTGCCGATTTGCGCCGCAGGGATCGCCGCGACTTACGCATGGATCGCCGATAAGCGACAGTCCGAGAGCGCGCGCGGCATCGATCTGCCCGGGCAGATGCTGGCGGTCGTCGCGCTGACGTCGTTCGTCGGCGCGATGATCGAGTTGCGGCCGCTTGGCATCATGCATCCGCTCGTGATCGGCGGGACCGTGCTCGCGGTCGTCGCGGGGGCGCTCTTTATCGCCGTCGAGCGCAAGAGCGCGGCGCCGATGCTGCCGCTTTCGCTCTTCGCCGACCCCACGTTCAGCGCGGCCGTCGCGTTCGGCGTGTTCGCGAACCTGACCTACTACGGGATGGTGTTCGTACTGAGCCTGTACTTGCAGCGCGTGCTCGGCCACACGCCGTTGCAGACCGGCCTCGCTTTCCTGCCGCTGACTGGCGGCTTCCTGCTCTCGAATCTGGCGAGCGGACCCGTGGTGGCGCGTTTCGGCTCGCGCGGGCCGATGATCGCGGGCGCCCTGCTCGACGCCGCCGGGTTCGCCGCGCTCATCTTCGTCGGGCCATCGACGCCCACGGCCGCGCTGCTGCTCCCGTTCCTGCTGATTCCGGCCGGCATGGGCCTCGCCGTCCCCGCGATGACGACCGCCGTGCTCGGCGCCGTCGCGCAGGAGCGGGCGGGGACGGCATCGGCGGTGCTCAACACGGCGCGGCAGTCGGCCGGGGCGATCGGCGTGGCGGCGTTCGGCGCGCTCGCGGCCCACGGCGGGGGTGCGACGGAAACGGCGCATATCGTCGCGGGGGTGCAGTGGTCGGCGGGGATTTCGGTGGCGTTGCTGATTTGCGGCGCGTTGACCGCGCGGTATGTGCGCAACGCGGCGCGGGTGGAGGAGCCGGGACGCTCGCGTGGACGGGCGTCGGAGCAGCCAGAATGAACGGGACCGTCGCCGGCGAAAGGCGCGTGTGAGAGGGGTTGAGTTGTGGTGAATGCAGCGGCGAAACCCCAGTATTAACGGTCAGCTCCCGCAGGACCACTCCCCGCCCCGCGGTGATAGCATGTTTGGAGCAGCCACGGTCCGCAGGCAGCCGGAGGATACCCACCATGTCATCGCCACCCGATCCCGCCACGACGCCGCTCGATCCCGATCCGGACGAGTTGCTCGACCCCGACGCCGCGCCGAATCCCGACGACCCGGACCTGCCCGACGGTCCCGATTCCTAGACGGGCATTGCACCGGCAGGCACCATGCGCGACGCACGACAAAACGCCCGCCATCGCGGACGGGCGCGTCTGCCGTGCCCAAGCAGCCAGCGTCTAGAGACTCGTCGTCTGCACCTCGCCGGTTTCGAGCGCGCGCTCGATCAGCGCTTCCTGCTGCGCCTTGCGCACCGCATCGGCGACGAAGCTCTGCGGCGCTTCCATTTCCGCCTTGATCGCCCCGATGATGCCGGTTGCATCGACGATCACGAGCGTCTCGGCTGAATCCGCGCGGCTGATGATCACGCGCTGCGGACCGCCGCCGTCCGCGATGCTGGCGCAAAACTGCATCGGCTGGCCGCCGATGGTTTGCTCGAATGTCTGGATCATCGCTCTTAGCCTCTGGTTGATGAATGATGTGAACTGCCAGCTTTTTGTCAGCAAGCCTTGTTCCATTGATCGGCGCGTTCGCCGCAGGTTCAATTTTGCCAGCCGCCACGGCCTTCACGCATCGTGCATCACGCACCGACAATCAGCCGCAGCGCGTCGGCGGTTTGCGAATCGGCGGGAAAGAACGCCTCGATCGCGAGTTCCGACAGCGTGATATCGACCGGCGTGCCGAACACGGTCGTCGTGCTGAAGAACGACAGCACGCCCGACGGCGTGCGAAGCTGGAACGGCACGACCACCGCGTCGATCTCGCCATGCCCCGGCGGTCCGGCATGCGCGGGCGCCGGATACGCCTCCAGTTCCAGCAGCAGCGCGCCGAGCGTCGCATCGGCGGAGACTTCGACCTGGCGCCTGACGCGCGCAAGCAGATGCGCGCGCCACTCGTGCCAGTTGACGATCGCGTGAGCAAGCCCCTTCGGATGCAGGCTCAAACGCAGTACGTTCACCGGCCCCTCGAGCAACGAAGGATCGGCGAGCGCGACGAGCGGCCCGACAGCGGCATTGGCGGACACCATCGTCCAGTGCCGGTCGACCGCGAGCGCCGGATACGGCTCGTGTCCCTTCAGCACCAGTTCGACGGCCCGCCGCGCCGCCGATAGCTGCGGATCGGCGAGACTGCGCTCGCGGTAGAGCGGCGCGTAACCCGCCGCGACGAGCAGCGTGTTGCGTTCGCGCAGCGGCACGTCGAGTTGTTCGGCGAGGCGCATCAGCATCTCCCGGCTGGGCACCGAGCGGCCCGATTCGACAAAGCTCAGATGGCGCGTCGAGACTTCGGCTTCGCCTGCGAGATCGAGCTGGCTCATTCTTCGTCGCTGCCGCCATTCGCGCAGCAAGACGCCGACGGGCAGCCGCGGCGCGGCATGTGCAAGGGTCGAGTTCATGAAGCCGATCATAGACGAAGGCCCCGCGCTTTCCATTACCTCCGACGTAATCGACAGGCAAACGCCGCTCGCCGATAGTGCAGTCACGCAGCAGCCAGAAGAGCACTGCGCCACTTTGCTAAAAGGAGCCAGCCATGAGCAGTCAAGCCCATTCCCGCGATGCCCTGATCGACCGCTACTTCGATGCATGGAACGCCACCGACGACGAGCGCCGCGCGACGCTGATCCGCGAGACCTACGCGGCGAACGCCTGTTACCTCGATCCACTGTTGCGCGGCGACGGCCACGCGGGCATCGACGCGATGATCCGCGCGGTTCACGAGCGCTTTCCGGCGCACACGTTTCGCCGCACGACGGATGTCGACGGCGTGGCGAATCATCTGCGCTTCAGTTGGGAACTGCGCACGCCGCAGGGTCAGCCGATCGTCAAGGGAACCGACTTCGGAACCGTCGACGAAGAGGAACGCATCGTCTCCATGACCGGCTTTCTCGACGAAGCACCCGGCATGACATCGTAAGAATTACCTCGCAAACGCTTGCACAAAAGATTGTTTTCTACCGCCCTAAATCTCTGGTTAACCAGGCCGTTAAGAGCAAAGACGGCTTCGCGCGCCGTGCATGCCCGGCAGGACAACAAAACAGCACGGTCGCGAAGCCCCTGACTCTCGCGGAGAAAACATGTTTGTCGCAATCGGTTGGGTGGTGGTCATTGGTTCGGTGATCGGAAGTTTTATCGGTGTCGGCGGTCATCTGGCCGCGCTCGTGCAGCCGTTCGAGTTGCTGTGCATCTTCGGCGCAGCGCTCGGCGCGTTCGTGGTGTCGAACCCGACCGCCACGCTCAAGAAAACGCTCAAGGCGCTGCCGACCGCGTTCAAGGGCGGCGGCTACACGAAGGAAAAATACCTCTCGCTGATCGCGCTGCTTTACGAACTGCTCCAGAAGGCGCGCAAGGAAGGCATGATGGCGCTCGAAGCGGACGTGGATGCGCCCGAAGCGAGCCCGCTCTTCCAGAAGTACGACCATGTGATGAACGATCATCATCTGCTCGACTTCATCGTCGACTATCTGCGCATGATGTCGAGCGGCAACGTGAACGCGCTTGAAATGCAGGACCTGATGGACGAGGAACTGGAGACCCATCATGCGGAAGCGTCGGTGGCCGCGAACGCGATCCAGAAGATGGCCGACGGCCTGCCGGCATTCGGCATCGTCGCGGCGGTGATGGGCGTCGTGCATACGATGGGCTCCGTCGGCGCCGCGCCGGCCGTGCTTGGCGAAATGATCGCGGGCGCGCTCGTCGGCACGTTCCTCGGCATCCTGCTCGCTTACGGCTTCATCGGCCCGCTCGCCGACCTGCTCAACGCGAAAGGTCAGGCCGAAGCGAAGCCGTATCAGTGCGTGAAGTCGGTACTGCTCGCGTCGATGAACGGCTACGCGCCGACGCTCGCCGTCGAGTTCGGCCGTAAGGTGCTCTTCACCGCCGATCGTCCGAGCTTCAAGGAACTCGACGACGCCGTGCGCGCCACCAAGATGCCGAAGTCGGCGTGATCCCGAGACCTGACGGAATAGAACATGGCTGACAATCCTTCACGCGATCCGCTGCAATCCGTGCTTGCGCCGACCGTCGTCGTGCGCCGCAAGAAAAAGGGCGGCGGTCACGGCGGGCATCATGGCGGCGCCTGGAAGATCGCCTACGCCGACTTCGTCACGGCGATGATGGCCTTCTTCCTCCTGATGTGGCTGCTCGGATCGACTTCGAAATACGACAAGCAGGGCATCGAGGAATACTTCAACACGCCGCTTGCTGCCGTATTCGGCGGCAAGGACGGCAGCGGCGCCGCGCATACCAGCGTGATCGAAGGCGGCGGGCGCGATCTCTCCAGCTCGCGTCCGGGCGAAGCCAACAAGAGCCAGACACAGCCGGTGCCGCCTTCGATCACGCGCGCAGCCGTCTCCACCGAAGACAGCCAGCGCTTGCAGCAACTCAAGCAGAAGCTGACCGCGCTGATCGAGAACACACCGGCGTTGCGGGCGTTCAAGGACCAGATCCGCATCGCGATCACGAGCGAGGGCTTGCGCATCGAGATCGTCGATTCACTGAAGCGGCCGATGTTCGCGTCCGGCAGTTCGCGCCTCGAAGGCTACGTGACGACGATTCTTTCGCAGATCGGTGCGTCGCTCAACGACGTCGATAATCGCGTGTCCATCGCGGGGCATACCGACGCGGTGCCCTACTCGGGTGGCCAGACCGGCTATTCGAACTGGGAGCTTTCGGGCGAGCGCGCCAATGCCGCGCGGCGCGCGCTGGTGGCCGGCGGGATGAAGGAGAACAAGATCCTGCAGGTGCGAGGCCTGGCCGATGTCCTGCCGCTCAACAAGGAAGTCGCCGACGAGCCGACCAACCGGCGCATCAGCATCCTCGTGCTCAACAAGGCCGCGGAGCAGGCGTTCTTCAAGGACGGCGGACGCACGACCGTCGATGAAACCGCGCCGATAGGCGGCATGATGCCGGTGGCTGACGTGAAGCGGCCGTCGTCCTGAGCGTGCGCGCTGATTTTCGCGTCACGTCTCCGGGTTGACGATGTCTCCCGCGACGATCTTGCTGCCGTAGGCGTCCGCCGCGTTGCGGGCCTCCTGCCGCGTCGGGAACGGACCGATGACCGGCGCGCCGGCAAACGGAAACAACAGGCGCCCATCGGTCTTGCGCACGACCTTCAGCGTGCCGATATATAAGCCCGCCGCATTGACCTGATACGACGCGTAGATTTCGAAGTCCTGCTCGGTTGGCGGCGTGGTGCGCGGCGCGGCGTGATGAATGCCCTTCGCATAGGCCAGTTTCGGCTTTCTCACTGCGTGTCTCCCTGATTTTTCACACAGTCGTTCACCTTGGTCCGGCAGCGATTCATTTCGACGCGCGCCTTTTTACCTGCGGCGCGCCTCGCGGATGCAGCGTCCCGGACATTCCTTAGCAAGACTACGCAGCCGACACCCGCTCTTGCACATCCGCCAGCGACGCATATACGCCGCGTTTCGTACACGCGAAGCCGCTCTGCATGGGGCGTTGCGCGTTTGCGCGGCAGGTGCGATGGGCTTGAATGCGACGGCGAGCCGTGACTGAACGTCTCTTGCAGGAGGGGATGCACGCACGCGCCGTTCCTTCCCGCGCGTGGATACCGGATAAATCAGGCGCCGGTCGTTATTGCGGATAGGGGATCACTGCGCGACGCCGGGCGCCACCAGTTCCCGGAGTTCTTCCATCTCGAACGGTTTCGCCAGAATGGTCACGCCGAGATGCCTGGCGCGTTCGAGTTCGTCGGCGTAGCCGGTCATCAGCACGACCTTTTGCGACGGCAGCCGCTCGATGATCTGCTCCGCGAGGTCGACGCCGTTCATGCTTCCGGGCATCTGGATGTCGGAGAGCACGAGGTCGAACCCGTAGCCCTGGCCGAGCAATTCGAACGCGGCGTCGGCGCTTTCCTCGTGATGAACGGTGCAGCCGAACACTTCCAGCACCGCCGCGACGCCCGCCGCGACATCCGCGTTGTCCTCGACCAGCAGCACCGACATTCCGCGCAACTCGTGTCCGCGTGCCTGTTGGTTCGCCTCGACCAAGGGCTCCGGCGCCGGCGGCACAGGCGGCACGGGCGGCACGTCGACTTCCGGCGTCACGGCCTGCGCCACATGATGATGCGGCAGGTAAAGCCGCACGGTCGTTCCCGCGCCATGCACGCTCGTGATGCGCGCGGTGCCGCCCGCCTGCTCGCACGCGGCGAGCACCTGCGCGAGCCCGAGGCCCGTGCCCGCGCCGCGCACCTTGGTCGTGAAGAGCGGCTCGAACGCGCGCTGGCGGACGTCGTCGCTCATGCCTTCGCCGTTGTCCGAGATCGAGATCAGCACGTACTCGCCAGTGGGCAGTTCGGTTTCGCCAGCCTTCACGCGCACGTTCTGGCAGCGGATCACGACGCGCCCGCCGCGCGGCATCGCGTCGCTGGCGTTGACCACGATATTGACGAGCGCGAGTTCGAGTTCGACGGGATCGGCCATCACGGGCCACAATTCCGGCGACAACTCGATCGACACCACGATGTTCGCCCGCACCGACGACTTCACGAGCTCCGCGATGCCCGCCAGCCACGTGGCCGGATCGATGAGTTCCTGCTTGAGCGGCTGCTTGCGCGCGACGCTCATGAGCCGGCGCGCGAGCGATTCCGCGCCGGAAGTCGCGCGCTCGACGGCCACCACCTCGCTCTCCACGTCGTTGAAATTCTTGCGCCGCGCGAGCTCCATGTTCGACGCGACCACCATCAGCAGATTGTTGAAATCGTGCGCGACGTTGGCGACGAGATTGCCGAGCGCGCCCATGCGCCGCAACTGCCGGCTCGATGCCTCGATCGACAGCCTGATCGCCACTTCGGCCTGCCAGCGCTCCCACGCGGCCTGCTCGGCGTTGAGTCGCCGGATCGAAAACACGACGAGCAGCCACACGACCACGCACGGCACGAGCGCAATCGCCGTGACCAGCAGGCAGTTGCGCCACCAGTCCTCGAAGATCGACGTCATGGCGTAACCGCTCGCCACATAGAGCGGGTAGTCGGCAACGCGCCGGTAGGCGAGCAGCTTGTCCACCTTGTCGAGCGTCGACGTCATGCGCACGTGACCATACAGATCGTTGTTGCGGAACGCGTTGGTGAACGGCGTGTCGTCCGCGGGCTCCGCGCCGGCAGGTTCGGGCGGATAGCGGACCATGATCCCGCCGTCGCGCCGGTAGAGGCCGATGGTCAGCGCCCGGTCGCTCCCCGCCAGTTGACGGTAGAAGTCGCTGAAATAGTCGCGCTTCAGCGCAATCGACACGGCGCCAAGAAACTGCCCGCCGTGCGAGACGCGCCCCATCGTCGTGTTGAACACATCCGATTGCGCGCCCTTCGTGCGTAGCGGCAGCGAGAAGTACGTGACGGGCGCCATCGCACGGGCGGAGCGGAAGTCCTCGCGCTCGGCGACGGATACGTGCGGCACCGGATAGTAGCGGCTGTTCGCGAGCAGCGCGCCGCTCACGCCGAAGACCGAGATCGACGCGACTTGCGGAAAGCCGCCGCCGATCTCATCGAGCGTGCGATGCAGCGAAGCCTCGCGGCTCCCGATGCTGTCGTCGTCACTTTCGCCGAGCATGTCGACGATGCGCGTCACGAGCTGCTGGTTCAGGTCGATGACCTTGACCGCGTGCTCGTTGGCGACGCGCACCACGCGCTCGACCAGGTCGTCCGCATTGGACACGCGCCGCTGGTAGTCGTAGTAGCCATACACGGCGAGGCACGCAAGCGGAATCAGGATCGACCCGATGAGAACGAGCAGCAGGACGCGTCGCGTCTCGGCGAAGTTGCGCGAGGGCAGCGGCAGGTCGAAGGTCGCAGTCTCTGTGGAATTCAAGCGTCGAGTCTCGGGAATGTCCAGTCGATATCATACCGGCGCGCGCGTCACGGCATCGGCGATGCCGGACGCGGGAATTTTCGTGCACCCGTGGGCGCTCGGTCGATCGACATCGGCACCCGCGGACCCGGCGTTGTGGCGATGTTGCGATGCACTGAAAACAAGGGCCGTGGAGCGCATCATAAGCGCATCCACGGCCCTGGTGAAAAACAAGCGTTACTGCCCCTTCGTGTCGCTGCTCGCGTTGGCGCCGGGCATGTTGGTCGTGTCGGTCGCTGACTTCTTCTGCATCTTGTGGGGCTTCTGGCTGGTGACCATCGAGGCGGGATCGCCGTTCGCGGTCGGTCCGGCAGTGGCCGCGCCGTGCGCATTGCCGCCGCCCGTGCCGCCCTGCCCGCCCGCGCTGCCGCCGCCGTTCTGTGCGAGCGCCGCGCCGCAGGCTAGCGCGAGCAGCGCGGAAAGGACGAGTTTCTTGCCGTGTTTCATGTTTCCTCCGAGTAGGCCGAGCGAGCGTTGCAGAGATGCCACCGCTTTCCGCTTTCGACCCTTTCAGCAAGCGACGTGCCGCGCATCGCAACAGCGAGCGCGAATGCCCCGCCCTGCGAAACACTCAGGGAAGAATTCGAAAGCGCGCGGTCAGCCTGCCATTTCGCGCTCGGGCGTCGAGGAGATTTGATGGACGGCGAGATCGGCGCCGTTGAACTCGTCCTCGCGATCGAGGCGCAAGCCCACCGTGTACTTGATCGCGCCATACACCGCCATGCCGCCCGCGAGCGCCAGCGCGATGGCTCCGGCCGTGCCGATCAACTGCGACCAGACCGACACGCCGCCGATCCCGCCCAGCGCCTTCTGCCCGAAGATACCCGCCGCGATGCCGCCCCACGCGCCGCACATGCCATGCAGCGGCCAGACGCCGAGCACGTCGTCGATGCGCCACTTGTTCTGCACGCAGGTGAACATCTGCACGAACAGCACGCCCGCCACGCCGCCCACGATCAGCGCGCCGAGCGGGTGCATCACGTCCGATCCCGCGCAGACCGCGACGAGCCCCGCCAGCGGCCCGTTATAAGTGAAGCCCGGGTCGTTGCGTCCCGCGAACCAGGCCGCCAGCGTGCCGCCGACCATCGCCATCAGCGAGTTGACGGCGACGAGTCCGCTGATCTTGTCGACCGTTTGCGCGCTCATCACGTTGAAGCCGAACCAGCCGACCGCGAGCACCCACGCGCCGAGCGCGAGGAACGGAATGCTCGATGGCGGATGCGCGGCGATGCGTCCGTCCTTGTGATAGCGGCCGTGGCGCGCGCCGAGCAGCACGACGGCAGGCAACGCGATCCAGCCGCCGAACGCATGCACGACGACCGAGCCGGCGAAATCGTGGAACGGGGCATCGAACGCTGTGCGCAGCCAGTGCTGAACGCCGAACCGCTCGTTCCACGCAACGCCTTCCAGCAGCGGGTAGATGAAGCCGACGATCACGAACGTCGCGAACAACTGCGGGTTGAATTTCGAGCGCTCGGCGATGCCGCCCGACACGATCGCCGGAATCGCGGCGGCGAAGGTCAGCAGGAAAAAGAAGCGCACGAGCGCGTAGCCGTTATGTTCGGCGAGGACATCGGCGCCGTGCATGAACTGCACGCCGTAGGCGATGTTGTAGCCGATGAAGAAGTACGCCAGCGTCGAGATCGCGAAATCGACGAGGATCTTGACGAGCGCATTGACCTGGTTTTCCTTGCGGACGGTCCCGAGTTCGAGGAACGCGAAGCCGGCGTGCATCGCGAGCACCATGGCGGCGCCCAGCAGGAGGAAAAGCGTATCGGTTCCGGATTGAAGTGCCTGCATAGTTCGGATGGGTGGCAAAAAGACGGCTTGATTTGCAAGTTCCGGACCAACGATGGTGCCTTTCGCCTCGATTCGGTGCGCTGCGGACCTCGGCGATGATTTGGATGGTGCATCGCGCTCCAATTCGAATCTTCCACGACGCCTCATCGTGGTGCTACGTCGTCTGACGCGGCTCCCGCATGCACCGAATAGGAACTTCTGTGCCCCGGGATGGCGAAAAGCCATCGTCAAGGTGCGCGCGTATCCTTGTCGTAGCTTGAAAAGGAGGAGGCCATGTCCGCACCGATGTCCGCCATCATCCGCTTCGGCGACCACGTCAGGCTCGAAACGCATCCCCAGGACGCGCGCGTCGTGACCGTCGTGCTCGACCGGCCCGCGCGCCGTAACGCGGTGGACCGGACCGTCGCCGATGCCCTGCGCGCCGCCTTCGAGCAATTCGACGCTGACGCATCGCGCGCCGTGGCCGTCCTGTGGGGCGCGGGCGGCACGTTCTGCGCTGGCGCCGACCTCACGGCACTCTCCGACGACGCCCGCCGCAACGAGATCCACGCCGACGGTTCCGGCCCGGGTCCGATGGGTCCTACTCGCCTTCAGTTGCAGAAGCCGGTGATCGCGGCGATTGCCGGCCACGCGGTAGCGGGCGGCCTCGAGCTTGCCGCGTGGTGCGATCTGCGGGTGGTCGAGGAAGACGCCATTCTCGGCGTGTTCTGCCGGCGCTTCGGCGTGCCGCTGATCGACGGCGGCACGGTGCGCCTGCCGCGCCTGATCGGCATGTCGCGCGCGCTCGACCTGATCCTGACCGGCCGTGCCGTCGATGCTGCCGAGGCGCACGCGATCGGTCTCGCGAATCGTGTCGTCGCACGCGGCGGCGCGCGGGCCGCGGCCGAAGCGCTAGCCTGCGAACTAGCCGCGCTGCCGCAGGCGGCGATGCTTGCGGACCGGCGCTCGGCCTACGAAAACGCCTTCGTCGGCGATACCGCCGACGCCCTGCGTCGCGAAGGCGCCGGTGGTTACCCGGTGGTGTTCGGAGAAGGTCTCGATGGCGCCGCGCGCTTCAGCGCGGGCGCTGGCCGGCATGGCGGCGCGTAGCAACGGCAAACCGCGCTTTCAATTCGGCACGGCGCGGACTAAGGTTCCTTTTGAAAGACGGCAAAGCGTCTCCGACGATGACATCGATGGAACAGCAGCATGGAATCGGTCTTTGACAATCGCGTCGACGCGGGCCGCGCGCTCGCCGGATTACTGGGCGCTTACGCCGGCCGCGACGACGTGCTCGTGCTCGGTCTGCCGCGCGGCGGCGTGCCGGTTGGATTCGAGGTCGCGCGCGCGCTCGACGCCGACCTCGACGTGCTGGTCGTGCGCAAGCTCGGCGTGCCGATCCAGCCGGAACTCGCGATGGGCGCGATCGCATCGGGGGGCGCGTTCTTTCTCGACGACGACATCGTTCGCTATACGGGCGTGAGTCCCGCCGAGCTTGACGCGGTGATTGCGCGCGAACGCAACGAACTCGCGCGGCGCGAATCGGCTTACCGTGGGGCGCGCGGGCCGCTTGATGTTGAAGGGCGCATCGCAATCCTGGTGGATGACGGCATGGCGACCGGCGCCACGATGAAAGCCGCGGCGATGGCATTGCGGGAGAGGAAGCCGGCGCGGATCGTGGCGGCGCTGCCGGTTGCGCCGGCGGATTCGGACGCGCAGATCGAACGCGTCGTGGATGAGTTTGTTTGCGTCATGCGGCCGCGTAATTTCTTCGGGGTCGGGCAGTTTTATATCGACTTTTCGCAGACGAGCGACGAGGAGGTTTCCGAGTTGTTACAGTTGGCGCAGGAGGATGCCGAGGGGCGGCGCAAGCGGAGGGGTTGATCGCTGGCGCTTGGGGGTGTTTGGGGGTTGGGGGTTACACCGTTTGATGCGCTTGGGCTTCTATGGAACTTGTTTTGTTTTTGGTTTATTTGCTCTGCCCCTGTCCGGGGCGGGACTCACTTTCTTTGCTGCTGCAAAGAAAGTAAGCAAAGAAAGCAGCTTTCCAACGCCAATGCTTGCCATGCGCCTCCAGACCGCTCCCTCGGAGTGGTCCAACCGGGGGAGTGTCCTTAGCGGGGTTTCCCCGTTGTTGGCATGTAGAAGAGGCGCGCACGTCGCACCGCTATACAAAGTGGATCAGCAGTCATACATCCAGCCTCGCGCTACGCGCTCACCCGTCAGGTAAAACTAAAACCCATCGCTACCTCGCTACTTTGTGCTTGCTGACGCTTCAACTCACCACCGCTAGCAGACCTGGCGTCGGGCACGCAGTGCCAAGACGGATGAATGACTGCTGTTCCACTCCGCGCAGCGGTGCGACGTGCGCGCCTTTTCTACATGCCAACAACGACGAAACCCCGCTAACGACACTCCCCCGGTTGGACCACTCCGAGGGAACGGGCTAGCGGGGCATGGCAAGGATTGGCGTTGGAAAGCTGCTTTCTTTGCTTACTTTCTTTGCAGCAGCAAAGAAAGTGAGTCCCGCCCCGGACAGGGGCAGAGCTAATAAACCAAAACCAATACAAGTTCCATAAAAGCCTGAGCGCATCAAACGGGTGTAAACAGCCGAACCCCAACCCCAAGCGCCAGCGCCCTCACCCCTCCCAGGTAGTAGCCGATTGTTACCCGAATCCGCGCCAACGTCGCATACTGACCCGACGCTACGACTCGAGGTGTCCCATGCCAAAACTGATCCACCTGATGATCCGCGTCGCGGATCTCGATCGATCGATCGGGTTTTATCAAAGCGCCTTCGGCATGACCGAATCGCATCGTCTGGACTTCAACGACTTCACACTCGTCTATCTCCGCGAACCTGAGAGCGGCCACGAAATCGAACTCACGCTCAACAAGGGCACCGACACGCCATACACGCATGGCAGCGGCTACGGTCACGTTGCGTTCGCCGTCGACGGCATCGAGGCCTTTCGCGACAAGCTGCTTGCACTAGGCCTGCAACCAGGCGACCTGAAGTCGCTAAGCATCGGTGACCAGCCCGCGGCCCGCTTCTTCTTCATCACCGATCCCGACGGCTACAAGATCGAAGTGCTTTCACGGGAGGGACATTACGTATGAAGTAGCAATCGAAGCACCCCCAATACATAAAATAGAAGGAGACATCATGACCAAGGCATTCCCCATCCCTGTCATCGCGGATCTGGCAGACACGCCGGCTGTCGATATATCCGCCCCCCGCATCGCGCGCAGGCGCTTTCTGCAAGGCTCCGCCGTGTTGTCCGGCCTGCTGGTAGCCGGCACCCCGATTGCCCTACTCGCGCC
The DNA here is from genome assembly GCF_001544535.1 of Caballeronia choica. Classification (GTDB taxonomy): domain Bacteria; phylum Pseudomonadota; class Gammaproteobacteria; order Burkholderiales; family Burkholderiaceae; genus Caballeronia; species Caballeronia choica. Next base: position 7,288 of record NZ_FCON02000011.1, on the reverse strand, counting down.
GAGCCACGCGTGGGCCGTCGAACTAAGCCATATCGATCAGGCTCAGGCCGACGCGCTCATGGCGCTCTCGCGAACGCTCTACCCTCACGCCACCCTTCCCGACGCGGTCTATGCGCTCGTGCCGAAAGACCTCGACGGGAAAGCAGCCGATCCGCAAACCGCCGCCCTCATCAGCGCCGGCGTCGCGAAGCTCGACCACGCAGCGGGCGGCAAGTTCGCAAGCGTCAGCGCCGAGCAGCGCACGGCGATCGTCACGGCAAACCAGACCGATCCGTTCGTCCAGCTCGTGCGCGGTCAATGCATCACGTCGCTCTATGACAACGACATGGCATACGCGCACTTCGGCTATCAGGGCGAGGCGTTCAGCAAGGGCGGCTACATCTTTCGCGGCTTCGACGACCTGACCTGGTTGCCGAATCCGCCCGCCGACGCGAGTCCGCCGGTCGCCGCCTGACGCGATTGCTCTCAACATAAGCCGAGGAGGCAGAGATGGCCAAGTTCGACTATGACGACGACTCCGTCGTCGTGATCGTCGGCTCGGGCGCGGGCGGCGGCACGCTTGCGAACGAACTGTGTCAGAAAGGCGTGAAGGTCGTGGTGCTGGAGGCCGGCAAGCGCCAGTCGTCCGCGACCTTCATCAACGATGAATGGAAATCGTTCGGACAGCTTGCCTGGACCGACAAGCGCACGACGTCGGGCACGTGGCGCGTCGCGAAGGACTTCCCCGAGTTGCCCGCGTGGATCTGCAAGACCGTCGGCGGCACGACGACGCACTGGGCGGGCGCATCGCTGCGGATTCACGAACACGAGTTCAAGGCGCGCACCACGTACGGCGCCATCGACGGCGCGAATCTCAAGGACTGGCCGCTCACGCTAGCCGATCTCGAACCGTACTACGCGCGCGCCGAGGACAAGATCGGCGTGACGCGCACCAACGGCGTTCCGGGTTTGCCGGGCAACAACAACTTCAAGGTCCTGTACGACGGCGCGATGAAAGTCGGCTACAAGAACTGCAACACCGGGCACATGGGGATCAACAGCCAGCCGCGCGCGGGCCGTGGGCGCTGCATGCAACTGGGCTTTTGCTTCCAGGGCTGCAAGTCGGGCGCGAAATGGTCGACGCTCTACACCGAGATTCCCGCCGCCGAGTCCACCGGCAAGCTCGACCTGCGCCCCGAATCGCACGTGATGCGCATCGAGACCAATGCGGCGGGCAAGGCGAGCAGCGTCGTCTATACGGACGCCGACGGCAAGCAGCAGCGCCAGCGCGCGCGGGTCGTGTGCGTCGCGGGCAATTCGATCGAGACGCCGCGGCTGTTGCTGCTGTCGGAGTCGCCGAAACATCCGAACGGGCTTGCCAACAGTTCGGGACAGGTCGGCCGCAACTACATGCGGCATACGACCGGTTCGGTTTACGGCGTGTTCAAGGACCCGGTGCATTTCTATCGCGGCACGGTGATGGCAGGCATCATCACGGACGAGGCGGAATTCAATCCGAAGCGCGGCTTCGCCGGCGGCTATGAAATGGAGACGATCTCGCTCGGCCTGCCGTTCGCTGCTGCGTTCCTGAACCCCGGGGCGTGGGGTCCGGACTTCACCTACTACCTCGACAACTACGCGAATCTCGCGGGCATGTGGATTGTCGGCGAGGACATGCCGCGCGAGTCGAACCGCGTCACGCTCAATCACGACGTGAAGGACAAGCTCGGCCTGCCGGTGGCGAACGTCAACTACGACGATCACCCGAACGACATCGCCATGCGCAATCACGCGTACCAGCAGGGCGAAGCGGTCTATATGGCGGCTGGCGCGACAAAGACGCTGCGCACGCCGCCATATCCGTCGACGCACAACCTCGGCACGTGCCGGATGGCCGCGAACGCGCGCGACGGCGTCTGCAACAAGTACGGGCAGACGTTCGACGTGAAGAACCTGTTCATCTCGGATGGCAGCCAGTTCACGACGGGCGCCGCCGAGAACCCGACGCTCACGATCGTGACGCTCGCGATCCGGCAGTCCGACTACATCGCCGACCAGATGCGCCGCCGCAACATCTGAACGCAGCGTCGGGCCGGCCATGCGTGCCGGTCCGACGCTCATCACGAGGAGTCATCCAATGTGCAAGATCTATGCGCAAACCGATCCGATACTTTACGAGTGTCGCAGCCGCTCGATGCGCATCAGCGGCGTGACGACCACGATCCGGCTCGAAAACCTCTTCTGGCAGACACTGTCCGAACTCGCCGCCGACAACGACATGACCACCAACCAACTGATCGCCAAGCTTCACGAAGAGATCACGCAACATCTCGGCGAGACGACGAACTTCGCGTCGTTCCTGCGCGTGACGTGCCTGCGTTACCAGGGTTTAAAAGCCAACGCGTCGCTTGGATTTCGTAGCCGCGCGATTCCCGCGAGCGCCGCGCCGGCCGACAAGGTCGTGAGATGAACCGATGTCGACACGTTCGCTGATTTGCGCCGCGCTGCTCTTCGCAAGCACCGCACCCGCAGCCGCGTTCGCCGCCGATGCCGCGGCCATCAAGGACATTCTGCAGAAGAACAACTGCCTCGCGTGCCACGCGGTGGCTTCGCCTGTCGTGGGGCCGTCGTATCGGGACGTCGCGAAGAAGTACAAGGGCGATGCTGGCGCGCCGGATAAATTGTTCGCCAAGGTACGCAATGGCGGCACCGGCGTCTGGGGGCAAGTCGCGATGCCGCCGAATCCCGGGATCAGCGATGACGATCTGAAAACCGTGATCACGTGGATTCTTGCGGGTGCGCCGGATCATTAGGGGTTGTTGTTAGCACCGTTTGATGCGCCAGGATCAAACGATGCAAAGACAGCCTAACGCGCCCACGGCGCATCCACCAACACCTTGCCATAGCGCTCGCGCGCACTCTTCACAACGGCAACGTCGACCACACCCTCATCCGCGAGCGCCTTCAAAGCGGCGATCACGATCGACGCACGATCGACCTCGAAGAACTCGCGCAGCGACTGGCGCGTGTCACTGCGTCCGAACCCGTCGGTGCCGAGCGTCACGTAGCGGCGCGGCACGTAGGCGCGGATCAACTCGGGCACGGCGCGCACGTAGTCGGTCGTGGCGATCACGGGGCCTTGCGTCGATGCAAGTGCCGACCTGACGAACGGCTCGTCCGCATCGCCGGCGAGGCGCGCCATGCGCTCCGACGCCGCGCCATCGCGATGCAACTCGGTGAAACTCGTCACGCTCCACACGGCGGCGTCGATGTTCCAGTCTTCCGCGAGCAGCTTTTGCGCCGCGATCACTTCACCGAGGATCGCGCCCGCGCCGAGCAACTGGACCTGCGCACTATCGGCACGATCAGATGAAAGCCGATACATGCCCTTGAGAATGCCCGCACGCACCGATGCATCGTCGAGATTGCCGCCCGGCGCCGACGGATGCGCGTAGTTCTCGTTCATCACGGTCAGGTAATAGAACACGTCGCGCTGACGCTCGACCATCTCCCGCATGCCTTCATCGACGATCGCCGCGACTTCATACGCAAACGCGGGATCGTAGGCGCGGCAGTTCGGAATCGTCGATGCCACGAGATGGCTGCTGCCGTCCTGATGCTGCAGGCCCTCGCCGCCGAGCGTCGTCTTGCCCGCCGTCGCGCCGATCAGGAAGCCGCGCGCACGCTGGTCGGCGGCGGCCCAGATGATGTCGCCGATGCGCTGGAAACCGAACATCGAGTAGTAGATGTAGAACGGCAGCATCGGCAGGTCGTGCACGCTGTAGGACGTCGCGGCCGCGATCCACGAGGAGACGGCGCCTGCCTCCGAGATGCCTTCTTCGAGGATCTGTCCGCGCGTGTCCTCGCGGTAGCAAAGCATCGAGCCCATGTCCTCCGGCTCGTACAACTGCCCGAGCGGCGAATAGATGCCGACCTGCCGGAACAGGTTCGCCATGCCGAAGGTGCGCGCCTCGTCCGCGACGACCGGCACGATGCGCGGCCCGAGTTGCGCGTCCTTCATGAGGCTGCCGAGCATGCGCACGATCGCCATCGTCGACGACATCTCCTTGCCGTTCGATTCGATGGCGAACTGCGCCCAGCCCTGCATCGGCGGCACGGCGAGCCCTTGTGACGCGACGCGGCGACGACGCGGCAGATACCCGCCGAGCGCGGCGCGGCGGGCGTGAAGGTACTGCATTTCGGGGCTGTCGTCGGCGGGCTTGTAGAACTTGAGCTGCTCGACATCGGCGTCCGACAGCGGCAGGCGGAAGCGGTCGCGGAACGTTTTCAGGTCGTCGAAATCGAGCTTCTTTTGCTGGTGCGTGGTCATCCTGCCCTGCCCGCCCGTGCCCATGCCGAAGCCCTTCATCGTCTTCGCGAGGATCACGGTCGGCTGACCCTTGTGGGCAAGCGCCGCCGCGTACGCCGCGTGCAGTTTCCTCACGTCGTGTCCGCCGCGCCGCAAGCGGTCGATGTCCTCATCGGAGAGATGCGAGGCAAGCGCGGCAAGCTCGGGATTCTGGCCGAAGAAACGCTCGCGGTTGTACCGGCCGTCGTTGGCCGAGAAGGTCTGGAACTGGCCGTCGACCGTGTGCGCGAACGCGCGCAGCAACGCGCCCGTGCGGTCGCTCGCGAACAGCGCGTCCCAGTCCGAGCCCCACAGCACCTTGATTACGTTCCAGCCGGCGCCGGTGAACTGCGCCTCCAGTTCATCGACGATGCGCCCGTTGCTGCGCACCGGGCCATCGAGCCGCTGCAGGTTGCAATTGATGACGAACACGAGGTTGTCGAGTTGCTCGCGCGCTGCCAGCGACAACGCGCCGATCGATTCCGGCTCGTCCATCTCGCCGTCGCCGAAGAAGCCCCAGACCTTGCGTCCATCGGTCTTTTGCAGCCCGCGATTCTGCAGATAGCGCATGAAGCGCGCCTGATAAATCGAGTTGATCGGACCGATGCCCATCGAGCCGGTCGGAAACTGCCAGAAGTCCGGCATCAGCCACGGATGCGGATACGAACACAGCCCCGGCCCCGCAATCTCACGACGATAGTGGCGCAGATGCGCCTCGTCGAGAAAGCCTTCCAGATAAGCGCGCGCATAGACACCAGGCGACGAGTGCGGCTGGAAATACACGAGGTCGCCGCCGTGCCCGTCGGCCCCGGTTGCACGGAAGAAATGGTTGAAGCCGACTTCGAACAGATCGGCCGCCGACGCATAGCTCGCAATATGCCCGCCGAGTTCGCCATACGCGCGGTTCGCGCGCACGACCATCGCGAGCGCGTTCCAGCGCAGCACGGCGGCGAGCCTCTCTTCGATGTCGAGATTGCCGGGATACGGCGGCTGCTGCGCGACGCCGATCGTGTTCCGGTAAGGCGTGATGCGCGCACGCGCCGATTCCACGCCGACCGACAGCGCATGGTCCGAAAGCCGGTCGAACAGATACTGCGCGCGCTCCTTGCCGACATGCGTCACCACCGCATCGAGCGCGTCGAGCCATTCGGCCGTTTCCTGCGGATCGCTGTCTTCGCGACCCTTGGCTATCGATACGATCTGAGTGGTTCCGCTGGCTAAATCCGTCATGGTGCGACTCCGCAGGAGGTTCAAGGCGATCGACACAGCATAGCCATCGCCGCGCAGAATATGCGTCTCATTTGCCTGGATATGGCGTGGCGGATAGTGTATTTATTCCTGATAGCGGACCATCCATGGAATATTTCGACTATGACGTCATCGACCAGGCAGCGCCTCGACCGGATCGACATCGGTATCCTCAACCAGCTTCAGCAGAACGCCCGCATCACCAACGCCGAACTGGCACGCGCGGTGAATCTCTCGGCGACACCATGCTTCAACCGCGTGCGCGCGCTCGAAAAGGCCGGGCTTTTCAAGCAGCATGTCACGCTGCTCAATCCGGAAGTGCTCGGCTTGCGCATCAACGTGTTCATTCAGGTCAGCCTCGAAAAGCAGGTCGAGGACGCGCTGCGCCGCTTCGAAGAAGCGATCAGCATGCGGCCCGAGGTGATGGAGTGCTACCTGATGACGGGTGACGCGGACTATCTGCTGCGCGTCGTCGTGCCCGATGTGATGGCACTCGAACGCTTCATTCTCGATCGGCTGACGAAGATTCCGGGCGTATCGAATATCCGCTCCAGCTTCGCGCTGAAGCAGGTGCGCTACAAGACCGCGTTGCCGCTGCCATCGACCGGACTCACGCTGCCCGACCTCGACGATTCGTCCAACGACTGGACCTGAAGGCAACCGTTCACGTTTCTTGCAGTCACGCGGCCTCTCGCCTATAACTCACGAGGCATCCGGCAAGTCCTTCCGATCAGCGCGTTCAAGCGAGAAAAATATGAATCTGGAAACCGTGCGCGTTTTCATCATGACGCGGGGCGTCGACATCGCGATCAACATCGTCGCGGCGATCGCGCTGTGGATAATCGGGCGCTGGTTGATTGGCGTCGTGACCGGCGCGATGCGCAAGATCCTGTCGAGAGGCGGCCGCGTCGATCCGACGCTCGCGCATTATCTCGGGTCGATCCTCGGCGCGCTGCTGAACCTGTTCCTCATACTTGCGATCCTGCAGATCTTTGGCGTTCAGACCACGTCGTTCGCCGCGCTGCTCGCGGGTCTCGGCCTTGCCATCGGCGCGGCGTGGGGCGGCCTGCTTGCGCACTTCGCGGCGGGCATCTTCATGCAGGTGCTGCGGCCGTTCAAGGTCGGCGATTTCGTCACGGCGGGTGGCGTGACCGGCACGGTCGTTGAACTCGGCCTGTTCGGCACGATGATCACGACGCCGGACAACGTGGCGACCATCGTCGGCAACAACAAGATTTTCTCCGACACGATTTCGAACTACAGCCTGCTGCCGTACCGGCGCGTCGAACTGACGGCGAAGATCGCGAACGGCGTCAATCCGCTCGATGCGATCTCGCGGCTCAAGGCTGCGCTCGCGCAGATTCCGAATGTCGCCGAGACGCCGCCGCCGGACGTCGAGATACTGTCGTTCACGCCTGAAGGGCCGCTGCTTGCCGTGCGTCCGTACACCAGTACGAATGACTATTGGCAGGTGTATTTCGACACGAATCGCGCGATCGTGGAGACGTTTACGCACGCGGGTTATCCGACCCCGGAGACGCCGTTCGTCAGGCGCTCGATGTGATCCGCTGGCGCTCGGGGTCGGGGTTGGGGTTGGGGTTTGGGTTACACCGTTTGATGCGCTCAGGCTTCCATGGAACTTGTTTTGTTTTTGGTTTATTTGCTCTGCCCCTGTCCGGGGCGGGACTCACTTTCTTTGCTGCTGCAAAGAAA
>NZ_FCON02000010.1 GCF_001544535.1 Caballeronia choica | reverse complement strand
GGTTTCCCCGTTGTTGGCATGTAGAAAAGGCGCGCACGTCGCACCGCGACAGGGAGTGGATCAGCAGTCATTCATCCAGCCTCGCGCTACGCGCTCACCCGTCAGGCAAACCGGAAACCCGAAACCCATCGCCGAAACCCATCGCTCCATGGCTACGTTCGTGTTTGCTGCATGCTTAGATTTCCCTTGCTTGGCAGATCTGTCGTCGGGCACGAAGTGCCGGGACGGATGAATGACTGCTGATCCACTCCGTATAGCGGTGCGACGCGCGCGCCGCTTCTACATGCCAACAACGATGAAACCCCGCTAACGACACTCCCCCGGTTGGACCACTCCGAGGGAGCGGTCTAGCGGGGCATGGCAAGAATTGGCGTTGGAAAGCTGCTTTCTTTGCTTACTTTCTTTGCAGCAGCAAAGAAAGTGAGTCCCGCCCCGGACAGGGGCAGAGCAAATAAACCACAAAGAAAACAAGTTCCATAGAAGCGTAAAAACATCAAACGGTGTAACCAACCCCTAGCGCCAGCGCCTCTACCCATACAGCAAATGCTCAAGCAACTGAATCCAGTGCGTGACCGGCGTCGACGTGCCGCTCTGCAAATGCGCAATGCACCCGACATTCGCCGACACGATCAACTGCGCTTCCAGCTTTTCGAGCTTGTCGAGCTTCTGGTCGCGCAGCGTGTAGGACAGCTTCGGCTGCAGCACCGAATACGTCCCAGCCGACCCACAACAGAGATGACTGTCGGCAGGCAGGCGCACTTCGATGCCGAGCGCCGTCAGCAACTGCTCGACCTGTCCGCGAATCTGCTGCCCGTGCTGCAGCGTGCACGGCGGATGAAACGCGACGGTGTGCACGCCACGCCGCCGCGCGAGCGTGACCAGTTCTTCCTCATACTGCGGCAGGATTTCCGCGAGATCGCGCGTCAGATCGACAATGCGTTGCGCCTTCTCCGCGTAAGCCGGATCGCGGCGCAAGAGGTGCGCGTATTCCTTCACCGTCGCGCCGCAACCCGACGCGTTCATCACGATCGCCTCGACGCCATTCTCGACATAAGGCCACCACGCGTCGATGTTGTTGCGCACGTCATCGAGCGCGTCGTCGTTGTAGCCCAGATGCAGGCGGATCGCGCCGCAGCAGCCCGCATCGGGCGCCGTCACGATCTCGATGCCAAGCGCATCGAAGACGCGCGCCGTCGCCGTGTTGACGTTCGGCATCATCGCCGGCTGCACGCAACCCGACAGCATCAGCATCTTGCGCTCGTGCTTGCGCGTGGGCGCGGCGAGCGGCCGTTCCGACAGCGGGATCTTCGCGCGCAGCTTCCTCGACAGAAGCGGACGGAAGTGCTGGCCGAGTTTCATCGCGGGCGTGAAGAGCGTGCTGTTCGTGAGGAAGCCCGCGAGCAGCTTGCGCTCGATGCGTTGCCTGAGCGGCCGCTCCACCTTCTCCTCGACCACCTTGCGCCCGATCTCGACGAGCCGCCCGTATTGCACGCCCGACGGGCAGGTGCTTTCGCAATTGCGGCAGGTGAGGCAGCGGTCGAGATGCAGTTGCGTGCTGCGCGTGACCGGCGCGCCTTCGAGCATCTGCTTCATCAGGTAGATGCGTCCCCGCGGGCCGTCGAGTTCGTCGCCGAGGATTTGATAGGTCGGGCAGGTCGCCGTGCAGAAACCGCAGTGCACGCACTTTCGCAGGATGGCATCGGCTTCGTCGCCATCGGGCGTGCCGCGGATGAAATCGGCGAGATTGGTTTGCATCGCGTGGGTTCGCCTGGGCTCAGAAATCGGGATAGAGTCGGCCGCGGTTGAAGATGCGCGCGGGATCGAAGGCGGCTTTCAATCCGCGATGAATCTTCATCAGGGGCGCCGGCAGCGGCGTGAAGACGCCCGCGTTGCGATCGTAGGCGGCGCCCGAACGGAAGATGGTCGCGTGGCCGCCGGCCTGCTTCGCGCTGATGCGCACGGTTTGCGGGTCGGTGTCGGTGATCCACCAACGCTGCGCGCCGCCCCATTCCATCAGTTGCGCGCCGGGCAAGTGCAGCGGCTCGGCAATCGACGGCAACGCGAGGCGCCAGAGCGCCGCCTTCGGCTCGATCACCGCGAAAAACGGATCGGTTTGTTCGCGCAGGCCGATCCAGAAGCGGTCGGCTTCGACGGCATCGACGACTTCGCCGCCGAGCGTCGTGCGCGCCGACTTCACGGCGGCTTCCGCGCCCGCGAGCCGCAGCGCGAGGGTGCCGTCGCGCCACGCGCTGCCGGTGATCGGCAGCGGATGGCCGCCCCATTCGTTGAGCTTGCGCACGCCGTCGGTGGCGTGCATGTCGAACTTGAGCGTGGCTTCGGCGACCGGTCGCGGCAGCACCTTGATCGACAGTTCGAGGATCAGCCCGAGCGTGCCGAGCGAGCCGGCAAGCAGGCGCGAGACATCGTAGCCCGCGACGTTCTTCACCACCTGCCCGCCGAAGTGCAGCACCTGGCCCTGGCCGTTCATCACGACCGCGCCGAGCACGAAGTCGCGCGGCGCGCCGGTCCACGCGCGGCGCGGGCCGGCGATGCCCGCCGCGATGCAGCCGCCGATGGTCGCGTCGCGCCCGAAGTGCGGCGGCTCGAATGGCAGCATCTGGTCGCGTTCACGCAGCGCCGCTTCGACTTGCGCGAGCGGCGTGCCCGCCTTCACCGTGATGACGAGCTCGGCCGGGTCGTACTCGATGATCCCGCGATGCGCACGCGTATCGAGAAGCTCGCCCTGCAGCTTCTGCCCGTACCAGTCCTTGGTGCCGCCGCCGCGAATGCGGAGCGGCGTACTGGTCTCGGTGGCGCGGCGAATCCGTTCCGACCAGCCGGCGACGATATCGTCGTGTTCCATGGTGTCCTGCTTCTTTTGGCTTGTCGATCGATTGTACCGGCCGGTTCATGCCGCACTACTCGGGTGAACGTGGATAACCCCGGCCGTGTGGATCAGAAATCAAAAGCGCGGAATCTCCGGATGCGGCAGCAGTCCGCCGCGAATGTGCATCTTGCCGTACTCGGCGCAGCGCGCGCGCGTCGGGATGCCCTTGTCGGGATTCAGGAGCCCCGGCGGGTCGAAGGCGCGCTTGACCGCATGGAACGCGTCGCGCTCTTCCGGCGAAAACTGCACGCACATCGAATTGATCTTCTCGATGCCGACGCCATGCTCGCCCGTCACCGTGCCGCCCAGTTCGACGCAGGTTTCCAGGATGTCGCAGCCGAACGCCTCCGCACGGTGCCATTCGTCGAGATCGTTGCCGTTGAAGAGGATCAGCGGATGCATGTTGCCGTCGCCGGCGTGGAACACGTTGATACAGCGCAGCGCGTATTTCTTTTCCATCTCCTCGATTCGCGCGAGCAGCGGCCCGATCGCGCGGCGCGGCACGGTGCCGTCCATGCAGTAGTAATCCGGCGACATGCGGCCCGCCGCCGGGAACGCGTTCTTGCGCCCCGACCAGAACTTGAGCCGCTCGGCCTCCGAACGCGAAATCTGGATGCGGCTTGCGCCGTTTTCGCGGAGCACGGCCGTCATGCGCACGATTTCCTCGGCGACTTCGTCGTACGTGCCGTCCGATTCGCAGAGCAGGATCGCGGCGGCGTCGAGGTCGTAGCCCGCGTGCACGAATTCTTCGACGGCCCGCGTGGCGGGCTTGTCCATCATTTCGAGGCCGGCCGGGATGATGCCCGCCGCGATGATCGCGGCGACCGCGTTGCCGCCTTTCACCACGTCGTCGAAACTCGCCATGATGACTTGCGCCGTCTGCGGCTTCGGGATCAGCTTGACGGTAATCTCGGTGACGATCGCGAACATGCCTTCGCTGCCGATCAGCACCGCGAGCAGGTCGAGCCCGGGCGCGTCGGGCGCGAGCGAGCCGAACTCGACGACATCGCCTTCCATCGTCACGGCGCGCACGCGCAGGACGTTGTGCACCGTGAGGCCGTACTTCAGGCAATGGACGCCGCCGGAGTTCTCGGAGACATTCCCGCCGATCGTGCACGCAATCTGCGACGACGGATCGGGCGCGTAGTAAAGGCCGTAGGGCGCGGCGGCTTCGGAGATCGCGAGATTGCGCACGCCCGGCTGGACGGTCGCGGTGCGCGCGTACGGATCGACCTCGACGATCTTCCGGAAACGCGCGAGCGACAGCACGATGCCATGCCGGATCGGCATCGCGCCGCCCGAAAGGCCGGTGCCCGCGCCGCGCGGGACGATCGGCACGTCGAGCCGCAGGCAGATCTGCACGACGCGCTGAACCTGCGCCTCCGTTTCCGGCAACGCGACCGCGAGCGGCAGGCGTCGGTAGGCAGCGAGACCGTCGCATTCGTACGGCGCGGTGTCTTCGTCGCGAAACAGCAGGCAATGCGTCGGCAGCACGGCCATCAGCGCCTGCACGACCTCGCGCTGGCGCTGTTCCAGCACTTCAGGCGTGAACTCGGTGGGTGCGTTCATTTCTCCTCCAGGCGCTAGGTTCTTGAATTGTCTGAAAGACTGCTGTCGACCTGTCTTGCGCGCTTGCGGCCCAAGCGTCGGTCCGGCTCTACGTGAGATGGCCGGATCGCGCCCGCATCAGGCCGCAAAGGAAAAGATCTTGCCCGGATTCATCAGATTCTTCGGGTCGAGCGAATGCTTGATTGCGCGCATCACGCCGATCGCGTCCTCCCCGTGTTCTTCGATCATAAAGCCGATCTTGTGCAGCCCGACGCCGTGTTCGCCCGTGCACGTGCCGCCCATGCGCAGCGCGCGCTGCACGATCCGGTGATTGATGCGTTCCGCTTCTTCCAGTTCTTCGGGCTTCGCCGGATCGAGCAGCATCGCGACGTGGAAATTGCCGTCGCCCACGTGGCCGACGATCGGGCAGGGCAGCGTCGACGCGATCAGGTCCTGCTCGGTCTCGACCACGCATTCCGCGAGCCGCGAGATCGGCACGCAGACGTCGGTCGTCACGGCGCGGCAGCCGGGCTTCAATTGAAGCATCGCGAAGTAGGCGGCGTGGCGCGCGTTCCAGAGACGGCTGCGGTCTTCAGGGCGCGTCGCCCATTCGAAATCGGCGCCCGAATTCTGCGCGACGATCTCCTGCACGATGCCCGCCTGTTCCGCGACGCTCGCCTCCGAGCCGTGGAATTCGAAGAACAGCATCGGCGATTCGCGGAAGGTCAGGTTCGAGTGACGGTTGATCGCGCGCACGGCGAGCGCGTCGAGGAATTCGACCCGCGCGACCGGCACGCCCATCTGGATCGTCTCGATCACGGCGCGCACCGCATCGCCCATCGACGGAAACGCGCACACCGCCGCCGATACCGCTTCCGGTTGCGGATAGAGCCGCACGGTGATTTCGGTGATGACGCCGAGCGTGCCTTCCGAGCCGACGAACAAGCGCGTCAGGTCGTAGCCCGCCGACGACTTGCGCGCCCGCGTGCCGGTCTTGATGACGCGGCCGTCGGCGAGCACGACGGTGAGCGCGAGCACGTTCTCGCGCATCGTGCCGTAGCGCACGGCGTTGGTGCCCGAGGCGCGCGTCGCCGTCATGCCGCCGATGCTGGCGTCCGCGCCCGGGTCGATCGGAAAGAAGAGGCCGGTGTCGCGCAGCGCCTCGTTCAACTGCTTGCGCGAGATGCCCGGCTGGACGGTGACGGTCAGGTCCTCGGCGTTGATCGCGAGCACCTGGTTCATTTCGGAGAGATCGATCGATACACCGCCTTGCACCGCGAGCAGGTGGCCTTCCAGCGACGAACCGTTGCCGTAGGGAATCATCGGCACATCATGCTCGCCGCAGAGCCTGACGATCGTCTGCACTTCCTCCGTGCTGCGCGCGAAGACGACGGCGTCGGGCAATTGCGGGTCGAACGGGGATTCGTCGCGGCCATGATGAGCGAGCACGGCCTGCGCGCTGGTCGCGCGATCGCCGAACGCAGACTTGAGCGCATCGAACAGGGCGGCGGGGAACGGACGGCGAACAGCCAGTGGCGGAACGGGATGATTCACGGTTGTCTCCGGGACATCGGGCGCGCCCTTGCCTGGCGGCCCTGTTGCTTGTTGGTTTGCTGATTGATCGGGTTCGGCCGCGGCGGCGCTAGCGGCACGGCGCGCATAAAGGACATTTCCAGTACATTTTACGCCGATAGACCCCTGATCGCCGGTGCGCGCGAGGCACCTATAATGGACCGCGCATGCACCGCGCGACCACGGCAACCGGGGAGAAACGATGGGCAATCGGCTGAGCAAAATAGCAACGCGCACCGGCGACGACGGCACGACCGGCCTCGGCGACGGCAGCCGCGTGCAGAAGGACGACGCGCGGATCGCTGCGATCGGCGATGTCGACGAACTCAACTCGCAGATCGGCGTGCTGTTGTGCGAGCCGCTTCCGGGGAACGTGCGCGACTTGCTCGTCGACATCCAGCACGACTTGTTCGATCTCGGCGGCGAGCTGTGCATCCCGGGGCATTCGATGATCGAGACGCGCCACCTGGCGCAACTCGATGCGTGGCTCGCCGACTACAACGAGACGCTGCCGCCGCTCAAGGAGTTCATCCTGCCGGGCGGGTCGCGTGCGGCGGCGCTCGCGCATGTCGCGCGCACGGTATGCCGGCGCGCCGAGCGCTCGATCGTGGCGCTCGGGCGGGCGGACAAGGTCAACGCTGCGCCCCGGCAGTATGTGAACCGGCTGTCGGACTTGCTGTTCGTGCTCGCGCGCGTATTGAACCGCGTGGATGGCGGCAGCGATGTGTTGTGGGATCACGAGCGGCGGAAGTAGGGCGGCGCGCTTCAGCATCCATCCATAACGCAAGCACACCATCCACAAACTGCGACAAAACCCCTCGTTCTGTGTTCGCTTAAAAGATGTAGCATCACCGCATCTTTTAAGGAGAAGAACGAATGACTGCATTGACCGCCGACCAGATCGCCCGCGTTAAAGCCACGGCGCCCGTCCTTGCCGAACTCGGCACGACCATCACGACGCATTTCTACAAGCGGATGTTCGCCCATCATCCCGAGTTGAAGAACCTGTTCAACCAGGCGCATCAGCAAAGCGGCGGACAGTCCGAGGCGCTGGCGCGCGCCGTCTATGCGTATGCGGCGAACATCGACAATCTCGGCGCGCTCGGCGGCGCCGTCACCCATATCGCGCACAAGCACGCGAGCCTGAACATCCGCGCCGAGCACTACCCGATCGTCGGCGAGAACCTGCTCGCGTCGATCTCGGAAGTGCTCGGCGATGCCATCGATCAACCGACGCTCGACGCCTGGGCCGCCGCCTACGGACAACTCGCCGGCATCCTGATCGGCGCGGAACAGGCGCTCTATGACGGCGCCGCGTGGAGCGGCTTCCGGCCGTTCGTCGTGATGCGCAAGGAAATGGAGAGCGAGGAGATCACGTCGTTTTATCTGAAGCCGTCCGATGGCGGCAAGGTCTGCGATTTCGCGCCCGGCCAGTACATCAGCGTGAAGCGGTTCGTGAAGGAAATCGGTGTCGATCAGCCGCGCCAGTACTCGCTGTCCGATGCCCCGAACGGCCAGTGGCTGCGCATCTCGGTCAAGCGCGAGCGTCCCGCCGATTTGCCGGCCGGACATATCTCGAATGGGCTGCATGACGGCGTCGAGGTCGGTTCGATCGTCGAGGTGAGCGCGCCGATGGGCGAGTTTTCGCTCGATCGCTCGAAGACGACGCCTGTCGTCCTGATGAGCGGCGGGGTCGGGATCACGCCGATGGTGGCGATGCTGGCGTCGCTCGTCGGCAAAGGGAGCGCGCGGCGGGTCGTGTTCGCGCACGCGTGCCGTCACGGCGGCGTGCATGCGTTCAGACATTGGCTGAACGAGGTGGTCGCGACGCATCCGAACGTGTCGCGCGCCGTGTTTTACGAAACCGCTCGTGCCGCTGACTTGCAGGGCACGGACTTCGATTTCCTCGGACGCATGGACTGGGCGCAGTTCGTCGGCAGTGCGCTATTGCCGGATGCCGACTACTACGTCTGCGGCCCGGTCCGATTCATGAGCGCTCAGGTCGCCGCGTTGCATGCGGCGGGCATTCCTCCCGAGCGGATTCATACCGAGATCTTCGGCTCGGGCACGCTCGGCTGATTCGAGCAAGTAAAAAAGGGCTGCGAATTTCGCAGCCCTTTTTCAGTCCTCGCACGCGTGAAACGCCCAATCAGTTCCCGCCGCCGCGCGCCACGCGCCGCTGCTTGACGTTCTCCGCCAGTCCTTCCAGCACCTTCACGCTTTCCTCCCAGCCGATGCACGCATCGGTGATGCTCTGCCCGTAGGTCAGCTCGCAGCCCTCCTTCAAATCCTGCCGCCCGGCGACGAGATGCGATTCCACCATCACGCCGACGATCCGTTCATCCCCGCCCGCGATCTGCCGTCCGATGTCCTCGCAGACCGGAATCTGGTTCTCATGCTTCTTCGAACTGTTCGCATGGCTCGCATCGATCATCAGGCGCGCGGCGAGCCCTGCCTTGCCGATGTCACTGCACGCGGCGTTCACGCTGTCGGCGTCGTAGTTCGGCGCCTTGCCGCCGCGCAGGATGATGTGGCAGTCCTCGTTGCCGGCCGTGGACACGATCGCCGAATGGCCGCCCTTCGTCACCGACAGGAAATGGTGCGGTTGCGACGCAGCCTTGATCGCGTCGACGGCGATCTTCACGTTGCCGTCCGTGCCGTTCTTGAAGCCGACCGGGCACGACAGCCCCGAAGCCAGTTCGCGATGCACCTGCGACTCGGTCGTGCGCGCGCCGATCGCGCCCCACGAGATCAGGTCGGCGATGTACTGCGGGCTGATCATGTCGAGGTATTCGGTGCCGGCGGGCAGGCCCATTTCGTTGATGTTGAGCAGCAGTTCGCGGGCGGCGCGCAGGCCGTCGTTGATCTTGAAGCTGTTGTCCATGTACGGATCGTTGATGAGCCCCTTCCAGCCGACCGTCGTGCGCGGTTTCTCGAAGTACACGCGCATCACGATTTCGAGTTCGCCGGCAAAGCGCTTGCGTTGCTCGATCAGCCGGCCGGCATATTCCATCGCGGCCTTGGGATCGTGGATCGAGCACGGCCCGATGATGACGATCAGCCGGTCGTCCATCCCGTGCAGGATGCGGTGCATCGACTGGCGGGCGGTATAGATCAGTTCCGACACGGGTTCGCCGAGGGCGAACTCGCGGATCAAATGGGCGGGCGGGGTCAGTTCTTTCAATTCGCGGATACGGACGTCATCGGTGTTATGCGGGGGCATTTCGGTTCTCCAGGAACGCGCTGTCGCGTGCGTTGTTGTGTACTTTTGCCAGACGGGGAGGCGAAAAAAAACCGCCAGACTCGGCTGGCGGTTTTTCGGGAATTTCGGGTTCTGCGTACCTACGACTCACCCCTCTCGATCCGCCAGCGGCTTGAGATGCCAGAAAAAATAAAAATAAAACTTGGCGGACATGGCGGCGGGTTCGGAGTGGTTTCGGGTGGTTCGTGAAAATCAGGTGATTGCCTTTATAACCTCAAACATGCGCGACTGACAAGTCGGGACTGATAAAAACGCGGAGATTCCGCACGTCGACTGCAAAAACCGCAGGAAACGAGCGTGGATCATGCGGCATTCCCGCATGATCCACGCCGAATCAGACCGTGCCGCCAACCGTCATCTTTTCGATGCGCAGCGTCGGTTGCCCGACGCCCACCGGCACGCTCTGGCCTTCCTTGCCGCACACGCCGACACCGCTGTCCAGCGCCATGTCGTTGCCGATCATCGTCACGAATTTCAGCGATTCCGGCCCGCTGCCGATCAGCGTCGCGCCTTTGACCGGGTAGCTGATCTTGCCGTTCTCGATCATGTAGGCCTCGGACGCCGAGAACACGAACTTGCCGTTGGTAATGTCGACCTGGCCGCCGCCGAAGTTCACCGCATACAGGCCGTTCTTCACCGAGGCGAGGATTTCGCCCGGATCCTTGTCGCCGTTCAGCATGTAGGTGTTGGTCATGCGCGGCATCGGCAGGGCGGCGTAGGACTCGCGGCGCGCGTTGCCCGTCACCGGCATCTTCATCAGGCGCGCGTTCAGCGAATCCTGGATGTAGCCCTTCAGAACGCCGTCCTGGATCAGCGTCGTGCACTGCGTCGGATTGCCTTCGTCGTCGATATTGAGCGAGCCGCGGCGATTCGGCAGCGTGCCGTCGTCCACCACCGTCACGCCCTTCGCGGCCACGCGTTCGCCGATCCTCCCCGCGAACGCCGATGATCCCTTGCGGTTGAAGTCGCCTTCCAGCCCGTGGCCGATCGCCTCGTGCAGCAGCACGCCCGGCCAGCCCGGCCCGAGCACGACGGTCATCGCGCCCGCCGGAGCCGGGCGCGCTTCGAGGTTCACCAGCGCGGCGTGCACCGCATCGTCGCGCACGAGCGGCCGCACGTCGGCGGCGAGCGCGCCGTCGCTGCGCGCGACGAGCACGACGTCGTACTCGCCGGCGAGGCCGGCCATGACCTGGGAGATGCGCGGATCGCGGCCGCGCGCCATCTTCTCGACGCGTTCGAGCAGTTTCACCTTGGCGGTGGCATCGAGCGAATGGAGCGGATCGGCGGGCAGATACAGGTCGCGGCCGGAGACGCCCGTGAGCGAACTGGCCGACTTGATCTTGTGCTTGCCGCCGCCGGCTTTCGCGATGGCGCGCGTGGCGATGGCCGCCTGGCGGATCGACTCGGGCGAGAGGTCGTCGGAATAGGCGAACGCCGTGCGCTCACCCGACACGGCGCGCACGCCGACGCCCTGGTCGATGCTGAAGCTGCCCGATTTGACGATGCCCTCTTCGAGGCTCCACGCCTCGCTGCGGGTGGCCTGGAAGTAGAGGTCGGCGTAGTCAACCTTGTGCGTGAAGATCTCGGCGAGCGTGCGCGTGATGAGCGCCTCGTCGAGCCCATAGGGCGTGAGCAGGACGTCCTTCGCGGTGATGAGATTGCGGATGCCGGGTTCGATGATGTTCATGCGGTGCCTGTGGCTTTATCGATGACGTGTGTGGTTATTCTAACGTCGGTGTCTGGGGAGCCATCTGCGGGAGAAAAAGCGCGCTTTCAAGCTCGGGATATTTTGTCGGATGGTTCGCGTGAGGTTCAGCCTAGCACGCGATGGCGATAAGCCGGGAGGCTCTGCCGCACAGACGCGATGCGCGCGGGATCGATCTCGCCGGCCACGACGCCCGCGCCTTCTTCGCGCACGCCGATGATTTCGCCCCACGGATCGATCAGGATGCTATGGCCCCAGGTGCGGCGGCCGTTCTCGTGCTTGCCGCCTTGCGCCGCGGCGAGCACGTAGCACTGGTTTTCGACGGCGCGCGCCTTGAGCAGCGTTTCCCAGTGCGCCTTGCCCGTTGTGTAGGTAAACGCGGAAGGAACGACGATCAGCGCGCAGTCGCCCATCATCCGGTACAGCTCGGGAAACCGCAGGTCGTAGCAGACCGACAGCCCGACGCGCCCGCACGGCGCATCGAAGGTGCGGACCTCGCCGCCGGGGCAAATGGTGCGCGCCTCGTCGAACGACTCTTCGCCCTTTTCGAAATTGAACAGATGGATCTTGTCGTAGCGCGCCACCTGGCTGCCGGACGGATCGAAGACGAGCGTGGTATTCAGCACGCGTGACGGTTCCGGCGACTCCAGCGGCAGCGTGCCGCCGATCACCCACACGCGATGTTCACGCGCGGCATCGGCGAGAAACTGCTGGATCGGCCCGTGCCCGGGCGTTTCGCGGATGGCGAGCTTGTCGGTGTCCTTGAAGCCCATGAAGCAGAAGTATTCGGGCAGCAGCACCAGTTGGGCGCCAGCGCGCGCGGCTTCGGCGATCAGCCGGCCTGCCTCGGCGAGATTGCGCTCGCGATCCGGCGTGCTGACCATCTGCAGCGCCGCGACCCTGAACGGCGCGGCGGGGGTTTCGCTTGATCTTTCGCTCATGTCTGCCTGCGGTGAATGCGTCCGAATGTGTCGATAGCGGGACAGTGGGGACCAGACGCGCCGCTGTCAGCCTCAGTCGGTGACAGCGGCGGCAGGTGTTTCGATCTTACCCTGATCGCCGTGCACCCGCTGGATGACCGGTTTCGACCACGTTCCGGTGATCGCGTAGTCCCGGGCGAACGCCTTGCCGATCGATTTCGACAGCACGAGATCGGCCGCGAGCGTGCCGAGGCCGAGCAGCGGATTGATGACGGCGGCGCCGATCGCCACTGCCCCGGCGCTCACGGTCGGGATCACGTAGGCGTGCAGGTCCTGGGTGTGGGTCGGCAGGTTCACCATCCCCTTCAGTTCGACGCGCGCCGGCGACGTGACCATCGTGAAGTTGTCGCTGCGGGCGATGCCGTTCTCGATCTTCGCCGTGCCCGTGACCTTCTCGAACGGCAGCCCTTTGCCGACGACGTCCTGGAAGTCGAGCGTGAGCAGGTGCGCGAGGCTTTGCAGGCTGAGGATGCCGAGCAGCTTCGCCGCGCCCGCGTTCGGCTTCAGGATCTGGCCGTGGCGCAGGTCGACGGCGAGATTGCCGTTCAACGTGGGCAGGTCGATGGTGGTCGGGCCGCCGTCCCACGCCGCGTTGCCCGAGATCGTGCCGCTTCCCGCGTTCAGCGCGTGCGGCAGGCCGAAGCGGTCGAGCAGCAACCCCAGGTTCGACACGGCGAGCTTGAAATCGAGCGCGGTGCGGCGGGGCGGGCCGGCTGAGGCGGGCGCGCGCCAGTTGGCGGTCGCCGCGAGCGTCGCGTCCGCATTCGACAGTTCCAGCTTGTCGAGCTGCCACACCGGCACGCCGTTCTCGACGTCGTTGCGAGCATCGACCTGGAGCCGCCCGATCGTCCGTCCGCGCACGACCACTTCGTTCACGATCAGATCGATCGACGGCATGTTGGCCGGCGGCCTGCGGATCATCTGTCCGACGAGGTCGTTCTCCGACTTCTCGGGGATCACGACCTGCGCGAAGCGCGCCTGCAACGCGCCGGGGCTGCCCTTGACCGCGCCGGGCGTCCACGCGACATAGCCCGACACCTGGTTCGACGCGATGTTGGCCTGCCATTTCCGGTCGGCCTGGCTCGCACCGATCACGACGTTTTCCCAGCGCCGGTTGAGCAGCTTCAGCGTGGTGAGATGCAGGGCGACGCGGGTCGGGATGAACTGCTTGACGTTTTCATTCATCGCGGGCGCTTGCGACACTTTCTGCACCGCTTTCTGCTCGCCCGGCGCGGGCGGCGGATTTAATTCGGCGAAGAACTTGCGCCATGCGTCGGCATCGAGTTCGTCGAGTTCGACCGCGGCCGTCACGCCCTGCGACGGCAAATCCGCCGGCTTGTTCACGCCGATCGCGCCGCGCACGACGTTCATCTGCGTCTTGCTCACCTGCTGCAATACGTAATGCGCCTTCACGGGCCCGAGCGTGAGGTTCGCATCGTGACGCCCCGCTGCGTCGCCCTCGGCGGGCTCGAAGCTCAGCGCGAACGGCATCGGCGTGCCCTGCGGCTTCGCGAAAGGCGCGGGAAAGTCGAGGCCGAGGCCCGTGAGGTCGGAACGGGTCTCGATGCGCGGCAGCGCGTTCTTGACCCCGCGCACGTGCATTTCGTAGGGCGCCGTGCCGCTCACGCGCTTGAGAACCTGCGCGACCAGCGGACTGATATGAACGTTGAGCCCCTGCGCCGCGTCCGCGCCGATACGGCCATTCACGTTGAACGCGTAGCTGCCGTCCGGCTTGACGCCGCCGTTGCCGCGCACTTCGCCGCCGAGGAAACGCCCGGTGAGGTTGTCGAGCGTGACGGTCTTGGCGGCGAAGCTCGCGCGCCCGCGCACGTGCGACAGCGGCGGCAGGTTCTCATAAGCGATTTCGTTGTCGGCGAAGGTGAGCGAACCGTCGTAGTCGACGTGCGGCTTCGGCAGCCGGATGCGCGGAATGCCGAGCTTGAGCGCGAGCGTCGCGTCGCCGGTCGCGTGGACCTTCTGCACCGCGTGCTTCGAGATCAGGCCGAGCGAACTGTCGTCGACGTACTGCAGCATGTCGGTGAGCGGGCCGTGCGCGTGGCCGTCGATCAGAAGCAGCGACTCGCGGTTGCCCGTGTCCTCGATGCGGCCGTTCGTCTTCGTGATCGCGACGTTGCGATAGTGCGCGCGGTCGATGTCGAAGCGCAGCTTGTTCTGCGCCAGCTGGAACTTGCCGTCGATGCCCTCGAAGCCCGGCCAGAAGTTCGGCATGCCGTTCGCCAGCTTCCTCGGCGGGAACGGCGTGGGATCGAACTTGCCGCCGGTGAACGGCGCTTCAATGTGGAAGATGCCGGCATCGGGAAACTTCGCGTAGGGGAATTTCGTCAGGTCGCCGTGCACTTCGATCGTGCCGTTGCGCGACGTGCCCGCCTGCAACGCATGACCGAGATAGATGCGCACGCGTTCGCTGAGGCTCGTCGGCAGGTAGCGCACAAGGCGCGTCACCTTCAGGTGCGCGACTTTCGCCTTCAGGTCGAGCGAGCCGCGTCCGTGGCCCTGGTTCCAGTAGTAGGCGGTCGCCTCGCCTTCGGCATCGGCGTTCTTCACGCGCAGCGTTTCCACGCGCACCGTGAACGCCTTGCGCGGCTCGCCGGGCGCGGGCGCGTCGGCGACGGTCCAGGCCGCGCGCCCTTCGAGCGAATCGAAGGTCAGGCGCGGATCATCGAACGCGCCGGGAATCGTGACCGCGGCGTTCCTAGTGTCGATGGTGATCGAGCCTTGCGACTGGTCGGCGTCGACTTTGCCCCACAGGTTTTCGATGCCGGGAATCCCCGCGCGCGGATGGTTGTTCACCGTGAGGCCGGGCGGCGGTTCCTGCGCCTGCACGCTGATGCCTTGCAGGTCGGCCTTCAGCATATAGCTCAGCAGCGGCGGCGCCTCGCCCTTCGCGCGTTGCTCGTCGGCTTCCTGTTGCGTCCTCGGTGGGGCGCGCTCGGAGCGCAGGACGTAATTGGCAATCTGCCCGCGCGGATTGAACCGCACGAGATCGTTCAGCACCTTGCGCGGCAGCGGCAGCGCGCGCATGAACTCGGCGAGTATTCCCAGATCGATCTGGTCGCCGGCCACGCTGATCGCCTGTCCACGCTGCGGCGCCGGTGCGCGATAGGTGGCCGTCAACGTTTGCGAGGTGAAAAGACGCGCGACCGGCGTGCCGTCGTCGAGCGGTGCCTGGCCGAACTCCGCGTGCACGTCAGACAGGTGCAGCGTGTACTCGCCGTCGTCCTGCGCGAGCGTCCAGCCGAACTGGGCGATCGGCAACTCCAGGCGCGGCTGCGTCGGCCTCACGCGCAGCGCGATATCGTTGCCCGACGACTCGCCTTGCGCCGTCTGCAGCTTGCCGCCCGCGAAGTTCAGCCAGATCCGGTTGTCGATGCGGCCGCTGTAGATCGCGAACGGCATCTCCACATAACGCGCGAGCATCGGCAGGTCGACGGGGCCTGTCGTCAGGTAGGCGCGGCCGCTCCAGTGCGCTGGCACGCCGATCGCCGCGAACGGCTGATGGCGGAAGTCCGCGCGAACGTCGAGCGGGCCGTGCAGCAATTCGCCGTCGGCGGGGGCCTGGAGCGCGAGCCGGTGGCGGGTGCCGTCGTTGATGATCGCGAGCCGCAGGCGCTTCAGCGCGATCTCCGGCGCCGCGCGCTCGGCATCGCGCCAGCGCAGCGTACCGTCGCGCAGCACGATGGCCTGCTGCCTGAGAAGCCATGTCGTGAACGCGCTTTCGCCGGTGCGTTTCGTTGGGATGGGGACGCCCGCGACCCGCAGCGAGCCGTCCGCGGCGCGCGAAATGATCACGTCAGGGCCATCGACAGTGAGATTCGAGAGCACCGGCGCGAGCCTGAACACGGAACTCCACGACAGGCTCGCGCTCGCGTGCGGCACGGCGAGGCCGGGCGCGCCATCGGCGGCATCGATGCGCAGGTTGTCGACGTCGAACACCGGCTCGAAGCCCGACCAGCGCGCGGTGAGCCGCCCGATGTGCAATTGCGCGTGAAGCTTCGACGAGACGAGATGCTCGATGCGTGGCCGGAAGGCATCGACTTGCGGAAGGACGACATAGCGCAAGCCGAGATAGAGGCCCGCCACCGCGAAATACAGCGCGACGGCCAGCACCAGGATGACCCTGAAGGCGTGCGAAAGCACGCGCTCGGCAGTGCCGCTGGGCTTCGCTTGTCCAACTTCGAGAGGGTCGACGGATTGCTTGCTGTCGGACATGCTGCGGCGTTTCGGCGATATGGTAGTTTTGCGTGTTATGCGTTGAAATGTAACACACGGTGGTGCGCATCAGGCTTGGCGCGTGCCTTCGAATCCTCCCGGAAAACCAAGCCCAGACGGCGTCTGGCGTGTTTCGCGACGGCCATCGAGCGGTGTCCCGAAGCGTCTCGCTGGCCGTCGTGTTCTTGAAGCAACGAGCGAGCCCGACTCCAGATGACTCCAGCAACACTTCGCAGTTCCGCCTATTCCAACTTTGCCGCGCGCGCGTACGCGGCGCGTCCCGAACTGCCCGCGCAAGTCGCGCAATGGGCATCGGCGCGCATCACGCGGACCTGGATCGAAGCGCGTCTGGATGCGCTGTGCCAGACCTGCGGGACGGGTGCCACGCTGAACGAGGCCGCCCTCAAGACCGCGCTGCGCCGGCTTCGCACGGAAGTGTTCTGCACCGTGATGGAACGCGATCTCGTGGGCGACGCGGACGTCGCCGAAGTGACGGGCGCGATGACCGATCTCGCCGAACTCACCGTGCAGCGGGCGCTGTCGGTATTGTCGGCGGATCTGGAAGTGCTCTTTGGCGAGCCGCGCGGGCCGGGCGGCGAGCGGCTGACGCTCGGCGTCGTCGGCATGGGGAAGCTCGGTGGGCGCGAGCTGAACGCATCGTCGGATATCGACCTGATCTTCGTCTACGAAGACGACGGCGAGACAGCCGGCGGCCAGCGCGCACCGCTCACGACGCAGGAGTTCTTCAGCCGCCTCGGGCGCCGGCTGATCGCCGCGCTTGCCGAACTCACGCAGGACGGCTACGTGTTTCGCGTCGACATGCGGCTGCGGCCGAATGGCGATTCCGGTCCGCTCGTGTGCAGCCTCGGCATGCTGGAGGAGTATTTCTACGTGCAGGGCCGCGAGTGGGAACGCTACGCGTGGATCAAGGGGCGACTCGTGTCAGAAGGCGAGAGCGCTTCGGCGCAGCGTCTCGCCAGGCAGCTCGACGCGATCGTGACGCCGTTCGTCTACCGCCGCTATCTCGACTACGGCGTGATCGCGGCGATCCGCTCGCTGCATCTGCAGATCCGCCAGGAAGCGCAGCGGCGCGCGTCGATGCGCCCAGACAAGGCCGACGACATCAAGCTCGGACGCGGCGGCATTCGCGAGATCGAGTTCAGCGCGCAGGTGTTCCAGTTGATTCGCGGCGGACAGGTGGCGGAGTTTCGCATTCGTCCGACGCTTGCCGTGCTCGCCCGGGCGGCTGCGCATGGGCTGATTTCGACGACGGTGCGCGCCGGGCTGACCGAGGCCTACCTCTTCCTGCGGAAGGTCGAGCACCGGCTGCAATATCGTAACGACGCGCAGACTCACGCGATGCCCGTCGCGCCCGAAGAGCGCGCGCTGCTCGCCGAATCGCTCGGCTTTGCCGATTACGCCGCGCTGATGGCGAAGCTCGACGCGCATCGCGAAATCGCCGAGGGCCAGTTCGACGAAATCTTCGCCAACAAGATGAACGGTCAGGGCGGGCGCGGCGTGGCCGAGGATTCGGCGGCGTCGTGGATCTGGAGCAGCGCGCTCGCCGATGACAGCGCCGGCGAAGAACTCATCGCGCGTCTCGCCGGTCTCGGTTTCACCGACCCCGCCGGCTTGCTCGCACGCCTGACGAGCGTCTGGAATTCGTCGCGCTACGCCGGCTTGCCCGCGAAAAGCCGCGAGCGCTTCGACATCGTCGCGCAGCGCGCGCTGGAAGCGGCGCAGTCGATCGAACCGCCCGAGCGGCGCGGCGACACGATCACGCGTCTCTTCGACCTGCT
Source organism: Caballeronia choica (assembly GCF_001544535.1). Lineage (GTDB taxonomy): Bacteria > Pseudomonadota > Gammaproteobacteria > Burkholderiales > Burkholderiaceae > Caballeronia > Caballeronia choica. Next base: position 104,065 of record NZ_FCON02000010.1, on the reverse strand, counting down.
CGAAGCGACGGCCAAGCGGGGTGCTTATCTCGCGTTGCTGACCGAATATCCGGCGGCGCTGGATCGCGTGCTGTCGGTGCTCGGCGGCTCACGCTGGGCGGCGGGCTACCTGATCCGGCATCCGCAACTGCTCGACGAACTGCTCGACGACGAAGCCATCGCGAGCCCGTTCGACTGGCCGGAATTCAAGCGGTCGCTGCGTGCGCACATCGACGCCGCCGATGGCGCCGAACAGCAGATGGACCTCCTGCGTCACGCGCATCAGGCCGAGGTGTTCCGCATTCTGCTGATCGACCTGGCGGGGCATCTCACCGTCGAGCGCATCAGTGACCGGCTGTCCGAGCTCGCCGATGCCGTGCTCGACGTGACCATCGAAACGGTCTGGAAGCAGTTTCCGAAGCGGCATCGGGAGGTGCCGAAGTTCGCGGTGATCGCGTATGGGAAGCTGGGTGGGAAGGAGTTGGGCTATGCGTCGGACCTCGATCTGATTTTTCTCTACGACGACCCCGCTGATGCTGCTTCCGATATCTATGCGATGTTCGCGCGGCGGCTCGTCACGTGGCTCACGACGGCGACGGGGGCGGGCACCTTGTTCGATGTGGATTTGCGGCTGCGTCCGAATGGAGAGTCCGGGCTGCTGGTGACGAGTTTTGAGTCGTTTCGCGCGTATCAGATTCGCGAGGGCGATGCGGCGAATACCGCGTGGGTTTGGGAACATCAGGCGCTTTCGCGGGCGCGGTACTGCGCGGGCGATGCTGAGATCGGCGAGCAGTTCGAGGCGATCCGCGCTGAAGTGCTCGTGATGCCGCGGGAGCCTGGTGTGCTCGCGCGGGAGATCGTCGCGATGCGCGAGCGGGTGGAGGTGGGGCATCCGAATCGGACGGAGTTTTTTGATATCAAGCACGATCGCGGCGGGATGGTCGATATCGAGTTCATCGTGCAGTTTTGGGTGTTATTGCACGCGCGGGAGCATCGGGAGTTCGTGCGCAATGCGGGGAATATTTCACTGCTGAGGATCGCGGCGGAGTGTGGGCTTGTTTCGGGGGATGAGGCGGAGAGGATTGGGGCGGCTTATCGGTTGTATCGGAAGTTGCAGCATAAACTCAGGCTCGATGGGATGGAGAAGGCGCGGGTCGAGCCTGAGTTGGTCGCGCAGGAGCGGGCGGCGGTGGTGGGGTTGTGGGGGAGGGTGTTTGGGGGGATCTGACGCGTGAATAAGGTTTGCGTCGCGAAGTGTGCAAAAAATGAGCGTCGCGGAAATGTCGTTCAGTTAACCTTTTACGTGAAACAAACCGCGCGGTGATATGCGCGGTTTAGGTGAATATTTGAGGCAGTGATCAGCGGCTACTTGACTGGAGAATGTCGCAAGTCGGCCAGTTATGCGGATAACGGCGTGGGCTGGGTTCACAATCGGGTCGGCCCTAGGGATTGGCGAGTCGACACTCGGACGCCGATGGGGAGTTCCTTTCCGGAGGGTAGTCGCAGTGGTCGCTTAGCGAGCCTTCGCGGAGCTCGCCATCAGTTGCTAGTCCGTCAGGGCGCTCAAGTTTTAGCGACTGTTGCCGAAAGGTATTAAAAGGAGGTTTGTTGACGTTTCTGAGAGAGTTGATGGATACACATAGCAACGAACGATTCACGGCGTTTCTTCGCGAAAAGGCGGCAGAGGCGAAGCGCGAATTGAGATACGACCCGCGGCAGTTTCTCTCTATGTTGGGGGCAGAAGGCGGCTATTCGACTGTGGCAAAGCTGGTTGGGGGAAAAAATCCCTCCGACGGCTTCGTTAAGCTCTGGGAAAGTGGGCGTCTGGACCTTTCCGTGGAAGCGCTAGTTCTCGAGACGGAATGGATCCGATTCTTCGATGAACAATTGCTCAAAGTGGCCGAGCGAAAGTTGAAGGGGGCCGGTTACCGATACGTACGGTATGTTGCCGCCGAGAGCAGCGAGCGGCTGCCTGCGGTCGTTCTGAAAAAAGCCACGCCTGAGTACATCTGGAGGTCCGTTCAATTGTTTCAGAGCGGGGATGTAAGCCACGCTTTCGGTTCATCCACGAAATATGACTTGATCGACGAGAACGGTGATCGGTTTGCACCGAAAGCCGTCTTTGGCGTCGCCCTCTCCATGGCGTTAGATGGTGCGACAATCGAGCCAAAGCATTTTTCGGGAGACGAAGCATCGCTATGTTTCGCGCTCCTGCGAGACGCCGGCTATCAAATTGTGCCGAAAGACTTCGATTCGCCTTCGACCGATCCGGCGTCGATGCCGGAACAGGAGTGGATGGAAGGCGATCGAAAACTTGTCTCGCATCTCAGGCGAGAGCGATCCCCCGGACTGGCAAAAGCTAAAAAGGCGCAGTTTAGGCGTCTGCACGGAAAGCTCACCTGCGAGCGCTGCAAGCTGGATCCTGTTGCTGTATTCGGAACAGAGCATGCGGAAGCTTGTATCGAAGTCCATCATTCGACAACTCACGTCGGCCAGATGGGGCCTCAACACAAAACGATGCTCGATGACGTACAGTGTCTGTGCGCAAACTGTCACCGACTTGTGCACCGACTTCTGCGAGAGGAAGACAAAGTCCACGCCCACGAAGATTGATTTCCGAGGGGCAGCATGCACGTGAGAAGACGATCACCGCTTCCCTTGCATCGCATGAGTGACTGCTGCACTCTAAAACGCGACGCTTGAACTGCGACGCTATGACTGGCGGCGACGGGTCGAGCTGGGCCGGCCGCGGCGCCTCAAGGATTGACGAGACGCGCATGGTCCGCGAGCCGATTCACAATCCATATTCGTTGTTCCTTGATGGAAGGTCGATGTTCTGATTCGCGAAGTGAAGTGCGGTGGGATGGTTGGAAAACAAGAAGAAGGATAAACCAAAGAACAGCGAGCTCGTCACCTAGGCGGGATCCGGCCATGAGGCGCCAATCGCCTGTCACGTCGCCCGGACGTTCGAACGTCGGCTCCGCAACTTGCAAGCGGCCATTCGATGAGCGAAGACGAATGTAGCCTTGTCGGCCTTTGTCGATATTCCGATGTCGGTGTTGGCAATTCTGTCAGAATCCTGACAGACTATAATCCAGCGCTCGGGTCCTGCCCCACAGGGTCCCTTCACACCGCTCACCGCCCATGCTTACTGCCGTCAAAACCCGCTGGTTCCAGTCAAAGGTCCAGGCTGAAATCAAGGCGCAACACAACGATCAAGCGTTCGTCAACACGGTGTTCAACCGCGTCGATGTGCTTCGAGAACTCGACCGCCTCAGAAATGATCCTGTCCTTGCGCGCGCGAAGACGGGTCCGTTTCTAGCTGCGTGCAAGGTCTTGGCGTTGAACGTCGCCGCGACGGACAGCGAGCCCATTGTGCAGATGCAATGTGCCAACCTGCTCGGCGAGCGGCTGCGCAAAGCCCGCTCAAACAACGCCTTCTACGAAGCACATAAAGCCTTCTTTTCGGAAGTCGAAAATCTCTTTCACAACGCTATCGAGCGCAACCGTGGCGCAGCGGCTCCCCAAGCCACGTCCGACATGCCTGGACTAGCTCGACTCCGCCAAGCGTTCGACGAAGCGTCGGCCGTGGCGTCATGGTCGCTGATAACGCTGCTTAAGTTGAACGAGGAGTATTACGTCGAGCATCCCGAAGAACTGAACCGTGCCGAAGCGTCGCTCTCCAGAGGATTTGATGCGGCAGAGAACAAGAACCCACGATGGGCTTACCTACATTTCATGGAGGGGATCAACCAAGCAATCAAGGTCAACCAGAACCTAGTGCTTGCGCATCCCAAACTAACCGACGCGGTGGTGCGAATCCGGTCGATCGAGAAAGAAACGATTATCCCTCTCTGGCCGGAATACCAAGACGATCCCTCGTGGATATAGGTACATTAAGGCCCCGCTGGATAGACCCCTGTGCTCGTGATGACCGCTGTGAACCGACACCTGCCCTTGAAAATACGACGGCTCGACCGGCAGCAACGGGTCGATCTGAGACATTTATCGGCAATAAAGCACACCATGCAGACTGAGTTCGTGAGTCATAAACGCAATAGGCCGCGCTAAGTGCTCACGGCGGCCTATTTGTACATAGCATCTAACTTGAACAGCATTATCGCCATCGCAGCTTCTCGCTGTCCTGAACTGAACAGCAGCGCCCACCTAAGCCGCCAGCATCTCCTTCGCATGCTTCCTCGTAGTCGCGGTGATCTCGATCCCCCCCAGCATCCGCGCGACTTCTTCCACACGCTTCGCCTTATCAAGCGCCGTAACCGTACTAACCGTCCCGCCGTTCGAGTCCCCCGCCTTCGCCACCTGAAAATGCTGATCGCCGCGCGCCGCGACCTGCGGCAAGTGCGTCACACAAAGCACCTGCCGATCGCGCCCAAGCTGATGCAGCAGCCTGCCAACAACTTCCGCGACACCCCCGCCGATCCCCGTATCCACTTCGTCGAAGATCAACGTCGGCGTCGGACTAGCCGTACTCGCGATGACAGCAAGCGCCAAACTGATCCGCGCCAGCTCCCCACCCGAAGCAACCTTGGCCAATGGCCGCAAAGCCACCCCCGCATGCCCCGCGACGCGAAACTCCACCTGCTCAAGCCCATTCGCGCCACCCTCAACCAGCGGCACGAGCGCGACTTCAAAGCTCCCACCCGCCATCGACAACTCCTGCATCCCGACTGTCACCGCCGCCCCAAGCGCTTTCGCCGCCTTCCCGCGCGCCTTCGACAGCACCCTGGCTTCCACAAGATAAGCATCCTTCGCCTTCGAAGCGACAGCCCGCAACCCCTCAAGATCAGCGGCAGCATCAAGTTGCGCGAGTTGCTGACGACGCGCCGCATGTTCCTCCGGCAGCGCTTCCGGCTGCAACCGAAACTTCCGCGCAGTCGAATGCAACTGATCCATGCGCTTTTCGACCTGCGCGAGCCGGTCCGGATCGAGTTCCAGCCGCTGCGCATAATGCGACAGCGAATACGCCGCCTCCTGCAACTGGATCTCGGCCGGTTCCAGCGACGCGAGCACGTCTGAGAGCGCCGGGTCGATATCGGCGAGGCCGCGCAGCTTCGAAGTGATCGCGGCAAGCTGCGTGATCATCGCTTCGTCGGACTCGGAGAGGGCGTTCAGCGCACCCTGCACGCCATCTATCAAACTCGCCGAGTGCGAAAGCCGATGATGCTCCGCGCTCACTTCCTCCCACTCGCCCGGCTGCGGCGCAAGCTTGTCGAATTCGCTCAGTTGCCACGCGAGGCGCTCGCGCTCCAGTTGCAATTCGCGGTCGCGGCTCTGCGCGGTGTCGACGGCCTGCACGGCCTCGCGCCACGCGCGGTACGCCCGCGTCACACCGGCAGCCGCATCGGTAAGCCCAGCGTGCGTGTCGAAGAGTTCGCGCTGGGCGTCGGGCCGCATCAGCAACTGATGCGCGTGCTGTCCGTGAATGTCGACGAGCATTTCGCCGACTTCGCGCAACTGCGTGAGCGTCGCGGGCGTGCCATTGATGAACGCCCGCGAACGTCCGTTCGAATCGATCACGCGTCGCAGCATCACCGTGTCCGCTTCTTCCGCGACGAGCGCGCGTTCTTCGAGCCAGCGTGCCGCCGCTTCATGCGTCGCGAATTCGGCGGTGATGTCGGCGCGCGATTCGCCCGTGCGTACCACGCTCGCGTCGCCGCGCGCGCCGAGCGTGAGGGCGAGGGCGTCGATGAGGATCGACTTGCCGGCGCCGGTCTCGCCTGAAAAAACCGTGAAGCCGCTGTCGAATTCGAGGTCGAGCGCGGCGACGATGACGAAGTCGCGAATCGAGAGATGACGGAGCATGGATGGATGCTTGGGGATGTGGTGACGCTTGAGTGCGGATCAGGTGTTTGAAGCGTCGTCCTGCGACGGATGCTCGTGCCAGTGGAGCTTCTTCCTGAGCGTCGCGAAGTGGCTGTAGCCGACCGGATGCAGCACCGGAACCGTATGGCGGGAGCGGCGGACCTCGATCGTATCGTTCAGTTCGACGGCCGTGAACGACTGCATGTCGAAGTTCACGTTCACGTCGCGCCCGCCGATGATCTGGATGTCCACCTTGGAATCGTCCGGCAGCACGATCGGCCGGTTCGACAGCGAGTGCGGCGCGATCGGCACCAGCACGAAGCCCTGCAACTCGGGATGCAGGATCGGCCCCGCAGCCGATAGCGCGTAAGCCGTCGACCCGGTGGGCGTGGCGACGATCAGGCCGTCCGAGCGCTGGTCGTACATGAAATGGCCGTCCACGGACACGCGCAGTTCCGTCATGCCGGAGAAGCCGCTCCGGTTGACGACGACGTCGTTGAACGCGAGCGCGTGGTAGATCGGCTTGCCGCCGCGCATGATGCGTGCTTCGAGCAGGCTGCGCTCTTCGCGCTCGAAACTGCCCGCGAGCATCTGCGGGACCATTTCGGGCATCTGGGCAAGCGAGATATCGGTGATGAAGCCGAGCCGGCCGTGGTTCACGCCGATCAGCGGCGTCTTGTACGGCGCGAGCTGGCGGCCGAAGCCGAGCATCGTGCCGTCCCCGCCGAGCACCACCGCGACGTCAGCGCGCGCGCCGATTTCGGCCGTGGAGAGCGCCGGATAAGCGCTCACGCCAACTTCTTTGGCGGTCTGGGCCTCGAAGACGACTTCGAAGCCCTGGCCGGCGATGAGCGAGGCGAGCGCGGTCAACGGCCCTTCGATGCCGGGCGTGTTGGTGCGCCCCACGAGCGCGACAGTTTTGAATTGGCTGCCAATTTCCATGCCGGCATTACACCATAGGTGAAGGTCGAAAAGAACCGTGGGCGAACCCGGCGGGGCACGCGCGTGTCGATTAATTGTTTGTCGCTAGAATGGAGCACATCCTGAATTGAAAACGCGCGCCCGTGCGGCTTCGAGCGCGCTCGCCGTTCAATGACGCGTTGAGCTAAACTTTCCCCATGCTAGACCCACGTGCACAAACCCTCCTCAAAACGTTGATCGAGCGCTACATCGCCGAAGGTCAGCCGGTGGGCTCGCGCACGTTGTCGCGTTACTCCGGTCTCGAACTGAGCCCGGCGACGATCCGCAACGTCATGTCGGACCTGGAAGAGCTCGGGCTCGTCGCGAGTCCGCATACGTCGGCGGGGCGAATTCCCACGCCGCGCGGCTACCGGGTGTTCGTCGACACCATGCTCACTGTGGAGGCGCCCGAAGACGAGGCGATGACCACGGCCGTCAAGACGCGCCTGCAGGGCCAGGAGCCGCAGAAGATCGTCGCGGCGGCGGCGAGCGTGCTGTCGAGTCTTTCGTCGTTCGCGGGGGTGATCCTCACCCCGCGCCGCAGCCACATGTTCAAGCAGATCGAGTTCATGCGCCTGTCCGACAAGCGCATCCTGCTCATCATCGTGACGCCGGAAGGCGATGTCCAGAACCGCATCATGGCGACGCAGCGCGATTATTCGCCGTCGCAGCTCACCGAGGCGTCCAACTATATCAACGCGCACTTCGCGGGTTTGTCCTTCGATGAAGTACGCCGCCGACTTCGCGAGGAAATCGACGAGTTGCGCGGCGACATGACCACGCTGATGCACGCAGCGGTGGCCGCGAGCACCGACGAAACCGATCCCGGCGACACGCTCCTGATTTCCGGCGAGCGCAACCTGCTGGAAGTGGCGGACCTCTCGTCCGACATGGCGCGCTTGCGCAAGCTCTTCGATGTGTTCGACCAAAAGACGAGTCTCCTGCAATTGCTCGACGTGTCGAGCCACGCGCAAGGCGTGCAGATTTTCATCGGCGGCGAGTCGAATCTCGTGCCGATCGAGGAAATGAGCGTGGTGACGGCGCCGTATGAAGTGAACGGCAAGATCGTCGGAACGCTCGGTGTGATCGGGCCGACGCGTATGGCCTATAACCGCGTGATCCCGATCGTCGACATCACCGCGCGGCTGCTTTCCATGTCGCTCAGCCAGCAATAAGCGGCATCGAGCAGGTTTCCCGTTCATCGTGCCCGGCCGCGAATCGCGCCGCCACTAGGCCGTTCGGCCAATGATGCGCGCCAGGCCGCGCCGCTATAATGGCCTTCACTCCACGACGTTCCTGATCCGGCGGCTTCTTTCATGCGTTTCGACCTCGAGTTGCCTTCGCAGCATGCCGCGGCGCATCGCGTTGCCGTGCTGCTGATCAACCTCGGCACGCCCGACGCGCCGACGCCCAGGGCCGTGCGCAAATATCTCGCGCAATTCCTGTCGGACCCGCGCGTCGTCGAGATTCCCGCATTCCTGTGGCAGTTGATCCTGCGGCTCGCGATCCTGCCGTTTCGCAGCCGTGCCTCGGCGAAGAAATACGCTCAGGTGTGGATGCCGGAAGGCTCGCCGCTGCGCGTGTACACGGAACGGCAGGTCGAACAACTGCGGCGCCTCTTCGCCGCGAACGACTATCACGTGATCGTCGACTACGCGATGCGCTATGGCACGCCCGGCATTCCCGCGATGCTGAACCAGTTGAAGCTTGAAGGCGCCGAGCGCGTGCTGCTGGTGCCGATGTATCCGCAATATTCGTCGTCCACGACCGCGACCGCTTTCGACGACGCCTTCACCGCGCTCAAGCGCGTGCGCAACCAGCCGGAGATTCGCACGATCCGCCATTACGCGGATCATCCGGCGTACATCGGCGCGCTCGCCGAGCAGGTTCGCGAATACTGGCGTCATCACGGGCGGCCTGATTTCGCCGCCGGCGACAAACTCGTGCTGAGTTTTCATGGCGTGCCCAAGCGCACGATGGATCTCGGCGATCCGTATCACGACCAGTGCCAGCAAACCGGGTCGCTCCTCACCGCGGCGCTCGGGCTCACGCCGATCGAATGCCGGGTGACGTTCCAGTCGCGCTTTGGCCGCGCCGAGTGGTTGCAGCCGTACACCGCGCCGACGCTCGCCGAACTAGGCGCAGGCGGCGTGCGACGCGTGGATGTGTTCTGCCCCGGCTTCACCGCCGATTGTCTCGAGACGATCGAGGAAATCGGCATCGAAGTGCGTGACGAATTCCTGAAGGCGGGCGGCAAGCAGTTCCACCGCATTCCGTGCGTCAACGCTTCGCCTGCCTGGATCAAGGCGCTCGGCGAAATTGTCGCGCAGCATCTGCAGGGCTGGCCCGTGTACGCCGCGCATCCGTTGAGCGCGGTCGCCTGATCTGATTACCCAAACCGATGAACTACAACGTTTCGACTGACCCCGGCGCGCGTCTACGCATCGACAAATGGCTCTGGGCGGCGCGCTTCTTCAAGACGCGTTCGCTTGCAAGCGACGCCGTGGAAAAAGGCCGGGTGCGCATCGGCGGGGCGAACGTGAAGCCGTCGAAGGACGTGCGCGTCGGCGATATCGTCGAAATCGATATCGAGCGGATCATCTGGCAAGTGGAAGTGCTTGGAATCTGCGACGTGCGCGGGCCGGCGACAGTCGCGCAGACGCTCTACACGGAATTGCAGGAAGGCCGCGAGAAGCGGCTGGCGGAAACCGAACGGCGCAAGACTTATCGCGAGCCGGCGGCCGGCCTGCAGGGCCGCCCGACCAAGCGCGACCGCCGCACTATCGACAAGCTTTCAGGGTCTGACTGAAATCGGGATTGAAAAACTGCTCCACCGTGGCGTGGATGCCGCCGTATTCAGTGTTGCGCGCCGTGACGGCGCCGGACATGCAGATGGTGGTGGTTCCCGCTACGAGCACCATAGCGACCACCGCGATAGCAAAGGTCAGTTTCATGGTATCCCCGGGAACGGGCGAAACGGGCAAGGGCTGAGCGGATTGAAATGCTTTCGTAGGGTTAGGGTTAACCTGCGCCGACGAACGCTTGAACGTAGTGTAGGCGACCAATGCGATCGGCTCAATCTGAATCTGATCGCGGCGCAAAAATCACTGTTACGGTGCGTTTCGGCGACGTTCGAAACGTCGGAAATATCGCGGGCAGGGTCTTGAAAACGTCCGCGCAAACCCAAGATGAGCCGACAGTGCGGGCAGACGTCTCAGTGGACTTTCCCGCAGTGGCATTTTTGCAACGCGGGCAGGCCGGTTAGCATCGGCATCTGCCGCGTTTCGCATCCGATTCAACCCACAGCACGACATTGAGCGACATGGAAAACACGCAAGAGAATTTAGCGAAGAACCCCACGCCCGCCGACGACGCAGCGCGCCAACCCGCGGACGCCAGGGAAACCAGCAATGCGCCGGCGGCGGACGCGGCCCAGGCGGCCCAGGCGGCACAACCCGCCGCCGCGCCGGAAGCCGTCGACGCGAACGAAATCCTGGCGCAACTGGCCGAAGCTCAGGCGAAGGCCGCGACGCTCCAGGAGGAGTTCCTGCGCGCCAAGGCCGAAACGGAGAACGTTCGCCGCCGCGCTCAGGAAGACGTGTCGAAGGCGCACAAGTTCGCGATCGAAAACTTCGCCGAAAACCTGCTGCCGGTGCTCGACAGCCTCGAAGCCGCGCTCGCCGATTCGTCGACCGATCTCGCCAAAGTGCGCGAAGGCGTCGAACTGACGCTGCGCCAGTTGACCGGCGCGCTCGAGAAGGGCCGCGTCGTCGCGCTGAACCCGGTCGGCGAGAAGTTCGATCCGCATCGTCACCAGGCGATTTCGATGGTGCCGGCCGACCAGGAAGCCAATACGGTGGTGAACGTGCTGCAAAAGGGCTACGTGATCGCCGATCGCGTGCTGCGTCCGGCGCTCGTGACCGTCGCCGCGCCGAAGTAACGCGCCGTTGACCGACAGGGCCAGCGTCCCGGACGACGCCAGCGCGTTTTCCGTCTTCGGGATGCAGGAAGCCGGCCACGAAATTTCGACAAGACGGCGTTGTCTGCGGACGGCGAACTGGCGGTCCGTTTTATCTGGGGCGCGGGTCGAAACGGGTCTTGAAAACGATGCAAACGCACTTATGTTGCGTACAGGTATGAATTCTGGGCGTCCGGCCCGGCGAATCGGCGGTGCGAAGCGACGATTCGACAGGCCGGCCCCGCTGCGAACAAAGTTCAGGAGAGTATAAAAATGGGCAAAATCATCGGCATCGACCTCGGCACGACCAACTCGTGCGTGGCGATCATGGAAGGCAATCAGGTTCGCGTCATCGAGAACTCGGAAGGCGCGCGCACCACGCCGTCGATCATCGCGTATGTCGACGAGAACGAAATCCTGGTCGGCGCGCCGGCCAAGCGTCAGTCGGTCACGAACCCGAGGAACACGCTGTACGCGGTCAAACGCCTGATCGGACGCCGTTTTGAAGAGAAGGAAGTGCAGAAGGACATCGGCCTGATGCCCTACAAGATCGTCAAGGCCGACAACGGCGACGCCTGGGTCGAAGCGCACGGCCAGAAGCTCGCGCCGCCGCAAATCTCGGCGGAAGTGCTGCGCAAGATGAAGAAGACCGCTGAAGACTATCTCGGCGAGCCGGTCACGGAAGCGGTGATCACGGTTCCCGCGTACTTCAACGACAGCCAGCGTCAGGCAACCAAGGACGCGGGCCGCATCGCCGGCCTGGAAGTCAAGCGCATCATCAACGAGCCGACGGCCGCCGCGCTCGCGTTCGGTCTCGACAAGGCCGAGAAGGGCGACCGCAAGATCGCGGTGTATGACCTGGGCGGCGGCACGTTCGACGTCTCGATCATCGAAATCGCGGACGTCGACGGCGAAAAGCAATTCGAAGTGCTCTCGACGAACGGCGACACGTTCCTCGGCGGTGAAGACTTCGACCAGCGCATCATCGACTACATCATCGCCGAGTTCAAAAAGGAACAAGGCGTCGATCTGTCGAAGGACGTGCTCGCGCTGCAACGCCTGAAGGAAGCGGCGGAAAAGGCGAAGATCGAACTGTCGTCGACCGCGCAGACCGACATCAACCTGCCGTACATCACGGCCGACGCGTCGGGTCCGAAGCACTTGAACCTGAAATTTACGCGTGCGAAGCTCGAAGCGCTGGTCGAAGAACTGATCGAGCGCACGATCGAACCGTGCCGCATCGCGATCAAGGATGCGGGCGTGAAGGTCGGCGACATCGACGACGTGATCCTGGTCGGCGGAATGACGCGCATGCCGAAGGTGCAGGAGAAGGTCAAGGAATTCTTCGGCAAGGAACCGCGCCGTGACGTGAACCCGGACGAAGCCGTGGCCGTGGGCGCCGCGATCCAGGGCCAGGTTCTGTCGGGCGACCGCAAGGACGTGCTGCTGCTCGACGTGACGCCTTTGTCGCTCGGCATCGAAACGCTCGGCGGCGTGATGACGAAGATGATCACGAAGAACACGACGATCCCGACGAAGCACGCGCAGGTCTATTCCACCGCCGACGACAACCAGGGCGCGGTGACGATCAAGGTGTTCCAGGGCGAACGCGAAATGGCGGCGGGCAACAAGCTGCTGGGCGAGTTCAACCTGGAAGGCATTCCGCCGGCACCGCGCGGCACGCCGCAGATCGAAGTGACCTTCGACATCGACGCGAACGGCATCCTGCACGTCGGCGCGAAGGACAAGGCGACCGGCAAGGAAAACAAGATCACGATCAAGGCGAACTCGGGCCTCTCGGACGCCGAGATCGACAAGATGGTGAAGGACGCCGAAGCCAACGCCGAGGAAGATCACAAGCTTCGCGAACTGGCCGACTCGCGCAACCAGGGCGACGCGCTGGTTCACAGCACGAAGAAAGCGGTAGCCGAGTATGGCGACAAGGTGGATGCTGCCGAGAAGGAAAAGATCGAGGCCGCGCTGAAGGACCTCGAAGACGCGCTGAAGAGCGGTTCGAGCGACAAGGCCGCGATCGACGCGAAGATCGAGGCGCTGGCAACCGCGTCGCAGAAGCTCGGCGAGAAGATGTACGCCGACATGCAGGCGGCGCAGGGCGCGGCGGCGGGTGCCGCCGGTGCGGCAGGCGGTGCGGGCGCATCGGAGTCGGCGGGCGCGAGCCAGCCGCACGACGATGTGGTCGACGCGGAGTTCAAGGAAGTGAAGAAGGACTGAGTCGTTGAACCGCACGAGCGATTCATCGCCACGGCCGGAGCCGGTTTCGCGCAGCGGAGTGTTGCATGCGCGATACCGGCCGATCGAGACGAAGCAGTATTGAAGACGCGCCTGGCAAGCCTGATGGCTTCCCGGGCACGTTGTTTTTTTAGAGGGCGCGCGGCTTCCAGACTTTTGATTGAGTCGAGAAGCGGGGCGTCGAAAGTGACACACGAGTCGCGAGACTCGAAGCATCCGAGAGGGAGCCGGCGCGCGTCGCGTGCGGCGGCATCGAACCGATATGGCGAAACGGGATTACTACGAGGTTCTGGGCGTCGCGAAGAACGCAAGCGACGACGAGATCAAGAAGTCTTATCGCAAGCTTGCGATGAAGTTCCACCCCGACCGCAATCCGGACAACAAGAATGCGGAAGAGCATTTCAAGGAGGCGAAGGAAGCCTATGAAATGCTGTCGGATTCGCAAAAGCGGGCGGCCTACGATCAATACGGCCATGCGGGCGTCGATCCGAACATGGCGGGCGCGGGTGCGCAGGGCTTTGGCGGATTCGCCGACGCGTTCGGCGACATCTTCGGCGACATCTTCGGCCAGAATGCCGGCGGTGGCGCACGCGGTCGCGGCGGTCCGCAGGTCTATCGCGGGGCCGATCTGCGCTACAGCATGGAAATCACGCTGGAGCAGGCTGCGCACGGCTACGACACGCAGATTCGCGTGCCGAGCTGGGCGAATTGCGACGTCTGCAAAGGTTCGGGTGCGAAGCCCGGCACCAAGCCGGAAACCTGCCCGACGTGTCACGGCCAGGGCACGGTGCGCATGTCGCAGGGCTTTTTCAGCATCCAGCAGACCTGCCCGAAGTGTCACGGCAGCGGCAGCTACATTCCCGAACCGTGCGCGCACTGCCACGGCGCGGGCAAGGTGAAGGAAACGAAGACGCTGGAAGTGAAGATTCCGGCCGGCATCGACGACGGCATGCGCATTCGCTCCGCCGGCAACGGCGAGCCGGGCATCAATGGCGGCCCGAGCGGCGATCTGTACGTCGAGATTCACATCAAGCAGCACGCGGTATTCGAGCGTGACGGCGACGATCTCCACTGCCAGATGCCGATCCAGTTCACCACGGCGGCGCTTGGCGGCGAAATCGAAGTGCCGACGCTCGCCGGCCGCGCGAGTTTCACGGTGCCGGAAGGCACGCAGTCGGGCAAGACGTTCCGGTTGCGCGGCAAGGGCATCAAGGGTTTGCGTTCCAGCATCGCGGGCGATCTTTATGTGCACGTGCAGGTGGAAACGCCGGTCAAGCTCACCGACCCGCAGCGCGACCTGCTCAAGCAGTTCGAGAAATCGCTCACCGAAGGCGGCTCGCGGCACAGTCCGCAAAGCAAGAGCTGGTTCGATCGCGTGAAGAGCTTCTTTGATTGATGCTTCATTGATGATCCGGTCGATGCAATGACGTCCGATCCACGCAGCGCGATTTACGCGCTGCTCGACGATTGCGAGTCGACCGCCGAAAGACGGTCGACTCGCCTCTACACCGGCTTTGCGCACGAGCGGTCCGCGACCGATGGCGCGGCGCTCGACGCCGTGTGTGTCGAGGTCGAAAGCGATGTGCGCGGCGGTCTGCACGCGGTCGTCGTCGCGGATTACGAATTCGGTCGCAATCTTCAGTTGGCGCAGCTCGGCAATGCCGCGCTGCGCTTTTTGTTGTTCCGCGAATGCGCGCACCTCTCGCGGGATGAAGCCGATGCGTGGCTCGCGTCGCAAGATGAAGGCGCGGCGCTGCCGTCGGCGGCGGGTATCGCGGGCGTGGAGGCGAGCGTCACGCGCGACGAGTTCGACGCGGCCATCGCCGCCGTGCACGAGGCGCTGCGTGCGGGCGACTCGTACCAGGTCAACTACACCTATCGGCTGACGTTCGACGTGCTTGGCACGCCTTTGGCGCTTTATCGCCGCCTGCGAGAGCGCCAGTCGGTCCGATACGGCGCATTGATCGCGTTGCCTGAAGGCGGCGTGGTGGTGTCGTGTTCGCCGGAGCTTTTCATCGAGAAGAACGGCGATCTGCTGCGCGCCCGGCCGATGAAAGGCACCGCCCCGCGCGATACCGATCCCCAGGCGCTCCACGACGATCCGAAGAATCGCGCCGAAAACGTGATGATCGTCGACTTGCTGCGCAATGACATGTCGCGTGTGGCTGCCACCGGGACCGTGCAGGTGCCCGCGCTTTTTTCCGTCGAGCCGTATGCGTCCGTGTGGCAGATGACGTCGACCGTCGAGGCGCGCGTTCGCCCCGGCATCGCGTTTGCGGACATCGTGCGCGCGCTCTTTCCATGCGGCTCGATCACCGGCGCGCCGAAATACAAGACGATGCAGTTGATCGACCAGATCGAAAGCACGCCGCGCGGGCTTTACACGGGCGCGATCGGCTGGCTCGATCGCGGCGGGGATTTTTGCCTGTCGGTGGCGATTCGCACGCTGGTGGTCGGCGAGGGCAGGGGCACGATGGGCGTCGGCGCGGGCATCGTGCTCGATAGCGTCGCCGCCGACGAATACGCGGAATGTCTGCTGAAGGCGTCGTTTCTCACCGGGGCCGATCCGGGCTTCGAACTGTTCGAAACGATGTACGCGACGCGCGACGGCGGCGTTCGACATTACGACCGCCATCTCGCCCGCATTTCTCACAGCGCGCGGTATCTTGGCTTCGCGTTCGACGAGGAACACCTAGGGACGCTGGTCGACGACCGCTGCTGCAGCTTCGACGCAGGCAAGCCTTATCGTCTGCGAGTCGCGCTCGACAAGAGCGGCAGGATCACGTTGACCCATGCGCCGCTCGCATCATTGGCCACCGATTCAGTCGATGTCCTGCTTGCGCCCGATCACGGCTTCGCGCCGCAATCGTCGAGCGATCCGCTGCTGCGTCACAAGACGACGCGTCGCGCCGAATACGATCGCGCATGGCACGAGGCGGAGGCGCTGGGCGCCTTCGACATGCTGTTCTTCAACGAGCGCGGTGAGTTGACGGAAGGCGGCCGGACGACGGTCTTCGCAAAACTAGACGGCCGCTGGTCGACGCCGCCGATCGATGCCGGCGTTCTGCCGGGTGTCATGCGCGCCGTGTTGATGGAAGAGTTGAGCGCCGTCGAACGAACGATGACGCGGGAAGAACTCGAACGCGCCGAAGCGTTGATCGTCAGCAACGCGTTGCGCGGCGCGGTGAAGGCGCGTTTGAGGCTATCGAAGCCCTAGCGCACAGCAACACCGCCTACCGCGCTCAAGCTCAAGCGCAGCCTCAAAACGTATGCTCCGGCCCGGGAAAAGTCCCCTCCTTGACCGCGCGCACATAAGCTTCGACGGCGGCAAGAATACTCGGCTGCCCGCTCATGAAATCCTTCACGAAGCGCGGCCGCTTGCCGGGAAAAATCCCCAGCATGTCATGCAGCACCAGCACCTGCCCCGAACAGTCGATCCCGGCGCCGATGCCGATTGTCGGAATCACGACCTGTTCGGTCACCTCGCGCGCGAGCAGCGTCGGCACCGCTTCGATCACGAGCAGTTGCGCGCCCGCTTCCTGTAGCGCGAGCGCGTCGCGGCGCATCTGCGATGCGGCCGCGTCGGTCTTGCCCTGCACCTTGAACCCGCCGAACGCATGGACCGACTGCGGCGTCAGCCCGACGTGCCCGCACACCGGAATCGACCGCTCGACCAGGAAGCGCACCGTATCGGCGAGCCATTCGCCGCCTTCCATCTTCACCATCTGCGCGCCCGCGCGCATCAGTTCCACCGCGTTCGCGTAAGCGTCCTCGCGCGAGCCGAGCGTGCCGAACGGCATGTCGGCGACGATCAGCGCGCCCTTGCTGCCGCGTGCCACCGACGCCGTGTGATAGGCGATGTCCGCAAGCGTCACGGGCAGCGTCGTGCTGTGTCCCTGCAACACGTTGCCGAGGGAATCGCCGATCAGCATCACATCGACGCCCGCGCGGTCGAGCAGCGCCGAGAAGCTCGCGTCGTAGCACGTCAGCATTGCGATTCGCTCGCCTGCTTCGCGCATCGCCTGAAGCTTCGGGACGGTAATCGCGTTGCGGCCGGTTTCCTGCAAATACGCCATGATCTTTCCGAAAGATGCGGCGCGTCAGCTTCAGAGCTCGACCACGCTCAAAGCGACGTGCCTTTGACAAAGAATTCCTTGCGCCCGCGCATCGACTCGATACGGTCGACGAGCAACGCGAGGTCCGCATGCGAATCGAGCGGGTTCAGATGCTCGGCATTCACCGTGAGA
Organism: Caballeronia choica; assembly: GCF_001544535.1. Taxonomy (GTDB): domain Bacteria; phylum Pseudomonadota; class Gammaproteobacteria; order Burkholderiales; family Burkholderiaceae; genus Caballeronia; species Caballeronia choica. Next base: position 86,848 of record NZ_FCON02000010.1, on the reverse strand, counting down.
AGCGGCGTTGCGTCGTAGTGATAGAAAAAGTCGTTGTACGCGTCGCACAGCGCGCGCAGGTATGCGTCGGAAATCTGCAACTCCATCGGCAGCGCGCGCTTCTGGATGCGCGCGAACAGCACTTCGGGGCTCGCCTGAAGATACACGACGAGATCCGGCGCCGGCGCGCTCGTATCGATGCGCGACGCGATCTCGCGATACAACGCGAACTCGTCGTCGGGCAGCGTGAGACGCGCGAACAGTTCGCTCTTCTGCGTGATGAAATCGGCGATGAGCGGCGCGTGGCGCGAGGTCGCATCGGCGACTTCGCGCGTCTGCTGGACCCGCTGCAACGCGAAGCTGAGTTGCGTCTGCAACGCGTAGCGCGTGGTGTCGCGATAGAAGCGTTCGAGAAACGGATTGTCCTGCGGGCGTTCGAACAGCGTGCGCATCGACCAGCGCTCGGCGAGCAGCATGGCGAGCGTCGTCTTGCCGACGCCAATCGGACCCTCGATCGCAATATAGCGATGCGGCGGGCGCAATTGCGGCGCGGTGACGGTAAGGGGCGGAGCAGCGCTCATCGGCAGAGGGGTTTGTTGGAAGCGGTGGGTGGAGCGCTGGACTCGTCCTCGCGTTGCGCCGCGAGCATCGGACACTGGCAGGTCGCGACCTTCTCGATGCGCTGGTCGCGCACCGCGCCCAGGAACGCATCGGCGCGGCCGCGTTGCGGAATGATCAGTTCGCCATCGAGTTCGACGAGCGGCACCAGCACGAACGCGCGCTCGGTGAGACGCGGATGCGGCACGATGAGATCGGCTTCATCGATGCTGGAATCGCCGTAAAGCAGGATGTCGAGATCGAGCGTGCGCGGCGCGTTGCGATACGGCCGCTCGCGCCCGAACTGCTCCTCGACGGTATGACAGAGCCGCAGCAGTTGCCGCGCGGGCAGCGATGTCTCGATCTTCACGACGCAGTTGAAATAGTCGTCGCCACCGGCGTCGACCGGCGCGGTGCGATAGAGGCTCGATTTCGCGAGCACGGTGATCGTGCGTTGCTGGGCAAGACACACGACTGCGTCTTTCAGGGTCTGACGCGCATCGCCGAGATTCGCGCCGAGGCCCAGATAAGCTACCGACATGGCATAAGTCCTACGACTGTCGTTCAGCGGCTAGCGTGACTGTAATGTTCCGGGTGCTTCAATCGTCGTGCTGGCCGGCGTCGCCTCTCACGCGTTCGTCGCGTGGATCGCGCGTCGCGACCGGGTCGCCGCCTTCACGTTCCGCGGCGTTCACGCCGCCCTCCGTCACCCCATCCGTCCTGCGGCTCTTCGCGTTGCTGCTACGCCGGCGCCGCTTCTTGGGCGCCCGGTCCTTCCCGCCGTCAGAGAGCAGCGCTTCGCGCGTGGCGGGGTCGCCATCGATGAAATCGGTCCACCACTGTCCGACCGATACATCGAGTTCGCCGGATTCGCAACGCAACAGGAGGAAATCATAACCCGCTCTAAACCTTTGGTGTTCCAGCAGCTTCAGCGCGCTTCTGCCCGAGCGTTTTTCCAGCCGATGCTGCAGACCCCAGATCTCGCGCATGTCCGACGAGAAACGCTTGTGGATCGCGAGCTTCTCGGTCTGCATGTCGAGCACGTCGTCCATCGCGCGATGCAGCGCGGGCACCGGGTATTCGCCCGCGGTCGTGAACTGCTGCCAGCGCGTCTGCATGTCGTGCCACAGGAGCGTCGCGAAGAGAAAGCCCGGTGAAACAGGCTTGCCGGCGCGCACGCGCTCGTCGGTGTTGGTGAGCGCAAGCGTCACGAATTTTTCGCCGTGCGGCTGCTCCAGCACGACATCGAGCAGGGGCAGCACGCCGTGGTGCAAACCTTCCTGACGCAAGCGCGTAAGACACGCGAGCGCGTGTCCCGAAAGCAGCAGCTTCAGCATCTCGTCGAAGAGACGCGCGGCCGGCACGTTGTTCATCAGGTCGGCGAGTTCCTTGATCGGCGCGCGCGTCGATTCCTCGATCTCGAAGCCGAGCTTCGCCGCGAAACGCACGACGCGCAGCATCCGCACCGGGTCTTCGCGATAGCGCGTTGCCGGGTCGCCGATCATGCGCAACAGGCGCGCGCGCATATCGGCCATGCCGTCGTGATAGTCCAGCACGGTTTGCGTCGCCGGATCGTAGTACATCGCGTTGATCGTGAAGTCGCGTCGCGTGGCGTCTTCGTGCTGCTCGCCCCAGACGTTGTCGCGCAGCACGCGGCCGCTTGCATCGACGGCATGCGTGCGCGCGTCCAGCTCGCCGCGCTTCAGGCGGCGCGGCGGCTCGGCGGGCGGCGCGTCGGCGGGAACGTCGACGAGTGCGCGGAAGGTCGACGTCTCGATGATGTCCTGGCCGAACTGCACATGCACGATCTGGAAGCGCCGCCCGATGATGCGCGCGCGGCGAAAGAGCTTCTGCACCTGGTCGGGCGTGGCGTCGGTCGCGACGTCGAAATCCTTGGGCGCCACGCCGAGCAGCAGGTCGCGCACGGCGCCGCCGACGATGAACGCGCGATGCCCGGCTTCCTGAAGCCCATCGGTCACGCGGATCGCGTTCTTCGAGATCAGCGACGGATCGATGCCGTGAATATCGGACGAGAGAATGACCGGGACGTTGGGGTCGCGCTTGACCGGGAGCGCGATTTTCTTGCGCGTGACCTTGCGGGCGGCGGCTTTGGTGGCGGCTTCGCTGGAAGCCGAAGCGGCGTCGGCCGATGCGCTTTCGGTGGCGTCGGCGCTATCCTGCCCGAACAGCTTGCGGATGAGTTTTTTGATCACTGTGTATTGAAGAGGTCCAGGATGCGCCAGCCTTTGGCTTGCGCGTGGGCGCGCAGGGCGTCGTCGGGGTTGGTCGCGATCGGGTCGGTGACTTTTTCCAGCAGCGGAATGTCGTTGTGGGAGTCGCTGTAGAAATAGCTGTGTTTGAAGTCGGAGAGTTGCTTGCCCATCGACGCGAGCCACGCCTCGACGCGCACGATCTTGCCCTCGCGATAGCTCGGCGTGCCGGTCGGCCGGCCGGTGAACGCGCCTTGCGGGTGATTGTCGACGGTTTCGACTTCGCAGGCGATCAGCGTCTCGATGCCGAACGCCTCGGCGATCGGCGCCGTGATGAACGCGTTGGTCGCGGTGACGAGGCAGCACAAATCGCCTTCGTCCTGATGCTCGCGCACGAGCGTGACGGCGGCCGGCACGATGCGCGGGTTGATCACTTCGCGCATGAACTGCGCGTGCCAGTCGGCGAGCTGGTCGCGAGAGTACTTCGCGAGCGGCTTGAGCATCGCGTGCAGGTACGCGTCGATGTCGAGCACGCCCGCCTTGTAGTCGGCGTAGAACGCATCGTTCTGACGCGCGAAATTCTCCGCGTCGACGATGCCGAGCTTCACCATGAAGCGACCCCATTCGTGGTCGCTGTCAGTCGGGATGAGCGTGTGATCGAGATCAAAAAGGGCGAGGTTCATGGGAGCGCATTTTACTTGAAGCGGGTTGAAGCGCGGGGCGAGCCCATCTCCGGCGACGCCGAGACGGATTCGATGCTCAGCGGGTCGCCGAACAGGTCGGTTGGTTCATCGTGCGGGGTGTCCGGCGCGTCGGGCACGGGCGGCGGTTCTTCATCGCCGGTGATGCGGCCCGCGCTGGCAGGCGCGGGCCCTGTTCTCGTCATGTCGCGCAATAACGTCAGCGTGACCGCGCGTTTTTGTTCGAGCGAAAAGCGGTCGAGTTCGTCGAGGAGTGCCATCAGGCTCGGCATGTCGCGGCGGAAATGCGTGAGCAGGTAGTTGGGCAGGTCATCGGCAAGCGCGATGCCGCGCTCGCGCGCCGCGTGTTTCAGCACCGACGCCTTGCCTTCGTCGGTGAGCGCGGTGAGATGGAACACCAGTCCCCAGCCGAGCCGCGTGCGCAAGTCCTCGCGCACCGATAAACCCATCGGCGCCGCGCTGCCGGTGGCGACGAGCGCGCTCGTCGGATGGGCGCGCACTTCGTTGAAGAGGTTGAACAGCGCGATTTGCTGCGCGCCCGACAGGTCGTCGCAATCGTCGATCGCGTAGAGCGTCACGCGCGGGTCGAAGCCGAACGCGGTCAGCGCGCTTTGCGGGCTCAGAAAGCGCGCGCGGCCCGTCGCTTCGTGGACGAGCGCCTGCAACAGGTGGCTGCGGCCGCTGCCCGGTTCGCCCCAGACGTAGAACGTGCGGTCCGCGACCGGTCCGGCCGCGAGCGCGCCTTCCAGCTCGCGCAGCCGCGTCACGAGTTCGTGGTTGCTGGCGGCGAAGAAATTGTCGAAGGTGGCAGGCGGGGGCGTGCCGAGGTCGAGCGTCAGTTGGCGTTGCACGGGCAGTCGGTTCCGTCGGGACGTATCTTGAAAAGCATGGTGCGGGTCGTGCCGCGGTACGGTTCGCGCTGGGCGCACGGCGTTCCGCTCGTTTCACCCGGATCCTGAAAAGGTCTGGGCGAGGCCGCGCGGGAACGCGTGAATTCGAGCCGGACGGCTGTCATCGGGTAAAATCCTATTTTACCGACCTTCTCGCTCATCCCCCATGAATCAGCCGAAAACCGCCCCTGACGCCCAGGGATTGTCATACCGCGACGCGGGCGTGGACATCGATGCCGGCGACGCCCTCGTCGACCGGATCAAGCCGTTTGCGAAGAAAACGATGCGCGACGGCGTGCTGGGCGGCATCGGCGGGTTCGGCGCGCTGTTCGAAGTGCCGAAGCGCTACAAGGAACCGGTGCTGGTGTCGGGCACGGATGGCGTCGGCACGAAGCTGCGCCTCGCGTTCCAGTTGAACAAGCATGACACGGTCGGACAGGATCTCGTCGCGATGAGCGTCAACGATATCCTCGTGCAAGGCGCCGAGCCGCTCTTCTTCCTCGATTATTTCGCGTGCGGCAAGCTGGACGTCGATACGGCGGCTACTGTCGTGAAGGGCATCGCGGAAGGCTGCGAGCTGTCGGGCTGTGCGCTGATCGGCGGCGAAACGGCGGAAATGCCGGGCATGTATCCGGACGGCGAGTACGACCTGGCGGGCTTCGCGGTCGGCGCGGTGGAAAAGAGCAAGATCATCGACGGCAGCACGATCAAGCCGGGCGACGTGGTGCTCGGGCTGGCTTCGAGCGGCATCCATTCGAACGGCTTTTCGCTCGTGCGCAAGATCATCGAGCGGGCGAAGCCTGACCTGAACGCCGATTTCGATGGCCGCCCGCTCGCCGACGCGCTGATGGCGCCGACGCATATCTACGTGAAACCGCTGTTGTCGCTGATGCAGAGCGTGGCCGTGAAGGGCATGGCGCACATCACGGGCGGCGGTCTGGTCGAGAACATTCCGCGCGTGCTGCGCGCAGGGCTGACGGCTGAACTCGACCATCGCGCGTGGCCGTTGCCGCCGCTCTTTGCGTGGCTGCAGAAGCACGGCGGCGTCGCGGATGCGGAGATGCATCGCGTGTTCAACTGCGGGATCGGGATGGCGGTGATCGTTGCGGCTGACGATGTCGAGACGGCGACGGGGCTGCTGTCGGCGGCCGGCGAGCAGGTCTGGACGATCGGTGTGGTGCGCGAGAGCCGGGAAGGCGAGGCGCAGACGGTGGTGATCTGAGGCGTTGTTTTGCTCGCGATAAAAAAACCGCTCCAACGTGAGCGGTTTTTTATTGGCTCACGCGGTCGATTGCCCGGAGCGCCTGTTGAGTCGCGTCGCCGGCGCAACAGTCGATCACAATCCGCTCCGGCATCGCGCGCAGCCACGTTAGTTGGCGCTTGCACAACTGGCGCGTCGCGAAGACGCCCTTGTCGCGCATCGTGTCGTAGTCGGTGGCGCCGTCGAGATATTCCCAGGCCTGCCGATAGCCGACGCAACGCATCGACGGCATCTCCAGACTCAGATCGCCGCGTGCACGCAGGCGCTTCACTTCGTCGATCAAGCCGTGCGCCAGCATCGCGTCGAAACGCGCGGCGATGCGCGCATGCAGCACGCTCCGGTCGGATGGCTCCAGCGCGATTGGCACGAAGCGGTACGGCGCCGATGCTTCCTGCACACGCGGCGCCGCGAGCAGCGCGGACATGGGCTGCCCGGTCACCATGAATACTTCGAGCGCACGCTGGATGCGCTGCGAGTCGTTCGGAGCGAGGCGCGCGGCGGTCTGCGGATCGATCGACGCGAGGCGCGCGTGCAGCGCGGGCCAGCCGTCGCGGGCGGCATCGGCATCGAGCGAAGCGCGCATTGCCTGATCGGCGGCGGGCAGGTCGTTCAGACCCTGCGTGAGCGCCTTGAAATACAGCATCGTGCCGCCGACCAGCAGCGGCACATTCCCGCGCGCCTCGATTTCAGCGACCAGACGCCACCCATCCGTACGAAACTCGGCGGCGGAATACGTTTCGGCGGGATCGATGATGTCGATCAGATGATGCGGCGCCGCCGCGCGTTCGGCGGCGGTCGGCTTGGCGGTGCCGATATCCATCTCGCGATACACGAGCGCCGAATCGACGCTCACGATTTCCACCGGCCGCCGCGCGGCGAAAGCGAGCGCGGCGGCGGTCTTGCCGGATGCCGTCGGGCCGAGCAGACACGCAACCGGGCGTGCCCGACGCTCGCGATGGTCCGCGCTCATTGCCCGCGCATGAAGAGTCGGTCGAGGTCGCCGAGCGTCAGTTGATACCACGTCGGCCGGCCGTGATTGCATTGGTCGGCGCGTTCGGTGGTTTCCATCTGGCGCAGGAGCGCATTCATTTCGTCGAGCGTCAGGCGCCGGTTCGCGCGCACCGCGTGATGGCAGGCGAGCGTGCCGAGCAGTTCGTGCTGGCGTTCGGTCAGCACGCGCGAGCCGCCATACGCCTGCAGATCCGCAAGGACCGCCCGCGCGAGCGATTGCAGGTCGGCATCCTTGAGGAGCGCGGGCACGGCGCGAATCGCAATCGAAGTCGGCGACAGCACCGCGAGATCGAAGCCGAGTGCATCGAGCGTCGCGCGTTCTTCCTCGACGACGCCGATCTCCACCGGCTCCGCCGTCATCGATACGGGAATCAGCAGCGGCTGCACGGCGATCGCCCGATCGGCGAGCGCGTTCTTGAACTGCTCGTAGAGGATGCGCTCGTGCGCGGCGTGCATGTCGACGATCACGAGCCCTTGCGCATTCTGTGCGAGCACGTAGATGCCGTGAACCTGCCCGAGGGCGAAGCCGAGCGGCTGTGCGTCGGCGGCGTGATCGTGAAGCGCGGCGGAAGGCGCGCTGTCCGTCGCCCAGGCCGGGGGAGCGGCTGGCGCGTCCTTGCGTCCGAACAGCGCGTCGTAGAGCGCGAGAGGCTGCGCGACCGGCAACGTGCCCTGCGTCATGCGCGATTGGCGCAGCCAGGACGTGCCGCTCGTGCCGCTTTCGCTTTTCGCGCGATCGCCGCCGAAGATGCCCGCGCCCGCCAGCGGCTTCGCGCTGAACGAAGCCGCTCCCGTCGACGCAATCGGCTGCAACTGCGCGGCATGCCCGCCCGCCGTGGTCTCGGGCGAAGCGCCCGCATTGCGCGCCAGCGCCCGCTGCACGGCATGAAAGACGAACTGGTGAATCGAGCGCGAATCGCGGAACCGCACCTCGATCTTCGACGGATGCACGTTCACATCGACCGCTTCGGGCGGCAAGTCGAGAAACAGCACATACGACGGATACCGGTTGCCGTGCAGCACGTCCTCGTACGCCGCGCGCACCGCGTGCGTGAGCAGCTTGTCGCGCACGAAGCGCCCGTTCACGAAGAAATATTGCTGGTCGGCGCGGCCGCGGCTCGCGGTCGGCAGGCCCGCGCAGCCGTACACGGCAAGCGGGCCGGCGCGCTCGTCGAGCGGCAGGTGCGCCGTGTCGAACACTTCGCCGAGAATCTTCGCGACCCGCGTGCGCGGATCGCTCGTGTTCCAGTGTTCGACGGCCTTGCCGTTATGCAGCACCGAAATCGCGACGTCCGGCCGCGCGAGTGCGACCCGACGGATCACGTCGAGGCAATGGCCGAGTTCGGTCTGCTCGCTCTTCAGGAATTTGCGGCGCGCGGGCGTGTTGAAGTACAACTCGCGCACTTCCATCGTCGTGCCGACCGTGCCCGCTGCCGGCGCAAGCGCGCCCGTCTGGGCGTCGATGCGCGTCGCGTGCGCGCATTCGCTCGTGCGGCTCGTGATGAACATCTCGGCCACCGACGCAATCGACGCCAGCGCCTCGCCGCGAAACCCGAGCGTGGCGACCGCTTCGAGTTCGGCGAGCGAGCGGATCTTGCTGGTGGCGTGGCGCAGGAGCGCGAGCGGCAGTTCGGCCGGCGCGATGCCGCAGCCGTCGTCGGCGATCACGATGCGTTTCACGCCGCCCTCGTCGAGCGTGATGCGCAGGTTCGTCGCGCCGGCGTCGAGCGCGTTCTCGAGCAGTTCCTTCACGACGGACGCCGGGCGTTCCACCACTTCGCCCGCCGCGATCTGACTGATCAACTGGTCGGGGAGCGGGGCAATCGCGCGCGAACGGCGCGCGGCGCCGGAGGTCGTATCGACAGCGGGAGTTTCGGTGGGATCGGGCATGACGAAATTATAGCGATTCGTGTCCGTCGGCCCGGCCGATCGATTCAAGGGTGTCGCCGCGCTCGCTTACGGACGCCAAATGCCGAGTCTCGAGGTTTCCGGCAGAAGACTTTCGGTATCATGACGCGACCGCTTTTTCATGCCATACGACGCTCACACGCGTCGTCGCTCAATTTTTCGAGGAATGCTTTTGGACACGCTGCTGCAATTTTTGGGGCTCATCCTCCATATCGACAAGTCGCTCGGCTTCTTCATCCAGCACTATGGCGGCTGGGTGTACGCCGTGCTCTTTCTGATCGTGTTCTGCGAGACCGGACTCGTGGTGTTTCCGTTCCTGCCGGGCGATTCGCTGCTGTTCATCGGCGGCGCGTTTGCGGCGACCGGGTCGATGCATCTCGGCGTGTTGATCGTCTTGCTGCTGGTAGCGGCGGTGGGCGGCAACACGGTGAATTACTGGATCGGCCGCGCGGTCGGCCCGAAGGTCTTTCACTCGAATATCCCGGTGCTGGAGCGCTTTCTCGATCGGGCCGCGCTGCAAAAGACCCACAACTTCTACGAGAAGCACGGCGGCAAGACGATCGTGATCGCGCGCTTCGTGCCGGTCGTGCGGACGTTCGCGCCGTTCGTGGCGGGCGCATCGTCGATGGACGCGACGCGGTTTCAGTTCTTCAACGTGCTTGGAGCGCTGATCTGGGTGTTGCTGCTCGTGTTGCTCGGCTATTTCTTCGGCAACATTCCGTTCATCCGCCAGTATCTGAATGTGATCGTGCTGGTGGGGATCGGCGCGGCGGTGATCCCGATCGCGCTCGGCGCGCTGTGGAAAATGACCCGCAAGGGTTCGTCGAAAGCCTGAGCGTGATGCGACGCCATCGACGCGACGCGCAAATGTGACGAGGCCGCCCGTGGGCGGCCTCGTCACTACTGCCGATGTAGCGCGCGATGCGTCAGGCGCGCCGGAACAACCGGATCGCGAACAGCAGCACGACCGCGCCGATCACGGCCGTGAGAAGCGAGCCGAGCAGGCCGCCGCCCAGCGAGACGCCGAGCGCGCTGAAGAGCCAGCCGCCGATCACCGCGCCGACGATGCCGACCAGGATGTCCACCAGCAAGCCGAAGCCGCCGCCCTTGACGAGCAGGCCCGCGAGCCAGCCCGCCACCGCGCCGATGATCAGCGCCCAGATGAGTCCGTGTTGCATGAATTCCATGCGTCAACCTCCGTGAATTGAGAAATGCAGGATGCACCCGCATCGAGCGCGGAGAATGTAGCCGATGCGCACGCCCCATGGATGCCTGTAAATGTCAAGCATTGTCAGAAGAGCGATCTTCCGGCCAATCGGCCACGCAGCCGATAAAATCGCGTCGGCGCGGGCCGGAGTATTCGGACACGCACACATGCGAAGCGCGACTCCGCTGTGATAACGTGAAAGGTTAGAACGCCAAAGTGTCGGGGAATTGGCCCACGAAAATCGTGAATGATCGTCAAATGTCTTATGCTCGCAGGGGTTGTCAGTGGTGAAGGAAAGCGTTGAAGGTGGCGTTGAAATGAATGGGCGGAATGCGTGGCGCCGGGTGCGGGCAGCCGTGGTGGCGATCGGAATGGCGGCGTTGATGTCGGGTTGCGGGCTTTTCGGGTGCGGCGGTGCCGGATCGAACGGCGGCTTCCTGGCCGGGTGCGCCGTGGGAACACGCTTCTGAGGGTCGCAGTGAGTGCCGCATCGGGCGTCGGGACGTCGGTAAAACAAACAGGCAGGGAATCGGAAGCATGGCGGTGATCCGTTCAGGAATATTCAGGTTGACGGCGTGGGCCGTCGTTTGCGGGGCTGGCCTCGCGGGTTGTTCGTCGGCGCTCGTGCCGGCGCCGGTCGTCGAGCGGTCGATGGGTGGCGACGTGCCGCCCGTCGTTCAGACGCCAGCCGACACTCAGCCGCCCGTCGCGGCTGCCGCGCCGGCCGCGCCGACCGCGTTGCAGCCTGCGGGGCCGGGTTTCTATCGCGTGAAGCCGGGCGATACGCTTTACGGCATCGCCCGCACCTACAAGCAGAGGCCCGCCGATCTGGTCAAATGGAACAACCTGCCGGAAAGCAAGCAGGTCAACATCGGCCAGTTGCTGCGCGTGGCGCCGGGCGCGGCTACGGCGACGACAGCCGGGGACGACTGGAGCAAGCCGGCGGCATCGGCCGGGCCTGTCGTTGCCGCCGGCGCGAAACCGGCGCAACCGCCGATCCTGGCCGCGACGACGCCGGCGCCGGCCCCCGCCCCGGTGGCGAAAGCTGCGCCGAGCCCCGAGCCGTCGGCCGCGGAACCGGCCACGAGCGGCAAAGGCTTCTCGCTCGCGTGGCCGACGCAGGGCGACGTCGTGACGAAGTTCGGCGCGGGCGGCAGCAAGGGGATCGACATCGCGGGCAAGCAGGGCGCGCCGGTGAAGGCCGCGGCGCCGGGCAAGGTGGTCTACGCGGGAAGCGGACTGCGCGCTTACGGGCAGATGATCATCGTCAAGCACGGCGGCGACTACCTGACGGCGTACGCACACAACAGCAAGCTGCTCGTGCACGAAGGCGACACCGTGAAGCAGGGCATGACCATCGCGGACATGGGCACGGGCGCGGACGGCAAGCCGATGCTGCACTTTGAGGTGCGCAAGTCGGGCCAGGCCGTCGATCCGATGCCGCTGCTGAAGAGCGGCGGCTGAGGACCAGTGCAAAGGACCAGACGGCAGGGAGGCCGCTCGTGAAAAGAATCATGCTTGCGGCGCTGTGCGCGGCGTCGCTGCTGACTGGCTGCGATCAACAGCAAAGCGATGCCGCGATGAACAAGCTCAAGTCGATCTTCAATGCGGTCAAGCCGGACGCCTTGCTGCTGCAGGACCTGAAGCCGGGCGTGACGACCGAGGCCCAGATTCGCGACCAGATGGGCGAGCCCGACACCACGCGCACCTTCACCGATGGCTCGAAGCGCCTCGAATATCCGCGCGGCCCGGCCGGGACGACCACCTACATGGTCGATCTCGATGCGAACGGCCGCTTTGTCGCGGTGACGCAGGTGCTGACGGCGCAGAACATCGCGAAGGTGCGGCCGGGCATGTCGATGGACGAGGTGCGTCGCCTGCTCGGCAAGCCGACCACGGTGGCCGAATATCCGCTGAAGCAGGAGCGCGTCTGGAGCTGGCATTGGGAAGAGGGCGGCGTGACGCGCGACGCGATGTTCAACGCGCACTTCGGGCCCGACGGCATCGTGACGACGACCTCTCGTTCCGAAGCGGAAGGCGGTGGGCGCCATTGATCGCATTGATCGCATGCTGATGGCACCGACGGACAACGGGGCGATGGACGAACACAAAAAAACTACGCAGAGCGCCCGCGAGGCGCGGCGCGCGCTGATCGAGCAAGCGACCCGATACCGCGCTGCCCGTGCGGAGAAGCCTGACGCGCAGTGGAATTGCTCACGCGGCCACGCCTGGGACGACGCGTTGAGCGCCGCGCAGAACGTGCGCTGCATGAACTGCGCGGCGCAGCGTCGGGAGATGCATCTGCGGCGCCTGCGTGAAATCGCCGAGGTTCGTGGCGGCGCGCTGCTCTCCGCGACTTATGTCGATGCCGCCACGCCGCTCTGCTGGCAATGCGCGTCCGGGCACGTGTGGAAGGCGCGCCCGGATGCAATCGAGCGCGAGTGGTGCCGCCATTGCGTGCGCGAAGGCGTGTATGACGCGATCACGCCCGTGCGCATTGAAGCGCCGTTGGCGCACGCCGCCGCCCAAGTGTGCTCGGAAAATCGATGACCTGCCGCCTTCGCTACCGCACCGTATTGCGGACCTGCTGCAACAGCCACGCGTGCGCCTGATCCCCTTCGAATCGCTTGTGCCACGACATGCAGAGCGGCGTCGCGGCGAAGTCGATCGGCGGCTCGTGCACGCTCAGGTCGAATAAGTTCGCGAACATGGTGGCCATCCGGCTCGGCACGTTGCAGATGTAGCCCGTCCTCGCCGCCACCATCGGCATCGTCATGAAGTTCTGCACCACCGCACCGATGGGCCGCTGCAAGCCGAGGCCCGCGAGCGTCTGGTCGACGATCGATCCCTGCCGGTCCGGCATCCGGATGATCACATGCGGCCGCTTCAGATAAAGCGCCATCGGGAAACGGCGCTTCGTCAGCCTTTCCTGCTTCCAGATCAGCGTCGCGAGGCTGATGTCCGTGAGCGTTTCGTTGTGCACGCCCATGCCCTTGAGCGGCTGGCCGCTCATGATCACGTCGATTTCCCCCGACTCCAGCAGTTGCAGCGCGAGATCGCCTTCGGGCACGTGCGTCATTCGCACGACGATGCCCGGCGCGTCTTTCCCCAACTGCTCGACGAGTTGCGGCACGATCGAAAACTCGATCAGATCGCCCGCCGCGATATTGAATTCCCGCTGCGCCAGCGACGGCACGAACGTCTCTTCTTCCTGAAGCGCCAGCCCGATCTTTTCGAGCGCCTCCCGAACCGGTCCGATCAGCGCTTCGCAGCGCGCCGTCGGCACGAGACCGCCTTTCGCATTCACAAAGAGATCATCGCCGACCGCATCGCGCATCCGCCGCAATGCGTGACTGACGGCGGGTTGCGTCAGCGCGAGCCGGTCGCTCGCCCGAGTCACGCTGCGCGTGTCCCACAGCACGACGAACACCGACAGCAGGTTCAGGTCGAAGCTTCGGATATTAATTTTGTGCATGCGTCGAATAATAATAGTTCATTTTACTTATAAGACCTTTCCTGTTGTCATAGCAAAAAACGCTGCAACCAAGGAGACAGACATGAGCAGTAGAACACCCCTTTCAATGGGCTGGTTTTGCCCCACGCTCGGTGACACGAGCGCATTCGGCGATGCCTCGAAAGCATTTCCCCAGTCGATGGAACATTTCGAGCGCGTCGCCGTGGCCGCCGAGAACGCCGGCTTCGACTACATGCTGATCCCGGTCACGCCGTATTGCTGGGACGCGTGGGTGACGGCGTCGTTCATGGTCAGCCGCACGTCGAAGCTGAAGGCGCTCGTCGCGATGAAGCCGGGCTTCATCCATCCGGTCGCGCAGGCCAAGATGATCTCGACGTTCGAGCAGTTGTCGCAAGGGCGGTTGTACATGAACCTGATCGCCGGCCTCAGCGAGAAGGACGCAGTCGCCGAAGGGCAGCGGGCCTCGAAGGAAGAGCGCTACGAGCAGCTCGAAGAGGAAGTCGTCCTCATCAAGAAGCTGCTGTCGGAAGAGCAGGTCGAATTCAAGGGCAAGTACTACCAGGTCGACAAGCCGGTCATCATTCCGAAGTCCATCCAGAAGCCGTATCCGCCGTTCTTCCTCGGCGGCGGCTCGGAGCAGGCCGCGGAGATTTCCGCGCGCCACTCCGCAGTGCATCTGTTCTGGGGCGACTATCCGGAGCGCATCGGCGAACAGATCAAGGAGATGCGTGCGCGCGCCGCCAAGTATGACCGCGAGAACGAACTGCGCTTCGCGATGCGCCTGCAGGTCGTCTGCCGTGAAACCGAGGACGAAGCGTGGGCAGCGGCGCATCAACTGGTCGCGGGCGCCGAAGGCTGGAAGGACGAGGTCAAGGGCATCAGCGCAAAAATGAATTCCATCGCCAACCAGCGCCAGCAGGAACTGTCGAAGACCGTCGGCAGCAAGATGACGCCGCATCTGTGGACCGGCATTACCGAAGTGCGTCCCGGCGCGGGCGTCGCGGTGGTCGGCAATCCGCAGCAGGTGGCCGCGCAACTGCGCGAGTTCATCGAAGTGGGCTGCAGCGGCTTTTGCCTGTCGGGCTATCCGCATCATGAAGAGGCCGAGCGTTTCGGACGCCTCGTCATGCCGCTCTTGATGAACTGACCGAACTTAACGAAAGCATGAAACCCCGGCTTCGAAATATCAAAAAAATGAACCGGCCGGGGCATGAAGGAGACAAGCATGACAACTCAAATCGACGCCGCCCAATTTCGTCGCGCACTCGGCTCGTTCACGACCGGCGTGACGATCGTCACGACGCAAGGTGAGGACGGCAAGGACTACGGCCTCACGGCGAACAGCTTCAACTCGGTATCGATGGACCCGCCGATGGTGCTCTGGAGTCTCGGCAAGAAATCGACCAGCCTGCCGGTTTTCGCGGCCACGGACCACTTTGCCGTGCATATCCTCGCGGCCGACCAGGAAGCCGTATCGAACCGGTTTTCGAAGAGCGGCACCGACAAGTTCGCCGGTTGCGCGGTGACGCGCGGTCACGGCGGCGTCCCGTTGCTCGACGGGTGCTCCGCGCGATTCGAATGCCGCGTCGTGCATCGGTATGAAGGCGGCGACCACGTGATCTTCGTCGGCGAAGTGATGAATTTCGACAGCTTCAACCAGCCGCCGCTCGTATTCCACGGCGGCAACTACGGCCTCGTGATGAAGAAAGCCGCCGACGCCGCCGACCTCACCGGTTCCGCATCCAGCTTCGGCGACGGCTGGCTCGGCTTTCTGCTGGCGCGCGCCTACTACCAGTTGCTGGTACCGGTGAGGAACAACTTCGGCCGCAACGGGTTGCGCGATGTTGACTACCACGTCCTCACCGTGCTGAGCATGGGCGAAGGGCGAACCATCGCCGAACTCGACAAGCTCGTTTCGATTTCGGGATTTCACGTCACCGAGGACGATATCCGCACGCTGATCGAGCGCGGCATCGTCGCGCTGGACGACGTCGGTGCGGATCGCGTCGTGCGCTTCACCGAAGCCGGCCGCTGCTACGCGATCGAGCTTCTCGCCATCGCGAAGGCAGCGGAAAGCGACGCCGAGCGCTCGCTCGACTACCGCGAGGCGCAGGTGCTGAAGCTGCTGCTCAGGCGCCTGATCGGATCGACGGAATCGGCGCTTCCCGATCATTGGCGCCGTGACCAGTTCTGGCGGGGGAACAACCTGTGGCGCACTCCCGTGCCCTCGGACGCCGCTTGACAAAGCAGCCCGAAGCAGCCCCAAGCAGCCCCAAGCCGAGGCAAACGAAACCACGTCCACTCGCAGCGAGCCTCGCGAGTGGAGCATTCCCGGTCGGTCGCACACAAAAACCAGGCGATCGAACGAGGGGGAGACACATCATGAAAGCAGGTATCGAAGCGGGCCCGCCGAACGGCGCCGGTGCGCTGGAAGTTCCCGGCACGAGTGCCGGACGTTCGTGGTACGCGGTAGGCGTGTTGCTGGTCGCGTACGTTTTTTCCGTCATGGACCGGCAGATCCTGACCCTGCTCGTCGGCCCGGTCCAGCAGACGTTGCACGTCAACGACACGCTGATGGGCATGCTGCACGGCTTCACCTTCGCGGCCTTCTACGCGCTGATGGGCTTGCCGATCGCGCGCATCATCGATCGCGGCGACCGGCGCCTCGCCATCGCCGCCGGCATCGCGCTCTGGAGTCTCGCGACCGCCGCCGGCGGCCTCGCGACCGAATACTGGCATCTGCTGCTGGCGCGCGTCGGCGTGGCGGTCGGCGAGGCGGTGTTGCTGCCGGGCGCCGTGTCGCTGATCGCCGACTTGTTCGCGGCCGAAAAGCGCGGACGCGCGATGAGCGTGTTCGGTGCGAGCGGGCCGTTCGGCGCCGGCGCGGGTTTGATCGCGGGCGGCCTGATTCTCGGCATCTTCACGCTCGCGCCGCCGTCGCTTCCGTGGTTCGGCGCGCTGCACCCGTGGCAGGCGACGTTCATGGCGCTCGGGTTGCCCGGACTCTTCGTCGCGCTGTTGATGCTGGCCGTTCCCGAGCCGAGGAACGCGGTGAGTGGCTCAGGCAAGGGCTCAGGCAAGGGCTCAGGCAAGGCGAATGCGCGGGCCGTGCCGGTCGCGATGGTCAGGCACTATGCCGCCGAGAACCGCCGCACGATGATCTCCCTGATGCTGGGCGCCGGCTTCTTCTACACCTGCGTATATGGCTGGTCCGCGTGGGCGCCGACCTATTTCGTCCGCGAGTTCGGCTGGAAGTACTCGGAGATCGGCGAGGCGCTTGGATTCCTGCTCGCAATCGTCGGCCCGCTGGGCGCGATTTTCGGCGGATGGCTCGGCGACTTCTGGAAGCGTCGCGGCATGGCGCACGGCTACTTGCGGGTCGCGTTCGTCGCGAGCGCGGGTCTCTCCACGTCGGCAATCGGCATGGTGAGCGTGCACGACGCCCACCTGGCGCTTGGCTTCGTCGGGCTGGCTTCGTTCTTCACGTTCTTCCTGTTCGGCGCCGGACCGTCGGCGATCCAGGAAATCTCGCCGGCGCCGATGCGCGGCCAGTTCGCGGCTTTGTACACGGGCGTGCTTAACCTGCTCGGCGCGGGTTGTGGTCCCGTCGCGGTCGGCGTGCTGACCGACTACGTGTTGCGCGACCCGATGGCGATCGGGCAGTCGATCGCCATCGTGAGCCTGATATTCGGCAGCATCGCCTGCCTTCTCTTCCGGCGCGGCTTCCGGGCGTATCGCGACACGCTCGGAAACGCAGCCGACTGGCGCCCCGCGCCGGCCATGGCCAACCCGATCGACACCGCCAAGGTCAATGCCGTAGCGCACTGACGGGCGTCGCCCGAACCCCACCAGTCAACCTGACACGCCACGAGGCGCACGCACCGCAAGTGCGGCGTGCGGCCTCGTGCGCGCTGAACGCTGTCAAACGAGGAGCAAACAGATGAAGATTCACACGCATATTTACGTCAACGGCAAGTGGACCGAGCCGAACGGCGCCGACCGCGCCGATGTGACCAACGCGACGACGGAAGACGTCATCGGCCGGATTCCGCTCGGCGACGCGAGCGATGCCGACAACGCCGTGCGCGCCGCGCGCGCCGCCTTCGACGGCTGGTCGCGCACGAGCCCGCAACAGCGCTCCGAATGGCTCGCGAAGATCGCGCAAGGCCTCGAAGCGCGTGCCGCTGAAATCGCGCAACTGGTCAGCGCGGAAGTCGGCACGCCGATCGCTTGGTCGCAGTTCGCGCAGACCGGCGCGGCGGTCGCGCACTTCGGCGTGGCGGCGCAGTTGCTCGGCACTTACGATTTCACCGAAACCGTCGGCAATTCCGAAGTGTTGCGCGAGCCGGTCGGCGTGGTGGCGTGCATCACGCCGTGGAATTACCCGCTCACGCTGATCGCGGCCAAGGTCGCGCCGGCGCTCGCCGCGGGCTGCACCGTCGTGTTGAAGCCCTCGGAAGTGGCGCCGCTCACGGCTTATTTGCTCGCCGAAGTGATCGATGCAGCCGGCCTGCCGCCGGGCGTCTTCAATCTCGTGCCGGGCTATGGTCCGGTGGTCGGCGAGGCGCTGGCCTCGCATCCCGAAGTCGACATGGTGTCCTTTACCGGATCGACGGCGGCGGGGCGGCGCGTCGGCGAACTGGGCGCGCAGACGATCAAGCGCGTCGCGCTCGAACTGGGTGGCAAGTCGGCCGCCGTCATCCTCGACGACGCCGATTTCGCGAGCGCTGTCCCCGGCGCGATCCAGGCGTGTTTCCTCAACAACGGACAGACCTGCTCCGCCCATACGCGGATGCTCGTCCCGCGAGCACGCATGGACGAGGTGAAGCGGATCGCGGCGCAGGTGGTCGGCGGGATGCGGGTCGGCAATCCGCTCGACGAGCGCAACCAGATCGGCCCGGTCATCTCGGCGCTGCAGCGCTCGCGCGTGCAGGGCTACATCCGCCGGGGACTGGAAGAGGGCGCCGAACTCGTGACGGGGGGACCGGACGCACCCGAAGGGCTCGCGCATGGCTACTTCGTCCAGCCGACCGTCTTCGCCAACGTCACCTCGCAGATGACGATCGCCCGCGAGGAAATCTTCGGGCCGGTGCTCTCGATCCTCGCCTACGACGACGAAAACGACGCAGTGCGCATCGCGAACGACTCGATCTACGGGCTTTCCGGCGCGGTCTGGTCGGGCGATGTCGAGCGCGCGCGACGCGTGGCGCGGCGTCTGCGCACGGGCCAGGTCGACATCAACGGCGCGCCGTTCAACCTGCTCGCGCCGTTCGGCGGCTACAAGCAGTCGGGCAACGGACGCGAGTTCGGCACGTACGGCCTCGAGGAATACCTCGAATACAAGGCCGTGCAAATGCCGGTTCAAGCGTCCTCTCAATGAACCCGCCATGTCACGACCGCAACTGAAGGGATAACACCATGTTTGGATCGATGATGGATCGGCCGCTTCTGGTTTCGTCGCTGCTCGTGCACGCCGAGCGCCAGTTTGGCAATACGGAGATCGTGTCGCGCGAAACGAGCGGCGCGCTCCATCGCTACACGTTTCGCGACGCCGCGAAGCGCGCGCGGCAGCTCGCCCGTGCGCTCGAAGGGCTTGGCGTGACGCGGGGCGCGCGCGTCGCGACGCTCGCGTGGAACAACCACCGACATCTGGAAGCGTACTTCGCCGTGTCGGGCAGCGGTGCCGTGCTGCACACCTGCAATCCGCGCCTGCATCCGGAGCAGCTTGCGTACATCCTCAATCACGCAGAGGACGAAGTGCTGCTCGTCGACGCGACCTTCCTGCCGCTCGTGGAAGCGATCGCGCCGCGCTGCCCGGCGCTGCGCCACTACGTGCTGCTGGGCGGCCCGGAGGACATGCCGGCGGCGAGCCGCGTGCCGGGTTTCGTCCCGGCCCTCGCCTGCTACGAAGACCTGCTCGCCGCCGCAACCGACGACTTCGCGTGGCCCGAATTCGACGAACACACGGCCAGCACGCTCTGCTACACGTCGGGCACGACGGGCAATCCGAAGGGCGTGCTCTATTCGCATCGCTCGACGATCCTGCACACGTTCGCGGTGAGCCTGCCCGATTCGCTTTCGCTCTCCGCGCAGGACTGCCTGCTGCCGGTGGTGCCGATGTTCCACGTCAACGCGTGGGGCCTTCCCTACGCGGCGGCGATGAACGGCTGCAAGCTCGTGCTGCCCGGTCCGAAGCTCGACGGCGCGAGCCTCTACGAGCTGATCGAAGGCGAGCGCGTGACCTGCAGCGCGGGCGTGCCGACGATCTGGCTCGGCCTCGCGCAACACATGGAACAAAACGGCCTGACGCTCTCGACGATGACGCGCACGGTCGTCGGCGGCTCGGCGATGCCCGAAGCGCAGATCCGCACGTGGACGCAGCGCTTTCATGTCGAAGTGCGGCACGCGTGGGGCATGACCGAGACGAGCCCGCTCGGCACGCAGGGCGCGCTGTTGCCGAAGCATGCGGGGTTGTCCGTCGAGGCGCAGTGCGCGCAACGCGCGAAACAAGGCCGCGCGGTGTTCGGCGTGGAAATGCGCATCGTCGATGCCGACGGCCGCGAGCAGGCGCGTGACGGCAAGTCGTCCGGCGAACTGGAGGTGCGCGGCCCGTGGATCGCCGCCGGGTACTTCCGGAACGAGAAGCCCGCGCTGCGCGACGGCTGGTTCCCGACCGGCGACATCGCCACCATCGATGCCGACGGCTACATGCAGATCACCGATCGCGTGAAGGACGTCATCAAGTCGGGCGGCGAGTGGATCAGCTCGATCGACCTGGAGAATGCCGCCGCCGGGCATCCGGCCGTGCTGATGGCGGCGGTGATCGGCGCGCGGCATCCAAGGTGGGACGAGCGGCCGGTGCTGTTCGTCGTGAAGAAGCCAGGGCACGCCGCCGACAAGGCCGACATCCTCGCCTGGCTCGCCGACAAGGTGGCGAAGTGGTGCCTGCCCGATGAGGTGATCTTCCTCGACGGCCTGCCGCTCGGTGCAACCGGCAAGGTGCAGAAGATGGAATTGCGGCGGGAATACGCGGACGTGCTGTGCGCGGCGCAGTGAGACCCATCTTTAATCGAAGGAACAACCATGAACCAGATCAAGGGCGGTTGCCTCTGCGGCAGCGTTCGCTATGAAAGCTCGCAGGCGCCGGCGCTGAGCGCCGTGTGTCATTGCAGCCACTGCCAGAAGCAGTCGGGCAGCGCATTTTCGACGAACGTCGTCGTTCCCGCGGCGGGTTTCGAGGTCGCCGCGCGGACGCTCGCCACCTTCTACGACACCGGCGAAAACGGCCTCTCCGTGAAGCGCCATTTCTGCAACCAATGCGGCTCGCCCGTCTACACGGAACTGGAGTCGAATCCGGGCGTCGTCGTGGTGAAGGCCGGCACGCTCGACGATCCCTCGTGGGTGCAGCCGCACGTGCACATGTGGCGTGGTTCGGCGCAACCGTGGGTGAGCGTCACCGAAGGCACCGTCTGCTTCGAGCGCAATCCCGAGGCGTAGCGCTGCGGCACCGCCAGCGGCGGTGTTTTCGAGCAGTTTCATCAAGATTCACTAGCTAGAGATGCAAAGCATGCAAGCCGACAAAACGATGTCAATCGATCGCATTGAAGATGCGCTGGCCGCGATTCGTCGCGGCTCGCTCGCCGTCGTGGTGGACGACGAGGATCGCGAAAACGAAGGCGATCTCATCATGGCCGCCGAACTGGCGACGCCGGAAGCGGTGGCGTTCATGGTCCGCTGGACGAGCGGCGTGTTGTGCGTCGCGCTGCCGGGCGAACGGCTCGACGCACTGCGGCTGCCGCTGATGGTCCCGCGCGGCAACGATTCGATGCAGACCGCGTTCACGGTCACGGTCGACTACCGGCACGGAACGACGACCGGGATCTCGGCCGCCGACCGCGCAATCACGATCCGCGCACTGGTCGATCCCGACGCGCACGCCGGCGACTTCAATCGCCCGGGCCACTTGTTTCCACTGCGCGCGGTGCCGGGCGGCGTGCTGAAGCGCCCGGGACACACCGAAGCGACGGTCGACCTGTGCTGCCTCGCGGGGCTGCGCGAGGGCGGCGTGCTCGCCGAGATCGTCAACGACGACGGCAGCATGGCGCGCCTGCCGCAACTGATCGAATTCGCGCGACGGCACGGTCTGCCGATCGTCACGATCCGCGATCTGATCGCGTATCGAACGCGCGCAAGCGAGACCGTGCGCGGCGAGTGCGAGGCCGCGCTGGCCTGACAGCCTGACAGCTGGAGCGCCGCATCGCCGTGGAGGCGGCCATGCGGGATGTAGCGCGCGAACAGCGGGGGTGTTCGAAAGGGAGCGGGTCTGCAGGTCGTTACGGGTTGAACAACACTTTATAAAGCAGGAGACAGTATGAAGTCGAAGTTGAAGTCAAAATGGATCGCGGCGGCGGCGTTCGCCGCGGCAGGCGGCACCGCGCACGGGCAATCGTCGGTCACGCTCTACGGCGTGCTCGATGCCGGCCTGATGTATCAAAGCACGTCGGCGGCATCATTCAATCCGGCATCGAAGAATCTTGGCAAGCTGTATCGCTTCAAGGATGCAGGCATTTACTCGAGTAACTTCGGCATGACCGGCACCGAAGACCTCGGCGGCGGCTATCGCGCGAATTTCAAGCTGCAGGGCACCTTCGACACCGGCACCGGCAAGGCCGGCCTCACCGATACCCCGGGCGTCGCCGGAGAATTCAACCAGATCGCGAGCGTCGGCGTGTCGGGGCCGTTCGGATCGGTCACTGCGGGGCGCCAGATCGCGCCGCTCGCGATCGCGATGGGCGAGACCGATGTCCGCGGCGGCCGCTGGTTCGGCAGCATCCTGACGTCGTGGCTTGGCATGAACCAGGCGGCGGGCTGGGCGGGCACGAGCACCAACGGACCGCTCGGCGCACTCTATGACAGCAACGCGATCGTCTACGAATCGCCGAGCTTCGCCGGTGTGAAGGGTTTGCTTGAATACTCGCCGGGCGGGGTCGCGGGGAGCTTTCAGGGCAACACGCGCGAGTCGGCTGTGCTGAAGTATTCGAACTATGGACTGCGGCTCTCGGCGGCGTATTACAACGGCCACGACACGAATCCCGGACCGAACACCGTACCGACGGGCCTTGCCAACAATCGTCTTTATTATCTTGGCGCGTTCTACACGCTGCATGATTTCTCGATATCGGCGTCGTACACGAATGGCAAGAATCCGGCGCGTTCGAACCAGGTCAACATCGACATGTACACCTTCGGCCTTGGCTACCGGTTCACGCCCGCGTTCAAGGTGACGAGCGGGGTCTACTACCTGAAGGACCGCAACAACTCGGCGAACAAGTCGACGGAGATTGCGGCGGGCGCCGAATATAGTCTGTCGAAGGCGACGATGGTTTATGGCGAAGCCGGGCATGTGAACAACAAGGGAACGATGACGCAGACAATCGCCTATGGCCAGCCGGTTGCGCCCGGCATGGCGACGACGGCTGTCATGTTTGGGGTGCGGCATACGTTTTAGCGGGGGCGCTGGCGTTTTGCGGCAAGGCGGTGCTTACGCCGTTTGATGCGCTCGGGCTTCCATGGAACCTGCTTGGGGGTTGGTCTATCAGCGGCAAACGATGTAAGCCAACCCCTGCAGCCCGACGGTCGAATTCTCACTGAGCGGGCACCGGCGCACCGCTGCCCCGGCGCAAGACAAAGATTCGCTAGCTGCGTGCGCTGCTCACTCTGCACCGCAACAACCTCGACCTCGACGATGCATAAGCCAGTTCCTGCTGCGCGACGGCGCTGAACGCGACTCCACTTCGTAGCGCACCTCTTGCAAGTCAAAGAGGCCCGCATTCTCGGCAACGGCCTCCGCCAACAGTGCTTCCCGCTCCCGCAAGGCAGCCTCCGCCGAAAGCGCGATCTCGCACTGGCGGCGCACGCGAGGAGTGCTTTCATCGACGTGAAAACCTCCAGGATTGCTTTTCTTCTGCGTCAGACGCCGCTCGATGACGGTTGAAGTTTCAATATTTGGTTCAGTTACGCGGACGGGCGGAGTACTCGCGTCGCGGGCGTAATTACGACCAATAACACAGTTCCCAAGTGGCACAAATAGGGAATTTATATTGGCCGGCGGTGTCGGCGGATTCCGGTGGGCGCGTGATACCCTTATTTCGTAAGCGAAAAGACTTAATACGAAGACTCAATATGCAGCATCAATGCAAAGTGCGAAGTGCATGAATCAAAACGATTGCGCGATTATGCAGTGCAGCATGGTATCGGTCATATAAAACGCAGTTGTGACGAATCCGCCATCTCAGCGACAGGTTAATGGAGGACGCGTAAGCACCGTCTTGGACCAGGGCGCGCGGTGCGTCGGCACTGGTCGAATGGGGTAAATACCAACTTAACGAAAGGCTGTCAAAGTTGAAAAATCGACGCGCTACGCCTAAGATGAATCGCGTCACACGAATAAAAATACAATCCGGGGATCGCAGACAGCCTGTTTCCGCAACATACGGCGCCGCTGTTTCAGTTTATTTCCCCCGCTCGTCCATTGAAGCGCCCGTTTCAGCTTCCTCACACGCGTCTGCGTTTCACGCGATATCATGCACTCCATTCCAGCCATCCATCTATTTTGCTTACTGAAGAAATTACTGCCTGAAAATCACCCGAAAAAGGAGTGCGTATGTCATGGCTTACCGCAACACTACGCAGTTATCCGGAGATCGCCATTTTTCTCTCGCTGGGGATAGGGTATTGGGTTGGAGGCAAGAGTTATCGCGGTTTTAGTCTCGGCGCCGTAACGGCCACGCTGCTCGCGGCAATTGCGATCGGCCAGCTCGGAATTACGATCTCGCCAAACGTCAAATCGGTTTTCTTTCTGATGTTCCTCTTCGCGGTAGGCTATGGCGTCGGTCCGCAATTCGTGCGCGGCATCGCGAAGGACGGGCTCCCGCAGGCACTCTTCTCGGTCGTCCAATGCGCGCTGTGTCTTGCAGCGCCGTACGTGGCCGCGAAGCTCGCCGGCTACGACATCGGCTCGGCGGCGGGACTCCTGGCCGGCTCGCAGACCATCTCGGCATCGATGGGACTCGCCACCGACGCCATCAACCGCATCGGCCTCCCCGCCGACCAGACGAAAGTGCTGCTCGACGCCATGCCGACCGCCTACGCGGTCACCTACATCTTCGGCACGATCGGCTCGGCCATCCTCCTCGCGACGCTCGGGCCGATCCTGCTGCGCATCGACCTGGTCGCTGCGTGCAAGGAATACGAAGCGACGCTCGGCGGGTCGCAGGAAGTGGGCGGCGCGGGCGTGGCCTGGCACAAGTACGAATTGCGCGCCTACCGGATCCCGGAAGGTGGCCCCGCCATCGGCAGGACGGTGGGGCAGATCGAGGCGAGCGAGCCCACCGGAACGCGGCTTTTCATCGAGCGGATCAGGCGCGGCGGCGCGGTGCAGGATGCGAAGCTCGATGACGTGCTGCAGGCGGGCGACGTGGTCGCGGTGGGCGGGCGCCGCGAGCAACTGATCGACATCCTGGGTCCGCGCGGTGCCGAAGTCGAAGATCCGGAACTGCTCGCGGTACCGGCCGAAGGCGTCGATGTCTATGTGACGAGCAAGGCCGTCAACGGCAAGACGCTGGTGGAAGTCGCCACCCTGCCGGCCGCGCGCGGCGTGTTCCTGCGCAAGATCAAGCGCGGCCCTACGGAGACGCAGATTCCGGTGCTGCCGAGCACGAAGCTCTATCGCGGCGACACCTTGACGCTCGTCGGCCGCACCCAGGACACCACCGCCGCCGCCAAGGCGCTCGGCGTGCTCGACCGGCCGACGAGCGCGGCGGACATCGCGTTCGTCGGCTTCGCGATCACGCTTGGCGCGTTGATCGGCGCGGTGGTGATCAAGGTCGCGGGCATCCCGATCACGCTCTCGACGGCCGGCGGCGCGCTGATCGCGGGCATCGTGTTCGGCTGGCTGCGCGCGATTCACCCGACCTTCGGCCGCATTCCCGAGCCGACCATCTGGTTCATGAACTCGGTGGGCCTGAACGTGTTCATCGCGGTGGTGGGCGTGACGGCGGGTCCGGGCTTCGTCAAGGGGCTTCAGCAACTCGGCGTGAGCCTCTTCATGTGGGGCATTTTTGCGACCGCGGTGCCGCTCATCATCGGCATGTTCGTCGCGAAGTATGTGTTCAAGTTCCATCCGGCGCTGCTGCTCGGCATCTGCGCCGGCTCGCGCACGACGACAGCCGCGCTCGGCATGATCTGCGATGCGGCGAAGAGCCAGGTGCCGGGGCTCGGTTATACGGTGACTTATGCCGTCGGCAATACGTTGCTCACGATCTGGGGGATGGTGATCGTGATGATGCTCAGTTAGCGTTCCGGTTCGAGGTATCGGTTTTCCCCTTTTTGCAGCACACCCTACCTGGAGGTGTTGGATGGCAAAGTCAAAGGCAGGCTCCGCGTCGGACGCGGGCGATCGGTCCAAGATGGCCTCGCTCAGCCCGTTCGAACTGAAGGACGAACTCATCAAGGCCGCGGGCGGTGGCGCGGTGTCGCGTCCGGCAAACGCATCGATGCTCAACGCCGGGCGCGGCAATCCGAATTTCCTCGCGACGGTTCCGCGCCACGGATTCTGGCAACTGGGCCTCTTCGCGATGCGCGAATCGGAGCGCTCGTTCGCCCATATGCCGGAAGGGCTCGGCGGCTTTCCGAAACGCGAGGGACTTGAGGAACGCTTCGAGATTTTCGCGCGCGATAACAAGGGCGTGCCCGGCATCGACTTCCTGCGGGGAGCGGTGTCGTACGTGCGCGATCAACTGGGCCTCTCGGCCGGCGATTTCCTTTACGAAATGTGCGAGGGCATCCTCGCGTCGAACTATCCGGTGCCCGACCGGATGCTGAAGCTGTCGGAGATCATCGTCGGGCAGTATCTGCGGCGCGAGATGATCGGCGCGTATCCGTTCATCGGCGAATTCGACATCTACGCTGTGGAAGGCGGCACGGCGGCGATGACCTACATCTTCAACACCATGCGCGAGAACCACCTGATCAAGGCGGGTGACACCATCGCGCTCGGCACACCGATCTTCACGCCGTACATCGAGATTCCGCGCCTGAACGACTACCGGCTCAACGTCGTCAATCTCGAAGCCGATGTCGAGAGCGGCTGGCAGTACCCGAAGAAGGAACTCGACAAGCTGCGCGACCCGAAGGTGAAGGCGTTCTTCCTCGTGAACCCGAGCAATCCGCCCTCGGTGAAGATGGACACCGAAAGCCTCGAATACATCGCCGAGATCGTGAAGGAGCGGCCCGACCTGATCCTGCTCACCGACGACGTCTACGGCACCTTTGCCGACGATTTCGTCTCGCTCTTCGCGCTGTGCCCGAAGAACACGATCCTCGTGTATTCGTATTCGAAGTATTTCGGCGCGACCGGCTGGCGGCTCGGCGCGATCGCGACGCATCGCGAGAACGTGCTCGACCAGCAGATCGCGGCGCTTTCGAAGGAGCAGAAGAAGGAACTGCACGAGCGCTATGAGTCGATCACGACCGAGCCGGAAAATCTCAAGTTCATCGACCGGCTGGTGGCCGACAGCCGCACCGTCGCGCTGAACCACACGGCGGGCCTGTCGACGCCGCAGCAGGTGCAGATGGTCCTGTTCTCGCTTTTCTCGCTGATGGACACGCCCGACGCGTACAAGTGCGCGTTGAAGCGCCTGATCCGCAGCCGCAAGCAGGCGCTGTATCGCGAGATCGGCATCACCTTCGACGACGACGACGTGAACAAGGTCGACTACTACACGATCCTCGACCTCGAATTCCTCGGCGAGCGGGCGTACGGACGCGAGTTCGTCGACTGGCTCATCAAGAATACGGAGCCATCGGAGTTGCTGTTCCGGCTCGCGAAGGACGCGCGCGTCGTGCTGCTGCCGGGTCGCGGCTTCGGCACGCAGCATCCGTCGGGCCGCGTATCGCTCGCCAATCTCAACGAGAGCGACTACGTGAAGATCGGCCGGGCGATCCGCAACCTGCTCGGCGAATACGTCGAACGTTACAACGCCGAATCCGGCAAGAAGCTCGACAGAAACAAGGTGCTTTGACGGAATCCTTCATAGGAGAAGCAAATGGACTCATCCATGGACAAAGTCACGCCTTATGACGAGTTCAACTTCGAGATACCCGAGAACGAGTTCCCGAAGTCCGGCATCTCGGCGCGCGCCGCCGCCGCGCTCGTCGTCAGCGAGGAATGGACCGACACCAATCCGATGCTCAACATGTCGTCGTTCGTCACGACGTTTGCGGAGCCCGAGGCGGTCGAGGTCGCCAAGCGGAACATGTACAAGAACTACATCGACCATGACATGTATCCGCAGGTCTTCGCGATGGAAACGCGCATGGTGAGGTGGCTGCACCAGTTGTGGAACGGGCCGAAGGACGTCGAGCCGTATGGCACGGCGACGATCGGTTCGTCGGAGGCGTGCATGCTCGCCGGCCTCGCGCACAAGTGGAACTGGCGCCAGGCGCGCGAGAAGGCGGGCAAGGACGCGACGCGGCCGAACATGGTCACCGGCGGCAACGTGCAGATCGTATGGAAGAAGTTCCTGCGCTATTTCGATGTCGAGCCGCGCATCGTGCCGCTCAAGCCGGGCAACTACCGGCTCACCGCCGAGCACCTCGACAAATACGTCGACGAGAACACCATCGCGGTGGTCGCGATCGCGGGCCAGACCTTCACCGGCGAGGACGACGACATCCAGGAGATCCACGACTGGCTCGACGCCTACGAGAAGAAGACCGGCATCTCGATCCCGATGCATATCGACGGCGCGTCGGGCGGCTTCGTCAATCCGTTCCTCTATCCCGACTACAAGTGGGACTTCCGGCTGCCGCGCGTGCAGTCGATCAACGCGTCGGGGCACAAGTTCGGCCTGACGCCGCCGGGGCTCGGCTGGGTGGTGTTTCGCGAACGCAAGGTGTTCAACGAGGACCTGATCTTCTACGTGAACTATCTCGGCGGCGAGATGCCGACCGCGACGCTCAACTTCAGCCGCAACGCCGCGCCGATCGCCGTGCAGTACTACCAGTTCCTGCGGCTCGGCTTCGACGGCTACAAGCGAGGCATGACGCACACGCTGAAGAACGCCATAGCGCTGCGCGAGGCGCTCGTGGAAAGCGGCTACTTCACGATCATGAACGAGACGCAGCGCATCCCTGTCGTGGCCGTCACGCTCGATCCGAAGGTGAAGAACTTCAACGAGTTCGATGTCTCGAACAAGGTGCGCGAGAAGGGCTGGGTGCTGTCGGCGTATTCGATGCCGCCGGATGCGCAGGAGGTGAGGAGCCTGCGCGTGGTGGTGCGGCCGCACATCAACCACAACGTCGCGATGATTTTGGCGCGGGATATCATCGGTGCGTGCAAGTATCTCGAGCAGCACGGCGGCAGCGCAACGGCGCCAACGCTGCACGGGCACCCGGACGAAAAGACCTCGCCGGCCAAGTGCTGAGTGTGCGCTGCCCGGAGCGCGAAGGCGCTCCGGGCGCGCTTCTTGTCCACGATCCATGCCGCCGATAAGACGCATGCCGAAGCATCGGCGAATTGAGGCATCTCGTTCGATCTATTGATTCAGACGTTGTGCGGCGACTATACTGCGCAACACCCGACACTGAATCATTCGGATAGCGAATAGAAATGGCTGATAAAAAAACTGAAGCGAAAGAAAGCGCGGACGCCCCAGGCCCGCTGAGCGCCAAGGCCTACGAAAAGGAGCTTGCCCGGCTGCACGTGGAACTGGTCAAGCTTCAGGAGTGGGTCGTGCAAACCGGCGCGAAGGTTTGCGTCGTGTTCGAGGGCCGCGACGGCGCGGGAAAAGGCGGCACGATCAAGGCGCTTACCGAGCGCGTGAGTCCGCGCGTGTTTCGCGTGATTGCGCTGCCGGCGCCGACCGAACGCGAAAAAACCCAGATGTATCTGCAGCGCTACTTGCCGCATCTGCCGGCGGCGGGCGAGGTCGTCATCTTCGATCGAAGCTGGTACAACCGGGCGGGCGTCGAGCGGGTCATGGGCTTCTGTTCGGAAGAGCAGGTGACGGCGTTTCTCAAGGCGGCGCCGCTCGTCGAGCGGGCGATCGTCGAATCCGGGATCATCCTGCTGAAGTACTGGCTCGAAGTCAGCGAGGACGAGCAGACGCGGCGGCTAGAGGCGCGGATTCAGGATGGGCGCAAGACCTGGAAGCTGACGGGCATGGATCTGGAATCCTACAGCCGCTGGTACGACTACTCGCGCGCACGCGACGACATGTTCGCCGCCACCGACACCGGTTTCGCGCCGTGGTTCGTGGCGCGCTCGAACAGCAAGAAGAACGTGCGGCTGAACATCATCAGCCATCTGCTGCACAGCATTCCGTACGAGGCCATGCCCCGCAAGAAAGTGAGCTTGCCGAAGCGCCAGAAGCCCGACGGATATCGCGAGCCGGACTATTCGTACAAGTTCGTTCCCGAGAAGTTCTGAGCGAATCGCCGGACTTTCTGCGTCCGCTTGTTTTTCCGCTGGCGGCGCCCTGGCGTCGCATGTCTGTTGCAATCGTGGATGGCCCGCACTCATGGCGCATGACACATCGAATCGCCCTGCAGGCGTCATTCACCGGATCGTGCCCGAATGGATCCTGCAATACCGAAGGCAATGGGCACGACCGGACATCATCGCCGGGTTGACTGCCGCCGCGCTGGTGATTCCCAACGCGCTCGCCTATGCGACGGTGGCGGGCGTCCCCGTGCAGGCCGGTCTCTATACGGCTTTCCTGCCGATGCTGATCTACGCGCTCTTCGGAACTTTCGAGGGTGCTGAGCGTCAGCACGACCACCACGCTGGCAATCCTCGCGGCATCCGCGGTCGGCCAGGCCACCGCGCACGCCGATCCGTCCAAGGCATTGACCGCCATGGCCACGCTCGTCGTCCTCGTCGGCGTGATGCTCGCGATGGCCTCCGCGTTTCGGCTCGGCTTCCTGGCGAACTTCATCTCCGAGCCGGTGCTGATCGGCTTCAAGGCGGGTATCGCGGTCGTCATCGTGGTCGACCAGATTCCGAAGCTGCTCGGCATCCATTTCACGAAGGGCTCGTTTTTCCACAACCTCGCTGCGATTGCCGAGGGCATTCCTCACGCATCGATACCCACCGTCGCCGTGAGCGCGCTGACGGCCGGCACACTCATCGCGTTCAGGCGTTTCATGCCGCGCGCGCCGGCGCCGCTCATCGCGCTGGCAGGCGCGGTGGCGGTCGTCAGCCTGCTCGGGCTCGTGGCTCACGGCGTCGCAACGGTGGGCTACGTCCCGACCGGCCTGCCGTCGCTGACAATGCCTGATATCTCGCTGGTCCGCGAACTCTGGTCCATCGCGCTCGGCACGGCGCTGATGAGTTTCACCGAGACCGTCGCGGCCGGACGCGCGTTCGCCGTCGACGGCGAACCCACACCGCGCGCCAACAGGGAACTGTTCGCGACGGGCCTCGCGAATCTCGGCGGCGCGTTCTTCGGCGCGATGCCCGCCGGCGGCGGGACGACGCAGACCGCGGTGAACCGTCAGGCGGGCGCGTGCACGCAGGCGGCGGAGCTCGTCACGGCGGCCATCGCACTCGGATCGATGCTGCTACTCGCGCCGTTGATCGGATTGATACCGCACGCCGCGCTGGGTGCGGTGGTCGTCGTGTACTCGGCCGGGCTCTTCAAGCCGGCGGAGTTCCGCGCGATCCTCCGGGTGCGGCAGACGGAACTCGTCTGGGCATGCGTCGCACTGGTCGGGGTCGTCGTGCTCGGGACGCTGCACGGCATCATCGTCGCGATCGTCGTCTCGCTCGTGGCGCTCGCGCATCAGGTGTCGAATCCGCCCGTGTACGCGCTCCGGCGCAAGCCCGGCACCAATGTGTTCCGCCCGGTTTCGGCCGAGCATCCGGATGACGAGTCCGTCTCGGGCATGCTCGTGTTGCGGCCGGAAGGGCGCATCTTCTTCGCCAATGCGGAGCACGTCGCGATAAAGATCCGCGCGCTGATCGTCGAGTCGCGGCCGCGCGTCGTGACGATCGATCTGGGCGGCGTCTTCGACATCGAATACACCGCGCTCAAGATGCTGACGCAAGCCGAACAGCACTTGCGGCAAAGGGGCGTGGCGCTGTGGCTGGCGGACCTGAACCCCGGCGTGCTGGAGATGGTGCATCGATCGCCGCTCGGCGACACGCTTGGCCGCGAGCGGATGTTCTTCAACGTCGAGCAGGCGATCGAGCGATACCGGAACGCGATCGCGGAAGGCGGCGTCTAGTGAGCGCCATCAAACCTTCAACTGCCGGGCGCGATAACGATGACGGAGCGTGCGCGCGCGAAGACCACCGAGCGCCACGAACGCGCGATGCGAAATTGGCCGCCGATTCGTTCCGCAATTCGAACGGGCGGACGTGGGTCGCGCGTGAGTCGATTTGCGGCTGTCACCGGCATTGCCTAATATGAAGTCCACGCGTCTCGCCAAAAAGCGCCGCGCGCAACGGCACACGCACCACGAGGGAATGCGATGGACGCGAAACACGCGAAGTACCGCCACCTGATCGACGTCTGCAAGTCGATCCCGCCCACGCCGACGGCCGTCGTGCACCCTTGCGACCACAGTTCGCTCGAAGGCGCGATCGAGGCCGCGAAACTCGGCCTCATCGCGCCGATTCTCGTCGGCCCGGCCGAGCGGATCAACAAGGTCGCCGCCGCCAACAACATCGATCTCACTGGCGTGCACATCGTCGATGCGCCGCACAGTGTCGCGGCGGCCGCGATGGCCGTGCAGCTCGTGCGCGAGGGCCAGGCCGAGGCGCTGATGAAGGGCAGCCTGCACACCGATGAACTGATGGGCGCCGTGATCAGGCGCGATACCGGGCTGCGCACCGCGCGGCGCGTCAGCCATTGCTTCGTGATGGACGTGCCGGGCTACGAGCACGCGCTCATCATCACCGACGCCGCCGTCAACATCGCGCCGACGCTCGAAGAGAAAGTCGACATCCTGCAGAATGCGATCGATCTCGGGCACGCGCTGAACATGCAGGAAGTGCGCGTCGCGATCCTGTCGGCGATGGAAACCGTCAATCCGAAAGTGCCGTCGACCGTCGAGGCCGCCGCGCTCTGCAAGATGGTGGACCGGCACCAGATCACGGGCGCGCTCGTCGACGGGCCGCTCGCGCTCGACAACGCCATCGACCTGGAAGCCGCGAAGATCAAGCAGATCGATTCGCCGGTGGCGGGGCGCGCGAACGTGCTGCTCGTGCCGGACCTCGAAGCGGGCAACATGCTCGCGAAGAGCCTTTCGTTTCTGGCGGGCGCGGACGCGGCGGGCATCGTGCTCGGCGCGCGCGTGCCGATCATCCTCACGAGCCGCGCCGATTCGATCCTCACGCGCCTCGCGTCGTGCGCGGTCGCGGCACTCGTCGCGAAGGCGCGCCGCGAGAACGCAAAATTGCTGGGGTGAGATCGTGTCCGATGTGATTCTCGTGCTCAACGCAGGTTCGTCGAGCGTCAAGTTCAGCGTCTTCGATGCCGCGAGCGACGCGTTCCCGCTCCTGTTGCACGGGCAGATCGAAGGCATCTACACCGAGCCGCATTTCACGGCAAACGACGCCGATCATGCCGAGATCGGCTCGCACGCGTGGCCGGGCGGCACCGAACTGGGGCACGACGGCGCGATCCATTACCTGCTCGAATTCCTGCGCAGCCATCGCGGCGACCATGACCTCGTGGCGGTCGGGCATCGCGTCGTGCATGGCGGCATGGACTTCACGCAGGCCGTGCTCGTCACGCCGGAAGTGATGTCCGCGCTCGCGAAGCTGACGCCGCTCGCGCCGCTGCATCAGCCGCACAATCTCGAGCCGATCGAGATACTCGGCAAGCTTCGTCCCGATCTGCCGCAGGTCGCGTGCTTCGATACGGCGTTTCATCGCGGGCAGACCGAGGTCGCGCAGGCGTTCGCGCTGCCGCCTTCGATCACCGAGCGCGGCGTGCGGCGTTACGGGTTTCACGGGCTGTCGTACGAATATATCGCGAGCGTGCTCGGGCGCTTCGATCCGAAGGCCGCCGCGGGCCGCGCGGTCGTCGCCCATCTCGGCAACGGCAGCAGCATGTGCGCGATGGTGGGTGGGAAGAGCGTGGCGAGCACGATGGGCTTCACCGCGCTCGACGGCCTGCCGATGGGCACGCGCTGCGGCAGCCTCGACCCTGGCGTGATGCTCTACCTGATGGACGAACTCCGCATGGACGCGCGTGCCATCGAGGACCTGGTGTACAAGCAGTCGGGGCTGCTCGGCGTATCGGGCCTGTCCAGCGACATGCGCTCGCTCCTCGCAAGCGCGGACCCGCGGGCGCGCTTTGCCGTCGATCAGTTCACGTATTGCATCGGGCGCCAGCTCGGCTCGCTTGCCGCTGCGGCAAAAGGTATCGACGCGCTTGTCTTCACGGCGGGCATCGGCGAGCATGCTTCCGCGATACGCGAGCGCGTCTGCCGCGACGCCGCGTGGCTCGGCATCGAAGTCGACCCGGCGGCAAACGAGGCGGGCGGGCCGCGCATCAGCACACCGGGGAGCGCGGTACCGGTGTGGGTGATTCCGACCAATGAAGAACTGATGATCGCGCGTCACACGTTGCAGACGACACGACGCGCACAGTAGACGAAAGGGCAGATCGAGCGCGCAGATCTTGCGCGACAGTTTTCAGTGAAGGGTTGGGGTTGATGTTTACGCAAACAGGACCCAACCCCAAGCGCCAGCGGTCACACCAACACGAAGACCTAAAACAACGCAGCCACGATATCGACAAACAGGATCTTCACGATCGTCATACCCGGAAAGATCATCGCATAGCCGATATCCGGCCGATCGGTCGGCCCGAGCTTGTTTGCAAACGCGAGGATCGCGGGATTCCCGCACGCACCCGCGACGATGCCCGCCACTTCGTCGAACGGCATCCGGTACACGAGCAGCCCGAGGAGCAGCACCGGCACCGCAAGCGCAAGCAGCACGATCGCGCCGAGGCCGAGCATCAGGAGGCCGGTCTCGGTGACGGTCGCGGCGAACTTCGGCCCCGACGACATCCCGACCTGCGCGAGAAACAGCGTGAGCCCGAGGTTGCGGATCACGAGGTTGGCCGAAAGCGGGATCGTCCAGTTCATGCCGCCCGTGCGCCGCAGTTGCCCCAGCACGAGCGCCACGATCAGCACGCCCGACAGCCCGAGCGCGAGCTTGCCGATGCCCGGCAGCGGAATCTGGATCGCGCCAAGCAAGAAGCCGAGCGCCATCCCGAGCCCGATGGAGATGTAGCTGAACTCGGCCGTGCCCTTGATCGAATCGCCGAAATACCGGCGCAGCGCCAGGAAATCGGCGCGATTGGCGAGCAGGCCGATGCGGTCGCCGAATTCGAGCACGAGGTCGGGGCGCGGCAGGATGTCGGTGTCGCCGCGCCGGACCTGCGCCACGATCGACGCCTTCTCGCCCGGCAGGTCGAGGTCGCCGAGCGGCCGGCCCACCACGCTCGCGCGCGAAGCGAAGATGCGGATGTAGTCGAGATCGCTGCGATCCTTGACCACGCGGCCGGGCGCCGCCTCGCCGAGCATTTCGCGCGCCTTGTCGAGCGACGCCGTGCTCGGACCGACCGCGAGCACGACATCGCCTTCCGCGACGATGAGCCCGGGCGACGCTGGCTCGTTGTGATGCGCCGCGCGCCGCGCGACGATCTGGACATCGGCGGGAAGCGTGCTCATCACCGCGCCGAACGTCTTGCCGAACAGGTCGGGATTGCGCACCGCGATCTCGATCGCGGCGAGGCCGTCGCCGGCCGCGGTGTCGATCTTCGGCTTGAAGATCACGAACGCGAGATAGAGCAGCAGGATCGGCCCGGCGACGCCGAACGGGTAGGACACCGAGTAGCCGACCGCGGCGTCGTCATTGCCGAGCGTCGCGATGGTCGCCTGCAAGGCCGCCGTGCTGGTTCCCGATCCCGCGAAGAGACCGAGCGCGTAGCCGAGCTTGATGTGCATCGCTTTCTGGATCGCGAGGCTCACGATGCCCGCCACCAGCACGCCGATCAGCGCAATCAGGTTGGCCCTGCGGCCGTTGGCGCTCGTAAGGCCGAGGAAGAACTGCTTGCCGTACTGAACGCCGACGGTATAGAGAAAAAGCGCGAGGCCGAGCGTGCCGACCATCGGCGCCGGCGCCGACTTGGGCGCGAACCAGCCCACCGCGAGCGCGACGAACAGCACCGCCCCGACGCCGAGCGAGAATCCCTTGATGTTGACCTCGCCCACGAGGTAACCGATTGCAATCGTGAGAAATACTGCCATCAGCGGTTGCTGCTCAAGTAGCGTCTTGACGAATTCCACGTCTCACCTCGCTTCGAAGATGGGCATTTCGCCGTGCCTGTGCAAAGCGGCGTATGTTTATACGTTCTCGGCACGCGGGCAGGCGGGATCATCAGCCTCTGGATAATAGCTGGCTTTCTGAATTGGGAAAGCCTGCATTCACGCGCGTCGAAAGCGATTGTGTACGCTTTGGTCAGTGCTGCCGCCGATCGCGGCGGTCGACGCAATGCAGTGCTACTCGGGAGACGGATCATGTGTCGCTGGCTGGCTTACACGGGCAATCCCATTCAACTCGAGGCCGTACTGTTTCGCGCGGAGCACTCGCTGATCGACCAGAGCCTGCATTCGCGTCTCGGGCAAACGACGACCAACGGCGACGGCTTCGGTGTCGGCTGGTACGGGAATCCGGACGAGATTCCGTTTCGCTATCGATGTGTGCATCCGGCCTGGAACGACATCAACCTGCGCGAGGCCGCGCGTGCCGTGCGCGCGCCGCTGTTCGTCGCGCACATTCGCGCCGCGACGGGCACGCCCGCGCAGGAGACGAACTGTCATCCGTTCCGGTATGGCCGCTGGCTCTTCATGCACAACGGCTTGATACGCGACTTTGCACGCGTCAGGCGCGACCTGATGATGTCAATCGATCCAGCGCTCTTCGCCGCGTTGGAAGGCTCGACCGATTCGGAAGTGATGTTCTTTCTCGCGCTGACCTTTGGGCTCCAGACGGCGCCGGTTCTGGCGCTGGAACGGATGGTGGCCGTGGTGGAAGAGGCAGGACACCGGCATGGCGTCGAGCATCCGCTGAACATGACGGTGTGCGCGACGGACGGCGAGCAGATCGTCGCGGTGCGCTACTCGAGCGAAACGCAGTCACGCTCTCTGTTTCACAGCACGTCGTTCCGGCACTTGCGCGAACTGTATCCCGACGATGCGCGTATCAAGGCCGTCGGCGACGATGCCTATCTCGTGCTGTCGGAACCGCTCGTCGATTTGCCGGGCGCATGGGAGGAAGTGCCGGAGAGCACGGCGATCGTGGCGCGAGGCGCGGTGATCCAGCATCAAACCTTTGTCCCCGTCCTGCCCTGAATGAGCGACGAGACACCACGGCTTCGGGTTTGCCGTTTCCCGAAGCCGTGGCTCATGCATTAAAGCCAGCGAGTGCCGGTGGCTACTGTCCGATCTCCCGGATCGTCAGCGCGTTCTTCACCGACGTCACGCCGGACACGCCTTTCGCGGCGGCAGTTGCCTTGTCGATCTGCGCTGCATCGGGCACGGTGCCCGCGAGCGTCACGGCGCCTCCGGTCGCGCGCACCGTGATATTCGACGAAACCAGGCCCTTCGTCTTCGTCAGTGCATGGCGCACGTCCTTGGCGAGTTGCTTGTTCGCCGCCTTGGTCGATTTCGCGCTGGGCGCGGCGCTCGATGATGCCGGCGCGGTGCCGGCATCGCTTGCCTGTGCAAAAGCATTGACGGATGCCGCGACGACGAGAACGCCAGCCGCCAACTTGAGTGGTTTTAGTGCATTCATTGCGATTCTCCTTTTGACGAAAATCTTCAAACGCCTCGGACGACAAAGACTGCTCGAGCACGCAATCGGTACGGCTCCTTATGCGGGCAACTGATCTCGCATTTGAAACGGTCACGATGATCCGGGCGCGACGAGCGTGAACGGGCGCGCGGACGACGGCGAACCCGGTTGGGTGCGCTGGAAGGTAAAGATACGCCGATCCGCATGATGTTGTAAGACAGTTCTGCGAACGTGCGGTCGGGAAAGGGATGTGATCGGTGGGGCGGGTTGTGCGGATTGGGGCTTGTTTGTGTGTAACGGGGCGGTGGCAGTGTGCGCAGCGCGGCGGGCGATGCTCGGGTTTGACTGTATTTCGCGCGCAACAAAGCGCACCGGGCTGGAACTGCCTTCCGCTTCGTGGGGGCGCGTCCTGATGCGCTGCACGTTGGAGCATATTGAAGCGCGCAGTCACGACGCCGTGCAGACGCCGCTATTGATCAGACGGGACGGGTGCTTCCGAGACCTTCGCCGCCGTCTCGAATGGACTGGGATCGGGCGCACGTCGTATCTGTGCCTGATCGCTGAAGCCAATGATGTCGGCATCGGGTTGGCAAGCATGCGGCCACGGCGCGCGCGCTTCTTGCGGTCGGAACGTATGACGGTCCACGGACAATCGGCCGTGTCGGTTCGCGCGAGCATGTCTTCCTTCGCTTGCGTGCATTCATCCTATTTTTCGAGCGACGCGAGATCGACCGGACTGAGCTTCCATTGCTTCAGCGGATGTATCTGTGTCGCTTGCGAGCGCAGTGTCTTTTGATGTATGTCATTGGGTGGCGGAGCATGAGGGCGGGACGGATAATGCTAAGGATGACGTATGTTGTATCGAAGCCGCGAGCGATGGATGACGTTCGAACTCGAAGAGAAGCAAGAGGAGGAGTCGAAGCGGGCGGGAGATTCACGGCATCGGCCTATGCCGATGTTGTGGGCCAAGCATGGGATCTGGTCAAGCGCGTGCGCCTTTCTGAGCGAAAATTGCCACTGGCGTGACCGGCTTGCCGAGAGCGGCACCGATTCAACCGTCATCGTGATTCCCCAGAAGCCGAAATCCAGCAGCGGCGGCATCGCGTGGCCGCCGAAGAAATCCGCACCGGCACAAACGAAAAAGGCCCCCGATTACTCGGGAGCCTTCATGTCTTTGGTAGGCCGTACGGGATTCGAACCTGTGACCAACGGATTAAAAGTCCGCTGCTCTACCAGCTGAGCTAACGACCCAAAGAGCCAAAATTATAGTCACGCGCCCCCGAGTTTGTCAACTCTGAAGCGACCTCGGACGGCCTGAACCGCCCAATAGAAAAGGCCCGCAGCGCCACGCTGCGGGCCTTTTCAGCGAGAGGCGCGAAGTTCCGGGAAACGAAACCGCGCTTACTTCACCTGCGACATCCGACTCTGCGCCGTCTGTGCGACTTCGGTGCCGCCATACTGCGAGATGATCTGTTCCAGCGTCTTCTTCGCAGCGGCTTTCTGGCCTTGTTCGATCTGATTGTTCGCGATTGCGAGCAGCGCTTCAGGCGCCCGCGGATGCGTCGGATAAGTCTTGACGAGATTCTGCCAGATCGCGGTCGATCCTTTGTAATCGCGCTCGGCGTAAAGTGCATTGCCGAGCCAGTACTGCGCGGTCGGCTGATACGGGCTCTGCGGGTACTTCGCCACGAACGCCTTGAACGAAGCCGCAGCGTTCTTGAAGTCGCCGTTGCGGAATTGCGTCGACGCCGCGTTGAACGCCTCCGTCTCGCCCGGCTGCACGGACCCCTGCACGCCGTCGACCGTCTGCTGCTGCGGTTCGAACTTCTTCACGCGAGCGTCGAGGTCGGCGTAGTAGTCCTTCTGCTGCTTTTGCAGCGTTGCGAGCTGGTTGGACATGTCCTCGTTCTGGCCTCGAAGCGTCGCGACCTGCTGGTTCAACTGGTCGAGACGATTCGATTGATCGAGGATCGTGCGCTGGGCTGCGGACAACTGGCTCGCCAGGCTGTCCGTTTTCGTGCGCAGGTCGAGCACGGCCTTGCGTGCTTCGTTATCGTCGAAGACACCCGCGTGTGCGGGCGCGCCGACGAGCGCCGAAGCGGCCACGCAGGTGACCGCGCAAGCGGCTGCGACGGCGCGCAGCGAGGGGAAGCGATACAACATAGGGCGACTCACCCGTGACTGGTTACGTTACTGTTGATAGACGAGGTCGGCGCGGCGGTTCTGTGCCCACGACGCTTCGTCATGACCCGTCGCCGTCGGCTTTTCCTTGCCGAGGCTCACGGCTTCCATTTGCGTGTCGGCGACGCCCATCAGCGACATCGCGCGACGCACGGCTTCAGCACGCTTCTGGCCGAGCGCGAGGTTGTACTCGCTCGTTCCACGTTCGTCGGTGTTGCCCTGGATCAGGACACGGCGTTCCGGATGGCCCTTGAGGTACGTCGAGTGCTGTTGCACGAGCGACTGGTATTCGTCCTTCACGGCGTAGCTGTCGAAGTCGAAATAGATGCTGCGCTTGGCAAGCGGGCTGTTCGGATCGTTCAGCGGATCGACGTTGACCGTGGCTACGGCGTTCGGGTTCGGCTGATTGGTGACGGGGCCCTTGTTCGCACCTTCATCGAGCTTGACGCCCGAGTGGCACGCGGCCAGCGCACCGACCATCGCGATTGCAAAGCCGACACGAAGTTTCGACATCATGGTTACTCTCCTTGTGTTATTGCGCAACGAAATGCATGAGATTTATTGCATGAACGGACCCCAGGACGGCTCGCGGACGACTCCACCCTGGACGGACAAGACTTGCCGCGTCCGACCGTCGGTCGAAACGGCAGCCAACACGCCACGCCCGTTCACCTGGGTGGCGTAGAGGAGGTACTGACCATTCGCCGCGAAACTGGGCGATTCGTCGTGCGTCGTGTCGGTGAGGCCGGTCGCCGTGCCGGACGCGAGGTCCTGCAGGTACAGCTTGAAGCCGCCGCCGACACGCGAAATGTACGCGAGTTGCTTGCCGTCCGGACTGATGCGCGGGCTTGTATTGTAGTTGCCCGTGAAAGTGACGCGCTGTGCCGCGCCGGCGCTTTCGCCGCCGGCGGGCATCTTGTAGATCTGCGGTTGGCCGCCGCGGTCGCTCGTGAAATAGATCGAGTTGCCATCAGGAGAGTAGGCCGGCTCGGTGTCGATCGAGCTGCCTTGCGTCAGGCGGCGCAAACCGCTGCCGTCGGCGTTGACCTCGAAAATCTGCGTGTTGCCGGTGCGCGACAGCGCGACCGCGAGCTTGCGGCCGTCCGGCGACCACGCCGGCGCGCTGTTGTTGCCCTTCTGGTTCGACACGACGATGCGCTTGCCCGTCGGCAGGTCGTGAATGTACACGACCGGTTTTTTCTTCTCGAACGAGACGTACGCGACCTTCGTGCCGTCAGGCGACCACGCGGGCGAGATGATCGGCTCCGGGCTGTTGAGCGCGATGCGTGCATCCTGGCCGTCGGAATCGGAGATCTGCAACTGGTATTTGCCGCCCGTCTGGATCACGTACGACAGGCGCGTTGCGAACACGCCGCGGCCGCCGAGCAGCTTCGCGTAGATGTAGTCGGCCACCTTGTGCGCGCTCATCCGCAAGCCGCTTTCGGGGCTGACGAGCGACAGGCCGCCGAGGCTTTCCTGCTTCACGGTGTCATACAGGCGGAAGCGCACTTCGTACTGGCCGTTCGGGAGGCGCGTCACGCTTCCGGAGACGAAGGCATCGGCGCCTTTCGCCTTCCAGCTGCCGAGGTCGACGGAATCGGTTTCCGCCACGGGCGTGCCGCCGGCGTCGATGTTCGTGAATTTGCCGCTGCGCGCCAGATCCTCGCGCACGATGGCGCTGACCTTCTGCGGCGAATTCGCCTCGTTCGCGAAGGTGGCGGTGGCGATCGGAAACTGCGTCGAGCCGACGCCGGTCACGAGTACGCTGAGTTCCGCGTGAGCAGGACCGGCTGCGATCAGACACGACGCGATCAGCGTCCTCAGGCCAAGCTTTGTCATCAAACTCATGCTGTATATGTTCCCTAAAGCGATTTTCAAACCAATCGAAACTGCAGAACTGACCGCCGGGCGCACGAATCGTTCCCGTAGGATTCGCGACGCGCTCGGTTAGGGCCGCACCCTGATCTCAAACGCCGGCGGTGCTTTGCCATCGATATCAACGGGCATCGGGTCCGAGCGCTGCACTCCTCGTAACGCGGCAGCGTCGAACTGCTCGTTACCGCTCGAATGGCGCAACGTGGCAGACAGCAAAGTGCCCGTCGGGGCGCATCGTACTGCGATCACAGCTTCCAGTCCCTCTTCACCGCTCCACACGATATTCGGACGCACGCGGCGCTGCACCTTCTCCGCATACCCCGGCGACGTCGCATTGCCGCCCATGCCCTTACCCGTTCCACTCTTCGCCAGCCCCTCACCGCTCTCATTCGACCCGCCACCCGCCTGCCCCTGCAACTGCGCGAGGCGCGCGCGGCGCTCCGAATCGAGCTTGGCTTTTGCAGCAGCGTCGGACTTGGCCTTCGCCTTCGCGTCGGCGTCCGCCTTTGCCTTGGCTTGCGCGTCAGCCTTTTCCTTGGCTTCCTTCTGCTGCTCGGCTTCCTTGTCCTGCTGAACCTTTTGTTGCTGCTGCGCCTGCTTCTGCTGATCGAGCTTCTGCTGGTCCAGTTGCTTCTGCTTCTCGACCTGCTTTTGCTTGTCCTGCGCGGCCTTCTGCGCCGCGACCGCGGCCGCCTGTTGCGCGGCGAGCTGCTGCTGACGCTTGGCCTCCGCTTCCTGCTGCGCCTGCTGCTGCTGGCGACGCTGCTCCGCAAGCTGCGCCTCGTGCGCCGCCGCTTCCTGCTGCTTGCGCTTTTTCTCCTGCAAGGCGATGTCGGCCTCTTCGTCCTTCGCGGGCGGCGGCGCGGGCTGCACCTTGACCGGCGCGGGCGGCGGCGGAACGGGCCGGGGCGTCGACAGGTCCGGAACCTCGGTCCACAGTTCCGCTTCGGAACCGGCCGGCGTGTTGTTCTGCCAGTTGATGCCGTGATACAGCAGCCAGCCGAGCAGCAAATGCATCAGCGCGGCGAGCGCGAACGCTTTCCATGTGCCGCGCTCGCGCGGCGGTCGGATGGGTCGGGCGCGAGCCTGCCGGTTATGCCGTTCAGTCATTGGATCACTGCGATTTGACCAGCAATCCGACGCGCTTGACGCCGCGCGCCTTCAGGTCGGACATCACGTTCATCACGACTTCGTACTTCACGGTCTTGTCGGCGGCGATCACGACGGGCTGGTCGGGGTGCAACTCCTGCCGGTCGAGCACGAACGTGTTGAGCTGGCTGCGCGTCATGTTCTGCTGTTGCGCGGCGCCGCCGTCTTCCTTGTAGCGCACGTTCATGCTGCCGTCCGCCTTGATATTGACGACGACGGGCGGCGTCTGCTCCTGCGGCTGCGCGTTGCCGACGGTCGGCAGGTTGATGATCGACGGCGAGACGAGCGGTGCCGTCACCATGAAGATGACGAGCAGCACGAGCATCACGTCGATGTATGGCACGACATTGATGTCGGACATCGCGCGGCGCGAACTGCCGCGCATGCTGGAACGAATGGGGCCACCGGCCATCGCGGACTCCTTAATGCGCCTGGCGCTGCAAGATGTTCGAGAACTCTTCGATGAAGGTCTCGAAGCGGATCGCCAGACGATCGATATCGTGGGCGTAGCGGTTGTATGCGACCACTGCGGGAATGGCGGCGAACAGGCCGATCGCGGTCGCGACCAGCGCTTCCGCGATACCCGGCGCCACGTTCGCGAGCGTCGCCTGCTGCACGTTGGCGAGACCGCGGAACGAATTCATGATCCCCC
This sequence comes from Caballeronia choica, assembly GCF_001544535.1. Classification (GTDB taxonomy): domain Bacteria; phylum Pseudomonadota; class Gammaproteobacteria; order Burkholderiales; family Burkholderiaceae; genus Caballeronia; species Caballeronia choica. The sequence goes on along the minus strand of NZ_FCON02000010.1, from coordinate 43,874 downwards.
ACACCGTGCCGAAGAGACCGATATAAGGACTCACCGAACCCACCGATGCGAGGAACGCGAGGTTCGCTTCGAGCACGTCCATTTCGCGCTGGAACGCGGCGCGCATCGCCCGGCGGGAGCCGTCGAGAATCGCGCCCGGATCGGTGATGCGGCGCTCCTTGCCTTTCAGGAATTCGCGCATGCCGGATTCAAAGATACGCTCCAGCGCGCCGATCGTGTGACGGTTGTTGGCGGCGCTCTGGTAAAGCGCCTGCAGGTCGCCGCCCGACCAGAAGTCGCGTTCGAAGCGTTCGGTTTGTGCGCGGGCGCGCCGGATGGCGAACCACTTGCGGAAGATGTAAGTCCACGACAGCAGCGACAGTATCAGAAGCAGCGCCATCACGGCCTGCGCAAGCAGACTCGCGTGGATTACGAGGGAAACGATCGACAGGTCTTGTGTGTTGTTCATAAAGGTCCGCTGTTACGTCCCGGAAGGGGCGTCCGGTCAGAAGTGTGTCAGGCTTTCGTGACGCGCTTGAAAGTCCCGGCTTCCGCCGGCTCATGCCAGATGCTGCTTGCCCTGCAATGCAGGCTTGGTGTTCTTCAGATCACGACGAGTTCACTGCGAGTTCACTGGTTGGCAACGGCATCACGCTGCGTTCATGTGTCTCTCACGCGGCTGCCGCAGGATGATCCGGCCGGTCCGCGCTTCAACCCGGCGAGCACCGCAGCGGGAATGCCGGTCGGCCGGATCGACGCGTGATCGACCGATGCCACCCGGATGTCGCCGGTTGCGAGGAGCACGCCGTCGCGCCACGCTTCCTGGTGAAAATCCACCGACGCGCGTCCAAGGCGCTCGATCCGGCTGACGATCCTGACGATATCGTCGAGGCGCGCCGGCGCCGAGTAATCGACCGCCGTGCGCTTGACGACGAAAGCGACGCCGTCCGAGTCCATCAGCTTCTGCTGGTCGATGCCGCACGCGCGCAACCATTCGGTGCGCGCTCGCTCGAAAAACTTCAGGTAGTTCGCGTAGAAGACGATGCCGCCGGCGTCGGTATCTTCGTAGTACACGCGAATCGGCCACTCGAAAATCAGTGGCTCGTCAGCCTGCTCAGTTGCCTGCTCAGGCCTGCTGCTAGACATATTCATCCGCGCATTTTACCGGAACCCACGCAAATGACGCGAAATTGGGCATTTACCCGCGATGAATTTGCAACGGTGCGAACGTCTGCGCGATCGGCATCAGTTCGATCGCGTTGATATTGACGTGCGCCGGACGCGTCGCGATCCAGTAGATCGCGTCGGCGATGTCCTCGGGCGTCAGCGGCTGCATGTCCTTGTAGACGCCCGCCGCTTTTGTGTCGTCGCCCTTGAAGCGCACGTTCGAGAATTCGGTGCCGCCGCAGAGGCCCGGCTCGATATCGGTGACGCGCAACGCCGTGCCGGCGAGGTCCGAGCGCAGGTTCAGGCTGAACTGGCGCACGAACGCCTTCGACGCGCCATAGACGTTCCCTCCCGCATACGGGTAGGTGCCCGCGACCGAGCCCATATTGAACACGTGGCCGCGATTGCGCGCGACCATGCCCGGCAGCACCGCGTGCGTGACCGCGACCAGCCCCGTGCAGTTCGTGTCGATCATGTTCTTCCAGTCGTCGAGATCGGCGCGTTGCGCCGGCTCGAGTCCGAGCGCGAGGCCCGCGTTGTTCACCAGCACGTCGATTTGCGAGAACGCCTCAGGCAGCGAGGCGAGGGCGGCGGCGATGGCCTGGTCGTCGCGGATGTCGAGTTCGAGCGGCAGCAGCGCGTCGCCGAGTTCGTTCGACAGTGCGAGGAGACGGTCCTTGCGCCGCGCGGTTGCGATCACGCGATGGCCACCCTTGACGAAATTGCGGGCGATGGCGGCGCCGAAGCCGGCGGACGCGCCAGTGATGAAAACGATCATGAGCGGATTCCGGTGGTGAAGAAGGGAGACGACGTTCGCGCCGCGCACGGGCGCGCTCGACAACGGCGCACAGCGTACTTCCAATGGTGCGATGCGGCAAGTCGACGGAGCGGCGTGCGCGTCGGCGGCATCGATAACGAACGATCGTTTATTTGTCCAGTCGCGCGGCGCCGATGCAAGCCGGCCAGAGCCGCCGGAGGCAGGCGGGCCGGGCGCCCGCACGCGGTTGCCTATTCCAGGACAGCCCATTACACTACAACGCTCAAACTCCGCGTGACTGGCGATAGAATCTTCGGATTCAAGGTGGAACGACCCACCGGGAAGCGCGGAGTGTCGTTTTGCCGTTCGCCTGGGCAGCTGAGATCCGCGCGCCGTCGCTGCGCTGCCGGTGGCTGTCCTGTCTGCGTAATCGGAGCCGTCCCCCATCCGCCACGCCAGGACCCATCCTGCGTCTCGCGTCATGCGCCGCCGAGTCATATGACGCCGAGTCTTGTGACAAAGCGATGCCCGGGCACGCGCGATCCGGTCAACCTGTTTAGACCTTACGGAAAACGTATGTTTGACAAAGCCAAAAGCACCATCGCCCAAGTCGATCCCGAACTCTTCAAGGTGATCGAGCAGGAAAACCGCCGCCAGGAAGATCACATCGAGCTGATCGCGTCGGAAAACTACACAAGCCCGGCCGTCATGGCCGCCCAGGGTTCGCAGCTCACCAACAAGTACGCCGAAGGCTACCCCGGCAAGCGCTATTACGGCGGCTGTGAATACGTCGATATCGTCGAACAGCTCGCCATCGACCGCGTGAAGGAACTGTTCGGCGCCGAAGCCGCGAACGTGCAGCCGAATTCCGGCTCGCAGGCAAACCAGGGCGTGTTCTTCGCAATGCTCAAGCCCGGCGACACCATCATGGGCATGAGCCTCGCCGAAGGCGGGCACCTGACGCACGGCTCGCCGGTGAACATGTCGGGCAAGTGGTTCAAGGTCGTGAGCTACGGCCTGAACGAAGCCGAAGACATCGATTACGACAAGACCGAAGAACTCGCGAAGGAACACAAGCCGAAGCTGATCGTCGCGGGCGCGTCGGCGTTTTCGCTGAAGATCGATTTCGCGCGCCTCGCGGAAATCGCGAAGAGCGTCGGCGCGTATTTCATGGTCGACATGGCGCACTACGCGGGCCTCATCGCCGCGGGCGTCTATCCGAACCCGGTGCCGCATGCCGACTTCGTGACGACGACCACGCACAAGAGCCTGCGCGGCCCGCGCGGCGGCGTGATCCTGATGAAGGCCGAGTTCGAGAAGCAGATCAACTCGGCGATTTTCCCGGGCATCCAGGGCGGCCCGCTGATGCACGTGATCGCCGGCAAGGCCGTTGCGTTCAAGGAAGCGCTGTCGCCGGAGTTCAAGGAGTATCAGCAGCGCGTCGTCGAAAATGCGCGCGTGCTGGCTGAAACGCTGGTCAAGCGCGGCTTGCGCATCGTGTCGGGCCGCACCGAAAGCCACGTGATGCTCGTCGACCTGCGCGCGAAGAAGATCACCGGCAAGGCCGCGGAAGCCGCGCTCGGCGCCGCGCATATCACGGTCAACAAGAACGCGATCCCGCACGACCCGGAAAAGCCGTTCGTCACGAGCGGCGTGCGCCTCGGTTCGCCCGCGATGACGACGCGCGGCTTCGGCGTGAAGGAAGCGGAAATCGTCGGCAACCTGATTGCCGACGTGCTCGACAACCCCGAAGACCAGGCGAACCTCGAGCGCGTGCGAGCGCAGGTCGCGGAGCTGACGAAGCAGTTCCCGGTCTACGGCTAAGCCGCGATGCACTGCCCCTTCTGCCGTCACGGCGACACGCAAGTGGTCGATTCGCGCGTGTCCGAAGACGGCGCCGCGATTCGCCGACGGCGGCGCTGCCCATCCTGCGACAAGCGTTTTACGACGTACGAGCGGGTCGAGCTGGCGCTGCCTTCGGTGGTGAAGAAGGATGGCAGCCGTACCGAATTCGATCGCCGCAAGATCGTCGCGAGCATGCAACTGGCGCTGAGAAAGCGCCCGGTTGCGGCGGACGCGGTCGACGCGGCAGTTGCCCGCATCGAATATCAGTTGCTTGGCAGCGGCGAACGCGAAGTTCGCAGCGACCGCCTGGGCGAACTCGTGATGAACGAGTTGCGCCAGCTCGACACGATCGCCTACGTGCGTTTCGCGTCCGTTTACAAGCGCTTCGAAGACGTATCCGAATTCGAAGACGTGCTCGATGAATTCCGGCGCGCCACGCCGAAGAAGTCGACTCCCCGCAAGCGCTGAGCGTTTCTGCATTTCCTTTCTCCGTGCATTGGATGCTTCGACAGGACAGTCTGTCGAGGTTTTCGCGCGTCCGGTAGTCGGCCATTCGGCCGATGGTGGGGACGCGAATTTCTCTCTAGATTGAGCGCTGGTTTGATTCGATCGATGAGGGATGCAGATGATTCGCCGCCACTTCTCCGGCTTTACGCTTGTCGAACTGTCCGTCGTGCTTGCCGTCATGGCGATCATCGCGACGTTCGCGACGCCTTCGTTCGTCGCGTGGCACTTGCGTGACCAGGTCGATGCCCGCGCCCGCGCGCTGTTCTCCACGCTTTCGCTTGCACGCTCGGAGGCGGTCAGGCGCGGCGCGCGCGTGACGCTTTGCCGGATCGACGCGGCGCGCCGATGTCTCGCTCCGGGCAAGAATTGCGACGGCGGCGCGGCCGACTGGTCGTGCGGCTGGGCGCTTTTCGTGGAGCGCGACGGCGCGCCGATGCTGCTGCGCGCACAGTCGTCATTGCCTTCAATTGCGATCGCAGGCGCCGCGACTGATTTGTCGTTCACGCCGCCATCGGGGCAAGTGATCGGCGGCTTTCGAAGCTTCGATTTCAGCGCGCGCAACAGCCGGCTCGCGGCTTCCGTGGGCTCGAACCGGTGCGTCCGGCTTGCCGCGGGCGGTCGTGCACGCATGACGCAGGGCGCTTGCGGAGCGGCGGCATGAGGCCCGCGCATGCAAAAAGCGAAGGCGACTCGCTGATCGAAGTGATGATCGCGCTGTCGATCACCGCGATCGCCGCGCTCGGGCTGGTCGCAACCCAGACGTGGCTCGCGCGTAGCGAGCGCGCCCTGCTCACGCGCGAGCGCGCCACGCTGATCGCCGATTCCGTCGCGGAAGCCATTCAGGGCGACGCCGATCGCGGCCCGGTCGTATCGCAGTGGCGCACGCGGGCGGCGTCGATGTTGCCGCAGGGCGATGTCACCGTGCTCGATCAGGCGGACGGCGTGCGCGTGGCTGTCGTGAGTTGGCACGCGGACGAAAAAGCCGATGCTTGCCCCGAGCCGCAGGCGAAGGCGAATTCGGCCTGTGTCGCGCTGGCTTTCGCGCGATGAACATGCAACGTTCAGGCGCTCGCGGCCATACGCTGCTCGAACTCGCGATCTCGATGGCGCTCGGCTTGCTGGTCGTGGTCGCTTCGCTTTCGCTGTATCGCGGGCAGCGCGCATCCCATGATCGCGCCGCCGACATCGCGCGCATGCACGACGCCGCGACCGCCGCGCTCGATCTCGTCGGCCAGCAGTTGCAGATGGCGGCGTTCGCGCCGCTCGACAGCGATGCCGGCGTTGGGCTGTTCGGCTGCTTTCAGGGCCGCGCGACCGGGACGGACGACGCGCCGACGTGCGAATCGCTCGCGAGCCACTCGGATGGCGTCTCGATCCGCTACGCGGCGGACATCATTTCGACATGGCCGACCTCGTCCGGCGTGCCGACCGATTGTCTCGGCCAGGCGACGGGCGCCGCCGTCTCGAACCGCTTCTACGCGAAGACGAGCAGTTCCACCGGCGAGCCCGAACTGTATTGCGAAGGCGCCGGCAAGCAGGCGCAACCGGTCGTCGAGGGGATCGAACGGCTGCGCATTTCCTGGTGGCTGAAGGACGCGGTGACGGCCGTGGACGCCAGCGCCGTCCCGCGCGACCGGTGGCAGGCGGTCGTCGCGGCTGACCTCTGCGTGCTGGTGCGCGGCGACGCGATCGGCGCGGTGAAAAAAAGCAGCTACATGGATTGCGACGGCTCGCTCGTCGTTGCCACCGATGCGCGGGTGCATCGGGCGTTCTGGCGGCGCGTCGCGATTCGAAACAGCGGCACCGGGAGGCCGTCATGACGCCGCGCGCAAGATCGCGCGGCACGGTCCTGCCGATCGTGCTGCTCCTGACTTCGATGATGCTTGTCACCGCGGGCGCCTGGCTCGAATCCTCGATCGTCGCCACGCGGGCGGCGGGAAGCCTGCGCGATCGCGTCCAGGCGTTTCACGCAGCGGACGGCGCACTCGCGAGGTGCAGCCGGCTCGTCGTCGATGCGCCCGGCCAGCCGCAAGCCGCGTCGGTCGGCGAGCCAGGCCGCTGGCGCATGAAGGCTTCGTTCGAAGGCGCGGGTGCGCCGGCGATCATGCCGTTCGCCGCGTGGCCGCATGCTATCCGCGCGCCGCAGTGCCTGATCGAAGCGTGGTCCCGTTCCGCCGACTCTGCCGACGCCGCCGCGCGTTCATATCTGTTGACCGCGCGCGGCTTCGGATCGACGTCCGATTCCGAAGCCTGGCTGCAATTGCAGATCGAGGTCGCGGAGAGCGGCACCACGCGCCGCTGGCGACGCGTTGTCGCCAAACCGTTTTGAAGGCCATGCGAATGACCCGGACACACACTCGCCCGAAGAAGGGCTTCACCTTGCTTGAGTTGATGATCGCGCTCGGCGTGGCGGCGATCGTGGCGACGTTCGCGATTCCGGCGTATCGGCTGCATGTCGCGAAAGCTCATCGCGTGGAAGCGGCGACGGCACTTTATCGCGCGGCGCAGTTTGTCGAAACCGCGCGCGTCGTTCAGATGGCGGCGAACCCCGATGCGTCTTCGTTGCCCGCGGGCTTCGATCAGGCGCCGGCGCAGGGCGCGCCGGTGTATCGGTTGAGGCTGCTGGCGGAGTCCGCGACGAACGGCGGCTATGCGATCGAAGCCGAACCCGTTGCGCCCGGCTCGATGCAGGACGACGCGTGCGGCACGTTCGTCATCGACGCCACCGGCGCGCGATCGAATCGCGCCGCGGCCGAACTCGGGTCGGCGGCAACGGCGGCCTGCTGGAGCGGCCGCTGACGCAGCGCGGCGTTAGAAGACAGTCGGATCGACGGCTTCGGTCGCGGTTTCGTTGGACGTGGACTTCATCTGCTGCCAGATGCGGAAGCCTTCCCAGGCGACCAGCGCGAGGCCGCCCCACTTGAGCACGGGCTTGGCACCGCGCACGAGCTTTGTTCGCACGGGCTTGGTGAGGAGCAGCGACGCGAGCGAACCGATGATCGGATATTGGCGCAGCAGCGTGCTGAGGTTGCCGCTGGAGAGTAGTCCGCCCAAGACCGATGCGATTCCACCGGTGTTTGCCCCGCGGCCCCGCGAGCCGCCCATGCGTCCGGGAATCAGGAACTTGAGAAAGCCGAAACGCGTGACCGAGTGGCGCAGGTCAGCGGAGGCCTGCGTGATCTCCATGCGTTCGACATCCGCGCGTGCGATCAGCAACTCCTTGCGCAAGGCGCGCATGTGCGGCGTGCTCAGCTTGTGAGCCTGGGCGCGTCTCTGCGCCTTGAAGGTGTCGTCGGATTGGCTCATGGTCGGCGGGCTCGTTCAATGTCGGCGGGTTGGCCAGCTAGGAAGATCGGCTCGGCTTCAGCGAAACGTGTCGCGGTCCTTGCGGAACTCGGCAAGCGTCTCGTCGAACATGTTCGGCGCATCGCGCAGGACGGCGCGCGCCCGCATGCCGCAAGCAATGGCGGTCAGCGCGTACACCGCGGTGATGCCCGCGAGCGACTGCCAGCGGTACGTATCCCAGAAGAATATGGCGATCAGGACCGTGAGCGTGATCAGGGCCATCATGGTGAGCATCATCGCGGCGAGGCCGAGGAACACGACGCCGATCAACCGCTCCTTTTCTTCCTGGAGTTCGATGCCGAGCAGTTCCAGGCGCGTCTCGAAGATGGCGAATGCGGAACTCAGGATTCGGCGCAAAGGTCCGGGGGACGATTGCCGAGATGGCCGTTCAGTCGTCATGGCGTGGGCGCGAAAAGCGCGTTGGGGTAGCGCTGAGTGGGGCCGGGCGATCCCTGTGAAGGACCGCCCGGCGTGAATGTGCGAACCACCACTGCTCGCGGTTCGCAATCGTAGGCAACTCGGTCGACAACTCGTTGGCAACAGCCTGAGCAATCAGCAGGCCATCGCCGTTGCCGCGACGTCAGCGACGATTGATCAGCAAGCCGATCACGACGCCCACGCCCGCCGCAATGCCGATCGATGCCCACGGATGCTCGTGCACGTAGTCGTCGGTTGCGCGCGCCGCCTTCTTGCCTCGCTCCACGACGACGACTTGCGCGTCCGCTGCTTTTTCCTTCGCTTGCTTCAACCGGGTCAGAGCGGTCTCGCGCAGCTCGGATGCACGCTCGCCGGTCGCGCTGGCTGCCTGCTTCAGCAGGTCTTCGGCATCGGAGAGAACGGTTTTGATATCCGACATGAATCGCTCCTTATTGATTTCTGACATTGATGACTCCAATCGGGTGAGGCTACGCGAATCGTAACCAAAGATGCGGTCGCTGACGAGCGCCCTCGAACCTCCTGGAAAGCACGATACGCACGTTTTGTTCCCGAGAGCGGCAGTGTGGGGGACAGCGACCGCAATGCGCGTGCCCATGATGGAGACGATCTGGCCCGTAAAAGTTTCAGCGCCGGGTCCGAAAAGTTACAAAAGGCATCTCGGGTTTCAGAAGGGTTTCGCCGCTTCTCCATGAAAAAAGCCAACGCAAACATCGCGTTGGCTTTTTCGTGAGCGCAGCGGCAGGTTCAGAAGAACGCCTGAATCCCCGTTTGCGCGCGGCCAAGGATCAACGCGTGGATGTCGTGCGTGCCTTCATACGTGTTCACGACTTCCAGGTTTACGAGATGACGGGCCACGCCGAATTCGTCGGAGATGCCGTTGCCGCCGAGCATGTCGCGTGCGAGGCGGGCGATGTCCAGCGCCTTGCCGCACGAATTGCGCTTCATGATCGACGTGATTTCGACGGCCGCCGTGCCTTCGTCCTTCATGCGACCGAGCCGCAGCACGCCTTGCAGGCCGAGCGTGATTTCGGTCTGCATGTCTGCGAGCTTCTTCTGGATCAACTGGTTCGCGGCGAGCGGCCGGCCGAACTGCTTGCGATCGAGCGTGTACTGGCGGGCGGTGTGCCAGCACGCCTCGGCCGCGCCGAGCGCGCCCCACGCGATGCCGTAGCGCGCCGAATTCAGGCAGGTGAACGGTCCCTTGAGGCCGCGCACGTTCGGCAACAGGTTGTCTTCGGGCACGAAGACTTCGTCCATCACGATTTCGCCGGTGATGGACGCGCGCAAGCCGACCTTGCCGTGGATCGCGGGCGCCGACAGGCCCTTCCAGCCTTTTTCCAGGATGAAGCCGCGAATCTCATCCCGGCCGTCCTCTTCGAGCTTCGCCCACACGACGAACACATCGGCGATCGGCGAGTTCGAGATCCACATCTTCGATCCCGACAGCGAGAACCCGCCGTTCACCTTCTTCGCGCGCGTCGTCATGCTGGCCGGGTCGGAACCGGAGTTCGGCTCGGTCAGGCCGAAGCAGCCGATCCATTCGCCGGTCGCGAGCTTCGGCAGGTACTTTTCCTTTTGCGCGTCGCTGCCGAATGCGTTGATCGGCACCATCACGAGCGACGATTGCACCGACATCATCGAGCGATACCCCGAATCCACGCGTTCCACTTCACGCGCGATCAGGCCGTAACTCACGTAGTTCAGACCGGGGCCGCCATATTGCTCGGGAATCGTCGGGCCGAGCAGGCCCAGTTCGCCCATCTCGCGAAAGATCGCCGGATCGGTTTTTTCTTCGCGGAACGCGTTCAGCACGCGCGGCGCGAGCTTGTCCTGCGAGTAGGCGCGGGCCGCATCGCGGATCATGCGTTCTTCGTCGTTGAGTTGCTGATCCAGCAACAGCGGGTCTTCCCAGTTGAATCGGGCGGCGTCGGCCATGTGCGTTCTCCTGATTTCATCAAAAAAGCGCCGGCTTCGAAGGGTTCGGCGCAAACAGCGGTTCACTTGGGACTTGACAGAAGTTCCGCTATGCGGAACACTGTTTTGCAAATCATGAGGGAGTGTAGCACCCGATGCCGACAAATCTCAACCGAAATTTCCCCTCGTCCGAGGCAATCGATGAACGCAAGTTTGTTGTGGCGCTGGCTCGCGGGCTGGATTTGCTTCGCGCATTCCGGCCGGGCGAACTGTTGCTCGGCAATCGCGATTTCGTCGAGCGAACCGGCTTGCCGAAGGCGACCGTCAACCGGCTCGCCTATACGCTCACCACGCTCGGCTACCTGCGTTTCGACGAAGCCGCCGGGAAATACGCGCTGGACACGGGCGTTCTGTCGTTGGGATTCGCGTTGCTCGCAGGCGCGGACACGCTCGAACTCGCGCGGCCGCACATGCGCGAACTGGCGCGCGAGATCGGCGCGGCGGTGTCGCTCGGGTGCCGCGATGGCTTCGACATGATCTATCTCGAAACCATCCGCAGCGAGACGGCGCTGACTTTGGGCCTCGCGCCGGGATCGCGGCTGTCGATGCTCACCAGTTCGATGGGCCGCGCGTATCTCGCGGTGCAGGAACCGGCGGCGCGCGCGGCGTTGCTGGAGGAGTTGGGGAACGCAGCGGGCGACGAAGGCCCGGCGCTGGTGAAGGCGGCTGAAGCCGCGCTGGAGGATTTCGCCCGCGACGGCTGCTGTTATTCGTTCCGCGACTGGCACGACGACGTGAACGCGATCGCCGCGCCATTTCGCGACGTGCGCAACGGACGATGGCTCGTGTTGAGCAGCAGCGGGCCGGCGTCGTCGATGGGGGAAGCGTTTTTCCGCGAGGTCATCGGGCCGAAGCTGCGGGCGCTGGCGGGGCGGTTGGGTTAAGCCTTGCCTTCGCTCAAAGCACCGTCCGCACGTGCCACAACTCCGGAAACAGCACGACATCGAGCATCTTGCGCAGATACGGCGCTCCGCTCGTTCCGCCCGTGCCTTGCTTGAAGCCGATGATCCGCTCGACCGTCGTCACATGCCGGAAGCGCCACTGGCGGAACGCGTCCTCCAAGTCGACCAGTTCCTCCGCCATTTCATAAAGCTCCCAGTGCTCGGACGGCGCCTGATAAACCTTGAGCCACGCGGCTTCGACGGAGGCATCGTGCGTCGTCGGCTGGGACCAGTCGCGGTTCAGCCGCTCGGGTGAAATCGGAAAGCCGCGCCGCGCCAGCAGGCAAATCACTTCGTCGTAGAAGGAAGGTGCCTCCAGCGATGCCTGCACCTCCGCGAGAACCGCCGGACGGTGCGCATAAGGCTTCACCATCTGTTCATTCTTGTTGCCGAGCAAGAATTCGATCTGCCGATACTGATGCGACTGAAATCCCGACGATGCGCCCAGATAAGGCCGCATTGCCGTGTATTCGGACGGCGTCATCGTCGAGAGGACGCTCCACGCCTGCACCAGCTGCTCGAATATCCGCGACACGCGCGCGAGCATCTTGAACGCGGGCGGCAGGTCGTCGCGATGCACGGCGGCGAGGGCCGCGCGCAATTCGTAGAGCGCGAGTTTCATCCACAGTTCGCTCGTCTGGTGCTGCACGATGAACAGCATCTCGTTGTGATCGGGCGAGAGCGGATGCTGTGCCGACAGGATCGAGTCGAGCGACAGGTAATCGCCATAGCTCATCGAATTCGAGAAATCGAGCTGGGCGTCGTGCCAGCCCTCCTTGGCCGCGTCGGAAGGCGTGCCGGATGCGCCATGGCCCATCGGGCAGCCGGAAGTGGTTTGAGTCATTGGGTCGTTTCCTCTCAGGTCACCGCGCCGCGTTCGGCGAATTCAGGCGCGCGCCACGCTTCTGTTTCGAGCACGTCGCGCAGGACTTCCACCGCATCCCAGACGTCGACGAATCGCGTGTAAAGCGGCGTAAAGCCGAACCGCAACACGCGCGGCTCGCGATAATCGCCGATCACGCCGCGCGCGATCAGCGCCTGCATCACCTCGTAGCCGTGCGGATGCTCGAAGCTCGCCTGCGAACCGCGTTCGGCGTGCTGGCGCGGCGTGACGAGCGTGAGCGGAAATTCGCCGCAGCGCGTTTCGACGAGCCTGATGAACAGGTCGCTCAGCGCGAGCGACTTGCGGCGCAGCGTCGCCATGTCGGTTTGCAGGAAGACATCGAGCCCGCACTCGACGAGCGCCATCGAGACGACCGGCTGCGTGCCGCACAGAAACCGCCCGATGCCGTCGTCGGGCTGGTACGACGGGTTCATTTCGAAGGGCTTCTTGTGTCCCCACCAGCCGGAAAGCGGCTGCGAAACCGCGTTCTGGTGGCGCTTCGGCACCCAGACGAACGCCGGCGAGCCGGGGCCGCCGTTCAGGTACTTGTAGGTGCAGCCGACCGCGTAATCCGCGCCGACGCCGTTCAGGTCGACCGGCACTGCGCCCGCCGAATGCGCCAGGTCCCACACGGCGAGCGCGCCCGCGCGATGGATCAGTTGCGTGATGGCCGCCATGTCGTGCATGTAGCCGGTGCGGTAATTGACGTGCGTGATCATCGCGATGGCGGTGTTTTCGTCGATCGCGGTGGCGAGTTCGGCCGGATCGTCGACGAGACGCAGTTCATAGCCGCGATCCAGTTGCTCGATCAGGCCCTGCGCGATGTACAGATCGGTCGGAAAATTCGAGCGTTCCGACACGATCACGCGGCGCTTCGGATCGCGCTCGTTCGCGAGACGCAACGCCGCCGACAATATCTTGAAGAGGTTGCTCGAAATCGTTTCGGTGACGACGACTTCGTCTTCGCCCGCGCCGATCAGCGGCGCCAGCTTGTTGCCGAGGCGCTTGGGCAGCGCAAACCAGCCGGCCGTGTTCCAGCTTCGGATCAGGCCGTCGCCCCATTCGTCGGCGATGACGGCGGCGGCGCGCGCGGCCGAGGCTTTCGGCGGCACGCCGAGCGAATTGCCGTCGAGGTAGATCACGTCGCGGCCGAGCGCGAACTGGTCGCGCAGGGCGCGAAGCGGGTCGTCGCGGTCGAGCGCCGCGGCATCGTCACGATGGTTCATTGAAATGTCCAGTCTGGGTAGTAAGGATCAGTAGAGCGGGCGCAGCACCGCGCGCACCGGGCTGGCGTCGAGCGTCACGAACTTGAGCGGCAGCGCGATCAGTTCGTAGTCGCCGGGCGCGATGGCATCGAGCACGAGGCCTTCGAGAATCGCCATTCGATGGGCGCGGATGCGCTTGTGGGCGTCCATCGTCTTCGAGTCTTGCGGATCGAGCGATGGCGTGTCGATACCGATCAGCCGCACGCCGCTTGCCGACAGCAGATCGACGGTTTCGGGCGCGACCGCGCAAAAATCAGGGTCCCACGCGTCGAGCGGCGCCTGCGCATAGGTCCGCAGCAGCACGCGTGGCGGCACGTCTGACAACAACGCGGCCACTTGTTCCGGCGTCACGACCGGCGTCGCGCCGATGCAGTGAATCACGCGGCACGGGCCGAGATACGTGTCCAGCGCAACCTCGCCGATCGGCGCGCCTTCGGCGTCGTAGTGAAGCGGGGCGTCGGCGTGCGCGCCGGTGTGCGGCGAAAGCGTGAGTCGCGCGACGTTGACGGGCGAGCCCGCCTCCATGCGCCACACGCGTTCGACACCGACAGGCGTGTCGCCCGGCCAGACGGGCGTGGCAGGTTGAATCGGCGGGGAAATGTCCCAGAGAATGCTCATCGCGAGGCGCCTGACGAAAGTGCGTGGGGATGCGTCAAATCATAGTCGCCACGCCCTGAAAAGTGCTTGCGAAATAACCACCCAAAACCGCCCGTCTTAGAACATAATTCGATGAAACGGGCCAGGGAGACTAAAAAATGACTGGGTTCACGCTCGACGCAACGGATTGCCGTATTTTGGCCGTACTGCAGGAGGACGGAAGAATTAGCAACCTGGATCTGGCGGAGCGCATCTCGCTATCGCCGTCGGCGTGCCTGCGCCGCATGCGGCTGCTGGAGGAAGAGGGTGTCATCGCGAGCTATCGCGCCTGTCTGGATCGGGAGCGGCTCGGCATCGAACTGGAGGCGTTCGTCCACGTGTCGATGCGCAACGACCAGGAGAACTGGCACGAAACGTTTGCGTCGGCGGTACGCGAGTGGCCGGAAGTGGTCAGCGCGTTCGTCGTCACGGGCGACACGCATTACGTGCTGCGCGTGCTGGCGCACAACCTCAAGCACTACTCCGACTTCATCCTGAGCAAGCTGTACAAGGCGCCGGGCGTGATCGACATCCGCTCGAACATTGTGCTGCAGACGATGAAAGACGAAGGCGGCGTGCCCGTCGCGCTGATCGAGCAGCCGCGTCCGTAGTCAGTCGACGGAGCGCAGCGTGTGGAAATCCCCCGCCTGGAACACGAGCGGGGCGATCCGCGCTGCGTTTTCGTGCACGCCGCAGCGCTCCACCTCGCCCACGAAAATGACGTGGTCGCCTTCCTGATAGCGGCTGCGATTGTGGCATTCGAACCACGCGAGCGCGCCGTCGAGCACCGGCATGCCGGTGTCGCCTTCCGCATGCGAGACGCCGGCGAAGCGGTCGCCCTTGACGGTGGCGAAGCGCTTGCACAGGTCGATCTGCGACGCCGCCAGCACGTTCACCACATAGTGGCTATTGGCCTGGAACACCGGCATCGACGCCGATTTGGTCGCGAGGCTCCACAACACGAGCGGCGGATCGAGCGACACGGAGTTGAACGAGCTTGCCGTGATGCCGATCAACTGGCCGGACGCCGAGCGCGTCGTAATGACGGTCACGCCCGTTGCGAACTGGCTCAATGCGCCGCGGAAGGCTGCGGGATCGAAATTTGGGGATTTGGCGCGTTTCATCGGGGCAACTGTGTCGTGTGCAACCGGACCGGCCGCGCGTCGCGCATGAGTCGGAAGAACTGTTTCTGGAGTCATGTATTGATTGAGTCAATGGTCTGGATTCTAGCGGAATAGCTTCCCAACGGCCCGTGGGTGCTCCAAAGCCGCGTTGGCGACGTGGCTTTGGAAAAGACAGTAAGCTCGCCGGGTTGAAGAAACCGTTCGCGCACCCACCATATACGAGGCCGATTACGAGGCTGAAGCCACACAACTGGAGCCAGGCATGACCGAGCAAAATCCGCAAAGCCCGCAGACGAAGCGCGAGACCGCGACTATCGGCGGCGGCTGTTTCTGGTGCACCGAGGCGGTGTTCCTGGGTGTCGAAGGTGTGGTGTCCGTGGAGTCGGGCTATGCCGGCGGCCAAGCCCGAAATCCGTCCTACGAGCAGGTCTGCGACGGGAATACCGGCCACGCGGAAGTGGTGAAGGTGGAGTTCGATCCGTCGGTGATCGGCTATCGCGAGGTGCTGGAGATTTTCTTCGCGACGCATGATCCGACGCAACTCAACCGGCAGGGCAACGATGTCGGCACGCAGTACCGGTCGGTGGTGTTCACGGATTCCGACGAGCAGCGCAGGATCGCGCAAGAGGTCATCGACGAGTTCCAGCGCGAGGACGTCTACGGCGGCAAGATCGTGACGGAAGTCACGCCGCTCGACGGCAACTACTTTCCCGCCGAGGCGTATCACCAGAATTACTTCGCGCAGCATCCGGACCAGGGCTATTGCTCGTTCGTCATCGCGCCGAAGGTCGCGAAGTTCAGGAAGAAGTTCGCGCACCGGCTGAAAGGCTGACCGCTTCGAACGACGGCGCCGCACCGTCCGGCGCCGTTTTCGTCGTTTTCATCGTTTTTACCGCTGCCTCGCATGCCGCCGCGATCTCGCGCGCCAGCGCTAAGCAGGTGAGCGGCGCCGAGCCTGCCGCCTTGTTGTTCACTCCGCGAGGCTTGCGCGGCGTCGGTGCTGCGGCGGCCACCGCCGCCGGCACGCCGAGCAGGTCGCCCTGCTCGACGTCCGCATCCTCATCGTCCGCCGCGTTCAGAGCGCCTTCTCGTACATGTGCCGGCGCGACCACGGCAGCGTCGTTGCGCTGCGCCCGGCCTTGCGGCAGACGATCTGATAGATCGACACGTCGTCGTTTTCGAACGCGTAGGCACAGCCCGCCAGATACACGCGCCAGATGCGGAATTTCTCGTCGTCGACGAGCTGTTTCGCCTCGGCCGCGTTCGTCTCGAAGCGCTCCGCCCAGATGTCGAGCGTGCGCGCGTAATGCCGGCGCAGGCTTTCCACGTCGACCGCCTCGAGCCCGCCGCGTTGCAGCGATTCGAGCGCGAGGCCGATGTGCGGCAGTTCGCCGTCGGGAAACACGTAGCGGTCGATGAACTCGCCGCCGCCGAGCGCCGTTTCGCCGCTGTCGGCATCGGTGGACGTGATGCCGTGGTTCATCGCGATGCCGTCGTCGGTGAGCAGATCGTGGATCCTGCTGAAGTACCCCGGCAGGTTCTTGCGCCCGACGTGCTCGAACATGCCGACGCTCGTGATGCGGTCGAATTGGCCGTCGATGTCGCGATAGTCCTGCAGCCGGATCTCGACCTGGCCTTCGAGGCCGGCGTCCTTCACGCGCTTGGTCGCGAGATCGAACTGGTTCTGCGACAGCGTGACGCCGACGCACTGCGCGCCGAACTTCTGCGCCGCGCGAATCACGAGCGCGCCCCAGCCGCAACCAATGTCGAGCAGGCGCTGGCCGGGCTGCAACTGGATCTTCGTGAGGATGTGGTCGATCTTCTTCAACTGCGCGGTGGCGAGGTCTTCGTCGCCATTCTCGAAGTATGCGCACGAATAGACCATGTTCTGGTCGAGCCACAGTTCGTAGAACTCGTTGGACACGTCGTAGTGATACTGGATCGCCTTCCTGTCCGTGACTTTCGAGTGAGTGAAGTAGCGTCGCACGCGGGCGAGCTTGCTCGCGCTGGTGACGGTGCTCTTTGCGAGCGAATAACTGACGTTGATGATGTCCGACAGCTTGCCCTCGATGTCAATCTTGCCCTTGATGTAGGCTTCACCGAGATTGTCGAGCGTCGGTTCGAGCAGATAGCGCAGTGCGGTGGCGCTCTTCACGTGCAGCGTGACCTGCGGCGCGGCGAAACTGCCGAAGTCGTGCTGCTGTCCATCCCACAACACCAGACGCGCGGGCAGGTTGGCCCGGTCCCGAACGTCCTGCACCCACTGCTTCAGCTTCTTCTCCCAGAACATGCTTGTTTCTCCGCGCTTAGATGAAATTAAGGGAAGGCTCGCATCTTCATGTTCGTCCAGCGGTACTGCGTCCTGCTTCCACGCGCCGTGAGCGGCCAACGGGTCACGCGCACCGCAGCCGCAAAACGCTGTGGTGCGGATCAAGCCTCATGGTCCGCGTATCAGGCGGGGCGCGGCGTCGTCAAGGCGCGAGCCTGACGATGCTCCAGTCGCGCCCAGCGTCTTCGCGCGTGTACACGATGCGGTCGTGCAGCCGTGACGGACGGCCTTGCCAGAATTCGATAGTGTCGGGCACCAGCCGGTAGCCGCCCCAGTGCGGCGGGCGCGGCGGGTTGTCGCCGTATTGCGCGATCACTTCGCGCTCGCGGGCTTCGAGCGCCGCGCGGCTTTCCAGCACCTGACTCTGTTCCGACGCCCACGCGCCGATGCGCGATCCGAGCGGCCGCGACGCGTAGTACGCATCGCTTTCGGCGGCGCTCGTCCTGGCGACGGAGCCCTCGATGCGCACCTGGCGCTCGAGTTCGATCCAATAGAAGAGCAGACTCGCGGCGGGGTTCGCGGCGAGTTCGCGGCCCTTGCGGCTTTCGTAATTCGTGAAGAAGACAAATCCCCGTTCGTCCACGCCCTTGATCAGTACGATGCGCGCCGAAGGACGGCCGCGTTCGTCGACCGTGGCGAGCGTCATCGTGTTCGGTTCGGGCAGCTTGCCTTCGAGCGCCTGCGCGAACCAGGTCTCGAACTGGCGAAACGGGTTCGGGTCGACATCGGCAGCATCGAGCGATCCGAGGGTATAGCTCTTACGAAGATCGGCGAGAGTCGTCATGTTCTTATGCAAACGCTACAGTCGCATCAGTATAGACAAGGTTAGCAATTTCTGTGTCGGCCCCAGGGCGGTACGATTTCAATTAACGGCCGCGCATCGGCCGGCAATCGAGCGATAAGGCAGAATACGCAATTCAATTAAATCCTGCACACAATGCTGGCCGACGTTGCGATTGAACATCGCGCGATTCTCGACGGCTCACGCATCTGCGCTTTCCCCCGACATGACCGCCACATCCTCACCCTCCGATTCCAATCTTAACTCCGCTGCGACCGGGTCTGCTCAACCCGCTGAAGCCGAAGCCGACCGCGCGCGGCGCTTCGGCGGCATCGCGCGCCTGTACGGCGCGCCGGCGCTCGCCGCGTTCGAGCGTGCGCACGTCGCGGTGATCGGCATCGGCGGCGTGGGCTCGTGGGCGGCCGAGGCGCTGGCGAGAAGCGCTGTCGGGCACATCACGCTGATCGACCTCGACAACGTCGCCGAAAGCAACACGAACCGGCAGATCCACGCGCTCGACGGCAACTACGGCAAGGCGAAGGTGAGCGCGATGGCGGAGCGCATTCGTCTGATCGACCCGGCGTGCGAGGTCCGGCAGGTCGAGGATTTCGTCGAGCCGGGCAACTTCGACGCGGTGCTCGGCGGCGGCTTCGACTACGTCATCGACGCGATCGACAGCGTGCGCACCAAGACCGCGCTGATCGCGTGGTGCGTGGAGCGCCGGCAGCCGCTCATCACGGTGGGCGGCGCGGGCGGCCAGCTCGACCCGACGCGCATTCGCATCGACGATCTTGCGCAGACGATCCAGGACCCGCTGCTCTCGAAGGTGCGCGGCCAGTTGCGCAAGCTGCACGGCTTCCCGCGCGGGCCGAAGTCGAAATTCAGGGTGAACGCGGTCTATTCCGACGAGCCGTTGATCTACCCCGAGGCGCCGTCGTGCGATATCAGCGAGGAAGCCGAACATCTGGAAACCGCGCCGGGCTATTCAGGACCGGTCGGGCTGAATTGCGCGGGTTTCGGATCGAGCGTCTGCGTGACGGCAAGTTTCGGGTTCGCGGCCGTTGCGTATGTTTTGCGCGATCTGGCAAAAAACGCGTAGCACTACACGCTCGAAATAAAACGGCCGGCTTGAAAAGGCCGACCGTTTTAAATTTAAAAGCATCGATTAAACAATCTGAAAGCTTTTAATCCCGCGCGCATTAATTGATCGCCGCGCTCAATTTGCGCCGCCATTGTGAAACCACGTCCGGTTGATGCGCGGCGAGTTCGAAAACCGACAGCATCGTCTTGCGGCCGACATCGTCCATGAAAGCGCGGTCGCGCACGACGATCGCCAGCAGATGTTCGAGCGCACCCCCATAGTCGCGCCCGGCAATCAGGCGATTCGCCAGCGCGAAACGCGCTTCCAGGTCGTCGGGATTCGCGTTCACCGCGGCGATCAGCGCGTCGGCGGGCGGCAGGTCGGCGGCGGCATCGGCGGCGTCGAGTTCGGTTTTCAGCGCGTTGTAGCGCGCGTCGATGCCTTGCGTCGTCTTCGGCGAAAGCAGCTTGTCCTCCTCGCGCGCCTCGTCGATGCGATGTTCCGCGAGCAGCCACTGGATCAGGTCGAGGCGGGCTTCGTCGTAGCCGGGATCGATTGCGAGCGCGGTCTTCATCAGTTCGATCGCTTCGGCCTTGTTGCCCTCCGCCCACGCGCTTTGGGCGGCGCGGCGCTCGGCTTCGGCGCCATCGGGCACGAGCTTGTCGAGGAACTCGCGCAACTGGCCTTCCGGCAGCACGCCGATGAACTGGTCGACGGCCTGCCCGTCGGCGAACGCGATCACGTGCGGGATGCTGCGCACCTGGAAGTGCTGCGCCAGTTCCTGATTCTCGTCGACGTTCACCTTCACCAGTTTCCACTTGCCCGCGGCTTCAGCTTCGAGCCGTTCGAGCATCGGCCCGAGCGTCTTGCACGGTCCGCACCACGGGGCCCAGAAATCGACGAGCACGGGCGCGAGCATCGACGCATTGATGACGTCATTTTCGAAGGTGGCGAGGGTCGTTTCCATGATTTTCTCCTTGATCTGAGCGCTTGAATTGACGCCTAAGTGGGGGCGCGTTGCGCATTTGTCAATGAGCGTTCGCGTTCACGCCTCGGGCGCCTTGTCCTCGCGGCGCGGTGGCGGCAGCGGGATGAATTCGGTTTCGCCGGGCACCTGGCCGATGCGCTGCTCGCTCCACGCGAGCTTGGCTGCATCGATCTTCTCGCGCGAACTCGACACGAAATTCCATTCGATGAAGCGTTTGCCGTCGAGCGGCGCGCCGCCGAGCAGCATCGCGATGGCGCCGTTCGCGCTCGTGAGCGTGACGGCGGCGCCCGGCGTGAGCACGGCCATCTGGCATTCGGGGATCGGCGCGCCGTCGATCGCGAGATCGCCCTGGACGAGGTACACACCGCGTTCCTCGTGCTCGGTGTCGAGCACGAGTTCGGCGTCGGCGCCGAAATGGGCGGCGACGTAGAGCGTCGGCGAGAAGGTTTTCGTCGGCGCCGTCGCGCCGAATGCGCTGCCGGCGATCACCCGCAGCGTGACGTCGTCGCGCTCGATCTGCGGCAGGTTCGCGGCCGGATGATGCTCGAACGAAGGCTCCGTGTCCTCGTCCGCGACGGGCAGCGCGACCCATGTCTGGATGCCGTGCATCGTCTGGCCGGACGCGCGCTCTTCGTCGGGCGTGCGCTCCGAATGGACGATGCCGCCGCCGGCGGTCATCCAGTTGACATCGCCGGGGACGATCTTCTGCACGGAGCCGAGGCTGTCGCGGTGCATGATCGCGCCGTCGAACAGATAGGTGACGGTCGCGAGCCCGATATGCGGATGCGGGCGCACGTCGAGGCCCGCGCCGGGCACGAGCGTTGCGGGACCGATGTGGTCGAAGAAGATGAACGGGCCGACGGTTCGCACGGCGAGCGCCGGCAGCACGCGCCGCACCGTGAGACCGCCGACGTCATGTTGATGAGGCTTCAGGAACGCGTTGATGGTCGAAGTCATGGAGTCCGCCGCAATGAGTGCTGGAACTGCCGATTCTACTGGCCGATTCATCGCGACGCAGCGTCCTTCCCGGCCCTTTCCGAGTATCACTGCGGCGCGAGTCGACCGCGCTCTTTCTGCATCGGCATCTGCAACATCCGTGAGCAACCTTGATAGGAGTCTGAAAATGAGCAAGAACAAGCTTTTGATCGCCGTCACGGCGGGTCTTTTCGCAGCAACTGGCGCGCTGGCGCAGACGTCGTCGGGCAACTCGTCGAACGCGACGGACACGCCGACCGCCTCGCCGATGCAGGACAGCACGACGGCGCCGTCGACGCACAAGGCGAAGAAGCACCACACCAGCAGCCATGCGCCTTCGACCGGGAAGAAGACGCCGGACCAGACGACGGGCAACGGGGCCGGGGCCGCCGAGAACGGGCAGAGCAAGTAAGGGATTGCGCAGGGGCGGGCGTCGTGCGTTCCTGCGCTTTCTTTCCAGAGCAAGGGTGGACGTTGAAACACCCAAACCCGAGCGTCAGCGGCCGTATCAAGCCGATTACAAAACCGTCCGCTAAACTGCCCGTTTCCGCAAAATATCAAAACGGAGACGGGGATGTCGCCCAGGGACTTGCTGCTTGCTTTAGTCGTCATTCTCGCGTGGGGCGTGAATTTCGTCGTGATCAAGGTGGGCCTGCACGGCGTCCCGCCGATGCTGCTCGGCGCATTGCGCTTCTCGCTCGCGGCGTGTCCCGCGATTTTCTTCGTCAAGCGGCCGAACGTGCCGCTTCGATGGCTGCTCGCCTATGGCCTCACGATCTCGCTCGGCCAGTTCGCCTTTCTCTTCTACGCCATGTACGTCGGGATGCCCGCCGGCCTCGCGTCGCTCGTGCTTCAGGCGCAGGCGTTCTTCACGCTGATCTTCGCCGCGATGTTCCTGCATGAGCGGATTCGCGCGGCAAACCTTGCCGGTCTCGTGATCGCCGCGTGCGGACTTGCGCTGATCGGCATGCAGGGCGGCCACGCGATGACGTTCGCCGGCTTCATGTTCACGCTCGCCGCGGCCGCGATGTGGGCGCTCGGCAATGTCGTCACGAAGCGCATGGGCCGCGTCGATCTCGTCTCGCTCGTCGTGTGGGCGAGCCTGATTCCGCCGTTGCCGTTCTTCGCGCTGTCGCTGATTTTCGAAGGGCCGGCGAAAATCGAGGCGAGCCTCCGGTCGATTCCGGTGCTGTCGATCTTCGCGATCGCCTATCTCGCGTTCGTCGCGACGCTCGTCGGCTATAGCCTCTGGGGCAAGCTGCTCGCGCGCTATCCGGCGAGCCAGGTCGCGCCGTTTTCGCTGCTGGTGCCGATCATCGGGCTGGCGTCGGCGGCGCTCATGCTCGGCGAGGCGCTCACGCCGATGCAGATTGCGGGCGCCGCGCTCGTGATGGCCGGGCTCGCGGTGAACGTGTTCGGCGGATGGCTGGTGCAGCGCTATCAGGCCGATATCCGCTGAAGGGTGCTAGGTCATCCGGCTCTTCGCGAGTGGCGGGTTCGCCGCGAAGTAGCGCTTGATGCCCTTCATGATCGCGTTCGCCATCTTGTCGCGATAGGCGTCGTCGTTCAGGCGCGTTTCCTCGTCGGGGTTGCTGATGAACGCGGTCTCGACCAGGATCGACGGAATGTCCGGCGCCTTCAGCACGGCAAACCCGGCCTGTTCCACCGATCCCTTGTGCAGCTTGTTGATGCCGCCGATCTCGTTCAGCACGAAGTTGCCATAGCGCATGGAGTCGCGGATCTGCGCGGTCGTCGACATGTCGAAGAGCGCGCGGTTCACGCTCACGTCCTGCGTGCGCACGTTGATCCCGCCGATCGAATCCGACTCGTTTTCCTTGTTCGCGAGCCAGCGCGCGGCCGCGCTCGACGCGCCGTGATCCGACAGCGCGAACACCGACGAGCCGCGTGCGTCCGGCGTGGTGAACGCGTCGGCGTGGATCGAGACGAACAGGTCCGCGCCGACGCGCCGCGCCTTCTGCACGCGCACGTTGAGCGGCACGAAGAAGTCGGCGTCGCGGGTCATCATCGCGCGCATGTTCGGCTGGGCGTCGATCTTGGTGCGCAGCTTCTTCGCGATGTCGAGCGCGATGTGCTTCTCGTACGTGCCCGCGCCGCCTATCGCGCCGGGGTCTTCGCCGCCGTGGCCTGGATCGATTGCGACGGTGAGCAGGCGCGTCGTGCCCGGCTTGTTGTTCTGCTTCGGCGCGGAGAAGGCGTAGTTGTCGCCGTCGTCGTCGTCCTCGTTCTTTTTGGCGAGCGGCGGCGCGAGCGGCACCGGCGGCTTCACCGACGGCCGCGGCGCGGGCATCGGTAGCGGGGCAACGGGTGCGCGCGGCAGGTCGCTGTTGTCCGCGTACTTCTGGAAGAACTCGTCGGTGTTATCAGGCGCAAGCGGTTTGGGCGGCGTGGCCGGGCCGCTCAGCGTCGCGGGCGGCGGCGTCGGGTTCGGGTTCGACTGATCGAACGCTTCCTGCTTTCGCTCCGATTGCGCGAGCAGTTCCATCAGCGGATCGGGCGCGACGGCCGGATACAGGTCGAACACGAGGCGATACTTGTAGCTGCCGATCGGCGTCAGCGTAAAGACCTGCGGCTTCACCGAGCCCTTCAGGTCGAACACCATCCGCACGACGTGCGGCTGGTATTGCCCGATGCGCACCGACTGGATCTGCGGATCGTTCGGCGTGATCTTCGAGACGAGGTCCTTCAGTTCCTGATCGAGATCGAGGCCGCTCAGGTCGACGACGAGCCGGTCCGGTCCTTGCAGCAACTGCTGCGTGTTTTGCAGCGGCTGGTCGGACTCGATCGTGACGCGCGTGTAGTCGCGCGCGGGCCACACGCGCACGCCGAGCACGGAACTCGCGTGCGCGAGACGCGGGGCGACGAGCGCGAGCGCGATCGTCGAAACGCCCGCGCGCAGCACTTGCCGGCGCCGCCAGTTGTGCGAGGCGGTCGCCGTCGATTCGATCGAATGGAACGGCTTGATCAACATCTTTCGAGACATGTCTTTCCTGTATTGCTGAACGCCCGCGCAATCAAAACGCGGCCTTCTCCCTCGATTTCCAGCGCGAACTCGAGATCGGGCACACCGAGCAGGCCGCCCGCCTGCTGCGGCCATTCGACAAGACATACCGCGCCGCGATCGAAATATTCGCGAAAGCCGGCGTCGGCCCATTCGGCGGGATCGGCGAAGCGGTAGAGATCGAAGTGATAGACGTCGAGCGGGCCCGACTCCGTGTCGAGCGAGTACGGCTCGACGAGCGTGTAAGTCGGGCTGCGCACGCGTCCTTCGTGACCGAGCGCGCGTAATGTCGCGCGCACGAGCGTGGTTTTTCCCGCGCCGAGGTCGCCGCTCAACTGGACCTGGAGGCCCGCGAAACGTTCGTTATTTTGTGTTTGACGCACGGCGTGGAGTGCCTGTGCGAAGCGTGCGCCGAATGCGAGCGTCGCGGCCTCGTCCGGCAGATCGAAGCGGCGTTCGAGCTGCGCCGTTCCCTTGTGGGAAGCGGCGGAAAGTGGATGCGTCGATCGTGCTTGGGCGGCGGGCATTGCTCGTAAAATGTCGTAATGAACCGATTGCCGGAACACTCCATCGAAGTCACGGCCGCGTCCGGGAACGCCGCCGCTGACATGCGCGCCTTCGATATCCACGACGAAGCCGCGCTGGCGGAACTCGCGCAACGCATCAAGACGTGGGGGCGCGAGCTGGGGTTCGGTGCTGTCGGGATCAGCGATGCCGACTTGACGGAAGCCGAGGAAGGCCTGGCGTCATGGCTCGAAGCAGGCTATCACGGCGAAATGGATTATATGGCGAAACATGGCATGAAACGCGCAAGGCCGGCCGAGCTTGTGGCCGGCACGCGACGCGTCATCACTGCGCGGATCGCCTATCTGCCCGCGTCGACGCTCGCAAGCCAGGGCGACGAAAGCGTCACGACAGGTCGAGGTGGACACGGCGGACACACGAGCCAGCGCAACGACTGGCGCGCGATCGAATGGTCGCGGCTCGCTGATCCGACCGCTGCCGTGGTATCGATCTACGCGCGTGGACGCGACTATCACAAGGTCATGCGAAACCGCTTGCAGCAACTGGCGGCGCGCATCGAAGACGAGATCGGGCACTTCGGCTATCGCGCGTTCACCGACTCGGCGCCGGTACTGGAAGTCGCGCTGGCGCAGAAGGCGGGCGTCGGCTGGCGCGGCAAGCACACGCTGCTGTTGCAGCGTGACGCCGGATCGCTGTTCTTTCTCGGCGAGATCTACGTCGACATACCGCTGCCTCCCGACGCGGCGACGAACCCATCGAGCGCCCCGGAGCACGACGGCGCGCACTGCGGCCAGTGCACGCGATGTATCGCGGCGTGTCCGACGGGCGCGATCGTCGGGCCGTATCGCGTCGATGCGCGGCGCTGCATCTCGTACCTGACCATCGAGCTTGCGGGCAGCATCCCCGAGGATCTGCGGCCGTTGATCGGCAATCGCGTGTATGGCTGCGACGACTGCCAGCTCGTGTGTCCGTGGAACAAGTTCGCGCAGGCCGCGCCGGTCGCCGACTTCGACGTGCGGCACGGGCTCGACCGCGCGTCGCTTGTCGATCTGTTCGGCTGGAGCGCCGCCGACTTCGATGTCAGGATGCAGGGCAGCGCGATCCGGCGCATCGGCTACGAGCGGTGGCTGCGCAATATCGCGGTGGCGATGGGCAACGCGTTGCGCGCCGAACTGGGTCGCGAGGAGCGGGCCGCGATCGTCGACGCGCTGCGTGCGCGCGCCGACGATGCGTCAGCGGTGGTACGCGAGCATGTCGAATGGGCGTTGCGCTCTTGTATCGAGGAGTGAAGCGATGATCTATAACGCGATAATCAATGCGCCGTTCGGCAAGGTCGGGATTCGAACCGACGCTTCTTCCGTGCGCGAAATCGTCTACTTGCCGGCATCGACCGATATCATCGAGCCGGACTCGCCGCTCGCGCGCGAAGCGGCCAGGCAGATTCAGCGCTATTTGATCGAGGCTTCGATGCATTTCGACCTGCCGCTCGCTTCGCGCGGGACGGCGTTCCAGCGGCGCGTATGGCAGGCGATCAGCAGCATTCCTCCCGGCGAAGTCTGGACCTACGGGCAGCTTGCGAATGCGATCGGCAGCGTGCCCCGGGCGGTCGGGCAGGCGTGCGGCTCGAACCCGCTGCCTATCGTGGTGCCGTGTCATCGCGTGGTGGCGGCGAGCGGCCTCGGCGGCTTCGCGCATCACGCAGGCGCCAATTTTTTCACCGACGTAAAGCGCTGGCTGCTGGCGCATGAAGGCGTATCGATCGCATGAGCACCGAACTCTCAGAAGACACGCAGGCGCCCGAATTCGCCGCGAGCAACACGTCGATCGATCTCTTTTGCGATGCGCTATGGCTCGAACACGGACTCGCGAAGAACACGCTCGAAGCGTACCGGCGCGATCTCATGCTGTTCGCCGAGTGGTTGTCGAAGACGCGCGGCGGCACGATCGACGCGACCACCGAAGCCGACATGAACGGCTATATGGCGGCGCGGCGCAGCGACAAGGCGACCTCGGCGAACCGGCGCCTTTCCGTCTTCCGGCGCTACTACGCGTGGGCGCTGCGCGAGCATCGCACGGCCGCCGATCCCACGTTGAAGCTGCGCTCGGCAAAACAGCCGCCGCGCTTTCCCAAGACGCTCAACGAAACGCAGGTCGAAGCGCTGCTGCATGCGCCCGACATCGAGACGTCGCTCGGACTGCGCGACCGCACGATGCTCGAACTGATGTACGCGAGCGGCCTGCGCGTGACCGAACTGGTCACGCTGAAAACGGTCGAGATCAGCCTGAACGACGGCGTCTTGCGCGTGATGGGCAAGGGCTCGAAGGAGCGCCTGGTCCCGTTCGGCCAGACGGCGCATAGCTGGATCGAGCGGTATTTGCGCGAGTCGCGCCCGGCGTTGCTCGGCGCGCGCGCTGCCGATGCGCTCTTCGTCACCGCACGCGGCGAGGGCATGACGCGCCAGCAGTTCTGGAACATCATAAAGCGCCATGCGCTCGTCGGCGGCGTGAATGCGCCGCTTTCGCCCCACACGTTGCGTCACGCGTTTGCCACGCACCTGCTCAATCACGGCGCCGACCTGCGCGTCGTGCAGATGCTGCTCGGCCACTCCGACATCTCGACCACGCAAATCTACACGCACGTCGCACGCGCACGCCTGAGGGCGCTTCATCAGCAGCATCATCCGCGCGGCTAGCGCTGCTCACTCGACGCTTGCGAACGATCGTGCCACGCTCGCGGCGCCGCGCGCAATAGACCGTTCGGCCGATGGTGAGCGCGGATCGGCGCCGCTACAATGCGCACATGTCCAAGGCAAAACACGTGTCCGAAACGCCCGCGACGCAGTTCCTGCGGCGCAACAAGGTCGAGTTCGGCGAGCATCCTTACGAGTATGTCGAGCATGGCGGCACCGAGGAATCGGCGCGCCAGCTCGGCGTCGACGAACATCGCGTCATCAAGACGCTCGTCATGGAAGACGAGCACGCGAAGCCGCTGATCGTGCTGATGCACGGCGACCGCACCGTATCGACGAAAAACCTTGCACGACAGACGGGCGCGAAGCGCATCGAGCCGTGCAAGCCGGAAGTGGCGAACCGTCATTCGGGGTTTCTGGTCGGCGGAACGTCGCCGTTCGGCACGAAGAAGGCGATGCCGGTCTACGTCGAAGCGAGCATCCTCGATCTCGACACGATTTATCTGAACGGCGGGCGGCGCGGCTATCTGGTGAGCATCAGGCCGTCGGTGCTGACCGAACTGCTGCGTGCGAAAGCCGTCCAGTGCGCGAGCGTCGACTAAAATGCGCGCCACTCCCGACACGTTGAACAAGCTGACACCATGAACAATCTGATCGTCGCCATTGCCGCCTACCTGATCGGCTCGATTTCCTTCGCGGTCGTCGTGAGCCGCGCGATGGGCCTCGCCGATCCGCGCTCCTATGGCTCGGGCAACCCCGGCGCGACCAACGTGCTGCGCACCGGCAACAAGCTCGCGGCGATCCTCACGCTACTCGGCGACGCGTTCAAGGGCTGGCTGCCGGTATGGCTGGTCGTGCATTTCGGCGCGCGCTTCGGGCTGGACAGCACGGCGATCGCGCTGGCCGCCATCGCCGTGTTCCTGGGTCACTTGTATCCGGTCTTCTTCAGGTTCCAGGGCGGCAAGGGCGTGGCGACCGCGGCGGGCGTGCTGCTCGCGATCCATCCGGCGCTCGGCGTTGCCACCTTGCTGACGTGGCTCATCATCGCGTTCTTTTTCCGCTATTCGTCGCTCGCGGCCCTCGTCGCGGCCGTATTCGCGCCGTTTTTCCAGGTGTTCCTGTTCGGGCCAGGCCGCATTTCGCTGGCGGTCGCGGCGATGAGCGCGCTATTGATCTGGCGGCATCGGGGGAATATTTCGAAGCTGCTCAACGGGCAGGAAAGCCGTATCGGCGATAAAAAACGTGCCGCTCAGGCGGCGGAGTGACAAAAAAAGCCGCCTCGAGGGCGGCTTTTGCGTAAGGCAATGTCCGTTCAATCGCGGAAATTGTTGAAGTCTAGCGGCGTCTCCGTCACATCCTTCTTCAGCATCGCGATCGTGCTTTGCAAATCATCGCGCTTCGTGCCGGCGATGCGCACCGCGTCGCCCTGAATGCTCGCCTGCACCTTGATCTTGCTGTCCTTCACGAGCTTGACGATCTTCTTCGCCAGGTCGCCCGTCACGCCTTTCTTGATCGTCACGACCTGCTTGAGCTTGTCGCCGCCGATCTTCTCGATCTTGCCGTAGTCGAGGAACCGCACGTCGACGTTGCGCTTCGCCAGCTTCGAGAGCAGCACGTCCTTCACCTGGCCGAGCTTGAAGTCGTCGTCGGCGTAGAGCGTCAGTTCGCGCTCCTTTTGCTCGACGCGCGCGTCGGAACCCTTGAAGTCGAAGCGCGTGGAAATTTCCTTGTTCGACTGCTCGAGTGCGTTCTTCACCTCGATCATGTTTGCTTCGCTGACGACGTCAAACGATGGCATCTGTCTTCCCCTTCGTTGAGGCGAGGCGCGGGTCGCAGGTGCGCACTCGCTATAATCACGGACCGAACGTCATTCTACCGATGCCGTCCCGGTTTTCCCACGGACGCCTCTTTTCCTCACGCGGTTTTTCATGGCTCAGTCCCTCATCGCCGGCTACTCGCTTCGCGCGCACAACACATTCGGTTTCGACGTCAGCGCCCGCTACGCGATGAAGCTCGAAAGCGAAGCGCAAGTCGCGGCGCTCGCGCGGGACACGCGCATCGCGAACCTGCCGCAACTCGTGCTTGGCGGCGGCAGCAACGTCGTGCTGACGCGCGATTTCGACGGCGTCGCGCTGCTGGTCGGTCTTCCCGGCAAGCGCGTGATCGAGGAACACGGCGACGCCTGGCTCGTCGAAGCAGGCGCGGGCGAGAACTGGCACGACTTCGTCGCGTGGACGTTGGCCGAAGGCATGCCCGGGCTCGAAAACCTGGCGCTGATTCCCGGCACGGTGGGCGCCGCGCCGATCCAGAACATCGGCGCCTACGGGCTCGAAATGGGCGAACGCTTCGAGCGACTGCGCGCAATCGAACTGGCGACGGGCCTGGCACACGAGTTCGATCGCGATGCCTGCGCGTTCGGCTATCGCGACAGTTTTTTCAAGCGGGCAGGGCGCGGGCGGTTCGTGATCACGTCGGTGGTGTTTCGCCTGCCGAAAGCCTGGACGCCGCGCGCCGATTATGCCGACGTCGCGCGTGCGCTCGAAGGATCGGGCAAGCGCGACGCGCAAGCCATCTTCGATGCGGTCGTCGCCGTGCGGCAGGCCAAGCTGCCGGACTGGAAGGTGCTCGGCAACGCGGGCAGTTTCTTCAAGAATCCGGTGATGAGCGCGCAGGCTTTCGAAGCGCTGCAAAAGCGCGAACCCGACGTCGTGTCGTACCGGCAGCCCGACGGACTCGTCAAGCTCGCCGCTGGCTGGCTGATCGACCGGTGCGGGTGGAAGGGGCGCGCGATCGGTGGCGCCGCCGTGCACGACCGGCAGGCGCTCGTGCTGGTGAATCGGGGCGGCGCGACGGGCGCGCAGGTGCTCGAACTCGCGAACGCGATCAAGCGCGACGTGCTCGCGCGCTTCGATGTCGAACTGGAAGCCGAGCCGGTCTGTCTCTGAGCACGCCGGCCAACAAAAAACCCGCCAATTGGCGGGTTTTTTGCATCAGAAATAGCAGATCGAAGAAGAATCAGCCGCCACGCTTGCGGCGCGCATTCTCCGCGATCCGCATGCGCAGCGCGTTGAGCTTGATGAATCCGCCGGCGTCGGCCTGGTTGTATGCGCCGCCGTCGTCGTCGAACGTGGCGATGTTCTTGTCGAACAGCGTTTCCTTCGAATCGCGCGCCACCACCGACACGCTGCCCTTGTACAGCTTCACGCGCGTCCAGCCGTTGACCTTCGCCTGCGTGTGGTCGATCAGCACCTGCAGCGCGTGGCGCTCCGGGCTCCACCAGTAGCCGTTGTAAATCAGCGAGGCGTAGCGCGGCATCAGGTCGTCCTTCAGGTGCGCGACTTCGCGATCGAGCGTGATCGACTCGATACCGCGATGCGCCTTCAACATGATCGTTCCGCCCGGCGTTTCATAGCAGCCGCGCGATTTCATGCCGACATAGCGGTTCTCGACGAGATCCAGGCGCCCGATGCCGTGCTTGCCGCCCAGCCGGTTGAGTTCCGTCAGCATCTCGGCCGCCGACAGACGCTTGCCGTTCAGCGCAACCGGATCGCCGTGTTCGAATTCGATGTCGAGATATTCAGGCTGATCCGGCGCATCTTCCGGCGCGACGGTCCAGCGCCACATGTCGGCTTCGGCTTCCGCCTTCGGGTCTTCGAGGTGACGGCCTTCGAACGAGATGTGCAGCAGGTTCGCGTCCATCGAATATGGCGCGCCGCCTTGCTTGTGCTTCATTTCGATCGGGATGCCGGCTTTTTCCGCGTACGCGAGCAGCTTTTCACGCGAGAGCAAGTCCCATTCGCGCCACGGCGCGATCACCTTGATGCCCGGCTCGAGGCCGTAATAGCCGAGTTCGAAGCGAACCTGGTCGTTGCCCTTGCCGGTCGCGCCGTGCGACACGGCTTCCGCGCCGCTCGCGCGCGCGATCTCGATCTGGCGCTTCGCGATCAGCGGACGCGCGATCGACGTGCCGAGCAGATACTCGCCTTCGTAGATCGTGTTCGCGCGGAACATCGGGAAGACGAAATCGCGCACGAACTCCTCGCGCAAGTCTTCAATAAAGATGTTTTCCTGCTTGATGCCGAGTTGCAGCGCTTTCTTGCGCGCCGGCTCGAGTTCTTCGCCCTGGCCGATGTCGGCTGTGAACGTGACGACTTCGGCGTCGTAGTTGTCCTGCAACCATTTCAGGATGACGGAGGTGTCGAGGCCGCCCGAATAGGCGAGCACGACTTTCTTGATATCGCTCATGGTGAACTCGTGTGGCTGGAGACGGGGCGCGCCGGCATCGCAAACGCGCGGGAAAACCGCCATTTTGACATTAAATGGCCGCGTTTCCGCATTTTCAGGATGACGCGGCGGCTGAACGCCCGTGCGGGTTGCCGAGGCGCGTTAGTGATTGAGCTTGCCGAGCAGCAGATATTCCATCAGCGCTTTTTGGACGTGCAGACGGTTTTCCGCTTCGTCCCAGACGACGCTTTGCGGTCCGTCGATCACTTCCGCGCTCACTTCCTCGCCGCGATGCGCGGGCAGGCAGTGCATGAAAAGGGCGTCCGGGTGGGCGCGCGCCATCATCTCGCCGTCGACGCACCAGTCGGCGAACGCCTTCTTGCGCGCCTCGTTCTCGGCTTCGAAGCCCATGCTGGTCCAGACGTCGGTGGTGACGAGATCGGCGCCGGCGCACGCTTCGTTCGGGTCGTCGAATTCCTCGAAGGACGGCGCGCTATCTTCGGACACCAGCGCGCGGTCGAGCTTGTAGCCGGGCGGCGTCGACAGGCGCAACTTGAAACCGAGGATGTGTGCGGCCTCGATCCACGTATAGAGCATGTTGTTGGCATCGCCGACCCACGCGACCGTCTTGCCGCCAATCGGCCCGCGGTGCTCGTAGTACGTGAAGATGTCGGCCAGCACCTGGCACGGGTGATACTCGTTGGTCAGGCCGTTGATCACCGGCACGCGCGAATTTTCGGCGAAACGCTCGATGATCTCCTGGCCGAAGGTGCGGATCATGATGATGTCGACCATCCGCGAGACGACTTGCGCCGCGTCCTCGATCGGCTCACCGCGTCCGAGTTGCGTGTCGCGCGTGCTGAGAAACACCGCGTGGCCGCCGAGCTGAAAGATGCCGGCTTCGAACGAGAGACGCGTGCGCGTCGAATTCTTTTCGAAGATCATCGCAAGCGTGCGGTCGTGCAGCGGGTGATACGTCTCGTAGCTCTTGAACTTGCGCTTGAGGATGCGCGCACGTTCGAGGACGTAGTCGTAATCGTCGAGCGAGAAGTCCTTGAACTGCAGGTAGTGGCGAATTTTTTTTGAGGTCATGAAACGCATACGGCGGCTTCGACCCGGCTCGGAATAAGCCGGACGGCGCCGCCGTCGTTGGTGGTATCACGTTTGAGCATAAAGGATTTCGCATCGTTTGACGAGTTGGCCTTGACGCTCGCAAGCGCCCGCGACGGCGCGCGGCAAGCGCGTCCGCGCCTTTGTGTGCACTGCGGAAGGAGGGGCGCTGCGGTATAATCCCGATGGTTTTTTTGACAGATTTGTCATGCAGTTGTTCATATCAGGCAGCTTCCAACGCGTGTTCGCGGCGCGAGGTTCGTCTCATCGGAAACGTGCAATCGAAACGCGTGCGACGCGCAGGTTTCCAGATCGGCGCCGCGCCGACGAAGTCTGAAGCAAGCAGGGCAGTCAGATCACGAGGCAGAACCGCGAAAGCCGTATCCGACGCCGGTCGGCCCCGAGCGGCGTCATACATGCGCGTTCGCCGGCGCCTCCGCCGGCCGTCAAACAGGGTTTCCTACATGGCCGAAACAATCCCGACCGAGTACTTCATCCAGGGCGTCACCAAGAGCGGCAGGACATTTCGGCCGAGCGACTGGTGCGAGCGCCTGTGCGGCGTGATGTCGGCATTCGGTCCCGGGGCGAAAGGGCCGAATGCCCGCCTGCAATACTCCGTGTATGTCCGCCCGACGATGCTTGGCAACATCAAGACCGTGATCCTCGACTCGCGGTTGCGCGACATCGAGCCGATGGCGTTCGACTTCGTCATGAACTTCGCGAAGGATAACGATCTGCTCGTCACCGAAGCGTGCGAACTGCCGCCGCATCACGGCACGCAGACGAAGCAAGCCTGAAGCGCCAGAACGCAAAAAAGCCCGCGAAAGCGGGCTTTTTCGATACTGCGGCAGCGGAAACAGGAGGCGGCGGCCGACTGAATTTCAGTTGCCCCGACGCTGTCGAGGCTTCCGATCCAGCCGGCCAGCGAGCCGGAATTACTGAGCTGCGGGAGCTTGCAGACCCT
Organism: Caballeronia choica; assembly: GCF_001544535.1. Classification (GTDB taxonomy): domain Bacteria; phylum Pseudomonadota; class Gammaproteobacteria; order Burkholderiales; family Burkholderiaceae; genus Caballeronia; species Caballeronia choica. The sequence continues at coordinate 10,327 of NZ_FCON02000010.1, read as the reverse complement.
TGATGGCTGCAGCCAGGCGGCTCTTGTGGCGAGCGGCCTTGTTCTTGTGAACGATGCGCTTGTCGGCGATGATGTCGATCGTCTTGACCGACGTCTTGTACAGCTCAGCAGCCTTGGCCTGATCGCCGGCATCGATTGCCTTGCGAACTGCCTTGATGGCGGTGCGGAACTTCGAGCGCAATGCCGAGTTGTGCGAGTTTGCTTTGGCGGCCTGACGGGCGCGCTTGCGAGCTTGTGCGGAATTTGCCATGACGGTTCCTTATCCTGTTCCAGCTGTTTACTTGTTTCAGCGAGTGTTCAGCCCTCTTGCACCTGCCACTACTGCTCTGGCCGCTGACCAGACGAGGGTGTTTCCTACGCGCTGCCTTGATCGGAACTCACGGGAACGATTGCCCGGGAGCGCAAAAATCGTCGAAAAAAGACGTGAAGCTGCCTTTGTGGAGCTTCGAAACCGGCGATTATAGCAACGAAATACGAGATGTGACAAGCGCGGATTATCCGCCCGCTAAAACTGTTCGACCAATTTATCCTCGAAAAATCGAGCGGGGCCAGTAAGGCTTGCTCCCGGTTCAACACCGTCGGAGTTCGCACGCGCCTTTGTAAGTGGCCGATCGGAATCCTCCGAGCGCGGCCCGTATAATAAGCGCCCCATGAATCTATTCCGCGCCCTCCTGACGGTCAGCGGCTTCACGCTGCTGTCCCGCGTGACCGGCCTGGTCCGCGAAACGCTGATTGCCCGAGCCTTCGGCGCCAGCCAGTTCACCGACGCATTTTACGTCGCCTTCCGGATCCCGAACCTGCTGCGGCGGCTGTCGGCGGAAGGCGCGTTCGCACAGGCCTTCGTGCCGATCCTCGCCGAGTTCAAGAACACGGAAGGCCACGACCCGACCAAGGCGCTCGTCGACGCGATGTCCACCGTTCTCGCCTGGGGCCTCGCCGTGCTGTCGCTGGCGGGCGTGGCGGGCGCGTCGTGGGTCGTATTCGCGGTGGCGTCCGGCCTCAGGCACGACGGACAGGCCTATGTCCTCGCGGTGCACATGACGCGGATCATGTTCCCCTACATCATCTTCATCTCGCTGACGACGCTCGCCTCCGGCGTGCTCAACACCTACAAGCAGTTTTCGCTGCCCGCATTCGCGCCGGTGCTGCTGAACGTGTCGTTCATCGCGGCGGCCGTGTTCGTCGCGCCGCACCTGAAGGTGCCTGTTTTCGCGCTGGCGTATGCGGTGATCGTCGGCGGGGTGTTGCAGTTTCTCGTGCAACTGCCGGGGCTCAAGAAGATCGACATGATCCCGCGCATCGGGCTGAATTTCTTCCGCGCGCTGAGACACCCCGGCGTCAAGCGCGTGCTCATCAAGATGGTGCCCGCGACGTTCGCCGTTTCCGTCGGACAACTGAGCCTCATCATCAATACCAACATCGCCTCGCAGATCGGGCAGGGCGCCGTCTCGTGGATCAACTACGCCGATCGTCTGATGGAATTCCCGACCGCGCTGCTCGGCGCGGCGCTCGGCACGATCCTGCTGCCGAGCCTCTCGAAGGCGCACGTCGATGCCGATCCGGTCGAATACTCCGCGCTGCTCGACTGGGGCCTGCGCATCACGTTCCTGCTCGCTGCGCCGAGCGCCGTCGCGCTGTTCTTCTTCGCCGAGCCGCTCACCGCGACGCTGTTCGACTACGGAAAATTCGATGCGCATTCGGTCGTCATGGTTGGCCGGGCGCTGTCCGCGTATGGCATCGGGCTCGTCGGACTCATCCTCATCAAGATCCTCGCGCCCGGCTTCTACGCGAAGCAGGACATCAAGACGCCGGTGAAGATCGCGATCGGCGTGCTGGTCATGACGCAGGTCAGCAACTACATCTTCGTGCCGATTTTTTCGCACGCGGGACTGACGCTTTCGATCGGCCTCGGCGCGCTCGCCAATGCGCTGCTGCTTTTCTTCGGCCTGCGCAAACGCGGCATTTACCAGCCGTCCGCGGGATGGGCGCGCTTTTTCGCGCAGTTGATCGGCGCATGTCTCGTGCTCGCGGGCGTGATGCGCTGGGTGGCGATCAACTTCGACTGGATCGGCATGCGCGCGGTGCCGCTCGAACGAATTGTGCTGCTCGGGGCAAGCCTGGTTCTGTTCGCCGCGCTATATTTCGGTATGCTGTCCGCGATGGGTTTCAAATACGCGTATTTCCGAAGGCGAACGCTTTGATGACGACAACGCGAATCCTCGACTATTTCAGCTCGCTCGTGGCGGAAGACGAGACTCTTCCGCTCACCGAATCGGCTCTGTCGCTCGCGCAGGACGCCTATCCCGACCTCGACTTGCAGGGCGTGCTCGCCGAAGTCGATGAGCTCGTCGTGCGCGTGCGCCGTCGCATGCCCGACGACGCCGACATCAAGCAGAAGGTCGGCGTGCTCAATCGCTATTTCTTTCGTGAACTCGGTTTCACGAGCAATCTCAACGACTATTACGATCCCGACAACAGCCATCTGAATGTCGTGCTGAAGCGGCGTCGCGGGATTCCGATTTCGCTTGCCGTCGTGTATCTGGAGATGGCCGAGCAACTCGGCATTCCGGTGCGCGGCGTGTCGTTTCCCGGGCATTTCCTGCTGCGCGTGACCACGCCCGACGGCGACGTCATGCTCGATCCGACGACCGGCCACTCGCTGTCCGAATCGCAGATGGTGGAGATGCTGGAGCCGTATGTGCAGCGCGTCGGCGAATCGCTCGGAAGCGCGCTGCGCATGCTGCTGCAACCGGCGACGCGCCGTGAAATCGTCGCGCGGATGCTGCGCAACCTGAAGAGCGTGTATTTGCAGACGGAACGCTGGCAGCGGCTGCTGGCGGTCCAGCAGCGGCTCGTGATCCTGCTGCCGGAGAGCATCGAGGAAGTGCGTGACCGCGGCTTCGCGTATGCGCGGCTCGATTACCTGCGCCCGGCACTGGAAGATCTCCAGCGCTATCTCGACGACCGGCCCGAAGCGGAAGATGCGACCGTCGTGGAAACCGAGTTGCACGAACTCAGGCAGCGCACGCAGCACAACGGCGATTGACATTGCGCTCGAGCTTTAAAAAAAACGGCGGCCTTTGCATATGCAGGCCGCCGTTTTCATTTGCTTCATTCAACGCGCGTTACTTCGGCTGCATCCGTATCGCGCCGTCGAGACGAATGACTTCGCCGTTCAGCATCGGGTTGTCGAAGATCTGCTTGACGAGCATGGCGAACTCGGCCGGCTTGCCGAGCCGCGAAGGGAACGGCACCATCGCGCCCAACGCGTCCTGCACTTCCTGCGGCATGCCGAGCAGCATCGGCGTTTCGAAGATGCCCGGCGCGATCGTCATCACGCGGATCGCGTTGCGCGAGAGATCGCGCGCGATCGGCAGCGTCATGCCCGCGACGCCGCTTTTCGACGCCGCATAGGCCGCCTGGCCGATCTGGCCGTCGAAGGCCGCGACCGAAGCCGTGCTGACGATCACGCCGCGCTCGCCCGCCGCGTTCGGCTCGTTCTTCGACATCGCCGTCGCCGCGAGCCGGATCATGTTGAACGTGCCGATGAGATTGACCGCGATCGTCTTCGAGAACAGGTCGAGCGGGTGAGGCCCGTCACGGCCGACCGTCTTCGATGCCGGCGCCACGCCCGCGCAATTCACGAGGCCGCGCAGGCTGCCGAGTTGCGTCGCGGCATTGACGGCTTGCTGGCCGTCGGCTTCCTGGCTCACATCGCATTTGACGAAGACGCCGCCGAGTTCTTTCGCGAGCGCTTCGCCCGCCGCTTCGTTCATGTCGGCGAGCACCACTTTGCCGCCGTGCTCCGTCACGAGGCGCGCGGTTGCCGCGCCCAGTCCCGATGCGCCGCCCGTAATCAGGACGACGTTGCCTTGAATCTCCATGTCTCACTCCCTTTGCTAAATGTCTCGTTGCGTGTTGAAGCGTTTCAGGTCGTCGATTGTAGCCGCTGACTTCGCGCGTTTTCGCCTTGTGACAGGCAGAAAAACAAAACCCGCTCACAGGGAGCGGGTTTCCGTGCGCCGCACTCGGCGGCGGCACCCAAGCGCCGAATGCGCTTACTTCAATGCATCGAACGCGCGATCGCGGATTTCATCGACGGTGCCGAGTCCCAGGATCTTCCGGTATTCCGGCGCCTTCAGGCCGTTCGCGGCGCCGCTCGCGGCCCAGTCGTTGTAGTACTGGATCAGCGGCTTCGTCTGCGCGACATACACGTCGAGCCGCTTCTTCACGGTCTCTTCCTTGTCGTCGACACGCTGGATCAGCGGCTCGCCGGTCACGTCGTCGACCATGTCGTTCTTCGGCGGATTGAACTTGATGTGGTACGTGCGGCCCGATGCGGCATGCACGCGGCGCCCGCTCATGCGCAGGATGATTTCGTCGAACGGAACGTCGATCTCCAGCACGTAATCGATCGCGACGCCCGCGTCCTTCATCGCCTCGGCTTGCGGCAGCGTGCGCGGAAAGCCGTCGAACAGATAGCCGTTCGCGCAGTCTGGCTGCTGCAGGCGTTCCTTCACGAGATTGATGATGAGCGTGTCGGGGACGAGTTCGCCGGCGTCCATGTAACGCTTCGCTTCGACGCCGAGCGGCGAGCCAGCCTTCACCGCCGCGCGCAACATGTCGCCCGTCGAGATCTGCGGAATGCCGAACTTTTCCTTGATGAAGTTTGCCTGGGTGCCCTTGCCCGCGCCGGGGGCGCCCAACAGGATCAAACGCATGATGCTATCTCCGAATCGTATTGAAACCTGCGTCGCGAGGCTTGAAATGCATCCGGTGACGCGGCGCTCGTGCGGCGTCGGAAACATGGCGGCGCAGCCGGTCGGAGAGACGGCGCGGCACCAGTCGACAGCGGCGCAACATTGAGCGTGGCGCTGACCGGATGGCTCGCGCTAATCGTTTGATTATGCCATGGCTTGTCACAATCGCGGCCGCTAAAAACGGCTGTGATGCCCGCTATGCGGGCGTGAGCGGGGGTTTACACGAGTTGCGTCGACGCAGCTCGGCGTGGCTTCAGCTTTCGTTGCTGAAGAGCGCCTGCACGCGCGCCAGATCGGCCGGCGTATCGACGCCCGGCGGCGGCGCATCGTTCGTGACGAGCACCGCGATGCGCTCGCCATGCCAGAGCGCGCGCAGTTGTTCGAGCGCTTCGGCTTCCTCGATCGGCGCCTGCGCGAGCGTCGGATACACGCGCAGGAACTTCGCGCGGTATGCGTAGAGGCCGATGTGGCGCAGCACGTTCGGCGGCACGGCGGAGAGCGCCGAGAGCGCGCCGACGTCGGGCCACTGTGCTTGCCACGCATCGCGCGACCAGGGAATCGGAGCGCGCGAGAAATAGAGCGCGACGCTCTTCGCATCGAGCACGACCTTCACGACGTTCGGGCTGAACACGTCGGCGGGATCGTGGATCGGGTGGGCCGCGGTCGCGATCGCGCAGGATGGATGCGCCGCCAGATGCGCCGCGACATCGCGCACGAGTTGCGGGTCGATCAGCGGTTCGTCGCCCTGCACGTTGACGACGATCGTGTCGTCGCTCCAGCCGAAGTGCGTCGCGACTTCCGCGAGGCGATCGGTGCCGTTCGGATGATCGGCGCGCGTGAGCAGCACCTCGATGCCATGCTCGTTCGCCACCTCGACGACACGCTGCGAATCGGTCGCGATCAGTACCTGCTGTGCGCCCGAGAGGCGCGCGCGTTCCGCGACGCGCACGACCATCGGCTTGCCGCCGATGTCGGCGAGCGGCTTGTTCGGCAGCCGCGTGGACGCGAGGCGCGCGGGAATCACGGCGACAAAGGACGGGGAAGCGCTCATGGGGCGAGACTCGGTTTCAGTTTCCGCTGGACGGCTTGGTCGGCTCGACCAGCGTGCCTTCGACGGTCTGCCGCGCCTCGTCGGCGAGCATCACGGGGATGCCGTCGCGGATCGGGTAGGCGAGCTTGTCCGCGCTGCAGATGAGTTCCTGCGCCGCGCGATCGTAAGTGAGCGGGCCCTTGCAGATCGGGCAAACGAGGATTTCAAGCAGGCGTGCGTCCACGAAGTTTCTCCACAACAAGAGCGATGAGGCGGGGTTTGAGCACGGCTTCGACCGGAACGACCCAGATGCGCGCGTCACGCCAGGCCCCGAATTTTACTGCATCCTTCTCGGTGATCAGGATCGAATCGGCGTCGATGCCGGCGAACGGATTGTCGCGATACGAGTAGTGATCGGGGAACGCGCGCGTCGCGGGCGTGATGCCCGCCGCCCGCAGCGTCGCGAAGAAGCGCTCGGGCGAACCGATGCCCGCTGCCGCCGCGACGCGGTCGCCCGCGAACTGCGCAAGCGGCCGGCGCACGGCCGGGTTGTCGAGCAGCCAGGCGTCGCCGGGCTGGAGGTCGAGCGAGAACGTGTTCGGCCACGGCGGCAGCGTGCGCTCGTAGGGGCTGTTGATGAGCGTCGCGTCACGCCGGCGCGACATCGGCTCGCGCAGCGGCCCCGCCGGCAGCAGGAAGTTGTTGCCGCCGAGACGGTCGTCGAACACCACGAGTTCGAACGCGCGTGCGAGACGGTAGTGCTGCAGGCCGTCGTCGCTCACGATCACGTCGACGGACGGATTCGCCTTGAGCAACGCCTGCGCCGCGGCCACGCGATCCGGGCACACGAACACCGGCGCGTGCGTGCGACGCGCGATCAGGAGCGGCTCGTCGCCGACTTTGTCGGCTGAACTCGCTGCCGTGACGCTCGTCGGCTGCGCGACCTTCGCGCCATAGCCGCGCGACACGACGCCCGGCTGGAAGCCGGCGCCACGCAGCGCCTCGACGAGCGCGATCACGGTCGGCGTCTTGCCGGTCCCGCCGACCGTCACGTTGCCGACGATCACCACCGGCACGCCGACGTCCACCCGCTTCATCCAGCCGAGTTCGAACAGCGCGCGGCGCGTCGCGGCGACGGCGCCGAAGAGGCACGCGAACGGCGTGAGCGCCCAGGCGACATAGCTGCGCTTGCGCCACTCGCGCGCGAGGAAATTTTCAATCGGCGGCTTGAATTCAGACATGAACCGCCTTGTTTTCGCTGGACGCGGCGGCCAACCGTGACGGTTGCGACGGATTCTGCATCGGCACGGGTCTCCAGAAGCTTGATCGACCGGACCTGCTGCGTGGTCCGGGCCTCGAAGCCGGCACTCTAGCGCGGGCAGGCCGCATGCGCCAGTCGTCGTTCGCCGTGCGCGATGTCTCCACAGCCTGTGGATAACTCTGTGAAGAACTCGCGCGCGAAATCGCGAGAAACCGCTTCTGGAAAGAGTTGCTTCGACGATGCGAACGATTCCATAAATATTTTCCTTTTAAATCAACGGCATAAAACCATCGTACGGGCCTGCGAAGCCGATCTGCCGCGCGCGTCGGTAAGTCCTTCTGTGTGGACACTTGATACACTCCCGGCCTTTATTTCGCCTTCGATAGCCGAATGGCGTATCGTCCGTCCGGTCTGCCCGAATTCCCACTTTCCATGATTTCCGATCCTCTGTCGCAGCAAGGCGGCGATGCCGTCGTCCCCGTTTCCGTGCTGAACCGCGCGATTGGCAGCCTGCTCGAACGGTCGTTTCCGCTCGTCTGGGTGTCGGGCGAAGTTTCGAACTTCACGCGCGCCGCGAGCGGTCACTGGTATTTCTCGATCAAGGACGCGCAGGCGCAGATGCGCTGCGTCATGTTCCGCGGCCGCGCGCAGTACGCCGAGTTCACGCCGCGCGAAGGCGACAAGATCGAAGTGCGCGCGCTCGTCACGATGTACGAGCCGCGCGGCGAATTGCAGCTCAACGTCGAAGCCGTGCGCCGCACCGGGCAGGGGCGGCTCTTCGAAGCGTTCCTGCGGCTCAAGGCGCAGCTCGAAAGCGAAGGCCTGTTCGCTCCCGAGAGAAAGCGCGCGCTGCCGACGCATCCGCGCGCAATCGGCATTGTCACGTCATTGCAGGCGGCCGCGTTGCGCGACGTGCTGACGACGCTCTGCCGCCGCGCGCCGCATATTCCCGTCATCATTTATCCCGCCCCGGTGCAGGGCGCGGGCGTGAGCGTAAAGCTCGCCGCGATGGTCGACGCGGCCAATGCGCGGCGCGAGGTGGACGTGCTGATCGTCTGCCGGGGCGGCGGGTCGATCGAGGATTTGTGGGCGTTCAACGAGGAAGTGCTCGCCCGCGCGATCGCCGAGAGTGCGCTGCCGGTGGTGAGCGGCGTCGGCCACGAGACCGATTTCACGATCGCCGACTTCGCCGCCGACGTTCGCGCGCCGACGCCCACGGCCGCCGCCGAACTCGTCAGTCCGCAGCGCGTGCTGCTGCTGCGCGATCTCGATCAGCGCCACGCGACGCTCGCGCGCGGCTTTGGCCGGATGATGGAGCGCCGCGCGCAGCAACTCGACTGGCTCGCGCGACGGCTCGTGAGCCCGGCGGAACGGCTCGAGCGGCAGCGCGCGCATCTGCGGCAACTGGCGACGCGCCTTTCGTCCGCGGGTGCCCGTCCGGTGCGCGACGCCCGCGCGCGCTTTGCGCTCGTGCGGCTGCGCTGGCAGCGCTGGCGTCCGGACCTCGATGCCGAGCGCGAACACCTGATGCGGGTGGCGCAGCGATTGCGTGCATCGCAGGGCCGGCAGCAGGAACGCGCGGCGGCACGCGTGTCGGAATTGTCGGCGCGCTTGCAGGTGCTGAGTCCGCGGCGCACACTGGAACGCGGCTATGCCGCGCTGATCGATGCGCAAACCGGCCGCGCGGTGCGCACGCCGGGCGCGTTGAAACCGAAGCGTCCGTTGACGGTGCATCTCGCCGAGGGCACCGCCGACGTGCTGCTCGCCGACGTGCAGCCGCGTCTCACCGACGAGTTCTGAGCCGCGTTTCCCGATCGTCGGCACGTATTTTTGACGCCTGCGAATTGAGGTGGCCGAGCACTTTTTACGCCGTTAAAAACACCCTGAAAGCGATCCTGCTCATAAAGGGCATGCGGTTTGCGGGGTTATTCCAACTCGCCTACAATCCATTGCTCCACTGCCTCACTCCTCAGATCCCCACAATCAACATAGAAGGAAGCACGCACCATGGAACATACGCTCCCGCCGCTGCCGTTCGACAAGAACGCCCTGGCACCGCACATGTCGGAAGAAACGCTTGAGTACCACTACGGCAAGCATCACCAGACCTATGTGACGAACCTGAACAAGTTGATTCCGGGCACCGAATTCGAGAACCTGTCGCTCGAAGAGATCGTCAAGAAGGCGTCGGGTGGTGTGTTCAACAACGCAGCGCAAATCTGGAATCACACGTTCTTCTGGAACAGCCTGTCGCCGAACGGCGGCGGCGCTCCGTCGGGCGCACTCGGCGACGCGATCAACGCCAAGTGGGGCTCCTATGACAAGTTCAAGGAAGAGTTCGCCAAGGTCGCCGTCGGGACGTTCGGCTCGGGTTGGGCATGGCTCGTGAAGAAGACGGACGGCTCGCTCGACATCGTGTCGACGAGCAATGCCGCCACGCCGCTCACCTCCGATTCGAAGGCGCTGCTGACGATCGACGTATGGGAACACGCTTACTACATCGACTATCGCAATGCGCGTCCGAAGTTTGTCGAGGCTTACTGGAACATCGTGAACTGGGATTTTGCCGCGAAGAATTTCGGGGCGTAAACGCGGGTTGTTCCGTGACGATAAAGTCTGGAAGCGGCGTTAAACTTTAGATGCCGTCGTTTGTTTGAAAGCCCTCCGTCGCGAGGGCTTTTTTGTAGGCATTCGCTTGATGGTAGCCGCGTGAAGCGGGACCGGAATTCGAGGCATAAACATCCATGAATCCATCAGAAAATATCGACGAGTTGATCGCTGGACTCACGGATTGGCGGGGCAAGACGTTTGCCAGCATCCGCAAGTGCATCCTCGAATCCGACCGGGAAATCATCGAGGAATGGAAGTGGATGGGAAGCCCGGTGTGGTCTCGCGACGGAATGATCGCGGTCGCCAATGCCCACAAGGGCAAGGTGAAGCTGACCTTTGCCCACGGCGCGGGCCTGGCCGACCCCGACAAGCTGTTCAACGCAGGCCTCGAAGGCAACGCGCGGCGCGCGATCGATTTTTTCGAGGGCGACAAGGTGGATGCGCGTGCTCTGAAAAATCTCGTCCGCGCTGCGATTGAATTTAACCAGACCAAATTGAAGAAGAACGCGCCGGTGAGTAAGCGGGCGAGGGTAGTCAAAAGTGAAGACGGTTGATGCGCTCGTGCTTCCATGAAACTTGTATTGGTTTTGGTTTATTAGCTCTGCCCCTGTCCGGGGCGGGACTCACTTTCTTTGCTGCTGCAAAGAAAGTAAGCAAAGAAAGCAG
>NZ_FCON02000009.1 GCF_001544535.1 Caballeronia choica | reverse complement strand
GCGTCGACCTCGGCAACGCTCGCCAAAGGCACTCGCGACGAAACCGCGCCGGTCGCCGGATTGAACACGTCGCCGAAGCGGTCGCTTGTGCCGTCGACCTTCTGCCCGCCGATGAAATGCGACAGCGCTCCGATGCGCGTTTCGCTTTGATGTGACTGACCCATGTGTATCGTTCCTTTGAATTCGAATCCGGCTTATTTCACGCTTTCGAGCACTTTGCGAACCGTGCCGAAGATCTGGTCGATTTGATCGTCCTCGACGATCAGCGGTGGCGAGAACGCGAGAATGTCGCCGGTATAGCGCACGAGCACGCCTGCCTCGAAGCACTTGACGAACACCTCGTACGCGCGCGCGCCCGGCGCCCCTTCGCGCGATTCCAGTTCGATGCCCGCGACCAGTCCGAGATTGCGCACGTCCTTCACGAACGGCGCGCCCCGCAGCGCGTGCGCCGCGCTTTCGAACTTCTCCGCCTTCGATGCCGCGCGCTCGAACAGCTTGTCGCGTGTGTAGAGATCGAGTGTTGCGATGGCCGCGGCGGTCGCGACCGGATGCGCCGAATACGTGTAGCCGTGAAAGAGTTCGATTGCGTTGGCCGCGCCCGCGCCGATGATCGTATCGTGCACGTTGCGATGCGCGGCGACGGCGCCGAGCGGAATCGTCGCGTTGTTGATGGCCTTCGCCATCGTGATGAGATCGGGCGTGACGCCGAAGTACTCGCTCGCCGTCGCCTTGCCGAGTCGCCCGAACGCGGTGATGACTTCATCGAAGATCAGCAGGATGCCGTGCTTCGTGCAGATCTCGCGCAGCTTCTGCAGATAGCCCTTGGGCGGCACGAGCACGCCGGTCGAACCCGCGACTGGCTCGACGATCACGGCGGCGATCGTCGACGGATCGTGCAGCGTGACGATGCGCTCCAGTTCGTCGGCGAGATGCGCGCCCCACGCCGGCTGCCCCTTCGAAAACGCATTGTGTTCGAGGTCGTGCGTATGCGGCAGGTGATCGACGGACGGCAGCAGCGCGCCCGAGAACGTCTTGCGGTTCGGCGCGATGCCGCCAACCGAGATGCCCCCGAAGCCCACGCCGTGATAGCCGCGCTCGCGGCCGATCAGGCGCGTGCGCTGGCCTTCGCCGCGCGCGCGGTGATAGGCGAGGGCGATCTTCAGCGCCGTATCGACGGATTCCGAGCCCGAGTTCGTGAAGAAGATCCGGTCGAGCCCTTCGGGCATCAGCCCCGCGACCTTCGATGCCGCTTCGAATGCGAGCGGGTGGCCCATCTGGAAGGTCGGCGCGAAGTCGAGCGTGGCGACCGCTTTCTGTACGGCTTCCACGATTTCGTCGCGGCAGTGGCCGGCGTTCACGCACCAGAGGCCCGCGCAGCCGTCGAGGATCTCGCGACCGTCGGTCGAGCGGTAGTACATGCCCTTCGCGCTCTCGATGAGCCGCGGCGCGGCCTTGAACTGGCGATTGGCGGTGAAGGGCATCCAGAACGACGAAAGATCGTCGATGACGGCGCGCGAATTCATGATTGGGGTCTCCTCGGAAAGAATGCTCACTCTAGTCCTCGACGATTTTGCGCGGCATAGACAGTTGCGCCACTGCGCTGCTAACTGTCATGGCAAAATGCTGATGACTGTATTGGTATGTCATCGCTCAATTTGCGGGCCACGAAGCTATCCTCGGTTTCCATGATCGAACTTACTCTCGAGCGCGACCGCGCGCAGGCACCGACGCTCGTCGAACAAATCGTGCGGGCGTTTGCCGCCGCCATCGAGGAGCAGACGCTGCGTTCGGGCGCACTGCTGCCGTCGGTCCGGCGTCTCGCGCAGGCGCAGCAACTGAGCACCTTTACCGTCACCGAGGCGTACGGGCGGCTCGTGTCGATGGGGCTCGTCGTCGCGCGGCGCGGTTCGGGGTATCGCGTGGCGGCGCGCGGGCAGGCGGAACGCGCACGGGCGGTCGAGTGGCAACCGCCGAGCCTCACCGCGACGTGGCTCCTGTCGGACGTCTTCGCCGATCACTCGGTGCCGATCAAGGCCGGCTGCGGCTGGCTGCCCAATGAGTGGATCAACGAGAGCGGGCTGCATCACGCGCTGCGCGCGGTGAGCCGCGTGCCGGCGGCGCGCATGGCGGACTACGGGCATCCGTACGGGTTCGCGCCGTTGCGCGAGCGGATCGCGGAGCAACTCGACCGGCATGGGCTGCCGGTGGACGCCGCAGCGAACGTGTTGCTCACAGCCGGCGCCACGCAGGCACTCGACCTGATCGTGCGCACGCTGCTGCGGCCCGGCGATACGGTCGTCGTCGAGGATCCGGGCTACTGCAACCTGCTGCAGATTCTCCAACTGGCCGGGCTCACCGTGCTCGGCGTGCCGCGCACGGCGGCGGGGATCGATACCGACATCTTCGAGCGCCTCGTGCTCGAACATCGTCCCAAGGCCGTCTTCCTCAACACCACCTTGCAGAACCCGACCGGCGCGACGTTCGGCATGGCGTCCGCGTTCCGGCTGCTGCAGATCGCCGAGCGGCACGGCCTGTGGGTCGTCGAGGACGATGTAAACCGCGAGCTGGCGCCGCCCGGCGCCCCGTTGCTCGCGGCGATGGAAGGGCTGAACCGTGTGCTGTATGTCGGCGGCTTCGCGAAGACGATCACGCCGGCGCTGCGCTGCGGCTATGTGGTCGCCGAGCGCGACGTGCTGCGCGAACTCGCGCGTACGAAGATGGCGGTGGGACTGACGTCATCGGCGACGACTGAGCGCATCGTCGAAAAGGTACTGACGGAAGGGCGCTATGCGCGGCACGTCGAGTTCGTCGGCGAGAAGCTGAAGGAGGCGCATACGCTGGTCGAGGAGCGGATGGACTCGCTCGGGCTCGAACTGTTCCACCGGCCGCGCGCGGGATTGTTCATATGGGCGCGGCTCGCGATCGAGCCGCAGCGGGCGGGCGAGGTCGCGACGCGCGCGCTCGCGGATGGCATCTGGCTCGCGCCGGGCTCGTATTTTCGTCCGGGCGACGCCGCGAGCGCGTGGTTCCGGTTCAACGTGCCGTATTCCTGCGACGATGCGTTATGGAAGTTCTTGCAGAAGTGGGCGGGGTAACAAAAAAGCGCGAGCCCATCCTCGCGCTTTTTCTACTCGGCGGTCGCCGCAGTGCGCGAGCGGCCGCCGCGCTTCATCGTCATCGCCTGAACACGCCGAGCAGCAAGGTCGCAAGAAAGATCACGATAAAGATGAAGAACAGGATCTTCGCGATTTCAGCCGCGCCCGACGCGATGCCGCCAAATCCGAAGAATGCCGCGATGATCGCGATGATGAAGAAGATGACAGCGTATCGAAGCATGAAAGCCCTCCGCAGGTCGATTTGTCGGTTTGATTCGTTTGATTCGCGTGCTGGCTGACGCTGTCGCCGCACGGGACGTCCGTTCTTGCCGCGCAACCGGCGGCACCGCACTTGAAGCAAGCCATGTGCCCAGCCGGGATGCATGAGCCACGGCTTCCCTCATTCATGCAAAAAGCCGCACGACCTTGCGGCTCATGCGGCTAATGGGGTTCGGGCTGGCGCCCGAGAAACGCGTATCGAAGATCAGGCTAGTGGCCTGGCGTGCTACCGGAGTCGGCTTCGTCGTCGAGGTCGTCTTCATCGTCGACGTTGTTCAGCGCATCCGGCAGGTTGTTCTCCAGTTCATCGCGTTCAATCTGATCGGCGAGATCCAGGGACTTCCGTGTAGCAGGACCGGACGGGCGATTGGCTCCAGACATGGTGTACTCCTTGAACAGATTTCAAAGCCGCGCCAGGGCGGCGCGAATTAAGAAGGCAAGCAAGGTGCATACACGCCGGTCGAAGGACCGCTTCCAGCGGCATCAGGAGATGGATCGGACAACAAGAGGAAACAACGCAGTCCCAAACTTGCAAGCGGGGCTGCAGATTTTGCGTGCCGGCGCGTACGGATCAGTATGCACTGGTCCGAGGCAACCGGCAAAGAGGGATGTGCAGGTTCGTCGTATGTTTGGGCGTTTCGCCAGGACGGGCGATCTGACTATTGCAGCGCGTCAATCCAGCGCGCGCTGAAGATCGGATAGAGGGACAGCACGAGGAGCGCCGCCATCGTCAGATTGAACACGCGCAACCAGTGCGGCCGGCTTAGAAAGCGCCGCAGCGACATGCCGAACGCCGCCCACATCGTGATGCAGGGCAGCCCGACCACGATGAACACCAGCGCCATCAGCGCCGCATTGAGCGAGAGGCTCGCGTCGAGGTGGATGGTCGTCGCCGCGGTCAGCACCATCATCCAGGCCTTCGGGTTGACCCATTGAAACGCCACGGCTTCATAAAAGCGCATCGGCCGGCGCTCGCCGTCGCGCACCTGCATCGACGACGAGGTGCCGATCTTCCATGCCAGATACAGCAGATAGGCGACGCTCACCGCTTCGAGCACGGTGTACATCCACGCGAAGCGTGTGAAGGCCTGCGCGAGCCCGAGGCCGACCGCGAGCATGAGGAACGCGACGCCCGCGCTGATGCCGAGCAGGTGCGGCACCGTGCGCCTGAGGCCGAAGTTCACGCCCGAGGCGAGCAGCATCGTGTTGTTCGGGCCGGGCGTGATCGTCGTCACGAGTGCGAAGAGCACGGCGGCGGGAAGGGCGCTCAACAGTTCGGCGGGCATGGGGGTGGTCCTTGCAGGGTGGCGATGATGCAGTGGACCGAGTGTAGCGATTCCTGTCGGTACAGTACCGGTACAAATTTGTGGATGATTTCCGGTACGCAGCGCCACTGTGAGGCGCACAGTCCCTATGTTCGCCTGCCGCTCTGCCCAGCCCGCTTCCCGAGCGAATCGTAGATCGGCTCGCACCCGAACACGATCGGCACGACCATCGCGCTGAAGCACGCGGTGAGCATCGGCAGAAGCAGCGTGAAGCTCCCCGTCATCTCGGTGACGAGGACGATGCCCGTCACCGGTGCGCGCACGACTGCCGTGAAGAACGCCGCCATCGCGACCACGGCAAAACCGCCCGGATGCGCGGCCATGCCCGGAAACCAGTGGACACACGCGCGCCCGAACACGACACCCGTCTGTGCGCCCAGCACGAGCAGCGGCGCGAAGAGTCCGCCCGGCGTCGCCGCCGCATACGACAAAGGCCCGAGAACGAAACGGACGGCGAACACCAGCACGATGCCGGACAGCGCGCCCGTATCCGACAGCATGCGTTGTGTGATCGAATCGCCGCCGCCGGCCATCGACGGCGCGAGCCACGCCAGAACCCCGACCACGCCGCCTATTGCCGCTGCCCGCACTTCCACCGGAACGCGGCCGAGACGATCGGAAAGGTCGAGCGTCGAGCGTATCGCGTGGCAATAAGCAACGCCCAGCAATCCCGTGACGATGCCCAGTAAGAGATGTATCGGCAGCGTGCCGAAGCCGACGAACGGCTGTGGGTCGAACCGGAAGTCGGGTGCGTCGCCGTGCATCAGGCGCGCCATCGCGATTGCGCCCGCCGATGCGCCGAGCGCCGCGACGGCCGTGCGCGTCTCGAAGCGCCGCACGAGTTCTTCGAGCACGAACACCGCGCCCGCGATCGGCGCGTTGAAGGCGGTGGCGAGTCCCGCGCCCGCGCCGGCGGCGAGCAGCACGAGGCAGTCGCCGGCGTTGCGCCGACAAAACGTGCCGAGCAAATGCGAGATCGATGCACCCATCTGCACCGTCGGACCTTCGCGACCGAGCGCGAGCCCCGCGCCGATCGCCAGCACGCCGCCGATGAACTTCACCGGAACGAGCAGGATCGTCGCGGGCTTTTGCGCGCCGTTCAGCACCGATTCGACGTGCGGAATGCCGCTGCCGCTCGCCTCCGGCGAGAAGCGCCGGACGAGCCACGCCGCGAGCGTCGTCGCCGCCGACGCCGCGAGCACCACGAGCACGAAGCCCAGCACATGCCGCGGGTGCGCCCACGCGATGAACGCATCGCGCCACCGGTCGCCCTGTTCGAGCGAGAACCTGAAGAGCGTGCCGACCGAGCCTGTCACCGCGCCCGCGGCCAGCGAGACGACGGCGAGCATGACGAGTCCGCTTTCTTGCTCCTCGACATCGGTGCTGTCCATGGCGTCGCGTCCGATAGGGGATGGGTGCCACGGATGATATCGGATGCCTGCGCGCCAGGGCGTGGGCCTTGCAAACTCGTTCGGGTCAGTTATAGGTACGACGGAACGCCGGAAGAGCGCGGATGGCGTATGACTACCCCCGCACCCGGGCCGCATGCTGCAAGCAATCAAGCAGCAACGACGCCGACGGCGTCAGCGGACTATCGCGCCGTGTAACGACCCCAACCGATATCGCCGGCAAGCGATCGGAAATCGGCAACACGGCGAGCCCATCGCCGACCCACGGATGTTCGAGCAGCGGCGCCGGCATGGCGGCGAGCGCGTCGGTCCCGCGCAGTAGACCATGCGCGATGACAAAGCTCGGGCACTCGATCACCCGTTGCGGCGCGACAACGCCAAGATCACCGAAGATATCGAGCAGCGCACGCGTCGAACTTTCCGGCGATGGATTCAGCAGCCACTCGGCGTCCGCCAACGCCGCAAGCGACTCGCAATCCTTCAACGGATGATCGGCCCGGCCGACGATCACAGAGCGGCTCTCATACAACTCGATGTGGTCGAACTCGGGGCCAAGATGCTCCGGCACGATCACCGCGACGACAAAATCCAGCGACCCGTCACGCAGCCTCGGCAACGCAACACCCGGAAAACCCTCGATAAAACTCACGCGTGCGTTCGGCATCTCGCGGCGAAACGCGCGATACGCCTCCGGCAGGATCGAAAGCGCGGCGGTCGGCGTGACAGCCACCGACACGCTGCCGGCCGCCGCGCCTTTCATCTGTGCGATGTCGTCCTCGGCGCGGCGCATCTCGCTCACGATGAGCTGCGCGCGTATCCGCAACTGCTGCCCGAACGCGGTCAACTGCACACCGCGCGCGGTGCGCAGCACGAGCGGCACGCCGAGATCCTGTTCGAGCTCCTTCAGCGCCTTGGTCAAGGCAGCCTGCGATAGATGCAGGCTGCGCGCCGCCGCGCGGATGCTGCCCTGCTCGGCGACCGTCAGGAATGCGCGCAACTGGTGGTACTTCATCGTCAGGGACCCAAGGGGTTATGCCGACAACCTGAAGTCGTCGCAAGCGGAAATTACTGTCTTTTGGTTTTCTTTTCGACTTTATATCCTTGGATGCAGGACGTCACCCACGCCATCAATATCAGGAGCCTTCATGCTGTCAGTCGAACCCGTCATCCCCGGTATTGCCGCCATCGCGCCCGAACTCATCGCGGTGCGCCGCCGCATTCATGCGAACCCCGAACTCGCGTTTCAGGAGACGGCGACCAGCGATCTCGTCGCCGGTCTGCTCGCCGGGTGGGGCTATGAAGTGCATCGCGGGCTGGGCAAGACGGGCGTCGTCGGCGTGTTGCGCCAGGGCGACGGCGCGCGCCGCATCGGGTTGCGCGCCGACATGGACGCGCTGCCGATCGAAGAGGCCACCGGCCTCCCGTACGCGAGCGCCGTCCCGAAGACGATGCACGCCTGCGGCCACGACGGTCACACCGCGATGCTGCTCTGCGCGGCGCGCTATCTCGCGGAAAGCCGGCAGTTCTCCGGCACGCTGAACGTGATCTTCCAGCCGGCCGAGGAAGGCGAGGGCGGCGCGCTCGCGATGATCGAGGACGGTCTCTTCGAACAGTTTCCCTGCGATGCCGTCTTCGGCCTGCACAACATGCCCGGCTTCAAGGCCGGCGACATGAGTTTCTGCCCGGGACCGGGCATGGCGTCGTCGGACCGCGTGACGATCACCGTGCGCGGCCACGGCGGACACGGCGCGATGCCGCATCTCGCGCGTGATCCGATGCCTGCCGTCGCGTCGATCATGCTTGGGCTGAACAGCATCGTCGCGCGTGAAGTGGATGCGCAGAAGCCGGCGGTGGTGTCGGTCGGCAGCGTGCAGGCCGGCGATACGCACAACGTCATTCCTCAGACCGCGCAGATGAAGCTCTCCGTGCGCGCACTCGACGCCGGCGTGCGCACGCTGCTGCAGGAACGCATCACGGCGCTCATTCACGCGCAGGCGGCGGCGTACGGCTGCGAAGCGGACATCGATTACGAGCTCGGCTATCCGGTGCTGATCAACCACGCGGAGCCGACCGCCTTCGCCACCGATGTCGCGAAGAAGATGCTCGGCGCGCAGCGCGTCGACGAGGCGGCCGCGCCGCTCATGGGCAGCGAAGACTTCGCGTTCATGCTCGAAGCCTGCCCGGGCAGCTATGCGTGGATCGGCAACGGGATCGGCAGCAAGGGCGGCTGCATGGTCCACAACCCGGGCTACGACTTCAACGACGACATCCTCGCGATCGGCGCAAGCTACTGGGTGCGCCTCGCTGAAGCGTTTCTGGCCGATTGATAGCCGATCCATGGTCGATCCATGGTCGATCGATTCCTTCTTCGCAACACCGCGCACCGAGAGACATCATGGATACACCCACGCTCGCAACTGTTTCAGAAGCGCCGGCCCAGCCGCGCACCCGCAAGCAGAGCCGCACGCGGCTCGTCACGGCGGCGGCGGTCGGCAATGCGCTCGAGTTCTACGACTTCACGGTCTACGGCTTTTTCGCGCTGCTGATCGGCAAGCTGTTCTTCCCTGTCCACGATCCGGTCGGGCAGTTGCTGCTGGCGGTCGCGAGCTTCGGTGTCGGCTTTTTCACGCGGCCGGTGGGCGGTCTCCTGATCGGCATGTACGCCGATCGCGCCGGCCGCAAGAAGGCGATGGTGCTCACGCTTGGGCTGATGGCCGTCGGCACGGCGATGATCGCGATTGCGCCGACCTACGCGCAAGTGGGCATCGCGGCGCCGATCATCCTGGTTCTCGCGCGGCTGATCCAGGGTTTTTCGGCGGGCGGCGAAGTCGGCGCATCGACGACGCTCCTGCTCGAACAGGCGCCTGCGAACCGGCGCGGTCTTTACGCGTCGTGGCAGTTCGCGAGCCAGGGGCTGGCCGCCCTCGCGGGCGCGCTGACCGGCGTGTGCCTGACGGCATCGCTGTCGCCCGCGCAGCTCGAAAGCTGGGGCTGGCGCGTGCCGTTCGTCATCGGCACGCTGATCGTGCCGGTCGGCTGGTGGCTGCGCCGCACGCTCGAAGAAGAGCCGCCGCGCGCGCTGGTCGCGAAGGCGCCGAAGCTGCCGCTCATCGACGTGCTGCGCGACCATCGCCGCGCCGTGCTCACCGGGCTCGGCCTCACGATCGGCGGGACGTCCGCGCATTTCATCATCGTGTTCTATCTGTCGATCTACGGCGTCAAGATGCTCGGCCTGCCCACGTGGACCGCGATGCTTTCCGGCTGCGTGTCGGGCGCGATCCTGTTCGTGCTGGCGCCCATCGGCGGCTATTTGTCCGACCGCTTCGGACGCAAGCGCATGGCACAGGCGACGCGCATCGTGCTGATGCTCGCGATCTATCCGGCGTTCGTCGCGCTGAACCGCTGGCCGTCGGCGGCGACGTTGCTTGTCGTGGTCACGGCGCTCTCGTGCGTCCACGGGATCAACATCGGCGGCGTCGGCGCGATGCTCGGTGAGCTGTTTCCGCGTGCCGTCCGCGCGACGGGGGCTGCCGTGGTGTACAGCGTGGGCGTGGCGATCTTCGGCGGATTTGCGCAGTTTTTCGTGACGTCGCTGATCGTCTTGACGGGGAGTTCGCTTGCGCCGGCGTGGTATGTGATCGCCTGCGGCGCGCTGAGTCTCGTGGGCGTGGCGTACATGCGCGAAGGGGCGGGGGTTGCGATTGATTGAAGGGGGAGGAGGTTGTCGCTGGCGCTTGGGGTGGGGTTGCGTTGTTTACACCGTTTGATGCGCTTGGGCTTCTGTGGAACTTGCTTTGTTTTTGGTTTATTAGCTCTGCCCCTGTCCGGGGCGGGACTCACTTTCTTTGCTGCTGCAAAGAAAGTAAGCAAAGAAAGCAGCTTCCCAACGCAAATTCTTGCCAGGCGCCTCCAGACCGCTCCCTCGGAGTGGTCCAACCGGGGGAGTGTCGTTAGCGGGGTTTCCCCGTTGTTGGCATGTAGAAAAGGTACGGGCATCGCACCGCTAAACGAAGTGGACCAGCAGTCATACATCCAGCCTCGCGCTTCGCGCTCGCCCGCCAGGTAAAACAGAAACCCATCGCTACCTCGCTCGTTCGTGCTTGCTGCATGCTTCAATTCACCGCTTAGCAAACCTGTCGTCGGGCACGAAGTGCCAGGACGGATGTATGACTGCTGATCCACTTCGTATAGCGGTGCGACGCGCGCGCCTTTTCTGCATGCCAACAACGACGAAACCCCGCTAACGACACTCCCCCGGTTGGACCACTCCGAAGGAACTGTCTAGCGGCGCATGGCAAGGATTGGCGGTGGAAAGCTGCTTTCTTTGCTTACTTTCTTTGCAGCAGCAAAGAAAGTGAGTCCCGCCCCGGACAGGGGCAGAGCAAATAAACCAAAAACAAAACAAGTTCCATAGAAGCGCAAAAACATCAAACGGGTGTAACCCAAAACCGACCCCGCCCCCGCGCCGCACCAAAACGGCGCATACCCGACGCGACTTGCCTCCCTCGCGGCACCGAATCGACGCATCCCCACCGCGCCGGCCAAAAAACCTCCCGCTTAACCTCCAAAAAATGGCACACCGCTTGCACTTTCCTACGATACTAAAATAGACCTCGCGTCGACCCACCGGCACCCAAAAACCAGTCGCCGGGCAAGCGGTCCAAAACCGCGCACAACCAGGACGCACACGATGCAGATCTACGACGAAATGCGTCACGACGAAACCGTACGGGAGCACTACGCGCGGTTCTCCCGCTGGCTGGCGGCCCAAAGCCCCGAGACCATCGCCCGCAAGCGCGCGGAAGCCGATCTGCTGTTTCGCCGCGTCGGCATCACGTTCGCGGTGAACGGCGACCTGTCGGGCACCGAGCGCCTGATTCCCTTCGACATGATCCCGCGCATCATCCCCGGCGATGAATGGCGCACGCTCGAAGCGGGCCTGCGGCAGCGCGTGCAGGCGCTCAATCTCTTCATCCACGATATCTATCACGATCACGACATCGTCCGCGCCGGCCGCGTGCCGGCCGAGCAGGTCTACACCAACGCGCAGTACCGGCCGGAGATGCAGGGCGTCCACGTCCCGCTCGATGTCTATGCGCACATCGCGGGCGTCGATGTCGTGCGCGCGGGCGAGGAGGGCGAGTTCTACGTGCTGGAGGACAACCTGCGGGTGCCGTCGGGCGTGTCATACATGCTGGAAAACCGCAAGATGATGATGCGGCTCTTTCCCGAACTCTTCGTGCAGAACCGCGTCGCGCCGGTCGCGCACTATCCCGACCTGCTGCTGGAGACGCTGCGCTCGATCGCGCCGGAAGGCGTCGACGACCCGGTCGTCGTCGTGCTCACGCCCGGCATGTACAACTCGGCGTACTTCGAGCACTCGTTCCTCGCGCAGCAAATGGGCGTGGAACTGGTCGAGGGCAAGGATCTGTTCGTCGACGAAAACTACGTGTTCATGCGCACGACGCAAGGCCCGCGCCGCGTCGACGTGATCTACCGGCGCCTCGACGACGACTTCCTCGATCCGCTCGCCTTCCGCGCCGATTCGGCGCTCGGCATCCCGGGGCTTCTGACGTCGTATCGCGCGGGCCGCGTGGCGCTGGCGAACGCGATGGGCACGGGCATCGCCGACGACAAGTCGATCTATCCGTTCGTCCCCGACATGATCGAGTTCTATCTCGGCGAGAAGCCGATCCTGAACAACGTGCCGACCTATCAGTGCAGGAAGCCCGCCGATCTCGCCTACACACTCGCGCACCTGCCGGAACTGGTCGTGAAGGAAGTGCACGGCGCGGGCGGCTACGGGATGCTGGTCGGCCCGGCGTCGACGAAAGCCGAGATCGAGGCGTTCCGCGAGCGCCTGGTCGCGCGGCCGAACACTTATATCGCGCAGCCGACGCTCGCGCTCTCCGCCTGCCCGACTTTCGTCGAAGCGGGGCTGGCGCCGCGCCACATCGACTTGCGGCCGTTCGTCCTGTCGGGCCGCGAGGTGAACATGTGCGCGGGCGGGCTCACGCGCGTCGCGTTGAAAGAGGGGTCGCTCGTCGTGAATTCGTCGCAGGGCGGCGGCACCAAGGACACCTGGATGGTGGACTGACATCGACTGGGAAAGCCACCGGCCATAGCCCCACGCGGGGCAGCCACGAGTGCGCCCACACAACGAACGGAACACCATCATGCTAAGCCGCACCGCCGATCACCTCTTCTGGATGGCACGCTACATGGAGCGCGCAGAAAACACGGCGCGCATGCTCGACATCAATTCGCAGGGCCTGCTCCTGCCGCAGACGCCCGAGCAGGAAGCGCGCGCGCAGCGTTCGGTGCTGCGCATCTCCGAGCTGGAAGCGAGTTTCGCGGAACGCCATCCCGACTCGGATTCCCGCGCCGACATGCTCGATTTCATGGTCGCGGACGCGGGCAATCCGTCGAGCATCAACGCCTGCCTGCACGCGACCCGCGAAAACGCCCGTGCCGTGCGCGGCACGCTGACAACCGAAGGCTGGGAAACCATCAACTACACGTGGCTGGAATTCGGCGAACGGCTTGCCTCGGGCGAACTGCAGCGCAGCCCCGATACGCTCTTCGAATGGGTGAAGTACCGCTCGAACCTGTGCCGCGGCGTGATGGTGGGCACCGCGCTGCGCGACGACGCGTATTTCTTCATGCAAATCGGCACCTTCCTGGAACGCGCGGACAACACCGCGCGCATTCTCGACGTGCGTTTCGCCGACGCCGAGCCGAATTCGCGCGAGGCCGCGCGCCAGCTCGAAGATTTCTACTACTGGACGTCGATCCTGAGTTCGGTGTCGGCGCTGGAGATCTACCGCAAGGTGTATCGCGATGTCGTGACGCCCTCGCGGGTCGTCGAACTGCTGATCCTCAACGAGGCGATGCCGCGCTCGCTGCTGGCGTCGCTGGATGGCGTCTGCGAGACGCTCGTCAACCTGCGCACGGGCAATTCCAACGAGTGCGAGCGCTTCGCGGGCAAGCTGCGCGCGGACGTGCTCTACGCGGACATCCGGCAGATTCTCGAAACCGGCGTGCATGCGTGGCTCACGCAATTCCTCAAGCGCGTCGACGAACTCGGCCTGCGCGTGATGCGCGCGTTTCTCATGCTGCCGCTCGGCTGACGTGGCACGAACCCTCGAAGGACCGACCATGCTCCTGACCATCCGCCACGACACGAATTATCGCTATGCGTCGCCGGTGCAGTACTCGATCCAGCAGTTGCGGATGACGCCGGCCAACGGGGCGTCGCAACTGGTGCGGCGCTGGCATATCGAAGCGCCGGCCAAGCTCGACGTCACCCGCGACGCCTACGGCAACACGCTGCACACGCTCGTGCTGACGAAGGCGCACAGCGAGATCCGCCTGACCGTGGCGGGCGAAGTCGAAACCACGCCGCTCGACGACGGCCGTCTCTACGACGACGCCGGCCCGATCCCGCTCGAACACTATACGTGCCCGACCGCACTCACCGAGCCGGACGCGGCGATCCGCGAACTCGCGAACAGCGTGCCGTCGATCGATTCGCCCGCCGCCGTGATGACGCTCGCGGAGCGCATCGGCGAGCGGGTCGCCTATCAGCCGGGCGTGACGGAAGTGACGAGCACGGCGGCCGAGGCGCTCGAACTCGGCAACGGCGTCTGCCAGGATCACGCGCACCTGATGCTCGCCTGCTGCCGCGCGCGCGGCGTCCCGGCGCGCTACGTGAGCGGCTACGTCGAACCGGGCGAGGTCGATTACGCCGCGAGCCATGCGTGGGTGGACGTGTGGATCGACGACGCCTGGGTGTCGGTGGACGTCACGCACACGCGCTTTGCGAGCAGCCGGTACTGCCGGCTGGCGGTCGCGCGCGACTACGAAGCGGCGGCGCCCGTGCGCGGGTCGCGCGTCGGCGGCAAGGAGGAGCATTTGAGCGTGCATGTGTCCGTGGACGCACAACTCGATCAATAAACGCCTCCGATGCTCGAACGGCGGCGCGAATCTGCCGTAAAGTAAGTTGAAGGGCGGCCGGTGTGGATGGTTTGCATCGCGAAACACCAGGTGTTGCTGTCCGTGGATGCGGCATGGCGGTGGTGCCATTACAATGGTGCTTTTGTATTTTCCGGAACAAAACGACATGACTTATTGCGTGGGGATGTGCGTCGACGAGGGCCTCGTGTTCTTGTCCGACACGCGCACCAACGCCGGCGTGGACCATGTGAGCGCCGCGCGCAAGATGGCCGTTTTCGAGCAGCCCGGCGAGCGCGTGCTGGTGTTGCTCGCGGCCGGCAATCTCGCGCTGACGCAGGCCGTCACGCACTTGCTCGCCGCGCCCGCCGACCCGTCCAGGCCGACGCTCTACAACGCGGCGAACATGGCGGAGGCGGCGCGGATCGTCGGCGATGCGGTGCGTGAAGTGCACAAGCGCGATGCGCTGTCGCTTGCGGAATTCAGCGTCGACTTCAATTGCTGCTTCATTCTGGGCGGCCAGATCGGCACGCAGGCCCCGCGGCTCTTCATGATCTACGCGGCAGGCAATTTCGTCGAATCGACGCGCGTGAGCCCGTATTTCCAGATCGGCGAGTCGAAGTACGGCAAGCCGATCATCGATCGCGTGATCACGCCCACCACGTCGCTCGACGAAGTTGCGAAATGCGCGCTCATCTCGATGGACTCGACGCTGCGCTCCAATTTGTCGGTGGGCTTGCCGCTCGACCTGCTCGTCTATGAGAAGGACTCGCTGCGCGTCACGCGTTTCGCGTCGCTCGACAATGACAGCGAGTATTTCCAGATGATCCATCGCACCTGGGGTGAACGGCTGCGGCAGATCTTCGGCGAGATTCCGAACCCGGCGTGGACCGATCCCTCCGACGTGCCGCTGCGGCCGCGCGAGCAGGCATCGAGCGTGCCGCGTCTCGTGATCGGCGATTTGCCGTGTCCCGAGGCGCCTGCGCAGACGCTTGCGCAGATCGATACGGGCGCATCGCAGCAATAGGCGTTCAACGGCTGGCCGCCGGGCAACCCGGCGGCGCTCATCAGCCGCGCATTGCCGGTTCAGGCCGGCGTCAGCGACTCATCCCCCGAAGCACATAAAAAAACCAGCCATCGGCGGAGCCGATGGCTGGTTTCGGGTGCTGCAATCGCGCTCGACAAGCGCGCCGCCGAAGCGCCGCGCCCAATCGGCTTTAGAACTTGTGGCGGATGCCGACGATCACGATTTCCTGGTGGCTGCTGCCGCTCAAGTAGCCAAAGTCGGCGACGGAAGCTTGCGCGGTCGAGGTCGTCGTGCCGTCCGCATTCTTCTGCGTACCGCTTGCGTGCTGCCATGCAGCCGTCGTGTACAAGTCGGTGCGCTTCGACAGCGAGTAATCCGCGCCGATGTTGACCTGGTTGTACGTTGCCGACGTATCGCCGTGAGCATGCGTGTACGTGTAGCCCAAGCCCAGCAGCAACGCCGGCGAAAGCTGCCAGTTCACGAAACCGTTGCCGATATCAAATTTCTCGTACTGGGTGAAGAGCGAATTACCATCGTTCTTGTACTGCGCGTTGCTGTACGAAGCGCCGAACGTGAACGGTCCGATCGCGTACTGGCCTGCAGCGCGGGCAATACCGATGGCCTTGGCCGTCTGGTAGCCGATGTTGATCGGAGTCTGGAACAGGCTATCCGACGACGGGCTGTTCCAACCGCCGCCAGCGGGGGTCGGACGGCCTGCGCTCGGGTTGTTCACGTACAAGTAGCTGGCCGCCAAGGCGAGAGGGCCGTTGGTGTACGACGCCGCGCCCGACCACGTCTGGCCTTGGCCTGTCGTGGTCAGGTTGCTGAAGCCATACAAACCTTCGAACTGGAAGCCGGCGAAGTTCGGCGAAACGTACTTGACGGCGTTGCTTACGCGCAGCGTGTTGTCGTAGTTGTCGACGTCGCCAGGCGTGGCGCCCGTGGAGCCCCAGTAGTTGTCACCCGTGATGCCCTGAACCATGTCGACGGACGGGTCGTATTGGCGACCCAAAGTCACCGTACCCCAGGAGTCGCCGGTCACGCCCACGAACGCCTGACGGCCGAATTCGCGGCCACCCTGGTTCAACTGGCCCGTGCCCGGGTCAAAGCCGTTTTCCAACTGGAAAATCGCCTTCAGGCCGCCGCCCAGGTCTTCCTGACCCTTCAGGCCCCAACGACTGCCCGACAGGGTGCCGTTTTGCGTGCCCCACCGATGGTTGCCCGCTTGGTCAGCGTTGCTGACATACGAGAGACCTGCGTCGATGACGCCATACAGCGTTACGCTCGATTGTGCTTGTGCTGCGCCGGCTGTGCCGAGCAGGGCCAGCGAGAGGGACGTCAGTGCGAGTCGTTTCATCGAATTCTCCACGCGAATGATTAAAATCGTTGTTACCGGCGCAGAGAATAACGCAGTGTTTCAAAACTTAAGAAATGAAAAAAATTGACTGTCTCAAAAAACAGACACTTCCTGAGAGGTCCGTCTGTAAAGGCTTTCAGGCTGTCGATTAGATGAATTCGAGATGACAAAACCGCTCGTGAAAAGTTCCGTTGGGGCAGCGGAATGGTGCCGCCCGCAACTCGGCTTATATATTGATTAGGCGGATTGTCGTTACCTTTGGTAACAAATGCATTCCACGCGAATGCCGCCCGGAAAGAGCGTGATCAGACGTTGCGATCGCTATCGGCGGGACGGGGCGATTCACGGCTGGAAAGCAGCGCGACCGCCACGCCCGCGCTCGCCGCGAGGAGGACCGCGCGCCACGGATGACGCCGCACCAGTTCGTTGGCCTGGGTTGCCTTGCGGCCGGCACCGATCAGCGCGTCGGCGGCGGCGCGGGTGGCCGTGGTCTCGGCGCGCACGACCGTGCGCGAGAGCGCGAGCGCCCGGCTCAATGCCGATACCTTCTTGCGGGCCTCTTGTGTCAGTTGCTGCGTGCGGCCGCTGCGCGCGCCGATCGAGCGACGCGCATTGACGGGAACGGCGGGTGCGTCGCCGGTTGCCGTGGCGGCGGCCTCACGGGTCGAGCCCGCCAGCAGCGAGCCGATTTTCGCACGGCTGCCGGGCGGCACGCGGCCGTTCTGCATGCCCCATGCGCCGCGCGGATCGTGCATGCGCGCGCGGGCCGCGGAAAATTCGGCGCCCAGCAGCAAAACCGCCGCCGAGAAGTAAAGCCACATCAGCAGGACCGCGAGCGAGCCGGCCGCGCCGAACGCGCTGGCCGTGCCGGCATGGGTCAGATAAAACGCGAACAGCTTCTTGCCCGCCGAGAACAGCACGGCCGACATGACGCCGCCGACGAGCGCGTCGCGCCATTCCACCTTCGCGTCGGGCAGGAGTTTGAGCAGCGCGCCGAACGCGACCGAGAGAATCGCGAGCCCGGCCACGAGCTGCACGATGTCGCCGATGATCACGAACGGCGAATTCCCCCACAACCACATGCCGACGGCCTGGATCGCGGTATCGAGCACGAGCGACACGATCAGCAGGAACGCGACGCCAAGCACGAGACCGAACGAGATCAGCCGCACGCGGACCAGCGCGAATACGCTCGACTTTTGGTCACCGGTCACGGGCCAGACAAGATTGAGCGCGGTATTGAGCGACGAAAACGTCGCCGATGCGCCGGCCGCGAGCAGCACGAACGAGATGATCGCGGCAATCCCGGTCCCGCCGCTGCGATGCGCATTCTCGACGATGCTTTGCACGCCCGCCGCCGCCTGGTCGCCGATCAGGCCATTGACCTGATGGAAGAGTTGCCCGCGCGCGGCTTCGGCGCCGAACACCCAGCCGGCGACGGCGATCACCATCACGAGCGTCGGCGCAAGCGAGAAGGCGGAGTAGAACGCGATGCTCGCGGCCATCGCGGCGCAGCGGTCCTCGCCGAACTGCTTGAGCGCGCCGACGACCCAGGAGGCGTCCTTCTTCACGGCGGCCTCGATTTTTTGCGTGGACAGGGTGCTCATCACGGACCTCTGTTTCTTGGTGGATTTGATGTTCGTCTGAACTAAGTGTGGTCCTTCGAGCACGATCCGTTCCAGAACGAACGTCTGTGCGCTCGCTGACGATGCGGCTGCCCCGCACACATAGGACATTTAACGGACACCCGAAGAACGCGCAAGCGAACTTTGTACCGCGCGGAACAATTTGCCCAGGCCGATTTACCGCGCGACGCACGCGTCCGCCCGCACACTCTCCGGCTCACGCTTCGAGTCTCGTCACATGCGGGGAAATACTCTAATGCATGCCCCGACGAAGCCCGAATGATGCCCCTATAATTCATTCACCCCCCACATAACGACCGAGGCGGCCATGTTGCACATGTCCCGGCGCCAGTTCCTGAAGGTCTCCGCGAGTACGCTCGCCGGATCGAGTCTAGCCCTGATGGGCTTCTCGCCGGCGCCCGCGCTCGCCGAGGTCCGCCAGTACAAACTGTCGCGCACCACCGAAACGCGCAACACCTGTCCGTACTGCTCCGTCGGTTGCGGCATCCTGATGTACGGCCTCGGTGACAACGCGAAGAACGCGAAGTCGAGCATCATCCATATCGAAGGCGACCCCGATCATCCGGTCAATCGCGGCACGCTGTGTCCGAAGGGCGCGTCGCTGATCGACTTCATTCACAGCCCGAGCCGCCTGAAGTATCCCGAGTACCGCGCGGCGGGATCGAGCGAGTGGAAGCGCATCTCGTGGGACGACGCGCTCGATCGCATCGCCGTGCTGATGAAGGAAGACCGCGACGCGAATTTCGTCGAGACGACCGAAGACGGCAAGAAGGTCAACCGCTGGCTGACCACCGGCATGCTGGCCGCATCAGCCGCCAGCAACGAAGTCGGTTACCTCACGCACAAGACGGTGCGCAGCCTCGGCATGCTCGCGTTCGACAACCAGGCGCGTGTCTGACATGGCCCGACGGTGGCAGGTCTTGCCCCGACGTTTGGCCGTGGAGCGATGACGAACCATTGGGTCGACATCAAGAACGCGGACGTCATTCTGGTGATGGGCGGCAATGCCGCAGAAGCGCATCCGTGCGGCTTCAAGTGGGTGACCGAGGCCAAGGCGCACCGCAAGGCGCGGCTGATGGTGGTCGACCCGCGTTTCACGCGCACGGCATCGGTGGCGGATTTCTACGCGCCGATCCGCACCGGCACGGACATCGTGTTCCTTGGCGGCGTGATCAACTATCTGCTCACGAACGACAAGATCCAGCACGAGTACGTGAAGAACTACACGGACTTCCCGTTCATCGTGCGCGAGGACTTCGTATTCAATGACGGCCTCTTCTCCGGCTATAACGCGGACAAGCGCAACTACGACAAGACGAGCTGGGACTACGAGCGCGGCGACGACGGCTTCGCCAAGGTCGATCCCACGCTGCAGCATCCGCGTTGCGTCTATAACCTGATGAAGCAGCACTTCTCGCGCTACACGCCCGAGCAGGTCGAGAGGACGTGCGGCTCGCCCAAGGCCAAATTCCTGAAGGTCTGCGAGACGCTCGCCTCGACGGCGGTGCCTGGGCGCGCGGGCACGATCCTGTATGCGCTCGGCTGGACGCATCACTCGGTCGGCGCGCAGATGATCCGCACCGGCGCGATGGTGCAGTTGCTGCTGGGCAACATCGGCATCGCGGGCGGCGGCATGAACGCGCTGCGCGGGCACTCGAACATCCAGGGCCTGACCGACCTCGGCCTGATGTCGAACCTGCTGCCCGGCTACATGACGCTGCCGATGGAAGC
This sequence comes from Caballeronia choica, assembly GCF_001544535.1. Taxonomy (GTDB): domain Bacteria; phylum Pseudomonadota; class Gammaproteobacteria; order Burkholderiales; family Burkholderiaceae; genus Caballeronia; species Caballeronia choica. Next base: position 105,915 of record NZ_FCON02000009.1, on the reverse strand, counting down.
CGAGCAGGACTACGAGGCCTTCATCACGAAGCGCGCCACCCAGCCGCTGCGGCCGAACCAGTTGAGCTACTGGAAGAACTATCGCGCGTTCCATGTGAGCTTCATGAAGTCGTGGTGGGGCGACAACGCCACCGCCGAGAACAACTTCGGCTTCGACTATCTGCCCAAGCTCGACAAGTCCTACGACATGCTGCAAGTCTTCGAGCTGATGGCGCAGGGCAAGATGAACGGCTACATCGCGCAGGGTTTCAACCCGCTCGCGGCGGCGCCGAACAAGGCGAAGATCGGCCTTGGGCTGTCGAAGCTGAAGTGGCTCGTCATCATGGACCCGCTCGCCACCGAGACCTCCGAGTTCTGGAAGAACTTCGGCGAGTTCAACGACGTGGATTCGTCGAAGATCCAAACTGAAGTGTTTCGCCTGCCGACCACCTGCTTCGCTGAAGAGCGCGGCTCGCTCGTGAGTTCCAGCCGCGTGCTGCAATGGCACTGGCAGGGCACACAGGCGCCGTATGAGGCGAGGAGCGATCTCGAGATCATGTCGGGGCTGTGGCTGCGCATTCGTCAGGCGTATAAGGACAAGGGCGGCAAGTATCCCGATCCGATCCTCAAGATGAGCTGGCCGTACGCGGACCCGGAAAGCCCGACGCCCGAGGAAATCGCGATGGAGTTCAACGGCCGCGCGCTCGCCGACGTGACCGACGCCGCCGACAAGACCAAGGTCATCGCGAAGAAGGGCGAGCAACTGGCGAGCTTCGCCCAACTGCGCGACGACGGCTCGACGTCGTCGGGCTGCTGGATCTTCTGCGGAGCGTGGACGCAGGCGGGCAACCAGATGGGCCGGCGCGACAACTCCGATCCGACGGGCATCGGCCAGACGCTCGGCTGGGCGTGGGCGTGGCCGGCGAACCGGCGCATTCTCTACAACCGCGCCTCGTGCGACGTGAGCGGCAAGCCGTTCGACCCGACCCGCAAGCTGATCGCGTGGAACGGCAAGGCTTGGACCGGCTCCGACATTCCCGACTTCAAGGCGGACGAGCCGCCTGAAAACGGCATGAACCCGTTCATCATGAACCCCGAAGGCGTGGCGCGCTTCTTCGCCCGCGACGGCATGAACGAAGGTCCGTTCCCCGCGCACTACGAACCGTTCGAGAATCCGCTCGGCTACAACCCGCTCTATCCGGACAACAAGCAGGCCGTCAGCAATCCGGCAGCGCGCGTGTTCCCGGACGATCGCGCCGCGTTCGGCACGGCGAAGGACTTCCCGCATACGGCGACCACATATCGCCTGACCGAGCATTTCCACTACTGGACCAAGCACGCGCGGCTCAATGCGATCGTGCAGCCGCAGCAGTTCGTCGAGATCGGCGAAGACCTGGCGAAGGAAGTGGGCGTGGTCGCGGGGGACCGCGTGAGGGTGTCGAGCAATCGCGGGCATATCGTGGCGGTCGCGGTCGTTACCAAGCGAATCAAGCCGCTGATGATCGAGGGAAGGAAAGTGCAGACGGTCGGCCTTCCATTGCACTGGGGCTTCAAGGGACTCACGAAGCCGGGCTATCTCGTCAATACGCTGACGCCTTCCGTGGGCGACGGGAATTCGCAGACGCCCGAATTCAAGTCGTTCCTAGTCAAGGTCGAGAAGGCATAGGGGAGCAGAGATGGCGCTGCAATCACTGGATATCAAACGCGTCTCCGCCACCACGACGCCCTCGCCGCAGATTCGCGTGCCTGTGACGGGGACCGTCGCGAAACTGATCGACGTGTCGAAGTGCATCGGCTGCAAGGCTTGCCAGACGGCCTGCATGGAGTGGAACGACCTGCGCGATGAAGTGGGCGATTCGATCGGCGTGTACGACAACCCGCGCGACCTGACCGAGCATTCGTGGACCGTCATGCGGTTCTCCGAATACGAGAACGAGGCGGGCGATCTCGAATGGCTGATCCGCAAGGACGGCTGCATGCATTGCGAGGACCCGGGGTGTCTGAAGGCGTGTCCGTCGCCGGGGGCGATCGTTCAGTACACGAATGGCATCGTCGATTTTCATGAAGAGAACTGCATCGGCTGCGGCTACTGCGTGACGGGCTGCCCGTTCAACGTGCCGCGCATCTCGAAGCAGGATCATCGCGCGTACAAGTGCACGCTCTGCTCCGATCGCGTCGCGGTCGGGCAGGAACCGGCCTGCGTGAAGACCTGCCCGACCGGCGCGATCATGTTCGGCACCAAGGAGGACATGAAGCAGCAGGCATCGGACCGTATCGAGGACCTGAAGGAACGCGGCTTCCAGAACGCCGGGCTGTACGACCCTGCGGGCGTCGGCGGCACGCATGTGATGTATGTGCTGCACCACGCGGACAAGCCGACGCTGTATCACGGCTTGCCCGAGAATCCGCACATCAGTCCGTTGGTCTCGCTGTGGAAGGGAATCGCGAAGCCGCTTGCGCTCGCCGGAATGGCGGTGGCGGCGGTGGCGGGGTTCTTCCACTACACGCGGATCGGTCCGAACGAGGTGACGGCGGAAGAGGAACGGGAAGCGCAGCAGGAAGCCGACGAAGCACGCCGCGCGCGCAAAGAGGAGCGTCCAGATGAAGCACGATGACCTGAAGCACGATGGCGACCCTGAGCTGAGAGACGTCGAGGGCAATCGTCTGATCGTCCGCTACACGCCGAACGAGCGCAGCAACCACTGGATCACGTCGATCACGTTCGTGCTGCTCGCGTCGTCGGGGCTCGCGATGTTTCATCCGGCGATGTCGTGGCTTTATTTCGTGCTCGGCGGCGGACAGTGGACGCGGATACTGCATCCATTCATCGGTGTGGCGATGTTCCTGTCGTTCCTGATCCTGATGCTGCGGTTCTGGCATCACAACTATCTCGACAGGAACGACGTGCAGTGGATGAAGCAGATGGACGACGTGCTCAACAATCGCGAGGACCGGCTGCCGGAAATCGGCCGCTATAACGCGGGACAGAAGCTGCTGTTCTTCACGATGGTCGTGTGTCTGTTCCTGCTGCTGGCGAGTGGGATCGTGATCTGGCGGCGCTACTTCTCGTTCTATTTTCCGATTGGCGTCATTCGGCTCGCGTCGGTGGTGCATGCGGCAGCGGCTTTCGTGCTGATCGTGGGGATCATCGTGCACATCTATGCTGCGCTTTGGGTCAAGGGGTCGATCGGGGCGATGACGCGCGGGACGGTTACGTATGGGTGGGCGCGCAAGCACCATCCGCGGTGGTTCAGGGAGGTGATCGGGAAGTAGGGTTCTCGGGGCGCCGTAAAAGCGCCGCCTCAAATCGGGCGGCGTTTTTACGTGTGCCCGGTTGATCGAACTAACTGACTACCTAACCGATATCGCATACGTACCGATGCTCTTCGACGCTTTGCCCGCCGATAGTCAGTTGCCTTTTTCTGTCTTCATGCCGGAAGCCATGTGCTTCGTAGAAGCGCCGTGCAGGGTAGTTCTCTTCCAATACCCACACGGTGACACGCTGAAAGCGCTGTTCTTCCGCTGCCCGCTTCAGTACTTGAAACAGTGCGCGTCCGGCGCCCGTTCGCCAGTGGTCAGGGTCGACGTAGCATGCCTCGACTTCAGCAACTGACTGAGTTGCGTCGGCGTCGCGTGAAGCACCCCATGCGGCGAAGCCCAGCGCGGAGGACCCTTTGACGGCCAGGATCAGGTTAGGCTTACCCTGCTTGACGACTCGCGTCCAGACTTCAGTTCGCCTCGCGACACTAAGTCCGTTCAGATATTCGGCTGGCAAGATCGAGACGTAGGCGGCACGCCATGACCGGACGTGGATGCTGGCGACATCCGGCACGTCGTCGATGCAGGCGGTCCGCACGTGGCATTGCGTGGGAGGGTCTATCAAGCTGTCCTCGTGGTGTCTGGCAGGCTTGTGGAGCGTGATCATCGCTTTCAGGATTGGTCATGGTAATCGACTTGTCGCGCAATGCATCCGGCGATGGCACGCCCTGTAGACCCGGCTCGCCGGCCGGGCGTAAGCTGGTATTCTTTCTGCACAGTTATTTAAGGCAACGGGCGTCGACCGTTCCATGCCCGCGTAGCCGATTTCGTCTGCCGAGGTCATCCGTGGTCCAACGCGTTCTCGAACCCGAGCAGATTTCATCGCTCGACCCTTCGGCGATTCCGCGCATTCGCACGCCGGAACGCGCGGCGGTTTTCCCGGCCCGCGCCGCGCGCCTGCGTGCGCTCGCCGACGCCGCCAATCCGATCGCGGGCTATCTGCGCCTGATGGCCGCGCTCGCCGACGCGCAACAACGCGTGCTCACCGGCTTCGAAGCAACTCCACCGAGCGCCGAACTGATCGCGAGCGCCCAGCAGCATTCGATGCCGCTGATCCCCGCGCTTTCCGGCGTGCGCGACCCGGCCTGGCGCGACGTGCTGCTGAAACTGCTCGACACGATCGAGGCGGCCGGCCCGCTCACCCCGCCGCTCGCGCAACTGATCGCGAACCTGCGCGCGCTCGATGCGCAAACGCTCGACGCCCAGGCCGACGCCATCTTCGCCGAGCGTTTCGCCGAGGTCGATCCGGCGGGCGCGCCGTTCATCGCCGCCGCGCTGCAAGTCGTATGGACCGACCTCGCGAGCCGCATCGACAAGTCGCAGGTGCCGTATCTCGACACACCCGGCCTGTGCCCCGTCTGCGGCTCGCATCCGGTCGCGAGCGTCGTGCGGATCGGCGGCGCGTACGAGGGTTATCGATTCCTGCAATGCGGCCTGTGCGCCACCGAATGGCACATGGTCCGCTCGAAGTGCTCGAATTGCGATTCGACCAAGGGCATCGCGTATCACGCGCTCGGCGCCGCCGACGCCGACCAGCAAACGAAGGACCAGCAGGCCAGGGATGCCTGGCTAAAGGCCGAATCGTGTGACGAGTGCGGCACGTACCGCAAGATCGGATACCAGAACAAGGCCTACGATTTCGAGCCGTTCGCCGATGATCTCGCAAGCCTTACGCTCGATCTGCTGATGGGCGAGGAGGGTTATCGGCGGGCGTCGCCGCATCCGTGGCTCTGGCCGGAACAAGCCGGCGAAAATCAGGACCTGGAATAAGCGTTCGCACCGGGTGTGCACAAAACGGGGTACGTCGAGTGAGCGAAGTAACCAGTATCGAATTGAAGTCGCTGATGGCGCGGGTGCCATCGGTCGAGCGGGTGATGACGTCGGCGGGAATGGCACCGCTGGTGGCGCAATACGGGCGCACGCAGGCGCTCGCCGCACTGCGCCGCATGCTCGACGACTGGCGCCGCGATGCGCAGGCGGGCCGCGCCCTGGTCGAAGCACTCGACGAAGCCCGGCTCGTGCAATCGGTGGGCGCGGCGCTTGTGGAGCGCGAACGCAGCAGGATTCGCAGCGTCTTCAATCTGACGGGCACCGTTCTCCATACGAATCTCGGCCGGGCGCTGCTGCCGGACGAGGCCGTGCAGTCGGTCGTCGAGGTGCTGACGCGCCCGGCGAATCTCGAATTCGATCTCGCGAGCGGCAGCCGCGGCGACCGCGACGACCTGATCGACGACCTCATCTGCGAACTCACCGGCGCCGAAGCCGCCACGGTCGTCAACAACAACGCGGCCGCAGTGCTGCTCGTGCTGTCGGCGCTGGCTTCGAAGAAGGAAGTGATCGTGTCGCGCGGCGAACTCGTCGAGATCGGCGGCGCGTTTCGCATCCCCGACATCATGAGCCGCGCGGGCGCCCGGCTGCGCGAAGTCGGCACGACGAACCGCACGCATCTGAAGGATTACGACGAAGCCATCGGCGAGCGAACGGCGCTGCTGATGAAGGTCCATTGCAGCAACTACGCGATCAGCGGCTTCACGAAGGAAGTGGCGCTCAACGAACTCGCGACGCTCGCGAAGGCGCGCCGGGTGCCGGTCGCGGTCGATCTCGGCAGCGGCACGCTCGTCGACCTGGCGCAGTGGGGCCTGCCACGCGAGACCACCGTGCGCGAAACGATCGAAGGCGGCGCGGACCTCGTCACGTTCAGCGGCGACAAGCTGCTCGGCGGCCCGCAGGCGGGCCTGATCGTCGGGCGCGCGGACCTGATCGCGAAGATCAAGAAGCATCCGTTGAAGCGCGCGCTGCGGGTCGGCAAGTTGACGCTTGCCGCGCTCGAACCGGTGCTGCGTCTTTATCGCGCGCCCGAGTTCCTGCGCGAGCGGTTGACTACCCTGCGCCTGCTCACGCGTCCCGCCGACGACATGCGCAACACCGCCGAGCGCGTCGCGCCCGCGTTGCTGCACGCGATCGGCGAAGAATTCTCGATCACGGTCGAACCGATGTTCAGCCAGATCGGCAGCGGCGCGCTGCCCGTCGACGTGCTGCCGAGCTACGGCCTCGCGATCCGGCTTGCAAGCGGCAAGCGTGCGGGACGCCAGATCAACCGCCTCGAAAAGATCCTGCGTGAACTGCCCCGCCCGGTGATCGGCCGCGTTGCCGACGACGCCTTGCGACTCGACATGCGGTGTCTCGAACCCGCCGACGAAGCGGCATTCATCGCTCAGTTGCAAGCGAAGGGTGCTCGCGAATGATCGTAGGAACGGCGGGGCACATCGACCACGGCAAGACGACGCTCGTGCGCGCGCTGTCGGGCGTCGATACCGATCGGCTGAAGGAAGAGAAGGCACGCGGCATTTCGATCGAACTCGGCTATGCGTACGTGCCGCTCGACGACGGCAACGTGCTCGGCCTGATCGACGTGCCCGGCCATGAAAAGCTCGTGCATACGATGGCGGCGGGCGCGTGCGGCATCGACTACGCGCTTTTCGTGATCGCCGCCGACGACGGCGTGATGCCGCAAACGCGCGAGCATCTCGCGATCCTCGAATTGCTCGGCGTGACGCAGGGCGCGATCGCGGTGACCAAGATCGATCGCGTCGACGCCGGGCGCTTGAAGGAAGTACGCGAAGAGATCAAGGCGTGGCTCGCGACGAGCACACTGAAGAACGCGCCGCTCTTCGACACCAACGCCACGCGGGATGACGACGCCGGCGTCGCCGCGCTCGACGCGCATCTGCGCGAAGCAGCCGCGCGCTGGCGCATGCGCCGCGACGACGGCCTTTTCCGGCTCGCCGTCGATCGCGTGTTCACCTTGAGCGGGCAGGGCACGATCGTCACGGGCACGGTGTTCGCGGGACGCGTGAACGTCGGCGATACGATGCTGCTCGCGCCCGCGGGCAAACCCGTGCGCGTGCGCAGCATCCACGCGCAGAATCGCGCGGCGCAGACGGGCCGCGCGGGCGAGCGTTGCGCGCTGAATCTCGCGGGCATCGACAAGGATGCAATCGCGCGCGGCGACTGGATCGTCGATGCGCGGCTCGGCGCGACGTCGGAGCGTATCGAAACCGAACTCACGCTGCTGCCCGATGCGGACTTCAGCCTTACGCACTGGGCGCCGCTGCATGTGCATCTCGGCACGACGCATCAGGTCGCGCACGTCGCGCTGCTCGATGGCGACACGCTCGCTGCAGGCGCTACCGCGCGCGTGCAACTCGTGTTCGACAAATCGGTGTGCGCGCTGCCCGGCGATCGCTTCATCGTGCGCAACGCGCAAGCGAGCCGTACGGTGGGCGGCGGCCGTGTGCTCGATCCGTTCGGTCCCACAAGAAAGCGGCGCACGCCCGAGCGGCGCGCATGGCTCGATGCGCTGCATATGATGCTTGAGGCCGGCCGTATCGACGGCTTGCTCGCGCACGCGCCGAGTGGCATGCGGCGCTCGCTGCTCGAACATCTGAGCGGCATGCCGGCGGCTGCGCTGGCACTGCCGCAGGGCACGCATGTCGTGCCGCTGCCCGATGATGCGCTGTTCATCGCGGCCGCGCGCTGGGATGCGTTGAAGGCGCGTTTGATCGACGCATTGAGTGCGTTCCATGCGCGTTCGCCCGACGAGCAGGGGCCGGACACGGCGCGCCTGCGACGCATCGCGGCGCCGCTCGTCTCCGATGCGCTGTGGCGCGCGCTCGTCGACGCAGCGGTCGACGAGCGGTCGATTGTGCGCAGCGGTCCGTGGTTGCATTTGGCGGCGCACACTGTCACGCTCGATGCCGACGAACGCGCATTCGCCGATGCGCTGCTCGTGTCTATCGAACGAGGGCGTTTCGATCCGCCCTGGGTGCGCGATCTCGCGGGCACGCATGGCGTCGCGGAAGAACGGGTGCGGCAGTTGCTGCGCAAGCTCGCGCGGCAGGGCGAGGTGTTCCAGGTCGTGCGCGATCTCTTCTATCATCGCGACGCGATTCGCGAACTTGCGCGGCTCATCGCGTCGGAGGCGAGCGGGCACGACGGCGAGATCGGCGCGGCGCCATTTCGCGATGCGAGCGCGCTCGGTCGCAAGCGCGCGATTCAGGTTTTGGAGTTCTTCGACCGCGTTGGATATACTCGCTTCCACCGCGACATGCATGTGTTGCGCGTCGATAGTCGCTGGCAGGAGTTGATCTGACTTTCGGGCTTTGAAGCGCAGACTTTGAAGCGCGACACGTTTCTCCGCAGGAAGGCATCCGTATCCGGTGGTGCGGCTGAGCTTCAAACTCAGTAGGGGGCGTCAGCCGCTCCCTGGTAGGTTCGACTCCTGCTGCCTTCCGCCGCTCAAGGCTCTCAGACGTTCTCGTCCTTTCTCGAATGCCCGCGACGCAGCAGCTTCGGGTGAGCCCCATGCACAGATGACCATCGACGCACGGTGTTGAAGCGAGGCGCCTGGGAGGAATCTTGAGCCTGGCGACGACGCTTGGGCCTCGAGCAGCTTGCTCAGAACGGCACGCTCTCTTGGAGCGCAAGCATCGCAAAGCCAAGCGGACGCTGCCGGAGCTCGCGCCGCTGCGGCCGGCCAGTCCTGGGGAAGCAATTGACCGCGAAGTTGCCGGTCTCCACTATCCGGGGCCGGTGGAACTCAGAACAGACCCACCCGCTGCTGGCGCCGGCCGCCGCCCTGGCCCTGCGCCAGCTTGCGCGCCTGCGCGATCTTGCGTGCGGTCTGAGTGAGCTCCGTGCTCGCCTTCATGTTCAATTCGAAGATGAACTTGCCCTTGTCGATGTCGGCGAAATCGATCATGACGATGTTGGGCATGAAGGCCTTCAGCGCGACACCGTTCGTGTAGTCGGTCGACGAGACGTAGGTCGGCAGCCGCGATGTGATCGCCTCGCCGAAGCCGGCCATCCACAGCTCGGTGAGCGCGGTCGGACGGTTGTCCGCCCCCCACATGGTCGAGTTGCGCTCCCGGATGCTCCGCTTCAGGCCGGTGGTCGTCCAGTACATCATCCCCATCACCCTGGGGTCGGAGTTGAGGGCGCCGATCTGCATCAGCTCACCTTGCTTCTCGATGTTGGACGCGATCTTGCCCATGTCGCTGTCGCCGTTCAAGGCGTTCGTGCCGCCCTTGCCGACATATTGCAGCCCGTCGTAGCCGCTGCCGTAGCCGGTGCCGTCCGCGAGGCGCTTGCAACCCCAGATCCCGGTCGACGAAAGGTAGCCCTGGCCGGCGACTTCGGCGATGCCCTTCGGGGTGAAGAGCACGACGACGTGCTTCTTCAGCTGGTCGAGCGTCTTCTCGTTGAGGCTGCCCGTGCCTGTGAAGAGAGCGTTGCCAAGCTCCCGCGCGCAGATCTCCGCGATGATGGTCCAGTTCGTGCATTTGTCGAACTTCAGGAGCAGGAATTCGCTGCCGTTGTATTTGACGAACTCCTTCGCCTGTTTCAGCATGTCCACGAGCCGCATGCCGAACGCGCCGTCAAGCGGCAGCTTGGTGGTGGTGACGTCAGCCTTCCTGCCGCCCAGGTCGAAGACGATCTTGTCCTTCTTATCCTTCTGGTGCATCAGCTTCGGGTCGGCATGGAAGGCCTTCAGCAACACCGGCGAGGAGGACAGAGTCGAACTCTTGGTTGCCGCGATCCGCAGGTCGAATAGGCGCACGCCGGCCTTGGCCTGCTCGAAGATTTCGAGGTCCTGGGTCTGGACGTTGGCGTCGCCGCCCGTGATGCCCGCGTCGTGGCTGCCGGCAAAGACGATGTCGCAGAGCCGCTTGCCGCCGCCCAACATGTAGTAAGTGATCATGCCCGTCGTACCTCCGATAGAGAGAGTGCGTATCCCACGCAAACCTAATGCTCATTCCAGGCGTAAGCGAACGTGCAATCCACGGTTATCCGAACGCGCATTCCACGAGTAAGCGAACGCTGCGGGTCTGAGCGTTTTTACTCCGACACTTCCTTGCTGGTCAAACCATTTCGGCGTTTGCGCATCGACTCGCCGGCGAGCGTGAGTCGATGGGCGTTGTGAACGAGCCGATCCCGGATCGCGTCGGCGCGTGTCGGGTCTCCGCATGTGCTGAGACATACCTGCGCACTTACGGTCTTGCAGGCGACAGAAGACTTGCGGAAGGTCTCTCTATGGCTCGGCCATGCGAGCATGCAGACCACGGAAATGTATACTCGCATCGACCATTCCGTGAAGTTGGAAGCGCTCGAATCTGTCGCGGCGCCAAAGCTGCGTTCCGGCCGCTTCAAAGCCGCGGACAAGCTGGTTGCGGCGCTGGCCTCTGCAACGATTATGCAGAGACGGAAAGCCACTAAAGCCTGATGAAAGCGGGGTTCGTACCATCGGACTCCGCATAAAGCTGATGAGCGCATTACAGATTTTACGAGCCCGAACTCGTAAAATCTGGCTCGTGACGATCGTCGAGTGCGAACCGTACCGGTCATCGAGCACCTCGAGCAGATCACGCCGCGCCGGATCGGACATCGGTGCCATCGCGAGATCGTCGAGCACCAAAATGTCGGTAGCGCGCTTCTGTCACAATAGCGCACTGCCGTTTCGCTGACGTACCGTCAGCAACGCCCCGCAACTGACCTTCTCGTAAATGCGTATCTTCGGAATCAGCCTTTACGTCATCATCGCCTTGTTCTTTGCGGTGCATGCCGTGCGCACCCAGCAGAACATGTACTGGATGCTGATCCTGTTTCTTTTCCCTGGCCTTGGTAGTGCGGTCTACTTCTTTGTCATTTACTTGCCCTCCCTGCGCCAGTCGCGTGGGGCAAGGGCGGCAACGAGGGCCATCTCGCGGTTTGTCGATCCCAACCGAGCGGTGCGGGAGGCGCGCACGGATTTCGATCGCGCGCCGACCGTCGCGCATCGCATGCGGTTGGCTGCAGCGCTGCTGGATGCAGGAAATGCCGCCGAGGCCCTGGAGCATTACCAAGCGGCGGCCAGCGGGCCGTTCTCATCCGATCCGGCCTTACTCCAAGGGCTGGCGCGTGCGCAGTTTGCCAACGGCAATGCTTCGGCCACGCAGGACGCGCTGGAAAAACTGTTCGCCGCCGATCCTCTCGCCCGCCGGCAGCCGGAGCCTGCCTTGCTGTATGCACGGGCCTTGGACGCGATTGGCGCGCCAGGCACACGCGCCGCGTTCGAGATTGCGCTCGCGAGCGCAAGCGACGCTGCACCCCGTTGCCTGTACGCCGATTGGCTAGCGGTGCAGCCCAACGAGGCCGATCGCCAGCGTGCCCGCGAACTTTACGCTGAGATTGTGCACGATGCCAGGCATTGGCCGCGCCACGCCCGCGAGCATAACAGCGAGTGGTTGCAACGGGCCCAGGCCGCCCTAAGCCGATAATTGACGGGCGCCCGCCGCAGATCGAGGTTCGCTTGATGAACGTAGGCGCGCAAGGCGGCACACCAAATTGATATTCCAGCGCAGTGGCAATCATGTCTCGCGATAAGCGAGCCAGACGCGGGCCACGCCTGCGAACCGCACCGGCGCGGCCTGATGACCGTACGGGGTGGTTAATGGAGAGCCGGCTCCGTTAGCTGATCGACTCCCCATCACTCAGATGCTTGAGCGCAGCCTTGGTCGTAGCGAATACGCCCCGGATGTTGATGTCGATCACTCGATCCCCGGCGTTGCTCATCCCCACGGATCAGGGTTGGCGTTTTCTGCGGCCACCAGCGGGCTTGCCAGCCGGTCTGCGTGAATCCGCAACTGGCTTGCTGGCGGGTTTGCTGCGCGGCTTTTGCACGCTGAATGGATTGCCGCTGGACAAGCTTGTGCCTGTACCCGCGGCCTCAGCGCGCTGCGCCCGAGGCTTGCTTCCGTTTTCGCCAATCTGCGGCCTCGTTTGTTTGCTGAGCACCTGCATGGTGCCCGGCGCAGCTTGCGGCACCTTGGGCTTCTTAGGCTTCTTGGGTTTCTTGATGATCTGGCCCGTCGCGCTGGTTTGCGGCACGCGGTGTTCGGCTTCAAAACCTGGCTCTTCTTCACGGGCCAGCGTTTGCTGGATCAGCGCTTCAATCGCAGCCAGTTGCGGCGCTTCATCGGCACACACGAGGGACACCGCCGCGCCGCTGGCGCCCGCGCGGGCGGTACGGCCAATACGGTGCACATAGTCTTGCGCCACGATCGGCAGATCAACGTTGATCACCAGCGGCAGGTCGTCGATATCCAGCCCGCGCGCAGCCACATCGGTGGCTACCAGCATGTGTACTTCGCCCGTCTTGAAGCGCTCCAGCGCACGCAGGCGCGCGGGTTGCGGTTTGTCGCCGTGGATGGTGTCGACCGCATAGCCCGCTTCATCCAGCATGGCCGCCAGGTAATCCGCGCCTTTGCGGGTTTTGACGAAGACCAGCGCGTGCTTCCAGTTGTTCGCAGCCACAAGGTGCATGAAGAGGTCAGGCTTGTTCCTTTTATCCACCGGCACAACCCATTGCTTGATCTTGCTGGCCGCGGCATTGGGCGGGCTGACGCTGATATTGACCGGGCCGCGCAGAATGCTCGCCGCCATGGCGCGGATATCATCGGTGAACGTGGCAGAGAACAGCAGGGTCTGGCGCTGAACGGGCAAGGCAGCAAAGACGGCGTTGAGTTCGCGCGCAAAGCCCAGATCCAGCATGCGGTCGGCTTCATCCAGCACCAGCGTTTGTACTTGATCAAACTGCACCGCGTTCTGGCGATGGAGATCCAGCAAACGGCCCGGCGTGGCAACGAGCACATCTACGCCTTTGCGCAATTTCATCATCTGCGGGTTGATACTCACACCACCGTAGGCGGCCAGAAATCGTAAGTCGAGGCCTTTGCCGTAATCGACAAAGCTTTGCAGCACTTGTTCAGCCAGTTCACGCGTGGGCACCAGCACCAGCACACGCGCGCGGTTGCTGGACACCGCCGGGCCGTGCTGCACCAGCCGTTGCAACAGCGGCAGCGCAAAACCCGCCGTTTTGCCAGTGCCGGTCTGGGCCGCAGCCATGACGTCCTTGCCACCGAGCACAGCAGGAATCGCCTTGGCCTGCACTGGCGTAGGTGTCTGATAATTGAGGCCCTCCAAATTAAGCAGCAACGGATCGATCAGGCCAAGCGAGGCAAAAGACATGCACGTATTCCAGACTAAAACCGCAATTTTAGCGGTTACCGCGCTGATTGAACCGCGCGGATCAGCGGTCAAAAAGTTCGACGTTGCCTGTTCGTACGAAACCGCTCGATCTCACCGAGAAGTGTGGATAGACGGAAAGGCGAAGGCTGGTTTTCGTTCGCGCAAACGCGCTCATCACGGTGTTCAGTTATCTGATTATCGATGAACGCATTGAGCGAGTGGAACCGCAAGCGTTTTCTCACTCGCTCACGTCGGCGAAACTCCAGAAAACTCCTCACCCGAATTCGTGAGGGATGTCGGCACTTCTGCTACGTCGCGGCAAGCTTCTTGCTAGATGACGGGTCCGCTCTCACTGCCCAACGCCATGCAAGTCGCACCCCGGCGTCTTTCGTTCGCAAGCCAGCTTGCCGTGTTCTGGGCGCTGGTCGCCGTCATGTGCGCGGTCCTGATCGACGCTGAAGAACCCGTCTAGCGAAGGAGCGGACATGACGCCGCCCGATGCATCCGCGTTCCCAACTGAGGGTCGTGTCGAATGAAACCGGCCCGCGCACTCGAACTGCTCAACTTCTTCATGGCCGACGTGCAGGCGGGCATCGGACCGTTTCTCGGCGTCTTTCTGCAAGCGCGCGGCTGGGGCACGGACGTGATCGGCACGGTCATGACGATCGGCGGAATCGCGGGCGTGTTCGCGAGTTCACCGGCGGGCGCGCTCGTCGATGCAACCCGCCACAAGCGCGCGGTGATCGTGATCGCAGGCGTAATGACGACGCTGGCTTCGGGCCTGCTCTGGATCTCGCATGCGTACTGGACGGTGGCGGCCTCGCAAGTGGCGACGGCGGTAACGGGCGCCGCACTCGGGCCGGCGATGGCGGGCATCACGCTTGGCATCGTGCGCCAGCGCGGCTTCGACCGGCAGTTCGGCCGCAACCAGGTCGCCAATCACGCCGGCAATGTGGCGGGCGCGGCGCTCTCGGGCTGGCTCGGCTGGCGCTTCGGCTTCGGCGCGGTGTTCGCGTTGAGCGCGGTGTTCGGCGTGCTGACAGTGATCGCGGTATCGATGATCCGACGCGACGCTATCGATCACGACAGTGCGCGGGGCCTCGATTCCGGCGCTCGATCTGATGCCCACGACGACCCCGACACGAAGGGCCTGCGCATCCTGCTGCACTGCCGGCCGCTTCTGCTGCTGGCTGCCTCGCTTTTGCTGTTCCACCTCGGCAATGCCGCGATGCTGCCGCTCTACGGGATGGCCGTCGTCGCCTCGCATCAGGCCGATCCGAGCGCGTTCACGGCCGAGACGATCGTCATCGCGCAAGGGGTGATGGTCGTGGCGGCGCTCGTCGCGAGCCGGCTGATTCGCTGGCGCGGCTACTGGTGGGTGATTCTCGCGACGTTTCTCGCGCTGCCGCTGCGCGGCGTGATCGCGGCGTCGCTGATGACGCCGTGGGGCGTGTGGCCGGTGCAGGCGCTCGACGGCATCGGCGCGGGATTGCAAAGCGTCGCGGTGCCGGCCCTGGTCGTGCGGCTGATGCAGGGGACGGGCCGCGTGAACGTCGCGCAGGGCGTGGTGATGACGGTGCAGGGCGTGGGCGCCGCGCTGAGTCCGGCGCTCGGCGGCGTGCTTGCGCATCGGTTTGGGTATTCGTCCGCGTTTCTCGTGCTGGGCGCGGTATCGGTAGGGTCGCTTGCGTTGTGGCTGTGCTTTAAGACGTCGCTCAGACATGCGTGCCGCGTCGATGCGGATGCTGATCGGAGTGCGCCTGGCGCCACGCAACCACTCACGTGAAGATTCTGGTCGAACCTGGAGCGATTCACGTCCGGCTGTGTCTGACCGGGTGACAACGGCGCGAGCGCGATGTTCCATTCCCCTGGCCCCTTGGCCTTGTTGACTTCGTAGTACGCGAGCATCTGCAGTGCGGGTAGCAATTCGGCGTCGGTCGCCGGTACCGGGCGGATCTTCTTGATCATGCCGGCATCCGCGAAGTGCTGGCTCGTCAGGAAGCTCTCGACTGGCGCGCCGCTGGCGGCTGCGCGCGTGGAGACGATCATGAGCAAGATCGTACTAACAATGCCTTTCTTGCGAACCCTATAATCGGGGCGCTCTAGGTGGATCGGCCGATGCCATCGCGGGCTGCCGGCGGACGGTCGTGCCGATGCTATCGAGGGCACTTCTCTGCGTGACGGGCTTGCTTCCAGCGCGGGTCGAACGATTGCAATGCCGACACATTCATCAAGCCGATGGTGCCGTGACCCTCTTGTTCCATTTCTAATTCGACAATGAATCAACGTCCAAGGCCCTGCGACGATGGGTGGCGCCTACCGGCAATCCGCCTGATACCAGCGATCGACCTGACGCTGCGCCGTTTGCAGATCATCGGGATAGTATGGGTCGTCGAACCTTGATGGGTCGTACCCCGCCTTTTTCAGCGCAGCAAGTTCACTCCGGTTGCGCTCGGGCGTGATGGGCGCGTTGTTCCTGAGAGCGGCGAGATCGCGGCATTGGGTTGTGCTCAGATGCGCGGCGCCTTCCGGCGTGCCGCCTGCGGCACAGCCCGCGAGCGAGAACGTCAGTGCGGAAACCACCGGCCAGATCTTCGGCGAGTTCTTCATGTCACGTCTCCCTTTGATGAAGCAAAGTAGTATGACGAACGAACCGGCGCCGGAATAGCGGCTCGTGCGGAAGCCCGTTGTGCCACAGGCAGCAAGGTTCGGAGTTGAGCGAATCCAATGCCGATCCAACACAATTCTTAGCCAGGAATACTGTCGCCGTCTCCCGGCTCGGATCAAGCCGGGCCCGATCGATGCGTGCAAGATTTTCCGCGGGCAACACCTCAATGGTCCAGCTTGATCTGCAACTCCAGCGACTCGGTCGCGCCTGCCAGCCTTTGGTCGCCCGTTCTCGGATTACAGCGTGATCTTACAGCGCGCTTCGCTCGCACGTCGTCCGTCGGCCGCCATCTTGGGCCTGCCCTTGGGGTAAATTTTCATGGCCTTGTCATAGCCATAGAACGCGCATCTCGTCCAACCCTTGTCCGTCATTTCCTCCGCGAGTTGGTAGGCAAAAGACTGGGCCGGCGGGCTCGCATCATTACTTGTCCAGGGGCGCTCTCGATGCGGCGGGCATTGGCCTTGCCTAGCCGGGCGCCTGCGTCAGGTGATAAGTCATCGAATAGCTGAAGCGGCTTGCGGGATGCACGCCGGTCGTCACTTCGATCACGTTGTCACGCACGAAGTAAGTCCGGACGATGCGCATGCCGGCCGATCCGCTGGGCACTTGCAGCGCTTCGGCATCGGCCCCCTCGATGAGCAGCCCCTGTAACTCCTGTTCAACCCGCGTCACCTTGATGCCGTACTGCTCTTCGATCATCGTGTGCACCGGCGCGTCCAACGTCTTTGCGAGCCCTTTCAATTGCCCGTAGGTCGCCTCGACATAGATATCGACGAGTGCGATCGGTTCAGGCGCGGCGCTGCCGCTGTAGCGCACGCCGCCGATGTGCAACCACTTCGCCCCGGGCGCGCAGCGCAGCAAGTCCGCATCGGCCTCGCTGGCTGACATCCGCTCGCGCATGGACACCTGCAGCGTCGTTCCCCTCGCGTAATAGACAAGGTCCGCCAGGGCGTCCATGGACTGGGTGTAGCGCGTTTGCGGGCGGTCGGACATGACCCGCGTGCCGACGCCCGCCTGACGAGTCACCAGACCCAGGCTGCAAAGCTTCTGAATTGCCTGGCGCACCGCATAGCGACTTAGTTTCCACTCCGCGCACAACTCGGCCTCTGTCGGCAGCAACCCGCCCACGGGAGGCCGGCCGTTCCGAATCTCCTCCGCCAGCGCCCGGGCGAGGTCGAGGTGGCGTGGCGAGGATGCAGCGAACACCGCAGCGTTCGGGTCGTCTTGGTAAGCGTTCATGGCGATGAGTTTCCGATCGACGATCGGCGGGGTGTCGGGCGCAATCTTCAGAACCATTCGTACATGTTCTTCGCGCTCACGCTGCCGCGCGGCAAGCGCGTGGCGCCGCGTCTGCGGCGATTCGCCGTGGCGGGGCTGCGCGCGTCGTCGCGCCTGCCCGGATGCCCGAGCGGCGACCTGCTTCTCTTCATGCTCGGACGGGTCAGCCCGCGCTCGTTCGGCACCGACGTCGCGATGGTCGCCTCCGCGCTGTACTCGCCGTTTTCGACGGGCGCCGTTACGCTCGCGAGTGCCAATTCGTATGTGAATCCCCGGGTCGATTTCCGCATGCTCGACGACCCGCGCGATGCGCCGCGCGTCGTCATGGGCGCGCGGCTCGCGGAGCAGTTCCTGCGGGAACCCGGTGTGGCGGCGACTTATAGCGAGGCGCTGCTCTTGCCGCCCGGGATGGCGCTCAATCAATTCAACCGCCCGGGCCTTGCTGGTTCATTGCTCGCAGCGGGCGCGAAGGTGAAGCTCAACGCGCCGGGGCCGCTTCGCCGGTTCGCGCTAGAGCGGGCCTTCGCGGGCGCAAAGCCCTTGGCCGGCCGTCGCGGCGACATTGTGCTGTCGGACGCCGACCTGCTGTCGTCCATTGCTCCGATGGGCCATCCCGTCGGAACCTGCGCGATGGGTCGCGAGAGCGATCCGAAGGCGGTCGTGGATGCTTCGTACCGGGTCTATGGCGTCGGCAACCTGCATGTCGTCGATGCGTCGATCATGCCGGTCATCCCGAGCGCCAACACCAATCTTCCGACGCTGATGGTGGCCGAGCACGCGGCCGACCGGATCCTTGCGACAAGTGCATCATGAAGCGAACGCCTTCGCCTCGCGCCCAAGACGCAGCCCACACCAACCCTTTGACTGAACACGGAGACGCAATGAGAAACATGACCGAAGCCGAAATGACCGACGTGGTGCTGCAACGCTACGCCGACGCACCTGATCCCCGTCTGCGCACGATCATGCGATCGCTGATCCGGCATTTGCATGCGTTCGTCCGCGACGTACGGCTGACCGAAGCGGAGTGGCTCGCGGGCATCGAGTTCCTGACCCGCACCGGCCAGATCAGCGACAACAAGCGCCAGGAGATGATCCTCCTGTCCGACAACCTCGGTGTGTCGGCGCTCGTCAACATGGTGAGCGCGAGCGTGCCGGAGGGTGCGACCGAATCGACGGTGCTCGGTCCGTTCTATGTTCCTGAATCGCCCGCACGGGAGTGGGGCGAATCCGTGCTGCTTCGTGACGGGGACGACGTTCCCCTCCTGATTCACGGCCGGGTTCTCGGACCGCAAGGCGAACCGGTGCCGGGCGCGACCATCGAGATCTGGCAGACCGATGCGAACGGCATGTACGACATTCAGGACAAGGCGCAGCCCGAACACAACCTGCGCGGCTGGTATCGCGCGAGGCAGAACGGCGAGTACCTGCTCAAGACCATCAGGCCCACGTCCTATCCGATCCCGACCGATGGTCCGGTCGGCGACCTGTTGCGCGCCACGGCGCGTCATCCGTTCCGGCCAGCGCACCTGCACGCCGTGGTCTGCGCGCCCGGTTACCAGAAGTTGACCACACACCTGTTTGATGCCGAGGATACCTGGCTCGACTCGGATGTCGTGTTCGCGGTGAAGTCCTCGCTGATCCGCCAGTTCACGCTGAACGAGTCGGCCGAGGCGGCTGCGAAGTGGGGCACGCGCGGGGCCTTCTGGGAACTCGCGAACGATTTCGTCCTGAGCAAAAGCGAGTGACGCCATGTACTTCGTCGTGTTCGCAACCGATCACCCCGGCAGCAGTGCCCTTCGCGCGGGGACCAAGGCCCGGCACACCGAGCATCTGGACGCGGCAGCCAACGGCGTGCGCGTGCTGCAAACCGGACCGTGGCTCGATGCCGACGGCAACGAAGCCGGCTCGCTGCTCGTGCTCGAAGCTGACTCGCTGTCGCTTGTCGATGCATTCATGAAGGCCGATCCCTATGCGCAAGCGGGACTGTTTTCGCGAGTCGAAATCCATCCGTGGCTATGGCGCCGCGGCAATCCGTTTCTGGCGAGCGACGCGAGCCGCGACGCTGACAAACCAACATCAAAGTGACGACCATGAACATCCTGTGGATTGGCTACGGAAAGATGGGCGAGCCGATGGCCGCCCGCGTCGCGGCGGCGGGGCACGCCGTGCAGGTATCCGATACGAGCCGCGAACGGTGCGACGCCGCGCGCGCGAATGATCTGGAAGCGGTGGCGATAACACCGCAGAGCGCGGGCCGTGCCGACGTGATCGTGACGTCGCTGCCGAACGACGCGGCGGCGCTGCAACTCCTCGCGAGCGCCGATGGCGCGCTGAGCAACGTCCGGGCAGGCGCGCTGCTCATCGAAACGAGCACCATTTCAGCGAGCGCATCCGCATCGATTGCGAAGGCCGCGCAAGCGCGCGGGATCGGCTACGTGCGCGGCCCGGTGTCGGGATCGGTGGCGGCGGCGGCCAACGGAGCGCTGACCACGTTCCTCTCCGGCGCGCACGATGCGATCGAACAAGCGCGGCCGATCGTCGGCGCCTATGCGTCGAATCTGGTCGTCGTCGGCGATGCGGAGCAGGCGCGCACGATGAAGTTGGCGATCAACCTGATGGTCACGACGCTGGTCGAGAGTCTCTGCGAAGCCTACACGCTCTGCACCAAAGGCGGCATCGAAGCCGGGACGGCGCTCGAAGCGATTGCCGCGAGCGCGATCGGCTCGCCGCATCTGCGTTACAAAGCCGACGCGCTCCAGCGCCGCGACTTCACGCCGACGTTCACCGTGGCGCAGATGCGCAAGGACCTCCAGTTGATTTCCCAAGGCGCGCGGGAACTGAGCGTGCCGATGCTGCCCGGCGCGGTCGTGGAGCAACTGATGGTCGCCACCGAGGCGTCGGGTTTCGGCGATGAGGATTACCTCGCGTGCGTGAAGGTGATCGCGGGACTCGCCGGGCTTGCCGCATGATTACCATTCATTCGGAGTTCGAAGCATGAAAGAGGACATTCAACCAGCCGAGCGGATCGCGCAACTCGAAAACAGCCGCTATGCCGCGATGCTCGGCAAGGACATCGGCACACTCGAGCGACTGCTCGACGACAAACTGATCTACATGCATTCGAGCGGCGTCGTCGATACGAAGTCGAGCTATATCGACGGATTGCGCTCGGGCGTGTGGGACTACCAGCAAATCGATCGCACCGACGTGCGCATCGAAATCAGCCGCGACGTGGCGCTCGTGTTCGGCAAGCTGTCGATCCGCATGAACACGCGCGGGGCGGCCAAAGCGTTCAGCACTCGTGCGCTTGCCATTTGGCAGCGGGGGCAGCGCGGGGAAAGCGGCTGGACGCTGCTTGCGGTGCATTCCGGGGCCATTCCGGAGTCTCATTGACTTGCGGGCTCAGCGTCCAATGAAGCGCGATGAAGGCACGGTCCGCGTGATCAGACGTATCGAGCGCGGCCGGGTTCGCACTGTCGCCGGCGACCCACCACAATATCTTGACAGATATCGATTTGCGGTAGATCATCCTATATAAATCTAATATCTGACGATCGCGAATCGGGGCCGCATTTGCAGCAACGACAGGAGAAACAATGAGCAAGCTTCAGTTGTCCGTCGCCGTAGGCAACTACGACCGGATCAGGCCGTTGGTCGACGGCGAGGTTCAAATCGACGGCGTGGACCCGGTTTTCATGCTGCAGGATCCCGAAGAGATTTTTTTTCGCGCCTTCAGGCACGCGGACTTCGATATCTGCGAACTCTCGCTCAGCAGTTACTCGGTGAAGACTGCTGCGGGAACTTCCCCTTACATCGCAGTGCCGGTCTTTCCCTCGCGAGCCTTTCGACACACGTCGATTTATGTGCGCTCGGATAGAGGCATTAACAGCCCGGAAGATCTGAAAGGCAAGCGCATCGGTGTGCCGGAATATCAGCTGACGGCTAACGTATGGGTACGTTTGCTTCTCGAGGAGGAGTACGGTGTCAAGCCTTCGGATGTGACCTGGGTGCGCGGCGGTTACGAAGACCCGACCAGGGTGGAGAAAATCACGTTGAATTTGCCCGCGGATGTCAGGGTGGAGAATGCGCCCGAGGGCAAAACGATTTCGAATCTGCTGGCGGACGGGGACATCGATGCCGTCATTGGTCCGCGAGCTCCTTCATGCTTCGACCGTGGACATCCCCAGGTCAAGTATCTGTTCGACGATCCGCACAAAGCCGCAGCGGACTGGTATGCACGTACGAAGCTGTTTCCGATCATGCACGCGCTTGGAGTCAGGAAGACGCTGGCAGAGCGCCATCCCTGGCTGCCAGGCGCAGTGATGAAGGCATTCGAGAAGTCTAAAGCACTTGCTTTGACGCGGTTGAGCGACACGGCGGCCACCAAGGTCACGCTGCCATTCGTCGAGGACCAGTTGCGTGCCGCTCGCAAACTGATGGGTACGGACTTCTGGTCGTACGGCTTTGCGGACAACGAGCATCCTGTCGACCGCTTTCTCGCCCGTCATTTTGCAGAGGGACTGTCAACTCGCCGGCTTCAGCCGCGCGAGCTGTTCCATCCGTCAACCCTCGAAAGCTTTGCAATTTGAACAGAGGACGCAGGGATAGGCCGGGATAGCCGCCCAGGTCGCGGCGTCGCTGCGCGCGCCTTGTGCATCCGTTCCGATCGTCAATCAGCGCGATATGTGCGGCCAGTGCATCCCCGTCAGAATTGGCAGGAGATAAACCATGAAACTTGCTTCGGTCATCGATGCCCAGAAGCTCATCGACGAACACCCGTTCGGCCGCTTTCAACGACTCATCTTTTTCATGTGTTTCGTGATTGTCATGCTGGATGGTTTCGACACTGCCGCGATCGGCTTTATCGCACCGTCGTTACTGACTGAGTGGCATCTCGCGAAGCCGGATCTCGCACCGGTACTGAGTTCCGCACTGTTCGGCCTCGCATTCGGTGCGCTCGTGTCCGGTCCATTGTCCGACCGCGTTGGACGGCGGTCGCTGATGGTCGGGTCCGTGTTCCTCTTCGGTGTTGCCTGTGTCGCCTCCGCATTCTCGGCGAACCTGGGTCAACTGACCGTGCTGCGCTTCGTCACGGGTATCGGCCTGGGCGCAGCGATGCCGGGCGCGGTGACAATGATGGACGAGTTCTGCCCGACCCGGCGCCGCGCGACCGTGACCAGCCTGATGTGCTGCGGATTCCCATTGGGCGCGGCTTTGGGTGGACTGTTTGCGGCATGGTTGATTCCTCATGCCGGCTGGCGAAGTGTTCTGATACTGGGCGGCATCGCACCGATACTCCACACGGTCCTGCTATTGCTCAAGATGCCGGAATCGGTGCGCTTCATGGTTGCAAGTGGCAAGGCTGTAGAACGCATTCGCGCAATTCTCGTGCGTATCTCCGATGAAGCGATCCATGCGCGCGGCTTCGCATTGACCGAGCGCGCGCAGGGAACGGGCGGTAACGGGATCGGGCTTGTGCTGTCGCGACCCTACATCGTCGGCTCGTTGATGCTATGGCTCGCCGCCTTCATGGGCCTCGTGATTATCTACGCGTTGATCAACTGGATGCCAATTCTGCTGAAGGACGCGGGTTTGAGCCCGAAGAGCGCGACGCTGATCTCTGCACTGTTTCCGCTGGGTGGTATCGGTGCGGTGTTATGCGGTGCATTGATGGACCGCTTCAACGCAAATTTAGTGATTGCCGCGTGCTACGCGCTCGCTGCCGTCAGCCTCTTTTGTATTGGAGAGACCGCGGCACACGTAGGCCTGCTCGTGCCCTTCGTTATTGTGTGTGGCGTGCTGGTGAACACCGCGCAAGCTTCAATGAATGCGCTTGCGGCCGCGTTTTATCCGACTGAAGGGCGTGGCACGGGTGTCGCGTGGATGCTCGGCATTGCCCGCTTTGGCGGGATCGCAGGCTCGTTCCTCGTTGCTGAACTCGTACGGTCGCATTTTTCGCTTGTGGGTATCTTCGCGACGATCGCCGTTGCCGGAGCGCTTTCGTGTATCGCTTTGCTGGTCAAGCAGCGTGCACTGCCGCACGTCTTCAGACCGACGCCCGGCGGAGTGGAATCACTGAGTCACTAACGCGGGGCAGTAGTTGCCCCGTCAGTTGCGAGGCGCTGTGCGGGTAGTGCCTCGAGCTATCAATACGTCGTACTCAATCACCCTTCGAGGAGGAGACCCTGGCATGTTCACTCAGGCGCCGACAGCAGCATTCGAATACGCATCAGAAGTATGCGAAGCCATTGATTCAAAGGACGAGCAGCGGTTAGCGCGCTATCTGACAGAAAACTGCACGTTTGTTTACGCCAATAGTGACCCGGTCATCGGACGCGAAAATGTTGCCGAGGCTTCAAAGGCATTCATGGCTTTGATCGCCGGCATCAAGCATCAACTGCTTGATGTCTGGGCGTCCGATGACGTCGTCATTTCGCGGCTCGACGTGACTTACACGCGCAAGGACGGGTCGACACTCAAGGTGCCGGCCGTGACCATCTGGCGCTTGTGCGAGAAACAGATCAATGATTACCGTATCTACATCGACGTTGCGCCACTGTTTGCGCATTGATTGCAAAGGGAGCGCAAGCGCATGAACCGGACGCTTGAAGGGAAGACGATCATCGTCACGGGCGGCGGCACGGGTATCGGGCGCGCGGCGGCCATTGCGTGCGCCGCGGCTGGCGCGCGCGTCGTGGTGGCGGACATCCACGTTGCGCATGGGCGGGACACCGTGTCGGCGATTCGGCACCAGGACGGTGAGGCCATTTTCGTGTCGACAGATGTTGCCGACGAAGCCCAGGTCGAAGCGCTCGTGGCGACAGCGGTAGGCAAGTTCGGACGGCTTGACGGCGCGTTCAACAACGCCGGTCTCGCTCAAGCGAACGTCTTGCTGCATGACTTGACCGTCACGCAATGGCGCCGCATTCAAAGCGTCAACTACGACGGCGTTTTCTTCTGCATGAAACATGAGATACGCGCGATGTTGCGAACCGGAGGGGGTTCCATCGTCAATACATCGTCGACGCTCGGACGGGTGGCGGTGCCGCGCTCGGCCGATTATTGCGGGTCAAAGGGCGGCGTGTTGGGTCTGACTAAGGGCGCTGCTGTCGATTATGGCCAACAGGGTATACGCGTCAACGCGATTCTTCCCGGTGCTGTCGATACGCCCATGGTTCAGGCGCTGACGTCGGATCCTCAGTTTGCCGACCTGATCGAGAAACTTCGGACGTCTCACCCCGTAGGCCGTATTGGCTTACCCGCAGAAATTGCCGCGGCTGCGGTATGGCTCCTGTCGGATTTGTCCTCCTTCGTGACGGGCGCTGAGTTGGCCGTGGACGGCGGCTTTCTCGCGACCTGACCCGATTCCGACATCGGGCGAGGTCATTCATGATTCACCCATTCAAAATGAGCTGACCATGCGACCTCCGGCGACTGAAAGCACGTTGAGAGAACACGTCGTAACGCATCCGCTTGACCCTGAAGATGCGGCGATCATCGCTGCGACTCGAGCGATGTCGAGTTCCATGAAAGGCGTTTTGCGAGGAATCGCAGCACGCGAGCCATTCGATGCCATGATGGAGCGAGTCTTGCCGCGTGATGACGTGACCTTTGAATCCGACACGTTAGGCGGCATACCGGGACTCTGGGTTCATCCTGCGCATCGTCGGTCTGACGAAGCGATCCTCCATCTGCACGCCGGATGGTTCGCCTTGGGAACTTCGAAAGCGTTCCGTCACCTTGTCGGGCACATCGCCGCGAGGGCGGGAGCGAGCGCATTCATCCCGGACTACCGGCTTGCTCCCGAGCATCCTTTTCCTGCGGCCGTGGAGGATGTGCTGGCGTGTTACCGCGGGCTTGAGGCAAGGGACATTCGCCGGATTGCCGTGACGGGTGACTCTGCCGGAGGCAATCTCGCACTCATGCTTGCCGCACACATCCCCGGCGACGCCGTTTCCGGCAAGACGGCGCTTGTAGGAGTGGCCGCGTTGTCGCCAGTGACGGATTTGACGCTCGCGGGCGAGTCGTATGTGACGCGCGCGGATGCCGATCCGTATTTCACGCTCCCGCAGGTGACGGAACTGGTGCGTTCATACTTGGGAAGTGCCGACCCGAAACTTCCACTGGCCTCGCCGCTTTACAGCCGGCTTTCCGGCCTGCCTCCCGTGCGCATCCATGTCGGCGACGACGAAGTATTGCTCGACGATTCGCGCCGATATGTCGAGCGCGCTGTTGCTGCCGGGACGGATGTGCGGCTTGATGTCTGGATGGGAATGCCGCACGGATTTGCGGGCAGTGTCGGAAAGTTGACGGCATCGGCAAAAGCGCTGGATGCTCTCGGCGTCTTCCTCAAAGAGAAACTGCTGGCGGGTGCCGGCTCGCACACTGCGCTGTGAAACCACGATCTCATCGGCGGCAAACCGCCGGTCGTCGATGTCGAGCGCCGCGTCCCAACTGACACGCTCGTCGCCCGAAAATTCCCCGGTTCTGAGGTCGGTGCCAGCATGTGGCGTGCCGTGATCGCATCCGGGCTCGGCGACGGGCTGACGATTCACACCCCAGCTAGCCGAAACAGCGCCCTTTCTGAATTGCCCCGCGCCGTCTTACATGCCCGCAGGCGTCGGATTGCGTTGCTGCATCACAAGATGCTCCAGGGATTGAGACGAATGCATCGGCACCTGATGTATGATCCTCATCGCGAAGGATCATTTGTGAAAAGAAGATTCCGCCCAAGATTGACGTATATCGAATGATGTGTTTCATGAAACATAACGTCAACGGGATTGGGGAATCTCCTGGCGAGACGCCTGTCATCGTCGTATTTATTGCCAACCGGCTCCGTGTCCGACTGGCCACTCTTATGTAGAGGAATGAGCGAATGCCTAAGTCAAACTCCACTGCGACCAAAGCGAAGATGGACGTTGCTATCCGGCCGGGACCGGGACGGGTACCGGGAGCGAAAAGATCTTCCGACGTTTTTGATGACCGTGGCCGGACTGTGCCGTGGATGGCGCGGACGGTGCACAGGCTCTACGACGCGCAAGGGCAGAAGATTCTTGACAGGGAGAACCTTGCTATTGCGCACTGGTACTACCTTCGCGTACTGGCCGAGCGCGGTGAACTGAACCAGTTGGAACTCAGCAAGCGCGTGGGCATTGCATCCACAACCGCAGTGCCTGCGCTGGATAACCTCGAAAAGCGTGGATTCGTACAACGAACCCGAGACCCGAACGACAGACGAAAGTACTTCATCAATTTGCAGGATGAAGGCAAACGGTTGGTCGATGAAATGCTGCCCGAACTGACCGACATGATTTCGGCGTCACTCGACGGGATCACCCAGAAGGATATGCAAGTCTTCTGGAAAGTGATGCATCAGATCGAAAACAACCTGATGCAAATCTCCCAAGGCGACTCGGTCGTGGATTGATCCGGCGGCATCCGAGGCGTTATACGGTGCGCGTTTTTTTAGCGATCCGTTCCGCCAACAACGCCCCGTGGACGATAGCAAAAGTCCGGATGCGCCGGTCGTTGCTACGACGACGATGGCGTCGGGTCATTGCTGACCGGTGCGGAGAACGCCGGCGCGGTCGCGCTCACAACACGCGCATGGTCGGGCGCTCCTGGTTCGGCGGGAAAATACACCAGAACCCGTCCTTGCGGCGAAAGAAAAACATTGCTGCGGTTCCGGCGGCCCTGCGTGCTTCGACGCACACGTAACATTGCCGCCTCGCACGCTGGTTCTTGAATTCGACCACGTGCACCGTGTCCATCGAGGTGGGAGCAAGCCAGCGTTCCACCATCGAGTGCAACGACTTTCCAGCGCTAGCCATCATCTTCTCCTTATCACGTACGCCTTGACCACGTGACTACAACCCGCTGACCACCGGCCTCGCTCACCAAAGGTGCGTTCGCGTCCGCCGGGAGGCCAGTCCGGGCCATCACCTTCAACCCCGTCCGACCACGGACAGGATGGAGCACTGCACACTCATGTCTGCGCGCTTCATGTGCGTGTGCGGCGCATTTGAAAGCCGCACACGCTTGCTACTTGCTCACCTTGATCCGATTGCCTGTTTCACTCGACTGCTCGATTGCATAGAGCACTTCGTGAAGTGCGCATGCGTGATCGAAGCTGGGCGCCGTACGGGTGCCATGGCGCAGGTCATCGGCGATCAACCGGTAAACGCCGGCGACATTGCGCGCCGCAACGGCATCGCCGGCATCGATCGGGAACGGATCCGGGACGTCGAGTTCCTCGTAGCCGTCCTGGCCTTTGCGTCCGAACTCGACGCGCAAGGGCGAGATGTTGATCGCCGGGACGTATTCATTCCTCGCGGTGACGCGCAGATCGCCCTCGCTTCCGTTGATCTCCCACAGCAGCTTCGTTCCGCGCGGCAGGCCACCGCGGACTTGCAACGACAGCGGCGCTCCGGAACGCAGAATCGCGTTCGCCATGAGGTGGTCGGGCGTCTTCATCTCGACGGTTTCGCCCGTCTCGATGATGCGCACGGTTTGCCTGCGTTGCGAGAGCACCGCGTCGATTTGTTCGATATCGCCGAGGACGGCATCGATCGCCGCAATCGCGTGCCCCCCGATCACGGAAAGCAGTGTGGCGCCGTTCCGATTGTCCATGGCGTAGCCGTCACCCTGCAGGATGTCGTCGCCCCAGCTGAAACCCGAACCGACATACGTCGAAGACAGGACATCGCCGATCTTGCCGTCCGCGACGAGCTTGCGGATAAACTGCACTTCGGGGGAGGCGATCGCCTGCGCGCCAACGACGGCCAATGCCTTTTTCTCGCGCGCGAGTTCGGCAAGCGCGATGGTCTCTTCGAGCCCATTGCCGAGCGGCCATTCGCTGTACACGCTCTTGCCCGCCTGCAGGGCCGCCGTGACGACTTCCTTGTGGTGCTGAACCTTGACGGTGACGACGACGATGTCGATGTCCGGCGATGCGGCCAGCGCGGCGGCACTTTCGAATGCCCGCGGGATGTCGAACGCGGCGGCCGCGGCCTGCGCGCTCGCGAGGCTCGTATTCGCCACGCCCGCGAGCTCAAAGATGTCGGACAAGGCCCGCAAGGCCGGGATATGGGCTGTCGCCGCCCAACCGCGTCCCGGGCTCAGGCCGACGATACCGACACGATATTTTCCTTCCATTGCTTCCTCCTCTAACCTTCAGGTAGCTGCTGTAACCTTGAGCGCATGATCCCAAAGGTTGACCCTCTGGAGCCGGCCACAGACGCCGGCCGCGCCCGTCATACGATCTGGTATTTGTACGACGGGTCTTCCTTGTCACGGCGCCCGACATTGAAATTTTCGAGCAGTGCCAGATCTCCGGGAACCGGGTCCGATCGCTGGGAATCGAGCACGATCAAACGATCGGCAATGCGCCATTCACCGTTTCGCCGCTCCATGCGGTCCACGTAGCGAACGTTCACCACCCAATCCATCGCCGGCTTGTCGCCGTCGGGTTTGGTGCGATGGCTTGCCTGCGCATAGTGCTCCGCAAACGCCACGTCGCCGTGCACCTCGACATACTGGTTGCCGGTGAAGTGCTGCGTCGATTCGAAGTTAGGCAACAACTCGGCTGCCCAGTCGATGAAACCTTCGACATCTCCGTTGTACGCGCCGTGCCTGTCGATCGCATCCGGGTGATAACAGGACCGCACGAGATCCCAGTCCATCCGATCGATGCCGCGGCAATAGCGGATATGAACGCGGCGAATCTCCGCTTCATCCAGTAGCTGCTGAAGTTTCGCTTCCAACTTCGGTCTCCTTGATTGAATCGTCGCGGCTGAAGCAATCGATGCCACGCCGCCGGGGGTGAGTGGATTGAACCCTCCACTTGCGAATCCGGAACGCAACCTGACGATCGAGTCGCACTATGCGCCAGCGGTCACTTCACCGTACTCGGATGCGGAGCGTAATTGCCGGTCTCCATCAATTGCGACACTGCGATCGCCCGTGGCGTCCAGCGCAGGGTCGCGCGTGTTTCGAGCAGCCACGCCTGGTAGCCTTCATGAACGTCCTCGGACGGGCCGTGGTGGATCACGCCTTTGGGCACGCATGTCAAGGTTCCTGGCTCCGTACAGCCGCCCCAGGCGCCCGGGCCTCGCACGTAACAGATCACCTCGTCGAAATCGGCGTTGATGTGAACCGGTGGCCGCCCACCGGGACGCGCGCTGAGGTTGAACATCAGAATGTCGCCCGTGCCTGATGACAGAAACTGACTGGGCGGACCGCCCTCAGGCAGATAGGCGTGAACCTGGATTGACGACAGATTGAGCTTCCAGACCGGCACGCTCTCGGAAAGCAGCACGCCTAGCGAAAGGGGGTCGTGTGGCATCGTGAAGACGGTGTTTTCACCATCGAGCGTCTTGAGGATCAGACGGGTCGGTCCGCCGGGCCGGATGTCCTGATCGATCTCTGCGTACTTCAGGTCGCGCGCCACGTTGAGCATGCCGGACGGCGCGGGAGGCGTGAGCTTGACCGCGGAAGGGCTCTCCACGATGACGCTCCGCATCGCGCCGTCGACGGGGGAGTACCGGTATGCGATCGCGCGAGGAATGCAGACGAAGTCCCCCTCGCCGGCAATGAGGCTGCCGACATCGGTTTCGAATTTGACCGTGCCGGACTGAATGAAGTGAATCTCGTCCGCCTCCACGTTGCGGACCACGAACGGCATCGGCGTGCGACGGCCCGAGACATGCAGTCGGACGCCGAGGCGGGAGGTCGCAACGGTGGTGGGAAGCGCTTGCGGGTCGGTCGCATCATCCGGCGTGAGGTGGTCGAGGACCGCCCTGCGCGGCGCGTGCGGCCCTTCGACGGAAAGGTAGTCCGGCGCATACGTTGGTCGGGTAACGACCGACAGCGCGCCTTGAAACCCGTCCCGTGTCCACAGTTGCACGGCGGGTTC
Organism: Caballeronia choica; assembly: GCF_001544535.1. GTDB lineage: Bacteria > Pseudomonadota > Gammaproteobacteria > Burkholderiales > Burkholderiaceae > Caballeronia > Caballeronia choica. The sequence continues at coordinate 75,688 of NZ_FCON02000009.1, read as the reverse complement.
TGCGCTTCTCGTCTCATCGCTCATTTGTCACTCTCCTTTTGCTCTCGAACGCATACATCCGCAATAGATCTGGTAATGCGCCCGCCGTGTGCTTCGTGGGCAGGGCCTCGAACTGCACGAGCCTTCATGCGCAAACCATCCCGAAGACGCCGCAAGGGCGGGTCAAGAGGCGAGGGTCGACGGACTCGCGACGCCTGGGCATTCGGTCTGTCCGTATCGTGCGTTGCTGCATCAAATGTTCCATTCATCGCGCTTCGCCGGTGTGAGAGCGAAGTTTCTCGCCGATCAGAGCAGGATTTCGCTATTCGAAAGCCATCGACGCTCGCACGTGTTGATGCCGGAGAACTGGCGACCTTCTTCGTGAACCATGAGGAGATCGCCCGTGTGCAACGCGGTACAGCGATGTCGGTCGTGCGGAGCGGGCTTCGTCTGCGTTGCTCTTCACATCCGATCGCCCGTTCCCGCTGTCCGCTTGCGCGTCATCGCCGCACGAATCCCTTAGGTCCGGGCCGCCAAGCCGACCAGTTGCCGGTATTCATTGGCCGTTGCCGGCTTACGGCCGAGCAGGGCGGCGATGTCCTTCGCCATGTTGAACATCTCGAGGTTGCTCGTGAGTTTCACGTCGCTGTTCGGGTACTTCCACGGCGTGTCTTCCGTGCCGACGCGGATATGCAGACCCATCATGGTGGCGAGGGTGGTCATATAGAGCGATGCGCGACCCGCCGCGCAGACGCTGATGACCGACGTCGGATCGATCTTGCGAATCTGGTCGACCATCAGGAACATGTGTTGCGCCATATCCTGGGCGTCGCTCACCCACGTGCCGGAAACCAGCGTGCGGCCGACGTTGAACGGCAGGCCGTAGAGAATCAGCCAGTTGTACGGCTTCTTGAGAATGCCGGTATCGATCAGCTTGCGCTTGGCAAGCTCGATTTCGCCGGAGCTGTGGACCGCCAATTCGGGCTTGACGCCTAATTCCTCGAGCGTCATGACGGCCGGCAACGCGAACGCCTCCGGATGGCCCGGCGCACACGGCGCGACTTCGGTCAGGCCTTCGCGAGCGGGACTCAAGCACATATCGAACGTCGTGCCGTTCAGCACATTCACGTTCGGCACGAAATCCTTGCCGAAGCGGGCGCGCAGCGGCTCGATAACCTGCTTGTACGCTTCGACCGGCAGGATGTCACGATCCATGCGGCGCCCTTGTGCGTCGGTCATGAACGAGAAGTCGATGTGAACGCCGCAGGCGCCGGCTTCGATCACGGCGGTCGCTTCATCCACGTACGCCTGGAAAGACGACGTGTCTTCAAAGCGGCCGGAGACCGCGCAGTTGATGGCGACCTTCTCCGACACATCCCACTTGGGCTGCAGGTCGGCCCCAGCAATAAACTGATACTCCTCCAATTCGCGTTTGGCGGCTTCCCAGAGCGGCAGCTTTTCGATCATGGTGATCCTCGACACAGGTAGTGAAATTAGGTTCGAAAATGTTCCGAACCCACGGCAATCAAACTGGAGAGGCTTTGGCGAATCGCGGGTCGCTTGAGGGGGGAGCCTGAAACTCCCCTGCCGGAGTGCTTGCACACCACGGCGACCTCCTCGCCACGTCCATCTCCATACATTCGACCTCCCCGAGACGGCGTCTGCCCCGCGACCCCCGCGCAAACGAAACCGCCGGGATGCGAGGGGCTGGCCCCTCTCGCAATCAGATCGGTTGCGCTAAATTAATTCCGCATACGATCGATTTATATCGAATCATACTGTTCGGAATTAAGTAAGTCAAGGCACTCAGGGAAAGCCCTAGTGAACGGCGCGTGAGCGACGACGATCTTGTGCCGCCTGTCGGTAACCGTTTGTCGAAGAATGCGTCGCGATGTTGGTGCCGTAGTCGGGCCCCGCGATGCGCCCAGAGAGTGTCGCTCTGCTTTGGGCGTACGCGTTGCGCGTACCTAAAGCCACCGCTGTCGTGGCAAGGGTTAGCGTTGTATTTTGGTATCCTCATCTAAAAGAAGATGGGGATTTTCGGCAGCGGCCATGTCGGGCTTCAGGGCCGGCTCCTGCCGGACGATCGCGAGCATAAGGCGGTGCGCCTGTTCGGTGTCCCCCGAGGTTTGCTGACGAGACCGTGGACTTCGCACGCGAGCACCGAGAACGAAACGTTGCCAAGTGCTCGCACGCCGGGAAGGGCTACGTGACCCAATGATCTGCAACAGTGAATGCAGTTCGTGAATCGTCCCTGGCTATCAATGTTCGAACACGGCCTTCAGCTTCTGCGGCGGAAGCGCAGAGGTAAGGTCGGCATCCGGTGGTGCCGCGGCGTCGCACTTCGGGTCGAGCCCTTTCGCGCTGTCCGCATACGGGAACGGAAGGATCACAGGAGATTCCTTGTTCACGGTTCCTTGGTATGCCGCTACGCCCTGGCGTACCGCAAAGCGCACATAAGTCGTCGTGCCGTCGAGCGTGTAATAGGGAAATGGCTTCCCCGACTGTTTCGCCGCGAGAAAATGGCAATTCAGCTCGTTGTTGCTTGCAATCGTCGCGATGGCGGGGACCGGAAGGTGAGCCTGCTCGAATGCCTTTATGGCGGCCTGTGCGGTTCCGCCACCATCCGTCACGATGGCGTCGATCTTCGGATATTGCGCGATGAGACCGGCTGTGGCCTTCTGGGCGTCGACGGGATTCCAGTTCGTCACGATGTACTGCTCGTTGAGCAACTTCAGACCCGGGTATTTCTTGAGTCCACCTCTCAGACCATCCATGAAGTTTTGGGAAGTAGTCGCTCCGGGCGATCCACCCATGAACACGACATTTCCCTTCTTGAGTGTGGTTCCGAGCCAGTCAGCCCACAGGACACCGATCTGATTCGTATCGCCCACTACGTTGACGACATAGTCACGGCCAGGAACGCCCGCCATCTGAGCCGAGTACGGGACGACTGCGACGCCCGCTTTCATCGCCGCCCGCATTGCGGGAAGCTGCACCGCGCCGAAGTCGGGAAGCAGAATGAGGACGTTGACGCCCTGCGCCACCATGCTGTTGATGTCGGAGTTCGCCTTCTGGGCGTCGCCATTGGCGTTGCTATAGATGATCCGCTTGACGTTCTTGCACCGACTGAGCTCGTCCCGAGCTTCCTCGAGACCGGTCTTGCGCCAGGTGTTGCCGCCATACCCGTCGGATATGCCGACGATCATCGGCTTTGTGCCGCACATCGGCGTGATGTCGCCTTGATGGTTCGTGATGGAATCTTCCGCCGCGTAGGCAGCAGTACAGAGCAAACCCGTGGAAAGAAGCAGGCTGGCGCTCAATTGCGTAGCCGAGACGAGGATCTTTCCTGGCCAGTATCGAAGATCGCGCCGGTTCTTGAGGCTGCGCTGATGAGCGGGCGTAGTCTCTTGCGCAACGAACGGACTTTGCAGTTTTTGCACTGCAGCTTGCGATACGCCAAGCTTGAATAACATGGTGATCCTCGCCGTGGGTGATGGATGAGCAGGGGAAATGGGCCGATTAAGCAACTGGACTTTCCTGTAGCGGCATTGATGCGTGATTCCAAATGCAATAAACAGTGCGGTTTAAGATCGATGTATATCGAATAATGTGTGGCGGGATGAATTAAGTCAAGCACCCTAGGGAAAGTCCCCGGCCAGGCGCACTTGAACGCGACGGGTGCGGCCTAAATGCGCTCCGCATGCAGCGGTGAGGATGGGCGGGCGCCACGCACCTGACCGTAGGCCAAAATTGAGAGAGGGCAGGTGAGGCGGGGTCAAGTGGACTGAGACGCAACGCCCCCATGATCGTTGACATATCTAAAGCCAAGTAGGATGATGCGATATAGGATAAACAAAGATCAATTTGATCGATCTCCCGGCCCGCATGGCTGGCCCGTGCTGGCGCTTTCGTTTCTACTGTTCCGCAACAAGGAGAAGAGGTAATGGGAAATCACAAGCTTCGGCTGTCTATCGCCGTTGGCAACTATGACCGCATGCGGCCGCTCATCGATGGGGATGTTCAGATCGACGGCGTTGATCCGGTCTTCATGCTGCAGGATCCTGAGGAGATCTTCTTTCGCGCATTTCGACACGCCGACTACGACATCTGCGAGCTGTCGCTCAGCAGCTATTCAGTGAAGACCGCTGCGGGTACGTCGGCCTATATTGCCGTGCCGGTCTTTCCGTCGCGGGCGTTCCGACATACGTCGATCTACGTGCGAGCGGACCGGGGAATCGACAAGCCTGAAGACCTGAAGGGCAAGCGCATTGGAGTACCCGAGTACCAGCTCACCGCCAACGTCTGGGTCCGGCTTCTTCTAGAGGAAGAGTATGGGGTGAAAGCGTCGGATGTGACCTGGGTGCGCGGGGGCTACGAAGATCCAGCCAGAGTCGAGAAGATCTCGTTGAACCTGCCTGACGACATCAAGCTGGAAGACGCTCCCGAAGGCGAAACGATTTCCAGCCTTCTGGCGGCGGGAAAGATCGACGCCGTCATCGGTCCGCGCGCGCCTTCCTGCTTTGACCAGGGCCATCCGCAGGTTCGGTATCTCTTCGACGATCCACATAAGACTGCGGCCGATTGGTATGCGCGCACCAAGCTGTTTCCGATCATGCACACGCTCGGTGTCAGAAAAACGCTCGCCGATCAGCATCCGTGGCTGCCGGGTGCACTCGTCAAGGCATTCGAGAAATCGAAGGCCCTCGCGCTCGCGCGGCTCAGCGAGTCCGGTGTGACCAAGATTACTTTGCCGTTTGTCGAAGACCAGTTGCGGGCGGCGCGCAAGCTGATGGGCTTCGATTTCTGGTCGTACGGCTTTGCCGAGAACGAGCAGACTATCGACCGCTTCCTGGCCCGGCATCATGCCGAGGGATTGTCCAGCCGTCCGCTTCAGGCGCGGGAGTTGTTCCATCCTGCGAGTCTCGAAAGCTTCAAGATCTGATTCCAGCGTCGAGCTTTGTCTGGGGCGACGCGTCGAAGCCGGGTGCGAGCCCCGAATGACAGGTCCTGGCTGATGGAAAACCGATTGTCCCGAATGTCGCGTGTCCGTCAACGAACAGGCGGGCATGCGAACACGATTCAAGATTCAACCGGCAGGCTACGTGAATTTTCGGCTAGGCCAACCGCACGTGTCGCGCGGACGACGATGTGGTCGCGCCTCTACGGCCGTGCTGTTGCCGCATGCGCGATCGCCGTGCGGCGACCAAACGTCAACGTCAGGCAGGGCCCGATTTCCGCTCCGGTCAATCGACCGCGGCCATTTCCAGTTCGGCGTGACGCGACAGACAGTCGAGGGCGACGCGGCTCTCGTGGAGACAGGCCTTCTGCAAGGCGCCTTCGGTCGGGAGCCGACCGTTGCGGGAAAGTATTGGCGTGCCGATTCGGTTGAATCCTTAGGGCAACGCTGATTAAGTCCTTTTGGCCTCTCCGAGAGCCTTGTCGCCACGTAGCTTTCGGCGAAATTCAGGTACTTGTTCAGCGTTGCCTTAGCTCTGTTTCGCGCTCACTTTTCTAGAGACCTCGGTGTCAATAGAGTAGCGTGCCGAGGTTGACGCTTCCAGTGCGCTCTCTCGTATCGAGGACCTTTTCCATTCCGTCCTTCCTCACCCGCAACTCGATGCGCGATGACGGCGCAATCAACCCGGAGAATCGGAAGTCGCCGAAATGGTCGGTCCTGGTTGCGCGTTCGCTTCCATCGGAGGAGTCGCGCAGGACAACTTCCGCGCCCTCCAGATTGCGCAGTCGACCGCCACCCAGGTCTTCGCAGACGTTGCCTGCCACCAGATGGCTGAGCGCATCGTCCAGGTTCTTGTAGAAGACGCGCGGCTTGGTGCCGAAGTCGGGGCGAATGACTGACAGGTGCTCTTTCTCGACCATGTCCGCCAATTGGGCGTCCTCTATTTTCAACGCACGGATCGCCTTGGTGGGGCAGGCCTGCGCGCAGCGCGGCTCTTTCCAGCCAGCGTCGAGCAGGTGAGCGTCGAAGTTCCAGTTCTGCGGCACTTGTTCCTGTTCGTTCCATTCGATCATGCCGTAAGGGCATGTCCCGACCAGATCGCGCCGGCCATGCGACTTGACCGGGTCGATCACGACAACGCCGTCCGGACGCTTGTAGATCGCGCCGTCCGATGCCGCATTGACGCAGGGTGCGTTGTCGCAGTGATTGCAGGTCTTCGGGATATAGGTGACATCGACGAGCGAGCCTTCACCGCGAATGTGACGTTCGATCCGGATCGTTTCCAGGCCTTCCGGCGGATGGGGCGCGGAATAACCCGGAAAGGCATTGCCGGTGTACTCGTCCTTGGTCGCGAGGACGCAGTTTCTGCAATTGATGCAGAGTGAAACATCAACAACCAGCGCCCAGCTGCTCACGCTGCTTTCTCGAGTCTTGAGTCCCATTTTTCCACCTCCACCCAGCAACTATTGGGCATGATTCCGTCCGCGGTCGGACTCATTTTTGAACCTGGCGTCAGGAGATTGAGACAGCCTCCGCGATCGACCAGGCCCACCGAAGTCTCGATCAGGTCGAGCACGGCGCACGACTCGTTGCCGCGCGTCACCCCCGCCTTGACGAGCTGAGAGACGTCCACGGCACAGATGACCGACGCCTGCGCGTTGTAGACCCGAACCAGATTGCCACGCTGTACACCTCGAATCTCCGCATCGCGGGGACTCATTCGCAGGACACAATATCGATACCCGCCGACCTCCATCCGGTGTTCGTCGATCATGCTGACGTGACTGTTCTTCCCGTCCGCATGCGTATGGAAGCTGTAGACCGGATGGTTGGTCACGAGCTGCAGCGGAAACGGTTGATTCGCGGCGCTGGAGCGGTTCATGTATCGGTTGACGGCCGGCCTTGCGGGATCAGTCTGTTCGATGCGGCGCAGGCTCGACGGCACGAACTCGAACTTGCCTGACTGAGTTGGCAGCCCGTCGCCGAAGCCGATCGAATACACACCTGGCAGCGGATTGGCTTCCGGCAAGTCTTTGTTGCGGCCCTCTGCAAACCAGCGCATGTCGACAGGCGGCTGGTCGTCGTCCTTCGGCGGCGGCACCACGTGATAGCCTTTTTGCAGGAACTTCTTCCAGGTGGTCTGCTTGGGCAAGTCCGTTGAATTGAACATCCGCTCGCACCAGGCCAATTCGGAGCAGCCGCCTTCCGAGTACATCCCGCCGTATCCCAGCCTGGTCAGGATTTCCAGGAAGATCTGATAGTCCGACTTGGATTCTCCGAGGGGCTCGATGCATTTGTGCTGCATGGTCACCACGCGGTGATTGAGCTGGCTCTGTGCATGCTGGATGTAGCCGCCGCAGTTGGCCCATTCGGAGATGTCGTCACGTTCGAGCGCGGTGCAAGCAGGCAGAATGATGTCGGCGAACTGGGCCTCGTTTTCCATCCAGATCGACTGGTTGACGATAAATTCGAGCGATGAATGGCGATACGCTTCAACGAGCCTGTTCGATCCTGGCGTTGTGCCGAACGATGACGAGCCGTAGCGGTACAGCATGTGGATGCGGGAATAGCCCGGCCTCGGATACGAGTATTCGGCAAATTGTCCCTCGATCGAGAAGCCGTCCCACGCGTAGCCTTCCGCCTTTCCCTGCACGATGGCTTCGGCGAGCCGTTGGCGGGGGACGGACTGCTTCACCGGGTTGATCGTGATGATGTGAGGCATGCGGCAGTAGTTGTTGGCCGCGCTCGCAGTGTTGTTCAGATCGCCTGAGATTCCGCCCTCGGCGTACCCGGGAAAGTAAAAATTGAGGTCCTGCGGTGCACCGATCTGCAAATTGCCGAAGTTGATCCCCGGCTTCCCCCACCCCTGCATTGCCATCATCATGACGACGCTTCGCGCCCATTGAGCGCCTGTCTCGGTGCGGCATGCACCACCAAAGCCTGCCCCGAGGCCGCCAGCCGCGAGATAGGTCTTCTTTGACGCCCACAACTGCGCCAGACTGCGGACATCCTTGGCGGGGACACCGGTTTCCGCTTCTTGCCACTCCGGCGTCTTCGGTAAGCCGTCCTCTTTGCCGAGGACGTAAGCGCTCCATTCATCGAAGCCCGTCGTATTCGATGCCACGTACGCTTGATCGTAGCTGCCGCTAACCATCCATTCGTGCATGATGGCGATCGCGAGCGCCGAGTCGGTGCCCGGCTTGATCGGCAGCCATTTCCCGCCAAGGAATTGAGCGGAGTGCGTCAGATAGGGATCGATATGCACGAACTCGATGCCGAGTTGCTTGGCCCATAGCCGGCGCTCGGTGCCTTCGAATCCGCCATAGACACCACTCGTCGATTCGGGATCGCTCGACCAGAACACGATGACCTCGGCATGCTGAAGGCAGTCCTCGGTCGTGCCGTAAAAGCTCGGCGTGCCGAGGCGCAGGCTGTTGCCGTAGTGATGCATCGCTCCCCAGTACCACCCTTCCCAACTGATCGGACTCGGTTCGACGCGGGTGTGTCCAATCAGGTTGCCGAAGCGCAGCATCGCGCTCAGGTAGTAGTTGATGTTCCCCCACTGGTGGTGTGCGCCCGTGGCCATGGCGATGGCCCCGGGGCCGTAATCCTTTTTCATGCGGCGGATTTCTCCGGCGACGATACCGAGCGCTTCGTCCCAGCTGATGCGTTCATAGCCCGAGATCCCGCGATTCTGGGGATTGCGCTCGCCATTGGGGTCGAAGTCGACGCGCTTCATCGGATAGAGGAGGCGCTTCTCGGAGTACACGAGCGATTTGAGGGAGAGCGCATGCGGGCTGACCGTCGCGCGCCGCGCCGGCGAAAAGCGGCGACCTCTCGCCGTGATACTCCAACTCGGTCCATCGTCCCCTTCCAGATCGATGGGCGTGGTGCGGACGATCTTGTCGTCCTTGACGAAGACGAACACAGGTCCGCCATTGGTGAGTGTGACGAAACGCGTGGTTCCGTCCTTCATCGGCGTGCCCTTGCGCCACGCAGCCGTCTTCATCGTGTTGACGAGTTGGCCGAACCACACGAGCTTCTCGTCGCTTCCGCCTTGCGTGATCTTGAAGTTCTTGAGCGCATCGATCAGGAACGCATGATCGGTTTTCGGCGCGAACATCTTATGTGCTGTCGCGGCGTCCATGAAGATGAGCTCTGCGTCGGGCTCGGCGCACACTCCCCAGCGTCCGGACACGCTGCCATCCTTGAAATGAAGCTGCCTCGCGAGACTGTTGTCTCTGAGCCGCAGCTGGATGACGCCATTTCCTGTGGCGAGATGCGCGCGCACGGACGGAAACCTGCGGGCCGCAATACGCAGGACAGCCGGCATGAGCCAGAGGATAAGAACAACGATTTTGCGCTGCATGAGAATGTCACCCCTGAGCAGAACTGCGCTCTGATTGGACACAACGACTGCCGGTCAGGCATCGGTCGAGCAGCCGGCTACCGGTGCTGGTCCGAGGCGTCGTTGCCGATAAGTAAAAAGTTACTTGCGTGAGTACGCATACTCCGATCACCCATTCCAGGCCAGTTTCAGGCGGCCACGGCATCGCGCGGCCCCTCGGTTCTCGGCTATGCCTTGAATGGATTTACCTGTCTCTCCGTGTTTCCGGGAACGATCCGCGACATCGGTCCCATGCTGTTCCGAATTGCGCCCCGATGAGCGAATTTTTCGGAGCAGCGCGACGCAGCGGTCGATCACGTGTATGATTTTATCTACGGCGAATCATCTGTAAAGAAATGATACCGAAAAAAATCAATCTATATCGAATGATGTAGGTTGGTGCAAGTAAAGTCAAGGGCTACTGGGGTGGGGTGTGCCCTGACTACCATTTGTTTGTGGCCCGGAAATCTGCCCGGTTTGCCCATTCATAAAGGAATGAGGGAATGTCCAAGTCGAATCCCAGCGTCGCCAAGACAACTTTCGATCGCGAGCCGGCAGGCGAGGCAGCCGCGAAGCTCTCGCCCGAACACTTTGATGAGCGTGGCCGAACTGTGCCATGGATGGCGAGAACCGTGCGCCGGCTCTATGACGCACAAGGCCAGAAAATTCTCGATAGGGAAAACCTTACCGTTGCGTATTGGTATTACCTTCGCGTACTGGCCGAGCGCGGCGAGTTGAACCAGCTCGAATTAAGCAAGCGAGTGGGGATTGCCTCGACGACCGCAGTGCCGGCACTCGACAACCTGGAAAAGCGCGGGCTCGTGCAAAGGGTTCGGGACCCTAAAGACCGAAGAAAGTATTACGTCAGTCTTAAGGACGAGGGTAGGCGCCTGGTCAACGACATGTTGCCGGAACTCGTGGACATGTTCTCGGCCTCGCTCGACGGAATTTCCCCGCGTGACATGCGGGTGTTCTGGAAGGTCGCGCATCAGATTGAGAACAATTTGATTCGTATGTCCAAGGACGAAGCGGCCCTGGACTGAAGGCTTCGAGCGGATGATTCCGTTCACGGGGGCGACAGCCCCGGCGTCATCGGTGCCTGCTGCAACCTCTCGAAGCAGACGCAATCTTTTCCCTCTCCAATTGGAGGGTGACGACGCACGTTGCAATGGTTGCCGAAGCCATTCTGCAGGCGGAACGAGCGCCCCATTTTCGTCTCCTTGCTTGTATTGTGGGAACGTCAGGGGCTGGCGGGCACGGACACGGATACCGGCGCGTCAGCCGGTATGGACGAATGCGTCGCTGAAGAAGTCGTCTTCGGGCAAGCCGGCCTTCACGAAGGCATCGCGCGCCGCGCTCGTCATCGACGGGTTGCCGCATGCGTACACCTCATATCCCGCGAGCGAGCCGAAGTCTTCGAGCACGGCCTCGTGCACGAAGCCGCGCCGGCCCGTCCACGCCTCGTCGGCTTCGGACAGCACCGGCACGAACTTCACGCGGCCACTGTCGTGCCATTTCTGCGCGAGTGCCGCGAGATAGAGGTCCTCGGCGCGGCGCGCGCCCCAGTACAGATGCAGCGGCCGTTCGAGCCTGCGCTTGATGGCGTCCTCGACGATCGACTTCACCGGCGCGAACCCCGTGCCTGTCGCGAGCAGCAAGGCGGGCCTGTCCGACCCTTCGCGCAGTGTGAACTCTCCGAACGGCAGCTCGATGCGCAGCCTGTCGCCCTTTGCGATGCGGCCCAGCACGCCTTCGGAGAACCGGCCGCCGGGTACGTGGCGCACGTGCAGTTGCACGCTGTCGTTTTCGTGCGGCGCATTCGCCATCGAATAGTTGCGCCGCGTGCCGTCATCCAGCTCGATCTGCAGATACTGGCCGGCACCGAACTTCGCGCGCACGCCCGCGGGCAACCGCAACTGCAGGATGCTGACGTCGTCGGCCGGCTGGGTGATGCGGTACACGGAGGCCTCGAGCGTCTTGCGCGCGACGGGGTCGCGCTTCTCGATGCGACGCGGCGCGATCGTCAGGTCCGTGTCGGGGCGCAGGCAGCACAGCAGCGCGCGCTCGACCGGCGCCACCACCGCGCCCTGCACGGGCGAACGCCCCGCGCCCGCCACGAGGCGTCCTTCGCAGGACGCGCAGACGCCCTTGCGGCACGAGTACGGCACCGCATAGCCGGCGCGTTCGGCCGCGTCGAGCACGGTCTCACCGGCCGCGCACGGGAACGATATGTCGCTCTCAGCGACGGAAATACGAATATCCAAGATGGGACCTCGATGCGTTGTCAGCCGTCGGGCAAAGTCCGGGGCGAAGTTCGGGGCGGATCAGCCGGCGGGCGCCGGCATCGGGTTTCACAGCGGCAACGCGAGCAGCGTGTCGATACGCGAGCTGTCGCACACGACGACGCGCTCGCGCAACCGCACGCCCGCCTCGTCGCGCACGTACACGTCGCAATAGCGGCCCGTCGCGAACAGGTCGGTGGTCCCGTCGCGCATGATGCGCGCGACCATGAACGAGGTTTCGCTGCGCGCTTCGGCGCCGTCGTCGCCGATCACGTACGGCTGCCCGAGCAGGTGGCGGTAGGCGTGGCGTTCATAGATATTGGCGTCGCGCAGCGACGCGACCCGGTCGACCAGCATGCCGTGCGAGGCTGCGTAGATCATGCTGCCCGCGAGGCCGCGGCGATGGTTGTCGGCGGTCGTGACTCTGTACACGCACGACGCGGTGAAGAACCCGGGCCACTGCCCGAGGTCGCCGTCGTCGATGCAGCGCGCGTATTCGGCCTGCGCGCGGGCGATCAGTTGATGGATGTCCTGCGTCATCATCAATATCCCATTGCGTTACGGTAAGCCTTCCAGAAGCCGCGAATCGAGGCTTCCGTCACGCGGCTCGCGCTGCTGGTCGTGCCGTCGCCGCCCATCTCGATCACCGAGCGTGCGTCGCTTGCCCCGTCGATGCCGCGCTGCACGAAACCGCCCACGCAGCCGTCTTCCATCGAGACATAGCCGGCCGGGCCCACGAGGTTCGCCTGGCGCAGACGCATTTCCCGCAATTCGGGCGTATCGTCCTCGAAGCCGAGATAGGTCCAGTTCAGTTCGGTCTGGCGCGCGCCGCGCGGCAGGATCCGGCGCACCGCGATGGCGTTCTGGATCTGCTGCAGCACGAAGCCCGGAAACACCGAAAGAATCTGCAGCGTGATGCCGTCGCCGAACTCATCGGCGCCCGCGAGCACCGACGTGTCCTCGAGTTGGTGGCCGCTCTCCGAACGGATCTTCTGGCCCGCGTAGTCGTTCGTGGCCGCCTGCGTTGCCGCTTCAGCCGCGTGATCGACTGCTGAATAGCTGACGTGATGCCCGCCGCTGGGGTCGACGATGATGCCGCCGCGCTGCGACAGCTTGTTCAACTGGAAAGTCGTGAAGAACAGATGCAGGATGCTCGCATGATAGGAATCCTTGACGTTCTCGAAATAGAGCTTCCAGTTGTTCGGCAGCATCTGCGTGAAGCGGCCGAGCACGACGGGCGTGCGGTTTTCGAGCACGCGCGCGATGCGTTCGACGATCTCCTCGCCGAGGTATTCGTCGAGCGGCGGCACGTCGTCGGAGAGGCTGCCGAACACGAGGCCGTGCAGCGTCGCCACGCGCAGCTTGCGCAAACCGTGATCGCCGAGGCAGAAGTCTTCCTTCATGCCCCCCTGGCCGTTGATGCCGTCCCGGAACGCGACGCCAAGCAGATCGCCCTGCAGGCTGTAGGTCCAGGCATGGTAGACGCAGCTAAAGTCCTTCGCGTTGCCCTCGTCCTCCAGGCAAACCATCGCGCCGCGATGCGCGCAACGGTTTTCGAATGCATAGAGTTCGCCGTCCGTGTCGCGCGCGACCACCACGGGAGCATCGCCGACGAACGTGCTGCGGAAGTCGCCGGGATTCGGCACCTCGGCTTCGAGGCACAGATAACTCCAGTTCGGACCGCGAAAGATCGCTTCCTGCTCGTCCGCATAGACTTCGTCGCTCTGGAACAGCGCATAGGGCACGCGCGTGACGCCCTCGGCGGGCCACTCGATGCTGGCGCGCCGCGCCGGCTGGATGGGGATGATGTTCAAGTTGACGACTCCTTGGCGGGGCGTTTGACGAATACAGGTTGCGAGGACCGCGGCGGGACTCTGGTTGACAGCCTCGCCGGAATGTGTTCGAATAACGTACATTGTTCGGTATGTGATCCAATATGACACCCATCAAAAGCCCTGTCAAGACAGAGGCCGGCGCGTTGTCGCCCGACAAGGAAGAGGCCGGGACAATCCAGGCCCGCGCAAAGGAAGGCATGGCGGGGCTGGCCAAGGGGCTGGCGATCATCGAGGCGTTCGGCGCGAACACCACGCGCATGACGGTCTCCGATGCTGCACATCTGGCTGACCTGAGCCGCCCCGCGGCGCGGCGCTGCCTGCTGACGCTCGTCGATCTCGGCTATCTCGCGCACGACGGCAAGTTCTTCACGCCGCTGCCGCGCATGCTACGTCTGGGTAGCGCATACCTCAGCACGTCGTCGCTGACGCAGATTGCGCAGCCGTTGCTGGCGAGCGCGCGCGACAGGCTGCAGGAGTCCGTCTCGCTGGCCGTGCTGGACGAGGGTTTTGCGGTGTTCATCGCACGCGCCGAGGCGGTCCGGATCGTGTCGACGGGCGTGAAGCTCGGTGGCCGCCTGCCCGCCTATTGCTCAGCCACGGGACGCGTGCTGCTCGGCGGCCTGCCTGAACAGCAGATGCGCGCGCACCTCGAAAGCGTGCTTATGAAGCGGCTCACCCATCGCACGGTGGCCAATCTCGACGGCGTGCTGAAGGCGATCCGGCGCGCGGCAGAGGACGGCTACGCGATCAGCGACGAGGAACTGGAAATCGGCATGTCGGCAATGGCGGTACCGGTGAAGAACAGCGCCGGGCAGATCGAGGCGGCACTGAGCGTGAGCGTATTTTCAGGGCGCGTGAACATCGAAACGTTGCGGGAAAACTTTCTGCCAACGCTGCGTGAAACGGCGGAGCGCCTGCAACGCTCGCTATAGGAAGGCGTGCTCCCTACCGAGGATTCCTGACGTAGGGTGCGGGCGCACTCATGCGCACTGGTGCCGATCGGAACCAGTGCGGCGGCCAGAGCCTGACCGCGTAGGACCGCGGCGCAACGGGGGCAAGTGATGGGTGGCTCCCAGCACCGGGTCCTTCGCCATCCGCCCGGGCGTCGTATAGCCGACGATTTTCGCGGCCACCGAGGCCGATCAACCGCGCGAGTGCGAGCCACCGCGCAGGCTCGCTGACCTTGCCACGCAGGGGAAAGGTGGAACGCTATAACAGCGCTGCAAGATGACGGCGGGCGATTTCAAGTTCGGGCAGCAGGTGTTCCACTACGCCTTCGCGCGTCATGCGGCTTGTGGAGACCGAAAGGCTCATGGCTGCAATCATTTCGCCACGTGTGTTGGAGATCGGAACGGCGATCGACCGAATACCGATCTCCAGTTCTTCATCGATGATGGCGTACCCGTGTCTGCCCACAAATTCAATCTCTTTCATGATGCTGCTGGTCGTAGTACGGGTGTGAGGCGTCAGAGCGGGACGTGCCATTCTGTTCAGCATGAATTTCACCTCGGCCGGTGGTCGTCCTGACAGCAGAACGCGCCCTGTGGCGCTGCAGTAAGCAGGCAAGCGCGAACCAACACCCAAGCCGCTGGCCAGGCTGCGCCGATGCGTTGAGCGCGCGACGAACACTGCATCTTGCGAATCCAGCACAGCGATCGAGGCAGCCTCTTGCGTGCGTTCGCTGGTGATCTCCAGGATAGGTTGTGCGACCTTGGTCAACGGATCCGAGACCACATAGGCGTAGCCCAGCCGCAGGGCGCGTGGTGCCAGGACAAAACTGTGACCATTCTGCGCGGCATAGCCCAGCCTGCACAGGGTCAGCAAACTGCGTCGTACCGAACCCTTCGTATGGCCGGTTATCTCTGCCGCCTGTGTCAGTGTCAATGGCCCCTTCTTCATACCGAATGCTTCGATGATGGACAGCCCTTTTTCGAGGCCCATCACGTATTCCGGTTCGCTTTCCGATGATTCTTTCCCGCCCGTGTCGGACACCATAAACCCTCACGAAATTCGAATTCCGTACAAAAGTCCGGTATGCGGACATTCTAGCCGGATCTTTGACATCTGATCAGGTATGTAGCGAAATGCCAGCAAAGGGGCCTGCGGTTCCCGGCGAAACGGGCCTCACTCATTGCTACCTGACTACCTGAAGTCTTCTGACTTGCGAAGGAAACCATGAAACCTGAATTACCCAAACGCCTTATTGTCACCGGCGGTGCCAGCGGCATTGGCTACGCTTTCAGCGAACACCTTGCGCAGTTGGGGCACCGTGTCGTCATAGCCGACCTGCGTGGCGCCGACGAAGCCGCAGCGCGGCTTCGCGAGTCCGGACATCAGGCCATCGGCGTGCGCACGGACGTTGTCAGCGAAGCGGATGTCGCTGACATGACGGCCGCAGCAGTCTCGGAGTTCGGCGGAATCGATGGCCTGGTCAATAACGCAGCACTCTTTACCACCCTGACGCTCAAGCCGTTTGAGCAGATCACCAATCAGGAATGGATGCGGGTGATGGAAGTCAACACGCTGGGCCCATTCAACTGTGCGAAGGCGGTGTTGCCGCACCTGCGCCAAAGCGGTCGGGGGCGCCTGGTGAACATCGCTTCCACTGTGCCGATCAAGGGACCGGTGAATATGGCGCACTACGTGGCCAGCAAGGGGGCGGTCATTGCCTTCACGCGTTCGCTTGCGCGGGAACTGGCGAAGGACCTCATCACGGTCAATGCGATTGCCCCGGGCTTCACGCTGAGCGACGGCGTGCTGCAGACCGACCTGCAAGACCGCATTGGTGAAAACGCCCGTACTTCCGGCCGCTGTATCCAGCGCGATCAGGTGCCAAACGACCTCGTGGCGGCGCTCGCGTACCTGGTCAGTGATGGTGCGGGCTTTGTCACCGGCCAGACGCTCGCCGTGGACGGCGGAAGTGTGTTCCTATGAGTCAGACCGCCATGGACACCACAACCGCACATTACGAAGCACTCAGCCTCTACATCGGTGGCCGTTTCCTGAGCGCCGACGGGCGGCCCGAACAGGATGTGATCAACCCGTCGACCGGCAACGCATTCGCCCGATTGCCGCACGCCATGCCCCAGGATCTGGATGATGCCGTGAGCGCAGCGGCCGATGCATTCCAGACCTGGCGGCACGCGTCGGCAATCGAACGCTCAGCGTTGCTGCGCCGTGTCGCCTCGTTGATCCGGGAGCGAACTCCGCAGATCGCCCGTAACATTACGCTCGACCAGGGCAAGCCTTTGGCCGAAGCCATTCAGGAAGTACAGAACTGTGCTGAGCACGCTGAATGGCATGCGGAGGAGTGCCGGCGTATTTATGGGCGTGTGATCCCGCCGCGCACGCCAGGCGTGCGGCAGACGGTCTCCCGTGAGCCCATCGGTGTTTGCGTTGCGTTCACTCCCTGGAACTTTCCCTTCAACCTGGCGCTACGCAAGGTGGTCGCTGCCTTGGGCGCGGGCTGCACGATGGTACTGAAGGGCCCGGAGGAGTCGCCAAGCGCAGTGGTCGCGCTGGCGCGCATATTCCACGATGCGGGTTTGCCGGCAGGATGCCTCAACGTCGTCTTCGGCGTGCCGTCCGAGGTTTCCAGGCATCTCATCAACGCTCCGGCGGTCCGAAAGATTTCGTTCACCGGCTCCATCTCGGTCGGCAAACAACTGGCGTCGCTCGCCGGCGCGCACATGAAGCGCATGACGATGGAACTGGGCGGCCACTCGCCGGTGCTGGTGTTCGATGATGCCGACGTAGAACAGGCAGCGCGGTATCTCGCGCGCACCAAGACACGCAATGCCGGTCAGGTCTGCATGGCACCAAGCCGCTTCTTCGTGCACGAAAAAGCCTATGAGCGGTTCGTGGACGCCTTCGCTGCCGAATACGCGCCGCTACGGGTCGGAGACGGCCTCGATCCCGAGACCCAGATGGGACCGCTGGCCCACGAACGACGCGTCGACGCAATGCAGGCGCTGGTGACGGACGCTCGGGAGCGCGGCGCATCGCTGGTTTGTGGTGGCAGCCGTCTGGCTGAAACAGGCTACTTCTTCGCGCCGACCATCCTCACCGACGTGCCCGATAGCGCACGCCTGATGATCGAGGAACCGTTCGGACCCGTCGTGCCGATAACGAAATTCGGCAGCACCGAAGAGGCCTTGTCGCGTGCCAACGCGCTGCCGTACGGGCTGGCTTCCTACGTGTTCACCAGTTCCATTGCGACCGCCGAACACGTCGCTGGCCGTATCGAGGCCGGGATGGTCGGCATCAACCATTACGGCCTGGCGCTGGCCGAGACGCCGCTCGGTGGCGTGAAGGATAGCGGCATGGGCAGCGAAGGCGGCAGCGAGACGTTCGATGGCTACCTCGTAACCAAGTTTGTGTCGCAAGCCAGTGCGGTGCCCTGACGATCACGCGAGCGGAGCTCTGCGTGAGTGACGCCTGCATGAGCAATCCTTCATGCAAAAAGCGCCATATGAACGTTACTTGCCGACGTCGACCAAGGAAAGTGAGAGGCGGCGGAGGCGGTTGGAGAGCGAAGGAGGTGGACAAATGAGCAGCAAGCCGCATGATGCAGGACCCCCCCTGGTGCAACTCTGGAGCCGTGACGGATTCCAGGGGGCGCTGTCCGTCGTGACCCGGCCGACCTACGCGCCTGATTATCTTTCCGTGCAGGGGCCGCACGCACCGCGGCGAGCCGTGCTTGACCGCTTGACGCCTGACGATCAGGACGACCCTGAGGCTCTTCCGACCACCGTGGCGACTTCAAGGGTCGGCGTCAAACTGCATGTGTCGGGACGGCGCAAGCCCATGCCGTACGTCGTGCGCAATGTCGAAGCGGACGAGATTCATTTCATCCAGTCCGGCACGGTCAGATTCGAAACGGACGTGGGCTGTCTCTCGGCGACGGAGGGGGACTTCGTCTGCATTCCCCGATCCGTCGCGTATCGATATGCACCGACGGGCGATGCCATGCGAAGCATCATCGTCGAGAGTCCTTCGGCCCTGAAGCTCGCGCCGCCCGCGCCAAGTGGCCTGCTCAACGTTGCGCGCGATCTGAAGTATGCCGAGGTCGACTCCTCCATGCCGGCCGGCGGCCCGACGCGGCTGGTGCTGAAAACCCTCGACCCCGAGAACACGGTCTTCACGATGCCGCATGATCCGCTTGCGCTCGGCCTGCGCTTGTCGGAGTCCGTCCCGGTGTGGAAGCTGAATCTGGCCCATATCCAGGTTCACGCCTACCTGCCTGAGGGCGGTCCGCCGAGCCAGTTTCTGTCATCGAGCGCAGGCGACCTTCTGATGTTCAACCTCAGCGCGCGTCCTGGTGGGCGGCCACCGGTTCACATCAACGCCGACTTCGACGAAGTGATCTGTTACGTGCGGGGACCCGGTGTCTGGGGCGGGTGTGCGGAGCCCGGCACGTTGACCTGTGTGCCAAAGGGGGTCATCCACCATGGGCCGTCGGAGGACGTTCCCGAGGGCTATCAGGCCTGGTTGCTGGAAACACGCGCGACGCTGCGTTGGACACCGAAGGCCATTGCCGCGTCAGAGCTGATGGAGACGGGCCAATACGGGCCGCATCCGAGTGCGGGCAAATGATCGGCGTGACGTTACGCGTCGATGTACCTCAGGCGTAATGGCCCAGACGCTCAGACAAGCGATGCACCATTCCAGGCATCGCCAGCAGTCTTGAGTGAGTGAAGTTAGTTCGTCAAGCCTTTATTCCGCCGTTTCCGGGCCGCATCGAGCGGCTCGGACGATGCGCTGTGGCCACCGCGTTGTCCGGGCTTCACGTCAGCGTGCGGGCCAGGTCGGATGGCGTCCCGCGAGCGGAATTCGCTTCTGGCCGTATCTGGCAAAGGGCGGCGGCCTTTTGATACAAATGACTCAATGGTTTCGAGGATGCGATGAAGAAACGTTTTCGAGTGGGTATCGTAGGAGTGAGCACGGAGCGCGGGTGGGGTACGACAGCTCATATTCCTGCGTTGCGTGCGCTGTCCGATGTATTCGAGATCGCCGGCGTGGCAAACACGAGTCTCGCGAGCGCAAAGGCGGCGGCTGCTGCCTTTGGCATTCCGCGCGCGTTCGAGAACGTGGCGGAGTTAGTGGCCTCCCCGGATATCGACGTCGTGGCCGTAACGGTCAAAGTTCCCTACCATCGCGAAGTTGTCACTGCGGCTTTGGAGGCGGGCAAGCATGTCTACTGTGAATGGCCGCTCGGAAACGGCCTTGCAGAAGCCATCGAGCTTGCAGAACTCGCCAAGCGGAGCAAGGTACGGGCAGTGGTGGGCACCCAGGCCACCGCGTCGCCCGAGGTAGAACTCGTGCGCAAGATCGTGGCTGACGGATACCTGGGCGATGTGTTGTCGTCGACCTACCTTGGCAGCGGTCCTACCTGGAGTGACGAAGTCACGCGCGGCGACTCCTACGTCATGGATTCGCGCACCGGCGCAACCATGCTGTCGATCATTGGTGGGCATGCACTCGCTGCCATACAAAGTGTGCTCGGCCCCGTCGACGAGGTGGGGAGCGTGCTGTCGCAGCGTCGGAAGACCGTGCGTATCGTCGAGACGGGCGAAACGATCCCGATGCAAACACACGATCATGTGATGGTGAATGCCGTTTTGAAGTCGGGAGCACCGTTGTCGCTGGAGCTTCGCGGCGGCCTGCCGCGCGGCACGCGGCTGCTGTGGGAGATCAACGGAACGCTGGGCGATCTGCGCATTACCGCGACGAATGACCAGGTTCCCGTCATCAATATCTCGCCATTGCGCGTGGAGGCTGGCCGGAGGGGTGAACAGGGGTATAGGGAGGTTGAGGTAGCGAAGTCGCACCACGTCGATTTCGTGGATACGGACCTTGCGCGAAATGTGGCCGCCATCTACCGGCAGATGGCCGAGGACCTGGTTCAGGGAACCAGCATTGCCCCTGATTTCGATGACGCGGTAGCCCTTCACAAGGTGATTGATGCCATTGAGAGATCGGATCGGACACGCAAGCGCGTGCGAGTCGACTGATCGGCGTCCGGATCGTGGATTCGTTGAGCGGTTGATAAAGAGGGGCAGCTCGATATGCTTGCCAACGGATTCGCACCGGTAGCTCTATAGGCGACTTTCAATCAAGGTAATCCCAGAGAAAATGGCACGATGCGGCGCCCTGAAAAGAGGTGGCTCGCCTTGAAATGGCATTGAGCGCGTAGCCGCCCTGAACGATATCGACGGCAAGCCGAACACTGCCGCCGTCTAGTTCCTCATCCCTCCGCGACCGACAGGCACCGATCCCGCGGAGCGTGTCCAGTTACGACTTACACATCTTCTGCGATCTGCGCGTCGACTCGCGAGTCAGCCGGCTGGCAGGCTCGTCCGTCGTTGCATTGCACCACGCTCAAGAAGAATCAGGCGACCACTGATTGCAGCGAAGAAGCGCCACGCAGTCAGCTGCGACATCGCCGATCGCAGGCACGTCCGCTTTGAGACGGACTCCCATGTGACATCCGTGGCCCGCGCGACATGGATAGGGAGATTCCCGAGGGTCCTTGACTTTGTTAATTCCAAAACACATCATGCTATATAGAGCGATCTGATGTTGAATGATCGTGTGCAAGATGATGTGCACGAAAACTCGAATCGGGTGGTTCGCTTTCGACGCTGTCTTGTTGGCCCACTGCCGTCGGTCGTCTTATGTGACGGTATTCCTGCAGGCGATGCTTTGTCGGATGGCGCGAGCGGAGGACGGCCTATTGGTCTCCGTGCTTGCAGGGCTTCGTGTGGAGGCAAAAGTAATGCAATTCAGCAGTCGAATTCTGGGCCATGCCGGCAAGTCACCGCCTCCTCATTCCATCTGTTTATTTTCGCGCTATCGAATTCCGCTGTCGAAGCTATCAATCCGAATTTCTCCGCGCTTCCTGCAGACAAGCTCAAGGAAGTCATTGCACAGTAATTGTTCGAGACGAATCATGAATGACCATAAAACGCTGCTGCAGGTCGATGGTGTCACCAAGATATTCCCCGGAGTCCGGGCGCTCGACAACGTGACGTTCTCGGTGGTCGAGGGCGAGGTACACGGTCTCGTTGGCGAGAATGGCGCAGGCAAGTCCACGCTCATGGCCGTCGCATCCGGCGCCCTCGTTCCGGAGAAAGGGCGCGTCCTGATCGACGGCACGGAAACGCGAGGCGACACGGAGCAGGCTCGCCAGTTGGGGTTGGCAATCGTACGGCAGGAACCGGCGCTCATGCCCGACCTGACCGTAGCGGAAAACCTTTATCTCGGCGTGCCTGCCGAGCAGCGGCCGTCCTTGATGGGAGTTGCGCAATGGGCGCGCGGGCTCCTGAATCAATGGAGCGACGATGTCGCGATCGATGCGAACGAGCGCGTGGTGAGCTTGAGCCCCGAGCAGCGGTTCATCGTCGAAATCGTCAAGGCACTTGCGGCAAAGCCCAAGGTTCTGGTCCTCGACGAACCGACCGAACATCTGTTGGCGGAAGACGTCGACCGTTTGTTCGAGCGCATCCGCAAGATAACGGCGTCGGGTTGTTCGGTCGTCTATATCTCGCACCGGATCCGCGAGGTGCAGAGAATTGCGCATCGCCTGACGGTTCTTCGCGACGGTCAGGGCCAGGGCACCTATGAGGCCGCAGGCCTTAGCGAACAGGAAATCGTCGAACTGATCGTTGGCGGTGCGCTCGACCGCGAGTTCCCGGCCAAGGGGAACAATGGCGGCGCAAACGTCATTCTCGACGTGACAGAACTGCGTGGTGCCGGCTTTACCGACATATCGGTTCGGGTCAAGAAAGGCGAGATTGTCGGCCTCGCGGGGATCGACGGCAACGGCCAGCGAGAATTCATGCGGGCCCTCGCGGGACAGACGCGAAGCCGCGGTAGCGTCGCGGTGGTCGGCGTTCGCGCGAAGCTTCATAACGCGCAGGCTGCCGCCGGTTCGGGCATCCGTTATCTGCCGGGCGACCGTCATCGCGAGGGCATTTTCGGCGAATTGTCGGTGCGCGAAAATTTTTCGATCCGCAGTCTCCCGTTCGATTCCATCAAGGGCTGGGTGAGCCAGCGCAGCGAAGCCAAGCGCGCCAGGGACGCAGTGACGCGTTTCGCTGTCAAGACGCCGTCCATCGACACGCCCATTCGTACCCTGTCGGGCGGTAACCAGCAGAAGCTTGTGCTGGCGAGTGTGCTCGCCAGTCGTCCCAAGGTGCTGCTGGTCGACGAGCCGACCCAGGGCGTGGACATTGGCGCACGGATGGAAATCTACAAGGTGCTTCGCGAGGCCGCAGCTGCAGGCACCGCCGTGATCGTCGTTTCGTCGGATGCGCACGAGGTGGCGGGACTCTGTGACCGCGTGCTTATCTTCTCGCGCGGCCATGTCGTCAAGGAATTGGGCGAGAACGCCGTCAGTGAGAACAACATCACGTCTGCCGTCCTGACTTCGACGACTGAACGGGAGAAGGGCGCTTCCCGGACCTCCGGGCTCTGGAAGTGGGCTGCGGGGGATTGGGCGCCGCTCATGATGCTTGCCGTTGCAGTCTGTGCGCTCGGCCTGTATGCGGCGCACGTCAATCCGGCCTACCTTTCTGCGCGAAACTTGAGCGGCGTGCTGGCGCTCGTGGCGACACTGGCTATCGTCGCATACGGGCAGCAGATGCTCATGCTGGTCGGCGGGATCGATCTTTCGGTCGGGCCGCTCATGGGACTGATCGTCGTCATCCAGTCGTTCTTCCTTAATGATGGCGCCTCGCTGGGTCATCAGCTCTCAGGATGGCTGATCGTGTTGCTCGTCACCCTCGCCGTCGGATTCGTGAACTGGATGCTGGTCAACCCGTTCCGGTTGCATCCGATGGTGGCGACGCTCGCAACATACATGGCGCTTCAAGCGGTGTCACTGCTTCTGCGCCCGGTTCCTGGCGGCCTGATCAAGGATTCCATCGTGGAGTCGATCGGTGCCCAAATCGGCTTCATACCCATTGTCGCGATCGTGGCAATCGTGCTTGCCGTGGTACTCGAAATCGCGTTGTTCAAGTCGAGGGCCGGTCTCACACTGCGCGGCGTGGGCTCCCGCGTCGAAGCGGCGCGCATGTCCGGCGCCCGCCCGCAACTGACGTCGCTCGCCGCGTACATGGGGTGTTCGTTCCTTGCGGGCGTCGCTGCCGTGCCCATGATGGCGCAGGCCGGCTCTGGCGACCCCAGCGCTGGCATCAACTACACGCTCGGAAGCGTTGCAGCGGTGGTGATCGGCGGCGCAAGCCTGTTTGGCGGACGCGGGTCCTTCGTCGGTTCGCTGTTGGGTGCGCTACTCATCATTCAGGTGAACGTCGTCACCTCATTCCTCGATATCGGCGACTCGTGGCAATCGTACCTCTTGGGCGGGATGATCCTCGCGTCAGTCGCGCTCTATTCCAAGAGCAGAGAAATGGTGGTGGCGAAATGAAAAACGTAATGCACAATCAGGCGGAAGTCATGTCGGAATTCCTTGAGCCCTCTAAGTCGAATTCAAAAGCAAAGCCGGCACGGCTACCTGCGATTGATGAATTTTCATGGATCTGGGTCGGGTTGATCCTGCTCTTCGTGTGCAGTTCCATCGTTGCGCCGGGCACGATGACGCGAGGCTCGATCCTGGCCATGCTGCCGTTCGCCGGCATTCTTGCGATCGTCGCGACGGGCCAAACGCTGGTCATCCAGCAGCGCGGGCTGGATATGTCGGCAATCGGTATGGTTTCGCTCGCGGGCATTGTCATGGCCAGAACGGGGTTCGGGTTCAATTCAATTGTCCTTGCCATCATTTTTACCGTCTGCGTCGGCGCGATCGTCGGAATCGTCAATGGTGCGCTCATCTCGAGGGTCGCGATTACGCCGCTGGTGGCGACGCTTGCCGTCAACGCGCTGCTGATTGGCTGTGCACGCTCGTTGACCGGTAACGTTCCGGTTGACGTCCCGACCGTCATGCAAACCATTTCGCACGCCCAGTTCCTCGGGCTCCCGGCCAACGTCTGGTTTGCCTTCGCGTTCGTAACGACCGCGTGGATCATTACCCGCAAGACCACGGTAGGGCGCAGGTTCGTCGCCGTGGGGGTGAACCCGCGCGCGGCCGAAGCCGCAGGCGTCAACGTGCTGAAGTACAGGATCGGGGCTTACGTTGCCTCCGCCGTTTGCTTTTCCGCGGCGGGCATGCTGCTCGCCGGATTCATCGGAAGTGGGTCGCAGACTTCGGGTAACGACTACCTGCTGCCGGCGATCGCGGCGGTGGTGGTCGGAGGCACGCCGTTCACCGGCGGCCGAGGCAGTGTCGTCGCGAGTGCCGTGGCCGCGCTGTTCATGGCGCAACTCGGTCAGCTCGTGCTGGCGCTTGGCGCAGGCCCCGCGGTTCAGCTTCTCGTCCAGGCCTGCGCGATTCTGTTGGCGACGACGGTACGTCATCTTCCGGGATTCCTGCGAACGCTTCGCACGTCAAGGGCGTAGTCGTTTTGCGCTCTGTCCGCGCTGACGATCGTCGAGGGTTGTGCGGGGCGGTATGCAGGAATGCGCGTCCGCAATGCGGCTGGCGGATGCGAATTGATCAGATCTGGACAATGTCGGTTTGCAATTAGTAATGCAATGGTTCGCTTTGTTCGCTTATGGCTTGTGGCAGAGCGAAGTAGATCGAGGCAATTGAAAGCCTACGGTCTGTCTGTGCGAATCAGTGGTAAGGCAAGGCCTTTATAAGGTGCGGCCCCGAAAGAGGGCTCCGCGTTGTTCATGGAGATAATTTTTCGTTAAGGATTGCAAAGTGAAGAAACTGACATTACTCGTCGCTTTGGCGGCCATCGGGATCTGCAATGCAAATGCTCAGAGCTCTGTGACTCTGTACGGGCGCGTTGCGGCTGGCATCGACTACGTGACAAACGTAGCGACACCGACCGGCCAGTCAAACAACAATCTCAGGTTCGGAAGCAACCAGTACGGATACAGCTGGTTCGGCCTGAAAGGTGACGAAGACCTCGGAGGGGGATTTCATGCGGTCTTCAAACTCGAAAGCCTTTTCACGTCAGGAACGGGTCAGATCCCGCCCGACACGATCTTTACCCGCGATGCCTATGTAGGCTTGTCCAACGATAAATACGGAAGTATCTGGTTCGGACGAGCGATGAGTCTCACCGACGAAACCGGCTGGTACCTTGATCCGCTAGGGGAACAGGTGGGGACAGGCATTGCAAACTTCGCTTTCGGACGCGCGTGGGGTCCGCGATCGAACGTCATTACTTACAACTCGCCCACCTGGGCTGGCTTCTCGTTCCGGGTACAAGACGGCTTCGGCAATGTGCCAGGTAATTTCCAGGGCGGACGTCAGTTCAGTGTGAGCGCACAGTACACCCTCACGAGTTTCGCTGCATACGGAGTGTACGAAGAACTTCGCGACGCGAACGGAAAATTCTCGAGCCTTTATGCCGCATCGCGCGAATACATGGCTGGCGCCACCTACGTAATCGGTCCTGTGAAGTTTTACGCCGGCTACCAGCAGCTTGTCTCGTCAGGGCAAGACACGGTCGCCGATTCCTTCAACCCCTACGGGGCGACCCGGGCCCAGCAAGAGTGGCTTGGCGCCACTTATCAGGCAACCGACGCTCTCGCCCTGCAGGCCGGTTGGTATCACGGGAACGTGAATCATGGCGGCGGCACCGGGAATCTCGGTGCCATCGACACCACCTACTACCTGTCCAAACGGACGTTCCTCTACATGACCGTTGGAGCGATGTTCAACGGCAAGCCGTCGGCGTTCCCGGTGGAAACGGCCGACTCCCAGCCGCTGCCTGGCCATAACCAGCAAGGCGGCTACTTTGGCATCATGCACTTCTTCTGAGTGCAATTGATGGCAGGGAAAGGATGCTTGGCGCTGACCGATAACCCGGGGCGAAGGCCATGGGTTACACCATCGACGATCAGATACGCAGGGCGGTTGGGTCTGCGGGACGCGGGGAACTTCTGTTTGGCAACTGATATGACAGAAAGCGTTGCCCATCCTCTGTATTGATCTTGTCGATCCACTTTGGTTTTTGTGCGCCAGTCGTGCCCACCGCCCAAGCTTGAAGGTAGTCGAGCGAGAACGTGACGGCTCTCTCGCGGAGACCGACCGAACAGCCCAGGCAAGCGAAAGCCATGCGCACGCTGGCGTCCATATAGGGATTGGGGTCGTCCACCCCTTCCATGATTGCCTGAATGCAATGCGCTGTTGCTCCTCTTAGGAAGTCGCTGGCAGCATCGATTCGCTCATAGTGAAACTGACCGGCTGCTTTTCCGTTCCGCAGGTCGAGTGTCATGTATCGTGCGACCAATGTATTCTGAGGCCAAGCGTCAACTCGCGTTACGTAGGCGGCCCACGTTTGGTCCAGAAGGGCACGTAACAGAAAAAGCCGGCATCCCACGGAGACGCGCTCCCACGGTTCTACGAGCTCGCTGTAGAGGGGCAAAATATCCGTGGTCATCTGATTGCTTAGCTCTTCTCCGATCGCTGCCATCACTTCGTCCAGTGAGGTGAAGTGGTTGTAGAACGTCGCTCGAGATACCTTCGCTTCGCGAATGACGTCATCGATCACGGGCCTCGGTCCGCCACGTCGAACATAAACCCGCATTGCGGCGTCCAGCAGCCTGGTCCGCATCAAGAAGCGTTTCCTTTCAGATGACCTGGTTTGAGGGTCCACTGTCTTTCCTGTCTGTGGGTGCTTGCCTTATTGACACTTCGTCATACTGACAAAGATGAGTATCGAAAACCCCTACATTCACTGGTTCGGCTTGCCTGGATAACGCCGTCAACTTATATTTTACTCGTCTGGAAATGATATGTGTATCGATCAGCCAGTTCCAAACTCTCTGCGTGCTCAAGCTCAGTACATGTGGTCGTATGCGAAAGATTGGCAGCAGATCGAAAATGCCCTACTGGCCGATTGCGTGGAAACATTCAATTGAACGGTGCTAACGGAATATTCCTCAACAGATTTGAAAGATGATTCTCATAATGGAAGATACTGTGATATCCAAAGATAAAAAGCTCCATGATGGAAAGACGCTTCGCGCATGTATGGGTCTTTTCGCAACCGGCGTAACAGTGGTCACGTATCTGGCGGATGGAGTGCCGACCGGTATGACCGCCAACGCGTTCATGTCCGTCTCGCTTGATCCACCACTGGTTCTGGTTTCGGTTAGAGCCAACTCACGCTTCAACAATTGGGTGCGACCCGGTGTTCGATATGGGATCAACTTTCTCACGGAAAGCCAGAGACCGCTAAGCATGCATTTCGGGGGAAGTCCGGACGATGGACTCGAGGTGCCGTTTGCAGATGAGGGAGGAACTCCCATTCTGGATGGGTCGCTAGCGCAGATTGTTTTGCGCACTGTAGATGTACATCCGGCCGGAGATCACTACCTCTTCATCGGAGAGGTCGAATACGTCCGGTTCGGTGAGAATGAACGTCCGCTGGTGTTCTATAGCGGGAAATATCGACAGATTCTTACCCACCTTCCCCTGGTGTGGGCAAACGGTTCGGTTGAGGGGTGGTAGCAGTGGTTAGGCAATGTCTTGTTACGCGTTTGGAAAGTCTAGCCTGTGGGTGAAAATTTGGTGTGTCCGTCTCAACTTGCCGTTCTTCGTGTCAAGCGTGGGAAAGAAAGCGAATTAGATTCCGTGCTTGACCGGGTGCTCAAGGCCAGTGGGAGGGGAAACGGGTTTATACCTTGCGACCGGTATCTGGATCCAAGCGACCAGCAGCGATACGTGCTTCACGAGGGTGGCCAATTGCTTGATGCGTACGCCGGTTATCGATTCGAGACCGGCGAGTGAGACAGGAACAGTTTCCCATCCTCCGTGTTCAGATACAGGGCCCACGCCGGCGTACGCATTCCTTCGCCGGTCGCCCACGACTGAAGGTGCGACAACGAGAACGCGACGCCTTGCTCGCGAGTCTCTCTGTCGCAACCCACGCAGGTCAGCGCCATCCTCACCTGCGCATCCATATAGAGGTTGGGCTCAGGGACGCCATGACGAATAGTCTGAATGCAATATGCCGATGCGCCCGCGATAAAGTCGGTCGCGACATCGACGCGGTCAAAAGAAAACTGACCGCGTGCTTTGCCTTGCTCTAAATCCGATCTGATGTTCTTTGCCACGAGCGTGTTGTGTTGCCATGCATCCACGCGTGTGACGAAGCCGGCCCATTTGCGATCCAGCATTGCGCGAACCATGAAGAGACGAAATCCCACTGCCAGGCGTTGCCACGGTTCGAGCAGGACGTCATGGACAGGAAGAATGTCTGTGGTCATCTGGTCGCTCAGTTCGTGGCTGATGGCGGCAAGCACCTCGTCCAAAGAATCAAAGTAGTTATAGAAAGTTCCGCGCGAAACTTTCGCCTCTCGAATTACGTCGTCGATAACAGGCGTCGGACCTGTATGGTCCGAAAACAGCCGCATTGCAGCGTCCAGCAACTTATGGCGTGTGGCAGCGCGTTTGCTTTCCGCGACCTTGGTTCGGTGATTCATGAAACAACGCTCCTTTAGCTCGCCTTTTCAGGTTGACGGTGACGGTTTGTCAGAATGACGAAACGAGCTAGCGATAACCCGAAGGAGGCTGCAATTCTCTTGAGAGTGCAAAGTCATCAACTTATAGTGAAAGCCAAGAAGAGGTCGTATTCAATCACGTCGAGGCGGGTGCGCATGGATATTTTATGTGCAAACGGGTTGACCATAGGCCTTCTGAAACAAACGTTCTTTGCGCGATTGAGTTCGCGTACTAATCAGAGGCTCGAAAACGATACTAGCCTCAAGTCGTAGTCACCTAAATCCAGAGAAGAGGAAGCATGATGGGAAACGTTATCGGTAATTTTGAGATCCCGCGCCGCAATGAAATGTCACCGGATCTGAAGGGGCTTGTCAAGCGCGCTCAAGGCTTGCAACCGTTACTGTTCAAGAATGCACCGGATTCGGATAGAAACCGGCGAGCCAGTGAAGAAAACATAGAAGCGATCGCGGATGCGGGTCTTTTCAAATTGATGCTTCCAAAGCGCTATGGCGGTTACGAGGGCACAATGCGATCGCATCTGGAAGTCACGGCAGCGTTGGGCGAGGCATGCGGAGGAACTTCATGGGTCACGTCCCTTATCAACGGTAGTGCGTGGATTATTAGTCTGTTTCCCGAACAGGCCCAGGACGATGTATACGGAGCAAACCCTGACGCGCGGGTGTCGGGGGTCTTCACGCCCACCATGCAGGTACGTCGCGTCGCTGGCGGATTGGTCATGTCGGGCAAGTGGTACTTTTCATCGGGTTCGCTGCACTCTCAATGGGCAATTCTGGGTTGTGCCGAGCGTGACGAGAATGGTGCACTGAAGGCTCAATATCTTGCGCTCGTACCCATGAGCGAACTGACGGTTGAGGACACGTGGTTCACCACGGGCATGCGTGGATCCGGTAGTAACTGTATCGTGGGTAGCGATGTGTTCGTGCCGGACCATCGGCTGCTGGATATCATGGCAGCGGTCCGTGGCGAATATCCGACCCCGTTCAAAGACGAGGTCGCTTATCGCGCCGCATTCGGACCCGTATCGTCTCTTCTGCTCATCGGTCCGCAGTTGGGCCTCGGCCGTGCGGCGCTGAAGCATGTTATCGAAAAGGCTCCTCAGCGTGCGATTGCGTACACGTCTTTCACGAGGCAAACCGATTCGACGGTATTCCAGATGCAAGTGGCCGAGGCGGCGTTGAAAATTGACAGCGCACATTTGCGCGCTTTCCGGGCCGCTGACGAGATTGACGATTCGGCACGCCTGAATGTCTTTCCAGACTACCTTACACGTACTCGCGTCCGGGCCGATGCGGGTGTCGTCGTGTCGGACATCACGGACGCTTTGAACACGCTGATTTTCGCTCACGGCGCGGGAAGCTTCGCAGAGGCAAGTCCAGTGCAACGCTGGTGGCGCGATTCGAATACCGCGGCTCGTCATGCGATTGTCCTTCCGGCTATTGGAGCCGAGTTGTACGGTAAAGCCTTGCTCAATGTGGAAAACACGGTAACGCCGCTGGTTTAGCAGCTGATTGCGCGGTTTTCCTGTCGACTGTCCGCGAGATCAAAGCGTGACGGCAGGTCAGAATTTCCCTGCCTGCTGTCACATCGGCATCTCGCGAGATTCAAGGTAATGCAACCCGTTGACGTATCAATTTGCTTTACATGGGAGGACGTTATCGACGGGGCTGAACGCTGAATCCAGCGCGAAGAACACCCTCGGGTCGTTCTCGTGTTCATGCTTGTAGGTGTGCATGTCGTCCTCCTCCTTACCGTTATCAAGTATGGGATAGGTTGGTGAGTTTCGCGGTCCGATCAAAGCCCCGAGCTTGTCCGATGCAGAGCGGGTACCGCTTTCTCGATTTCTCGTCGAAAGATTATTAGATGACGTATCATCGTGTTTAGAATAGCCGTATATGGAATAATGAGTTTAAGGCCGGACGAAGTCAAGAACACGATGGAATCTCCCTAGCGGGTGGTTAGGAAGTGATGCCGGAAAGACCAGGCTTGACTTGAGCAATCGCGGTGACAGGGTTATTCCACACGGAATCTGTTCGCTGGACTTGATCTCGTCAGTTCTCCCGTTAAGTAGGCAGTGGTCTGCGAGCGAAACACCATTTCGTTACCAGCGCCAACGAGAATCCCGCGCACGCCGCCTTGGGGCATCTGATCGTCTGGAACGACGACGAGCTTGTCATGTTCTGATCCCCGCCGCCCTTCATGCCGGATTCCGTCATATCGATACCGCGCAAATCTATCGCAACGAGGGCGAAATCGGACAATGCGTCGCGGCGTCCGGCATTCCAGGAAGCGAAATTTTTCTGACAACAAAGGTCTGGGTGAGCAACTATCCAGAGAGCCGCTTTCCAGGACTTCCCGGATCGATCGACTGGAACAGAACATGGCGATATTCGATTTCGAACTGGATGGTGCGGACATGGCGGCGATACACGCGTTGGCTACGGAAGGTAGCCGAATTGTTGATCTCCCCGGACTTGCCCCGCTGTGGGACAGCACGAGCGTTTGATCGTAGACCAAAGATGTGCCGCAAGCGGGGCATCAGGGACGCTACGTGCTACCTGTGGAAGCAAAGCTGCACGGAAGGGACGATTAGCTCTGGTCGGCACAAGCTTGACTCGTCGTGTCGCTGACATGAGCGTGCGATGACGTGCTCGGCGGTGAATCGACGCTTACGCTTTCGCACGCCTTGTGCAAGGTGACGAACTTATCGGCTGGCATGGTTCTGTGAGGGGTTTGTCATTGCATCGCCGAGTTACTCCAAAAGAAACTCGGCGAAGACCGCTACCGCAGGCGGCACTGGTGGGCGGCTCGTATAGACGAGTTGCAGGCCGAGGCCGCTGCTGGCGCGCCGATAGCTCGGCAGTACGCGTACCAGCTTCCCCTGCGCGAGCATCGGCTCGACCATCAACTGCGGCAGCAGCGCAATACCCAGTCCAGCTACACAAGCGTGCGCCAGCACTCGCATGTCGTTGACCGCGAACCGGCTGTTGATCGACAGTTCCTGGCTACCGCGTGGACCCTGCAGACGCCACGTGTTGCGACCCTGTCGATTGGAAATCGTCAGACAGTCGTGTTCGGCCAGTTCACGCAGCGTGCGTGGTGCAGGGCGTCGCTCCAGATAAGCGGAACTCGCCGCGAGAATCATTGCACTTGGTGCCAGCCGACGCACCTTAAAGCCGCTACCGGTCTCGATGCCCATGCGCAAGGCCAGATCGATGCGCTCGGAGATCAGATCGGTCGGCGTATCGTCGAGCAGGAACTCAAGGCTGATGTGTGGATAGCGCGTGTAGAACTCGACCAGCCATTCCATGCCGATGAGTTCGAACAGGCCGGCCATCGCGGCGACGCGAACCGAGCCGGACGGTGCCTGCTCATCTGCATGGAGCCGCCCGATCTCCAGGATCTGGTCAAGCGCCGGCGCGTAGCGCTCGAACAGCGCCTGACCTTCCGTGCTCGGCGCGAGTTTGCGAGTCGAGCGATGCAGCAGACGTGTGCCGAGTTGCCCTTCGAGTTGATCGATGCGTCGGCTCAGCGTATTTGCCGGCATGCGCAGACGCCGCGCCGCTTCGGAAAAGCTGCCTGCGCGGACGACCTGGACGAACATCACCAGATCATTCAGATCAAGCATGCTATTCCTCCAGAAATGGATTAATAAAATCCTATTTTACCATCTAGTGTGAGACGCCTTTGATCCCCATACTTGATGTGTCGCACAGGAGGCGGCCACAAAAAGCCGTTCTCTCCCTCCAAGGTGGCGTTGCATCCTGATAAGGCGGCCGTCGGCTTTTTGCGCATCGCAGACATCACCTTCATTCGCGCGGAAGGTGTGGCGATGGGTCCGGAGGCACGCAGCGGCGCCATCGCCGCGGCGAAGCGGCCGCTGGGCTCGCTGCGTAAGGCAGCACCGCCCCAACAAAATACACACTGGAGAGCATCCATGTCGAATACCCAGAAGCTCATCGCCGTCGTCGGCGCAACCGGTCAGCAAGGCGGCGCCGTTGTGCGCGCGCTGCAGGCGAGCGGTCAATTCAAAGTGCGCGCGTTGACGCGCAATCCGGCCACGCATCCGAAGCTGGGTGACGAAGTCGTTCTAGCGGATTTCAATCGTCCGGAAACGCTTAAAGCCGCATTTGCCAGAGCACACGGCGTTTTCCTGGTGACTAATTCCTGGGAAGCGCAAGCAGATGAGCCCAGGCAGGCGCTCGCGGCCGTCAACGCGGCGAAAGAAGCCGGCGTACAGCACTTCATCTGGTCGACGCTTCCCAATGTGGAGACGATCAGCGGCGGCACAATCGATGTCCCGCACTTCACGGCCAAGGCGAAAGTCGAACCCATCGTGAGCGACGCCGGGTTCGCGTACCACACGTTCGTGATCGCGCCGTTCTATTACCAAAACCTGATCGGCCTAATGGCTCCGCAGAAACAACCGGACGGCGCCGTGGGTTGGGCATTGCCGCTTGACCCTGAGCGGCGCGTCATCCATATGGGCGACATCACTGAACTCGGCCGCCTCGTGGCCGGCGCGTTTGCTCAGCCGGACCTTGCAGGGCGGGGCGAACATTTGGCGCTGGTCGGCGATTTCCTGAGCTTCAACGAGATCATCGCCACCCTGAATCAACAAGGAAACTCGCTGTCGTTCAAGCAAGTTCCGCGCGAGGTTTTTGCCGGCTGGTTTCCACACGCGGACGGTATCGCGGCGATGCTCGCCTACTTCGAAGCGCACACGTATCTCGGCTCGGATTCGCGCGACGCCATCGTGCTCGCCAACAAAATCGCCGGCCAGCAGCCGACGAAGTTTGCCGCATGGGCCAAAGCGAACTTCGCGATCCCGGCAGCCACCTGAAGGTATCGCCAGTCAATTCGCCCGCGTGAACGGTTGGGCCGAAGCACAGATCGCCGCCCTTGCGGACAGGCACAACGACAGGTGACGCCAGGATCGACGCACTGACCCGCGTGGTCAGGGAAGCGGCGGCAAATACGGGAAACGTCACCGACGCCACGTGGAAGGCCGCTCAACAAGCCGGCTGGAGCGACGAGCACCTGACTGAGGCATTCGCGTTCCTGGGGTTGACGATGTTCACGGGATACTTCCTCAACTAAGCGCAAACTGATGCAGAGATCTGACCAGGCATCTCATCGATGGCAAGTCAGATACCTGGAGTGCGCCCCATGA
Source organism: Caballeronia choica (assembly GCF_001544535.1). Classification (GTDB taxonomy): domain Bacteria; phylum Pseudomonadota; class Gammaproteobacteria; order Burkholderiales; family Burkholderiaceae; genus Caballeronia; species Caballeronia choica. Next base: position 41,531 of record NZ_FCON02000009.1, on the reverse strand, counting down.
ATGTCGTCGTCCAATTTCCACCCAGCCCCGCCGTCGGTGGCGGCCGCAACGTATTCTTCCGCACGCGCGGCTATGCGCACGGGCCGGTCGTCCGCATGGTCAGCTCGTCCGACGTCGGCAAGATGATCAAGCCGTTCGTATTTCTTGATTTCGTCGATACGCAAGAGGCGATTGGCCAACAGGGTCTCGGGAAATAGAACACTCAGATCACGAAAATAGAGGATCCCGTAGTTTTTCGAGCCTCCAGGTCCTGATGTGCCTGCACCGCGTCCTGCAAGGCATACCGCTGATTGATCTCGATGCGAATCCGGCCTGCCGCCACGTGGCCGAATAGCTCATCGACCAGTTCCGCCTTTTCGACCGGATCGGCGATGTAATCGGCGAGTCCCGGGCGGGTCAGGTACAGCGAGCCCTTGCGGGCCAGAATTTGCGGATCGAACGGCGGGATTTTGCCAGAAGCAGTGCCGACGCAGACCATCAGGCCGCGGCGCTTGAGGGAGTCTAGCGAGGACATGAAGGTGGCCTGGCCCACGCTGTCGAAGACCACGGACACGCCCACGCCCTCGGTCAGTTCCCGCACGCGCTTGGCCACGTCCTCATGACTGTAGTTGATCGTGTGATCGCAGCCGTGGGCGCGCGCCACCTCGGCTTTGGCGTCAGTCGAAACCGTGCCAATCACCGTCAGCCCGAGCAATTTTGCCCACTGTGAAACGATCAGGCCAACACCGCCTGCTGCGGCATGCAGCAGCACGGCGTCGCCCGCCTTGAAAGGGTAGATTCGGCGCACCAGGTAGGCGGCGGACAAGCCCCGCATGGTCATGGCCGCTGCAGCCTCGCAACTGATGGCCTCCGGCAGCTTGATCAGCAGCGCGGCAGAGATCAGCCTCTCGGTGCTGTAGGCGCCCAGCGTATTGATGAAGCCCGTGTAGGTCACACGGTCGCCGACTGCCAGATGGGTCACGCCGGCACCGATGGCCTCGACCACGCCGGCTGCCTCGTTGCCGAGGCCGCTGGGGAGCGGCACCGCGTAGGTGCCTCCGCGGAAGTAGGTGTCGGCAAAGTTGAGGCCCACTGCCACGTGGCGGACGCGCACTTCGCCCGGTCCCGGCTTTCCAACGTCAGCGTCCTCAAAACGAAGGACCTCGGGACCGCCGGTTTCGTAGAATTTAACGACTTTCGCCATGTTGTCTCCTGTCGATCGGAGTTGGCGCTCTAGCGCTTACTCCGATCCCATGCAAAATGATTGCTGTCACGTATCGACTGCCGCGGTTCACCTGCGGCTCGCTAGCCCTTACTTCACCTTTGATCTCGCCAAAAGATTTCGGCGGATGCAGGGTTAGCTTCAACTTCAACCTTGAGTCCGGCTCTATCAATGCTGGGTGTGTCATACAGCATATGATGTCAATCGCCGAGAGGCTTTAGGTCGGCTTGCGCAGGAATCCCTGGTTCCCACCGTTACGATTGGGCGCGAAGCCATTGGCCTGAAGCGTCTCGTCCGCCGTGTCGTAGAAGACCCCGATCTTCATGATCTCTCGTGCCTGTTTCGCTGTCGCTATGGGTCGGCCAAATTCGCCCGCGATACGCACCAACTGCTTAATCTGCTCGACGGAGCTCATCTTGCCGGTGCGGGTCTGATTCCAGAGCACATCCTCGATGCCGCACCGCACATGCAGGCCCAGAGCCATGCCGATCATATTCACGGGCAGTACATTCAGCACCGAGCTCTCCACCGTGATCACCGCGCCGTCAGGCGCAGCACGCAGGAAGTTGGCCAGGTTGTAGATGTTCGCTTGGTCCATGCCGCCGCTGATGGCCACCCAGTTCATCACCAGCGGCCCCTTGTAGACACCGCGGCGAATCATCCGCTCAATCGTTTCAAAGCTGTTGATGTTGTAGCACTGAAACTCGCTTTGGATTCCGGCAGCCGTCAGGCGTCGGATGTGCTCTTCGGCCCAGCTCGGATTCGACGGTACGATCATGTCCTTGTAGGTGGCATAGAGCTGCGGAAATCCCCGCGAAACTCCCCTGAAGTCGTCGATGCCGGCATGCTCCGTCACATTCATCTGCGTAGTGTTGACGGTGACAGTCACCTGGTCGGGCTTCGGATCGAGTTCGGCCAGCATGTGCCGCGTGTCATCGCTTAGCCATTGGGCGGCTTCGCCCTCGGATTCAGGCGCAAAGCTGATGGAGCCGCCCACCTGGATGACCATTTCCGGCACGCGGGCGCGCACCCCGGCGATCAGCTCATTGAACATGGACAGGCGCTTGCTGCCTTTGCCATCGGGTTCGCGTACATGCAGATGCAGCACGGTGGCACCGGCTTCGTAGCAATCCACCGCCTTCTGAATCTGCTCTTCCATTGTGATAGGAATATCTTCAGGAAAGTCCGCGGGAATCCAGCCCGGCGCATAGGGAGCGGCGGTGATGATCAGAGGCTGCTGGTTCTCGGGATACAGGTGGCCGTCAAGGAAGTTCATGATGATGGATCTCCAGGTTGAAACGTAAATATTTAGAATGCCGAACTAGATGATAAAGCTTTGAAATCTCCCTTTTCAGCACCATCTTCGGCACGACGGTGCGCAGGCGATCCCCAGCATCTCTGAACATGAACTTGCGCCTGGAGCCTTTGCCATCGACTTCGCGCGCATGCACGTGCAAAACGGTGGCACCGGCGTCGCAGAAGTCCACGGCCTTTTGCACGTGATGGGCGGTCGTCACTGGTACCTCGTCCGTATCGCTGGGCAGACAGCGTCGACAAAATTGGAATTCCTCCGTTCATTGACCTTCGATCGGTCGCGGCGGCGCATCGCCACTGTGACTCACAGTGTACTTCCATTAATTAATAATGTCGACAACAATCGAAAGCGTGTGATTTCTGTGGATAGGGCAGACGCCAATTGACTCCGCGCCGACGCAACTCCGGGGGGCGGATGTGTAGCCGCGCACCCTTCTGCCCGCCAGGTCGACTAAGTATAAGTATTAATGTCGACCAAAACAATTATGGAGGATGATCGCTATCGTCAATGTTCCTGTGTCGGAAGTCGTCGGCAACATCGTTCGGTTCTGCGGCCCTGGTGCCGGGAGGAGCTTTCGTTACAAGGACGTGCACACCCGCCGACAGCCGACGGCAGCATGGATTGGCGACCTCGCGCCGTCCGGTAACAGGCGGGTATCCGCCGGGCTTGCCCGGCCATCAAAAAAGCCAAGGAGACTCAATGAAACTGAGGTGGAGCGGAGCAGCGATACTCGTAGTAGTCGCCAGTGCAGCGCAGGCGCAGTCATCGGTCACGTTGTACGGCGCAATCGATTCGGGCGTCTTCTATCAGAGCACGGCGGCGTCGTCGTTCGCACCGGCCGCGCGCAACAACGGGCACGTGTACGGCCTCAAGGACGGCAGCCTCTATGGGAGTTTCTGGGGCATCAAGGGGGCCGAGGACATCGGCGGTGGCTACAAGGTCAACTTCAGGCTGCAGGGCGTGTTCAACAGCAGCAACGGAAAGCTCGGCTTGGCCGACACGACGGGCGGTACCGCGGTGTTCAACCAGCAGGCGACTGTCGGCCTCTCCGGACCATTCGGCACGTTCGACGCCGGACGGCAGTACACGCCGATGATCTACGCGATGGCCGATACCGACGTCCGCGCGGCGGAGTACTTCGGCAGCATCCTGGGCGCGTGGCTCGGGCTGAACCAGGCTGCGGGTTGGCCGGGGACGAACACCAACGTGCCGATCGGCGCGCTATACGACAGCAATGCGCTCGTCTACCAGTCGCCGAAGTTCTACGGTGCATCGGTCGCGCTCGAGTACGCGCCGGGCGGCGTGCCGGGCCAGATTCAGGGCGGTACGCGCGAATCGGCGGTGCTCAGGTATTCGAACTACGGCCTCAATCTCTCCGCCGTCTACTACAACGCCCACGACACGAACCTCGCGGCGGCCGCGCCGAGCGGGCTCGACAACAACCGCCTCTACTATTTCGGTGCGAAGTACACGTTCCGCGGCATATCGGTGTCGGCGTCGTACGGGATCGGCAGGAATCCGTCGAACACGAGCCTGGCGGACTACGAGATGATTTCGGGCGGTCTCGGCTATCAGTTCACCCCGTTCTTAAAGATCACGTCCGGTTTTTACTATCTGAAGGACCGCAACAACTCGGCCAACCATTCGAGTGAATACGCGATGGGCGCGGAATACAGCCTGTCGAAGCGCACGATAGTCTCTGCGCAGGTCGGATACGTCGCGAACCGGGGGGCCATGAACCAGACGATCATGTACGGACAGCCCGTCGCGCCGGGCGTGTCGACCACGGCCGCGATGATCGGCCTGCGTCACAGCTTCTGATAATTCGAAATTCGAAATCTGCACGGAGAACAACGATGAAAGCGATGAATGGATTCAGGGTGGCACTCGGCATTGCGATCGCGGTGACGTCGATCAGTGCGTGGGCGCAGGGCGGTGCGTCGGCGGGTGCATCGGCTGGCACGGCGAGCACTGCCTCTGGCGGCATGACGCCCAAAGCCGAACGGCAGGCGAATCGCGCGTTGCGACGCAAGGTGTACGCGGCGCTCGCGAAGCACAAGGAGATCGACGCGGGCGACATCAGCATCACCGCGAAAGACGGCGCGGTGATGATCAGCGGCACGGTCCCGGACGCGTCGCAGATCAACACCGTCGCCGAGGTCGCGAAGGGCGTCGCGGGTGTGACGTCAGTTACCAGCAAACTCGCGGTGCAGCGGCCGTTCGGCCAGTAGGGCGTCGCGCAGGCTTCGATTGATCGGCGCGCCATGACTGCTTCACCGAAGCAGAATCCGTAGGTGGAGCACCCTGTCGTGCGGACGCACCCAGAGACTGGCGAAAAGATTCTATACGTCAGTAGCTTTCCTATGCATTTCGTCAACTACCATACAGTAGAAAATGTGCGCTTCGGTTTGGAGAAGACGCCAGGTGCCAGCCTTCTGCTGAACTATCTTCAGAGCCAGGCATCGACACCCTGAGTATCAGGTTCGTTTCCGATGAAGCCGAATAGTATTGCTGTGTGGGACAACCGGCCGACGCAGCACTACGCGGCAATGGGTTATTGGCCGGCTCCGCGCAGGATGGAGCGAGCAGGAATCGAAGGCAATAGACCACATTGACAGTTCGCATGTCCTCGCGAGGTTCGAGGTGGTTGGTTAGCGTCTTCGTGGCTGTCGGACTTGATACCCCGCCGAGTGCTCGACACGGGCGTCGGCCAGGTGCGCGCTTTAGCGAATGACGAATAACCCGAAGCGGCCTCGAGTCCTCACAAAGCGGCGCCGAGTTTTTGTCGACATTACAATCCTGTGGACTATAATGATCAAAGGATCAAGTTCGAGGAAAGCTACTTCCGCTATTTGCCATGGCCCGAAATAAAACGCAAAACCTTCCCGATCTTTCCGCGCTTCTTACGCCCAAGAATTCACTGATGCTGGCAGTCGAGCGGGCGGTGCTGCGCGGGCAGGACTGGGCGTATGCCTCGGTGCCGATTGCCGAACAGATCGCTGCCCGGCTGGCCGGGGTCATTACGCTTGACCTGGTGAAGTCGGGGCAACGCTTGCTGGAGAAAGATATCAGCGAAGTGCTACACGTCAGCCGCGCTCCGGTGCGCGAAGCGATGCGAATACTGGAGCGGGACCGTCTGGTTGAGTTTCAGGCCAGGCGCGGGGCGATCGTTACGGCGCCCGACGAGAATGAGCTTCGGGACATATTCCGCGTGCGCAGTGTGCTTTACGTCACGATGTTGGAGCAGGTGGCGCGCGAGAACCCTTCCGAGCTCGAGGCCTTACTGACCGGGCACATGCCCAAGCTAACCAAGGCGGCCGAGGAGTCGGTAGACGCCTATGCCGTGGAAAGCTTCCTCTTGAATTTCAACACGGTCGATCTGTGCCGCAACCGGGTTCTGGTCGATGTGCTGCACTCCATCTCATTGCGAACCCTGCGCTATGTCCGGCTAGGATTTGCGGCTGCGCCTCAATCGGTTCGCGCATCTTTAAAAGTCTGGCGCGCGCTGCAGAAAGCCGCGGTCAAGCGGGACAACAAACTACTGCTTTCCCTTGCAGCCTCGCGCCTGGACGACGCCAGGGATGCCGCCATTCGTGCAATCGTCGCAAAACCAGCAGGCAGTCGGCGTGTACGTGCCCCAAAGGAAGTGCAGCCCGATGCAGCGGCCGCTTCTGTAGAGTGAATCGCTTCCTTGCGTGTTCAGGACGGTTGAATCCCGTTTTGAAACACCGCGTCGAGTTGGGACGCTTGACGCTGGGTAGGCTCACCTAAGAGCAAATACCATATGCCCGTACGTCCGATTGTTTGTTACGCGCCGGTGCGAGGATCTTGCGCGAGTCGTCCACCTGTTGATTGGCGCGTAGCGGGCAATACCAGACGTTCATCAGGACCCGATGAAACGGCCGGCTGTCAGCATGTCGCGCACGTAATACGTTTTGCCTTGCCGTCGTCATCTGGATCCTGGATGCGATAGTCGATGATCCAGTGCTCGCGCATCAGCAGATTCGCGGACACACAGTTCACCATGCTGATCCCTTTGATCAGGCCAAGCACGTTCCAACTGTACTTGCACCGGATCAGCCCAATCCAGTGCGAGCAATCCTTGCCGATGACCGTCTCGTCATCCACTCAATACTGCGAGCCTTACCTTCGCTTCCGGATTGCGCCGGTTCGCAGCAAGTTGTCTCCGCGCGCTGGCGTGACGTTTTTTTGTGCCGGTAATAATTAATGTCGCCAAAAATTGCGCTCGGTGCTATCCTGAAATCGATGCCCGCCGTCTGGTGCTTTGCGGCCACAAAGGGAAGCTTTGGCGCGACACTCATACGGCCTTGTTCATGCTGGCAAACGCCTCCTGGTCCGTGTGTGCGGTCTATCGTCGAAGTCTCCTGCGCGGAGCACGCGACTAGCGGAGCCGATGTACGCCTCCTTGTCCGGAGCGAACTTCAACTTCATCACACGAGTCACAAGAGGCTTGAGATAAGCGTCGAAATCCAAAGCGCGCACGGCGACACGCAGAAAGCGTCCGGCGATGCTGACGGCTAGCAGAAATACTGCCGGTCTTGGCGTAGAGGTCTTGCTTCACAGGGGCCACGCGATCAAGCGGCACGATTCAATATGAATTTAGTGAATCATTGGAGGAGACAGAATTGAATCTTTATACAAGTAACGTAGTGCCGGCCGAGTCGGCGTCGGCTACCAGTGGGGCCCGAGCCTACGCGTGGATCGTATTTGCATTGATGTTTTGCCTTTTGCTGTCTGACTACATGTCGCGGCAGGCGCTCAATGCCTTGTTCCCGATCTTGAAAGTGCAGTGGCAGATGTCCGATACACAGCTCGGTTCGATTAGCGGCGTGGTGCCATTGGCGGTCGGCGTGCTGACCCTCCCATTTTCCTTGATCGCGGACCGTTGGGGACGTGTCAAAAGCATTGCACTGATGGCAGCGCTGTGGAGCGTTGCCACGCTTGGGTGCGCGATTGCCAGTAGCTACCACGAGATGTTCGTCGCACGCATCTTCGTTGGTGTCGGTGAGGCGGCCTACGGAAGTGTCGGGCTCGCGATGCTCATGAGCATCTTTCCAAGGCATCTGCGGTCTACCATTGCCGGCGGCTTTACGTCTGCCGCTGCCTTTGGGTCCGTGCTCGGTGTCTCGCTTTCCGGCATCATTGCGACCCACTTTGGCTGGCGCTGGTCGATGAGTCTGATGGCGATCTTTGGGTTTGTGCTGGTGATCATGTACTTCTTCGTAGTCACGGAAAAAAGGCTCGCGCGTACGCGTCCGGGCGAGGCGAGCGGAACTCCGACATACGGGCGTGTGAGACTGACGCCCAGAGCGCTTTTCTCTAGCCTGTTTCCGTCCCGTTCTGTCTTTTGTGCGTACCTCGGGAGCGCCCTGCAGATCTTCATTCAGGGCACGCTTTTCGTGTGGCTACCCAGCTACTTGAATCGCTACTGGAATATGCCTGTCAGCAAGGCTGCCGTGGTGGCAGCCGGCCTTGTCCTTGTCAGCGGCATGGGCCAACTTCTGTGCGGTGTGATCACCGACCGGATCAGTGGAGACTCGTCGCTTAAGAGGTGGAACATGGCTATCGCATACTGCCTCGTGCTGGCCATCCTGCTGGCGATCGCGTTCCGCTTGCCACCGGGCAATCTGCAACTCGCGCTGCTTGCGCCCGCGGTGTTTTTCCTTGCCAGTTCGTTCGGCACATGCAGCGCGATTATTGCTGGCGCCACTCCGCCAGCTATCCATGGCTCGGCATTTGCCACACTGACGCTGTTCAACAACATATTGGGCCTCGCGGCCGGTCCCTTTTTCACCGGTGTGATAGCAGACGCAGTGGGTCTTCAAGACGCGTTGCGCTGGCTTCCGCTCGCGGCAGTTTTGCCTTTCACGGTGTACCTCATTGGCCGGTGGTGTTACATCGCGGAAGCGCGGCGCAACTGAGTGTGCCGCCGATCAATGGGATCCAGCTCGATGCCTGTTGCAGAAGCGCAGACGTGCACAATGGAGAGCATCCGGAACGTGCGGTATGGCGAGGATGGCCATTTCATGGTTCTCAATTCGTTCACGACACCAACGGAAGGCGACTTGAGTTTGTCGCCGGTGTTTTCGCGAATGGTGAGGTTCAGTTTTCCTCCTATACGTTGCCGGCTCGTCTCGTCGTGACGCACCTTGGCACCGGAGATTCGTCGGAGCAAGAACTCACTGTGACCTTTCAACTTAACCGGCGGCGGATCGTGCATGCGGTCGTCGAAGCCCCGTTGCTCCGGCGCCCAGCACGCGGGTGATCCTCTTGGTTGTCTAATCGTTCGGCGCCATACGCGGTCAGCCGATGGGTCGTCTTCCGCCGCGTCGATCCTCGTGCATGAGTTGCAAGAGCAGTTTCATTTGCCCCGCGAACTGTTGCGCTTCTCGCCCGAGATTTTCACGATCACTTTCGTTGGCGCGCTGGTCGTTAGGCGAGGAATGTCCTCGACCTGCACCCAGCGACATCTGGAGATTTCGTTGCTGGCACGAGGCTTGGCGCGTTTCGAAACGTCACAGAAGAAGACGTGATGGAGTTTTTGCGCGCCACGGTACTGAAAGAGATACTTCGCTGACTTACCCGCGAGGCGGGTTTCCTCCTTGAGTTCTCGAAGTGCGGCATCCGACAGATGCTCACCGCGTTTCAGAAGCCCACCCGGCAGTGCCCATTTCGATTGACGTCGTGCCACCAGAAGAATTCGATTACCTCTGCGGCAGATTACCGTGGCGCGTCTCTTCAAACCAATCTCCCGTTATTGTGTGCTCGAGGTGCGGCTTGATCACCTCTCGCGCCGATCTTGCAACCTGGGCGAGGCTCAGTGCGGCCTAATCGAGACCTTCTGCTGACGATCGAATATAGCTAAGAATCTTAATATATGAAAGCACCGCGCGATCGGTAATGCCGCGGCGAATCGAAGGCAGCACATACGCCACACGGGTTGACACAAAGCCTTCATGCAGGCGTCACTGGGCGTGCTGTGGACAATCATGCTGCTCGACGGTATGCGCGGGGGTCATGTTGGTCGCAATGGACCCAGGACCTGTATGTCGATCCACTTCTTCCTTCGACCGGGCAATCTGCGAACGGTGCGAGAAGATCGGAACATCGCCCTTGGCGACGACCGAAAGACGTCCATCCATTCGTCGACTGCGCGGGTACGGGCCAAGCCATCGAGACGCAAAGCTGACCTGCTTACGGAGTCTGCAGGGTGCCATCCTTCAGCCGGGTCTGCGTCCACGTCGTGATCGTGTTCTCGCACGGATACTTGGCCGCTTCGGTCTCGTCGATATCGACGCCGAGGCCTGGCTTGTCGTTTGCGTAGACGTGCCCGTTGCTGAATTCCGGAAGGCCCGGGAATACGTCGAGCAGCGCCGCCCGCGGCCCCTTGAGTTCCTGGATCACGAAATTCGGCGGCTCCGTGCCTGACCATTCCTGCACGCCGAAGTTGCGCGAAGCGAGATCGATGTGGATGTTCGCCGCATGCGCGAGCGGCGACATGTCGCCCGGACCGTGCCATGCGGTCCTGACACCGAATTGCTCCGCGAAGATCTGCAGTTTGCGGCCCGCCGTGATGCCGCCAATCTGGCTCAAGTGAACGCGGATGAAATCGATTAGCCGCTCGGTGATCAGGAAGCGCCATTCCGACGGGTTGTTGAAGAGTTCGCCCTGAGCCAGAGGCGTCGTCGTCTTGGCCCGGAGCTGGCGCATCCATTCGCCTTCTTCCAGCGCGATGGCGTCTTCGAGGAAGAACAGGTCATACTGCTCCAGTTCGCACGCGAACCGGATCGCCTCGACTGGCTTTAGCCGCTCATGCACGTCGTGACACAAGGCGACATCGAAGCCGAGCTTGCTGCGGATGCCGTCGAAGAGCTTGAGCGTGTCTCGCATGTACTTGCGGCTGTCGAGATAGACGCCGTCCTGCGCGCGCTGCGGTGCGCCCGCCGGCGCCTTGCCGTACACACCGCCACCATAGCCACCGCTCTGGCAACGAATATGCGTGATGCCCTGCTCGCGATACCTTTGGATGTTCTCGCATAGCTCGTTGAGATCGCGGCCATCGGCGTGGCGATAGATCGGCACGCCCTCGCGGCACTTGCCACCGAAAAGCTGGTAAAGCGGCATGTTCGCCAGCTTGCCCTTGATGTCCCACAACGCCATGTCGACGCCGGAGATCGCGTTGTTCTCGATCGGGCCGTTGCGCCAGTAGGCGTTCTGGTGCATCAGTTGCCAGAGTTCTTCGATCGCCTCGGCGTCGCGCCCGATCAGGAGAGGTCGCAGATACTCTTCGATCAGGCACTTCACCGCGACATGCCGGTACGCGAACGTCGCGCAGCCAAGACCGTAAAGACCGGGTTGATTCGTCTCCACTTTCACGACGATCAGGTTGATGCCTTCCGGCGCGGTCAGGATGACCTTTACATCGGTAATGATGGTTGCCATGTGATGCCTGCAAAAAAGTAAGTGAGTTCTCGGATCGGCGTCGCTTACGTGCGACCGACAATGAGCCGTGCGTCGTCCTTAGAGCGCTCGTCCGAACGCGCGGGCACGGTGATCATCAAAATGACCGACAGGAGCAGGGCGCCCGCCATGAACATGTACGAGGCAGCCGGGCTGCCGGTCGCGCCGTTCAGATACCCGACTACCCACGATCCACAGAACGCCCCCAGCGCGCCGCACGCATTGATGAGGCCGATCGCGCCGCCGAGCACGTTGCTCGGAATCAGCTCCGGCACGAGTGCGAAGAACGGACCGTACGGCGCATACATCGTCGCGCCGGCCACCACGAGCAGCGCGAACGAGATCCAGAAGTGCGATCCTCCGACGAGGTACGACGCCACGAACGCGATCGTCCCGATCAGCAGCAGCGGCCACACGAAGAGCTTGCGATTGCGCGTCTTGTCCGAAAGCCACGACGCGAGCAACATCAGGATGATCGCGCCGAGATACGGCACGGCGGCGAGCCAGCCGACCGAGACGATATCGATCGTCGAGGCTTGCTTGAGGATCGACGGCAGCCACATGATGAAGCCATACACGCCGATGCTCCAGAGCGCATGGATCGCGCAGCACTTGAGCACGATCGACGAACGGAACGCGGTCTTGTAGTCGCGCACCGGCGCGATGTGAGCCTGCTCGGCCTTCAGGCGCGCGTCGAGTTCGATCTTTTCGGCGTCGCTCATCCACGGCGCATCGGCCGGACGGTCCTTGACGGTGAACCACCACACGATCGCCCATGCGATCGCCGGCAGGCCTTCGAGGATGAACATCTCGCGCCAGCCGAAGCTGTGCACCAGATAGCCCGACACCACCGACATCCACAGCACCGTCACCGGGTTGCCGAGAATCAGGAACGTGTTGGCGCGCGAGCGCTCGGTGCGCGTGAACCAGCGGCTGATGTACATCAGCATCGACGGCATCACCGCTGCCTCCACCACGCCGAGCACGAAGCGCAGCACCATCAGCATCGGAATGTTGCTGACCATGCCAGTCGCCGCCGCGCACAGTCCCCACAGGATCAGGCTGAAGAAGATCAGCTTCTTCACGCTGTTGCGCTGCGCGTAGATCGCGCCGGGCACCTGGAACAGGCAGTAGCCGAGGAAGAACAGCGAGCCGATCAGCGATGACATCCCGTGCGTGATGCCGAGATCCTTGTCGATGCCGGCAGCAGCCGCGAAACCGTAGTTCGCGCGGTCGAGATAGGCAAGGCTGTAGGTGATGAAGATGATGGGCATCAGATACCACCATCTCTGGGGTGCTACGGGTTTGACGCTTTCCATGATGTCTCCGGGATCGGTACGGGCGTGTAAGGTTTGATGGCGTCGTTCTTGTTTTCTTGATATCGCCGGTAAAGCCTGGATTCAGAGGACGGCGAGCCAGCCGCCGTCCACGTAGATGATCTGGCCGTTCACATAACTGGATGCCTGCGACGACAGATACACCGCCGTGCCGACGAGTTCTTCGGGCTTTCCCCAACGCTGCGAGGGATTGCTGCTCTTGACCCACGCATCGAAGGCCGCGTTGTCGACGAGTGCCTGGTTCATGTCGGTCAGGATGTAGCCCGGGCCGATCGCGTTCGCCTGGATATTCGACGCCGCCCATTCGGCGCTCATCGCGCGGGTCAGCATCTTGATGCCGCCCTTCGCCGCCGTGTAAGGCCCGACCGTCGCGCGCGCCGCTTCGCTCGTGAGCGAGCCGATGTTGATGATCTTGCCGCCGGTGCCGCGCGCGATCATGCGGCGCGCCGCCTGTTTCGCGACGATGAACGCGCTCGTCAGGTTGGTGTCGATCACGCGTTGCCAGTCGGCGAGTTCAAGTTCGACGAGCGGCTTGCGAAACTGAATGCCCGCGTTGTTGATGACGATGTCGACCTGCACGCCGTCGTTGTCCCACTGAGCGAATGCGTCGGCGACGGCTGGTTCGTCGGTCACGTCGAACGCGCGGCCTTGCGCCTTGAAGCCTCGGCTTTGCAGACGGTCGACCGCTTCCTCCACCGTGTCGGCGCGCGTGCCGTTCAGGATCACGCCCGCGCCCGCCGTGGCAAGCCCTTCGGCGAGCGCAAAGCCGATGCCCCGCGCCGAACCTGTAACGAGCGCCGTGCGGCCGCTCAGATCGAATAGCTGTGTCATGCGTTTTCCTTGTGCCAATGTTTCAGGAACGAGGCGCGAATGCGCCCCTCGCGGCCGGTTAGCCGGTCGCGATGATGTCGATGGTTGATCCGCCGATGGCGGCGTTAGACAGGCTTGTCGTTGGCGACCTGATTGAGCGCGGCGCGGTCCTCGAAGTCTTTCTCGGCGCGGTGGATCAGCGTGAGAACGGCCGCTTCCGCCGCCACCGGATCGCCTTTCTCGATCGCGATGCAGAGTGCCTCGTGCATCGGCAGCGAGCGAGCCGGGCCGCCTTCGATCTCGGAGCTGAGTTCGAAGCTGGTGCGCAGGATCGCCGACAGCGCGTTCTGCATCTGCTGCACGAACTGGTTGTGACAGGCCGTGAGGATCGCGCCGTGGAAGGCGAGGTCGGCGGGAACATATTCGCCGTGGCCTGCGACGGCGCGCTCCATCGCCTTGAACGCGCGCCGCACGGCCTTGCGATCGTCGTCGGTGGCGCGCTTCGCGGCGAGCTTGGCCGCGTTCGGCTCGATGATCAGGCGCAGTTCCATCAGGTCTTCGATGAGACCCGGATCGAGTGTGCCCGCCCGCGCGCGCCAGGTGATGACATCGGGATCGAACAATTGCCATTGCGAGCGCGGCAGCACGATCGTGCCGTAGCGGCGGCGCACTTCCAGCATGCCTTTCGCAGAGAGCGATTTCATCGTCTCCCGGATCGTGATGCGGCTGACGTTCATTTGTTCGGCGAGCACGGGCTCGGCGGGAAGGATGTCTCCCGGCGCGAACTTGCCTGCGCAAATCTGTTCGCCCATCTGGTTGAGGACCTGCCGGTGCAGTGTCGCCACGATTTCCTCTCTAGGTCATACGTATGATGTAGAGAGGATAATCACGAAGAGCTAACGCCGCAATTCGGGTTCACCCGACGACCGGGTTCAGCCGGGCAGGTGCGCCGAGCGCTGCGCTTCTTCGATGTGTTGGCCGCTCGCGTGCTTGAGGCGCTTGGGCCGAGGGGACTTCTCGTCAACGTCTCACGGGGTCTCGTGGTCTCGTGGTCGACGAGGCTGCACTCATCGCTGCACTTGCGGAAGACCGGATCGCGGGCGCTGCGCTCGATGTCTTCGAGCACGAGCCTGCCGTTCCAGAGCGGCCAGGAGGGGATTCCCGGCTGTCTTGACGCCCCACCTCGGATCAGGGACCGAGGAGACACTCCGGGGCATGGGGGAAAACGTGGTCGACGCGCTGGCAAGACATTTCGACATTGTTGGGCCGCGCGACGCTATCCGCACCTAGGAAAATGGGCAACGCGTACCAGAGCGTGCGCTGCTTGAGGTGCTCGCCATCGTTATCCCCTTGAGTGTCTGCGCACTTCAGAAGCGCGGGTTCTTGCCGCTGAAGCTCGGCTCGTACTTGCGCATCTGCGTCAGGTCATCTCGATTGCGCACGCCACACGAGAGATACTGCGCATGCAGTTCGGCCAGCCGGTCGCGGTCGAGCTCGACACCGAGGCCCGGTGCGGTCGGCACACGTACCGCGCCGTTCTCAAAGGCCACGCGGCCACCCTTGATGACTTCTTCTTCCTGCCATGGGTAATGCGTGTCGCAGGCATAGGTGAGATTGGGGATGCTCGCCGCTACGTGCGTCATTGCCATCAGGCTGATGCCAAGGTGCGAATTGGAATGCATCGACATGCCCAGATCCCACAAGGCACACATGCGAGCCAGCGTCTGTGTGGCGCGCAGACCGCCCCAGTAGTGGTGATCCGAGAGCAGCACCTTGACCGAACCCATCTCGGCGCCGCGGCGAAAATCCTCCATGGTCGTGATCACCATGTTGGTCGCGAGCGGCAAGCGGGTGTGCTTCGCCAGCTCGGCCATGCCTTCGAGCCCCGGACAAGGGTCTTCGTAGTACTCGAGCAACTCGTCGAGTTCGGGCGCCGCCTTGATGCTGGTTTCGAGCGACCAGTTGGCGTTCGGGTCGAGGCGCAGCGGCAGGCCGGAGAAGGCCTGATGCAACGCGCGCATGCAAGCGATCTCGTGCGCCGGCTCGAACACGCCGCCCTTGAGCTTGATGCTCTGGAAGCCGTAAAGGTCGATCATGCGGCGCGCCTGCGCGACGATCTGCTCCGGGCTCAGGCCTTCGCCCCAGGCATCGGGCGCATAGGGCTTATCGATGTGCTCGGCGTACTTGAAGAAGAGATAGGCGCTGTAGGGCACGGCGTCGCGAACCTTGCCTCCGAGCAGGTCGACGATGGGCGCGCCGACGATCTGGCCTTGCAAGTCGAGCAGCGCGACTTCGAGCGTGCTGATGACCTTCGCCGCGTTCTTTGCCGTGTGCGAGCCGGGCGCCAGTTCGAATTCGACCGCGCCAGGGCTCGGTTTGATCGCGGCGCGCACTCGCTCTTCCATCCGGTTCAGGTCGAACGGCGAAAGGCCGATCACCAATGCCTTGGCCTGCTCGAGCACCCGGAGCATGGGCTCGTCGCCGTAGGTCTCGGAGATGCCGACGCGGCCATCGCTCGTTTCCAGTTCGACGATGGCGCGTAGCGCCCAGGGTTCGTGGATGCCGGCAGCATTGAGAAGCGGGCCATCGCGGAAGGCGATTGGCGTAATTCGCACTTGGGTGACGGTGATGTCGCGAGTCATGGGGGTGATCCGAAAGGTGGGTGAGTCGATTGTCGGATACATGTTAAAGCACTAATATATTAGTGTGTTACTGGGGAAAGTACTCACACCCATATGAGCCGGGAAAGGGTGCGCGACGACTCAAGCGCCAGCTATAGTACTAGTATCTCAGCGTGCTGAAACCCAGACTCCGCCTGCGCCCAGGCCTCACTTCTCGCCATGAAAACCAACGCTTCTCCGTCGGCGAGCACGCGGCTCGACCGAACCCGCCATGCAGCGCCGCAAGTTTTCGAGCGGCTGCGCGAAATGATCTTGTCCCTTGAACTGGCGCCCGGCACGGTGCTCTCTCGCGCCGATCTGGCGACTCAATACGGCCTGAGCCAGACGCCAGTGCGCGACGCGCTGATGAAGCTCGGCGAAGAAGGACTCGTCGACATCTTTCCGCAGCACGCGACGGTCGTCAGCCAGATCAACGTGACTTCAGCGTTGCAGGCGCACTTCCTGCGCCGCTCGATCGAGTTGGAGATTGTGCGCACGCTGGCCGAGCACACCGATGCCGCACTGGTCGGTCAGTTGCGTTCCACGATCGCCAGGCAAATGGAACTGCGCGACCTGAAGAGCTACGAGCAGTTCTCGCTGCTCGATCAGGCCTTTCATCGCCAGATGTATGAAGCGGCGGGCGTGCCGCAACTCTGGGATCTGGTGCGCAGATTGAGCGGCCATATCGACCGGCTGCGTCGGCTGCACCTGCCGGCGGAGGGCAAGACGATGGCGGTGGTTCGCGATCACACCGAGATCGTCGATGCAATCGAAAAGGGCGATGCCGAAGCTGCGCAGGCGGCGCTGCGCAAGCATCTCTCGGGCACGTTGAACCAGGTCGATCAGATCCGCACGCGTCATCCCGACTTCCTCACGGAGGACTGAACAACGCTCCGAACCGCGCTGTTCAAGAGGTAATCGCGAATCTGCGACTTTGCAACTGAATTGCGTCCGATCACCATGTCGGAACCCTTACGAATCATTCACGGGCCGTTCAGAAGAGCGGCGTTGCTGCTGGATGACGATGTAGAGCATGGGCTTGTCATCTAGGGCGCGTCCAAAATATCGTCCGAAATTTTGATCTGCGTTGAGCAGCTTCACTTCAGTCCACTCGCAGCGATCGCTAATCCCGTCAGGAAAGAACCTCCTCGGCCGACACGTAGTCGTAACCGAGTTCGCGCGCGACCGCCCGATACGTTACGCGGCCATCGCAAACATTGAGGCCGGCGCGCAGGTGCGGATCATCGGCAAGCGCGCGGCGCCAGCCTTTATCCGCGATCGCAATGGCAGGACCGATGGTGGCGTTGTTGAGCGCAAAAGTCGAAGTCCTTGCAACCGCTCCCGGCATGTTGGCGACGCAATAGTGCACCACGCCGTCCACGATGAAGGTCGGATCGGTGTGCGTCGTCGGATGGGACGTCGCGAAGCAGCCGCCCTGGTCGATCGCGACATCGACCACGACGGCGCCGGGTTTCATGCGCGAGATCATGTCGCGCGTGACGAGCTTCGGTGCCGCCGCACCCGGTATGAGCACGCCGCCGATGACCAGGTCGGCGGCGTGCACGGAATCCTCGATTGCCTGCGTATTGGAGAACAAGGTGCAGACCCGATTGCCGTAGATCAGGTCCAGCGCGCGCAGCCGATCGAGATTCTTGTCGATGATCGTCACGCGCGCGCCCATGCCGACGGCGACTTGCAGCGCGTTGGTCCCGACCACGCCCGCGCCGAGGATGACGACGTGCCCCGGCGCGACACCCGGCACGCCGCCGAGCAGCAGCGCCATGCCGCCCTTGGATTTCTCGAGATGCGCGGCGCCCGCCTGAATCGACATGCGGCCCGCCACTTCGCTCATGGGCGCGAGCAGTGGCAGACCGCCGCCCACGGCCGTGATCGTTTCGTACGCGATGCACACCGCTCTGGAAGCGATCAATGCCTGCGTCTGGACGGGATCGGGCGCCAGATGGAGATACGCATAGAGTATCTGGCCGGGCCGCAGCATGGCGCACTCGGCCGGCTGCGGCTCTTTCACCTTTACGATCATCTCGGCGAAGGCGAATACATCCGCGGCGGTGGCGACGATCCGTGCGCCCGCGGCCGTATACATGTCGTCGCTCAGCCCGATTTCCGCTCCGGCCGCGGTCTGCAAAACGACTTCGTGGCCGCGCGACACCAGTTCCCGCACACTCGCCGGCGTCAACCCCACGCGGTACTCGTGATTCTTGATCTCCTTGGGCACACCGATTCGCATGACGTCTCCTCATCTTGTATTGGACTCCGCAAGCGGCCGTGGGTCGTTTTGCCGGTCCGTACAGGGCCGTCGACGTAGTCGCAATGGGGCTGGTGGATATCGTACTTCAAACGCGAAAACCGGCGGTTTCGTGCACGAGCGCTGCTTGAAAGGGCTTGCAGAGAGGGCTTGCAGAGCGCTCACCCGTTTCGATGTCTGCGCGCCGCACGCTGATCCGCTAGGATGAAGAGGGCGGCGGTCGCGCTTCGCCGTCATGGCGAAAACTCGAATGATAAGTGTTCGCTTAACGACCGCCGACCGTGCGGGCATCGCGCGTGCTACAGGCTCTCAGCATCGCGCGTTGCCCGAGAAGCGCTGCGCGGCACTCAGTCGCGGCTCAACCCCTTACATTTTCTGGAGAACACTCGTGCAAAAGACAGCATCGGCAAAATGGAGCGGCGGCATCAAGGACGGCAAGGGTTCCATCTCGACGCAGACTGGCGTGCTGAAGGACGCGCCGTATGGCTTTGCATCGCGTTTCGAAAGCGGACCGGGCACGAACCCGGAAGAACTGATCGGCGCGGCGCACGCGGGCTGCTTCACGATGGCGCTATCGCTGCAACTCGAACAGGCCGGCATGAAGGCCGAAAGCATGGAGACCAAGTCGACGGTCACGCTCGAAAAGGACGGCGACGGCTTCTCGATCACGGCCTGCCATCTCGACCTGAAGGCAAAGATTCCGGGCGCCGACAAGGCGGCGTTCGACAAGGCCACGGCAGCGGCGAAGGAGGGTTGCCCGGTATCGAAACTCTTCGCTGGCAATGCCAAGATCACGCTGAACGCGGAACTCGAATCCTGATCGGTTGCAATTGAATGGACGAGGGCGCGGCCAGGTATTGGGCTGCGCTTTTTTTTATCATGCGCCAGCGACGAGCCGTCATCAAAACCGCGCGTTGCGGCTTGCAGACTTCAGCGACTGCTTGTGCGCATACATCCTGCTGTCGCTCGACGCGAGCAGATCCGCGATCGACGCGTGGCGTTGCGCGTCGAACTCCGTATGCCCGACGCTGAAGCGGATCTCGTAGCCGCGCTTGCCTTGCACATTGCGCTGCGCCAGCGCGTCATGCAGACGCTGGACGACTTTCGAAGTCTGGTCGCCGTTGGCTTCGGTGAGCAACACGACGAACTCGTCGCCGCCAAGCCGCCCGATCACGTCGCTTTCGCGCAATTCGTGGCGCAGGACATCGGCGAAGGTCGCGAGCGCGCGATCGCCCTCGGCGTGACCGAAAGTATCGTTGATCTGCTTGAAATCGTTCAGGTCGAAAAAGAGCAGCGTCGCGTGCCTGTCGAGGCGCTTGCAGACGTTCAGCGCATGCTGTGAAAGCGCCTCGAAGCCGCGCCGGTTCGACAGTTCCGTCAATTCATCCATGGTCGCGAGATGGACCGCCGCGATCTCCTGTTCCGCCATGTGCGCGAGGTCGCGCAGCAGCGCGCGATCCTCTTCGCCGAGTTCGCGCGGACGCACGTCGATCAAACATAGCGTGCCGAGCTTCGAGCCGTCCGGCACGGCGAGCGGACACCCTGCATAGAAGCGGATGCCGGGTTCGCCGACGACGAGCGGATTGTCGTGGAAGCGCTCGTCGGCGCGCGCGTCGGGGATCATCAGAATGTCGTCGTGCGCGATCGCGTGGCCGCAGAACGAAATGTCGCGCGACGTCTCGGTCGCGTTCAGCCCGACGCACGACTTGAACCACTGCCGGTTTTCATCGACGAGACTCACGAGCGCGATCGGCACGCCGAAGAGGCGCTTGGCGAGGCGCGTGAGACGGTCGAAGCGTTCTTCCGACGACGTATCGAGGATGTTGAGCGAACGCAATGTGGCAAGGCGCGCGCGCTCGTTTGCGGGCTTGGGCGGGACGATCATGCGTGTGGGGCTTCCTTGGCTTGATTGACTCCTGACGACAATGACGGCATGCCATCCGGCACGCCGCGGCTTTCGGGGCGCGCAGCGCCTGGCGATCGCCGGCGATTTCGTCATATCTGTATCGGATTGATCGATGATAGGGCAAAAAGTGCCCGAAGCGTTTGCGATTGGTCGAGAGCGTGCAGAAGCACAAGCAGGGCGCGGTGACGCATCGTTTTCGTTATGATTGCCCCGGTGTCCGCGTATTCAGCGGCCCGCGCCTGTGTTGCAGGCGGGCGGCAAGGACTGTCCGAACAACCGCATGCCCGGGAGGGCCGATGAAACTCAAGCTGGACTGGACCGTAGTCGCGCCAATCGTCGCCCTCGCGGTGCTGGGCCTCGCGATCGTCATGTCGAACGTCGTGGTGCTCGTGCTGGCGGCAATCGCCCTTGCGTTCGCGGTGTTCGCGGCCGTTCACCATGCGGAAGTCATCGCGCATCGGGTCGGCGAGCCGTTCGGCACGCTGGTGCTTGCGGTGGCGGTGACGGTCATCGAAGTGGCGCTGATCGTGTCGGTGATGCTGACGGGCGGTCCCGAGAAGGCCGCACTGCCGCGCGACACCGTATTTGCCGCGATCATGATCGTGAGCAACGGCATCGTCGGACTGTGCCTGCTGGTCGGCGGGATGCGGCACCATGTACAGGATTTCCAGTTGCAGGGCGCGAGTGCATCGCTGGCGATTCTTTGCGCGCTTGCCGTGCTGACGCTCGTGTTGCCGAATTTCACGAGCACGGTGAGCGGGCCGGTGTTGTCGATGTCGCAACTGGTGTTCGTCGGCGTGATTTCGCTCGTGCTCTATGTGGTGTTCGTGTTCGTGCAGACCGTGCGCCATCGCGACTATTTTTTGCCGTTCGTGCCAGCGCAGGACCCGGGCGCCGTCGACGACGAAGTGCATGCGCCGCTACCGACAGCCGGTCACGCCTGGGCGGCGGTCGGGTTGTTGCTGCTGTCGCTGGTGTCGGTGGTGGGGTTGGCGAAGCTGCTGTCGCCGGCGGTGGAAGCGGGGGTTGCGAAGGCCGGCGCGCCGGAGGCGGTGGTTGGCGTGGTGATTGCAGCGCTCGTGCTGCTGCCCGAAGGGCTTGCTGCGTTGCGCGCGGCGCGGTTGAACCGGTTGCAGACGAGCTTGAATCTTGCGCTGGGTTCGGCGCTTGCGAGTATCGGATTGACGATTCCGGCGGTGGCGGTCGTGTCGATTGCGATCGGGCAGCCGATCGTGCTCGGGCTCGATCCGAAGGAAATCGTGATGCTTTCGCTTACGCTGATCGTGAGTGTCATTACGCTTGGCACCGGGCGCTCGACGGTGCTTCAGGGCGTCGTGCATCTTGTGATTTTTGCGGCTTTTTTGTTTTTGTCGGTCGTACCGTAGGGGGGCGCTGGCGCTTGGGGTTGGGTTGGGGGTGGGTTGGAGGTGGTGGATTTACACCGTTTGATGCGCTCAGGCTTCTACGGAACGTGTATTCGTGTTGGTTTATTAGCTCTGCCCCTGTCCGGGGCGGGACTCACTTTCTTTGCTGCTGCAAAGAAAGTAAGCAAAGAAAGCAGCTTCACAACGCCAATCCTTGCCAGTCGCCTCTAGCCCGTTATGTCGGAGTGGTCCAGCCGGGGGAGTGTCGTTAGCGGGGTTTGATCGTTGTTGGCATGTAGAAGAGGTACGGGCATCGCACCGCGATACAGAGTGGACCAGCAGTCATACATCCGGCTTTGCGCTACGCGCTCACCCGTCAGGGAAAACGAAAACCCATCGCTGAATCTACGTCCTACGTTCGTGCTGCCGCTTGCTTCAATTCACCACGATTGGCAAACCTGTCGTCGGGCACGCAGTGCCAGGATGGATGAATGACTGCTGATCCACTCCCTGTAGCGGTATGACGCGCGCGCCTTTTCTATATGCCAACAACGAAGAAACCCCGCTAACGACACTCCCCCGGTTGGACCACTCCGAGGGAACGGGCTAGCGGGGCATGGCAAGGATTGGCGTTGGAAAGCTGCTTTCTTTGCTTACTTTCTTTGCAGCAGCAAAGAAAGTGAGTCCCGCCCCGGACAGGGGCAGAGCAAATAGACCACGAAGAAAACAAGTTCCATAGGAGCCTGAGCGCATCAAACGGTTGAAGCCCGACCCGAACCCCAACCCCAAGCGCTAGCGATCACCCTCCTCGCCCCGGACAGGGGCAGAGCAAATAAACCAAAAACAAAACAAGTTCCATGGAAGCGCAAAAGCATCAAACGGTGTAACCCCAAACCAAACCACCCCCAAGCGCCAGCGATCAATACTGGTACACGCCACGCTTCGTCTTGCGCCCCAGATGCCCCGCCGAGACCAGTTCCCGCAACAACGGACATGCCCGATACTTCGAATCCCCGAAGTCCTTGAGAAACACATCCATCACCGACAGGCAAACATCCAGCCCCACGAGATCGGCCAGCGCCAGCGGCCCAATCGGATGATTCGCGCCCAACCGCATGCCCGCGTCGATCTCCTCGGCCGTCGCGACGCCTTCCGCGAGCACGAAAAACGCCTCGTTGATCATCGGTACGAGAATGCGGTTGACGACGAATCCCGGTGAGTTCTTCACGCCGACAGGCGACTTGCCAAGCTGCTCGGTCAACCGGCGAACGCTGTCGGCGGTTTCATCGCTCGTCTGCACGCCGCGAATCACTTCGACGAGCGGCAGCAACGGCACCGGATTGAAGAAATGCATGCCGATGAAACGCTCGCTGCGCTCAAGCGTGGCGCCAAGCGCGGTGATCGAAATCGACGACGTATTCGACGCGATGATCGCCTCGGTCCGCACGACCGCTTCGATCTGCTTCAGGATGCGGATCTTGAGCTCGGCGTTCTCGGTGGCCGCTTCGATCACGATGTCGGCGGCGGCAAGGCGCTGGTAATCGGTCGACGTTTCGATGCGCGCAAGCGCCGCATCGCGCGTGGCGGCGTCGAGCTTGTCCTTCGAGACGAGCCGCTCGAGGCTGCCCGTGAGCGTCGCGACGCCCTTGGCGAGCGCCGCGTCGGTGACGTCGATCAAGATGGTCTTCAAGCCCGCGACGGCCGCGATCTGCGCGATGCCGTTGCCCATCGTCCCTGCACCCACGATCCCGACGCTTTCGATTTTCATTGCGTTACTCCTTGCTGCCGGTGCCTCGCACCTCGCTGGTTGTAGGATTCCGGAGACGGCCTCGTGCTGGCCGCCGTCTCCGGCTGTCCCATTGTAACCAGCGAAAATCAGAACTGGTCAACAGCCAGTGCGAGCACGCCCTCATCGCCCTTCGCGCTGACGATCGACGCTTCCAGCGCGAGCGCTTGCGGCAGGATGTGGTCAGCAAAGAAATGCGCGGTCGCGATTTTCGCACCGTGGAACGACGGATCGTCCGCACGCTTTTGCGTCGACACGATCAGTGCGCGCGCCATCTGCCAGCCCGACAACACGATGCCCGCAAGCTTCACATAAGCGACGCTGCCCGCGAACACGGCGTTCGGATCGCTCTTCATGTTGGCCAGCACGAACTCGACGACGTTCGCGAGCGCGTCGCGTCCCGCCGAAAGGCGACGATGCATCGCGTCGAATGCCGCGCCTTCGTGCTCCTTGAGCGCGGCGAGGGTGGCGTCGACCTGCGCAAGAACTGCGCGTGCGGCCGCGCCGCCGTCTTTCACGGTCTTGCGGCCGATCAGGTCGTTTGCCTGGATCGCCGTCGTGCCTTCGTAGATCGTCAGGATGCGCGCGTCGCGATAGTGCTGCGCGGCGCCCGTCTCTTCGATGAAGCCCATGCCGCCATGCACCTGCACGCCGAGGCTCGCGACATCGATCGACATCTCCGTGCTCCAGCCCTTGACGACCGGCACGAGGAATTCGTAGATGGCCGCATATTGTGCGCGCGTGTCGGCATCGGCTGCGTGATGCGCGATGTCCGAATATGCGGCCGCGACATAGGCCAGCGCGCGGGCGCCTTCGGTCAGGGCGCGCATCGTGGCAAGCATGCGGCGCACGTCGGGATGGTGGATGATCGTCACGGATTGCTTCGCCGAGCCGTCAACCGGGCGGCTCTGCACGCGGTCCTTCGCATAGGCGACGGCCAGTTGATACGCGCGGTCCGCCACGGCGATGCCCTGCACGCCGACCCCGAAGCGCGCCGCGTTCATCATGATGAACATGTATTCGAGCCCGCGATTTTCCTCGCCGATCATATAGCCGATCGCGCCGCCGTGGTCGCCGTATTGCAGGACGGCGGTCGGGCTCGCCTTGATGCCGAGCTTGTGTTCGATCGAGACGCAATGCACGTCGTTGCGCTCGCCGAGCGAACCGTCGTCATTGACCATGAACTTCGGCACGAGCAACAGCGAAATGCCTTTCACGCCTTCCGGGGCGTTCGGCGTGCGGGCCAGCACGAGATGCGCGATGTTCTCCGCCATATCGTGTTCGCCGTAGGTGATGAAGATCTTCGTGCCGAACACCTTGAACGAGCCGTCGCCTTGCGGCTCGGCGCGCGTGCGGACGAGCGCGAGATCGGAGCCGGCTTGCGGCTCGGTGAGGTTCATCGTGCCGGTCCACTCTCCTGCGATGAGCTTCGGCAGGTAGCGCTGCTTCAGTTCGTCGGAACCCGCGGTGAGCAGCGCTTCGATGGCGCCATCGGTCAGGAGCGGACACAGCGCGAACGAAATGTTCGCGGCGTTCATCATTTCGATGCAGGGCGCGGCGATCAGTTTGGG
This sequence comes from Caballeronia choica, assembly GCF_001544535.1. Lineage (GTDB taxonomy): Bacteria > Pseudomonadota > Gammaproteobacteria > Burkholderiales > Burkholderiaceae > Caballeronia > Caballeronia choica. The sequence continues at coordinate 16,834 of NZ_FCON02000009.1, read as the reverse complement.
CAGCGCCTGTCCGCCGAACTCGGCCGGATGCATCACGCCTTGCCAGCCGCCTTCGCCGAACTGGCGGAACGCGTCCTTGAAGCCGGGCGTCGTCGTGACGACGCCGTCGGAAAACGTGCTCGGGTTCTTGTCGCCTTCGAAGTTGAGCGGCGCCAGCACCTCGCCGTTGAATTTCGCGGCTTCGTCGAGCACGGCCTGCGCGGTTTCGAGCGTGGCGTCCTCGAAGCCCGGCAGCGTGGCTACTTTTTCGATGTCGGCGAGTTCGTCGATAACGAACAACATGTCTTTCAGCGGCGCGGTATAGCTCATTTGGGTGTCTCCGTAATTTGGGTTTTGGCGCGTGAACGGTGCGCGCCGCAGAATCCGATTGACGCATCCTAGCGCCCCGCCGCGCGATCTACGATATCCGAATCTGCCCTTTGATTGACAAAAACTGCCGCTTTTCAGCCGGCTCGGGGATAGCCCTTACACGCCCGGACGATTGGCGTGTTTTGTCAATCAATCGGCCGAGCCTGCCAGTGCGCGATGCCAGGCGCCTTGCCTAGAATCGGGGCCAACGAAAGAGGTCCGCGAAGAGGCCGCCCTCTACGAAACACACTGTCAGGAGACAAGCTCATGGAACTGCCGGGCCAGATGATGTACGCGCCGATGCTGTTGTCATCGATACTCGAACAGGCCGCACGCCATTCCGCCGAGGTGGAAATCGTGTCGCGGCGCGTCGAGGGCGACGTGCACCGCTACACCTATCGCGACTGCCATACGCGCTCGAAACAACTCGCGCAGGCGCTCGACGCGCGCGGCATCGGAGCGGGCGACCGCATCGGCACGCTCGCGTGGAACGGCTACCGGCACATGGAGTTGTACTTCGGCGTGAGCGGCATCGGCGCGGTGTGCCACACGATCAACCCGCGGCTCTTTCCCGAGCAGATCGTCTACATCATCAATCACTCACGTGACCGGTTCGTGTTCTTCGACGCGTCGTTCGCGTCGCTCGTCGAACAGATCGCGGCGCTTTGCCCGCACGTCGAAAAGTGGGTGATGCTGTGCGACGAGGCCGCGCTGCCGAACGCGTTCGCGGTGCCGCTCGAAAGCTACGAGACGCTGATCGCGGGCCACGACGGGCATTTCACCTGGCCGAGCTTCGACGAGCGGCAGGCCGCGCTGCTTTGCTATACGTCGGGCACGACGGGCGATCCGAAGGGCGTGCTGTACTCGCACCGGTCGATCACGCTGATGTGCTACGGCTCGGCGCTGCCCGATACGCTCGCGCTCTCCGCGACCGAAACCATCGCGCCCGTCGTGCCGATGTTCCATGTGAACGCGTGGGGCCTGCCGTTCTCCGCGACGCTGGTCGGCGCGAAGCTGGTGCTGCCGGGCGCGAAGCTCGACGGCGAATCGCTGTGCTCTCTGTTCGAGCAGGAAGGCGTGACGATGTCGGCCGGCGTGCCGACCGTGTGGCTCGGTTTCGTCGATTACATGCGGCGCACCGGCAAGACGAGCACGACGTTCAGGCGTGCGGTCGTCGGCGGCGCGGCGTGCCCGCCGCATCTCGCCGCGGCGATGGCCGAAGTCGGCGTCAAGGCCGTGCACGCGTGGGGCATGACCGAACTGTCGCCGCTCGGCACGGTGTGCTCGGGCTCGCGCGGCTATGCGGGCAAAAGCGCCGAGGAGCAGGCGGCGATCGAGGCCAAGCAGGGGCGCGCGGTGCCCGGCATCGACCTGAAGATCGTCGGCTCGGACGGCGCCGAACTGCCGTGGGACGGCCAGTCGGCAGGCGACTTGATGGCGCGCGGCCACTGGGTCGCGGACCGCTACTTCGGCGCGGAGCACTCGGCGCTCGACGACGGCTGGTTCCCGACCGGCGACGTCGCCACCATCGACCCCGACGGCTACATGCACATCACCGACCGCAGCAAGGACGTGATCAAGTCGGGCGGCGAATGGATCTCGTCGATCGAACTGGAGAACATCGCGATGTCGCATCCGGAGATCGAGAAGGCGGCGTGTATCGCGTGCGCGCATCCGAAGTGGGACGAGCGGCCGCTGATCGTCGCGGTGCGGCGTGAAGGCAGTTCGGTCAGCGCGCGGGACGTGCTCGATTTCTACGCCGGCAAGGTGGCGAAGTGGTGCGTCCCGGACGATATCGTGTTCGTCGACGACCTGCCGCTCACGGCGACTGGCAAGGTGCAGAAGCTCACCTTGCGGCAGCGCTTCGGCGGCTATTTCCTGGCCTGAGCGGCCATGCCGCGCTCACGCCGTCCTGCGATACGTGTTCGGCGTGCTGCCGGTCCAGTGCCGGAACGCGCGGTGAAACGCGGTCGAGTTGTCGAAGCCGACGTCGTAAGCGATTTCCGCGATGGCGTCCCCGGAGCGCGTGAGCCGCTGGATCGCGATGTCGCGCCGCACTTCGTCCTTGATCGCCTGGAAGGTCGTGCCTTCGGCGGCGAGGCGGCGGCACAGCGTGCGCACGGAGTAGTGCAGGTTTTGCGCGACGGCGTCGATGGTCGGCGCCCCCGGCAGGCATTCGGCCACGTACTGGCGCACGCGGTGGCAGACCAGTTGCTCGGCGAACGACACGAAGATCCAGTCCTCCGGCGCGCGCGACAGGAATTTCTTCAGGTCGGGCTTGCGCTGCCGGATCGGCATGTCGAGATACGCGGCATCGAAGCCGATGCGGGTCGTCTCGCAGCCAAAACGCACGGGTCCGGGGAAGAGGTAGAGATGGTCGTTCGCCTGCGGCGGCCGCGGGAAATCGAAGTCCACTTCGGCGAGCGGAATCTTCTGAGCGATGAGCCACGACGCCACGCCGTGCACGAGCTTGAGCATCAGTTCGCGGCCGAGCATGCTGACGGCGGGGCCGTGCGGATTCGCGTCCATCCGCACGTGGCCCAGCGCGCCTTCGCGCTGCGACTGCAGGCGGAAATCGTCGAGGACCAGATGGAAGAACTGGCCGAAGCGATGCAGTGCGATCTCGAGCTTCGGGGCGTCGAGCAGGCTCAGGCACAGGTATTTCAGCGTGCCGTTGCGTAACGGGCGGCTGAAAATGCCGGGCATCTCGTCGTCGAGCTCCATGGCGAGCAGGCGATAAAGCGTCGAGAACTGCTCCTGCGTGACGCGCGCAGCCGGCTGGCGCAGCAGTTCATGCGGGATGCCCGAGCGCTCGGCGAGCCTCGCCATGGCGTTTCGGTCGGCGCCGGACAGAAAGCCGTTGACGACCGAGATGGGGACGGTAGCGGAGAGCAGGTTCAAGGACGGATCGTTGAGTGGGCCGTAGCGTGGCGTATTTTGTCACAGTGTACGCACGGCGGGGCGCCTAGCGGAAAGCCGTCAGGTCGCGGGCTTCGATGCCGTTCTTCTCGCAGTACGCCGCGTAGCGATCCCAACCGCTGCGCCAGTTCTCGATCGCGATCACCTGCTGCCGCTCGTTCATGTAGAGCAATTCGCCCTGGATGATGTTCAGCGTGACGATGTCCTCGTCGCCGGGCAGCGCCTGCGGCGTATGGCTCGATCCCGCCACTTCGTATACCACGCTGCCTTTGTCGGCAATCCACGCGTGCTCGCGGTACTTCCATCGTCCCTGGACCGTGTAGACGATCACCGTGCCGGTGTGATGATGGATCGGCATCTGCCCGGTCGCGGGCGCGCGGAGCAGCGCGATCACTTCCCCGCGAATCGGGTCGAGCTTGAAATACTTGACGAACACCTTGTCGCTATACGGCGTGAACGGAACCCACGGGACGTCCGCATCGTTGATGCAGGCGGTCTCGATCTGTTCGAACAGCATGGCGCATCTCCTTTTCTGAGGCTGGTTTCCGGCTGCTGCATCGCGTCATTGTGACAGCGGACAGTGGGTTGAGCCGGATTTGGCGGTATCTGATATCGTCCACGCCATGCAAACAATCATCACCGTATCGAATCTCGGCAAGACCTACGCGTCGGGCTTCCAGGCCCTGAAAGACATCAACCTGACGATCAGGCGCGGCGAGATTTTCGCGCTGCTCGGCCCGAACGGGGCGGGCAAGACGACGCTCATCAGCACGGTCTGCGGGATTGTCAACCCGAGCGAAGGAAGCGTCATCGTGGACGGCCACGATATCGTGACCGATTATCGTGCCGCGCGCGCGATGATCGGCCTCGTGCCGCAGGAGCTGACCACCGACGCCTTCGAAACCGTCTGGGCGACCGTGTCGTTCAGCCGCGGCCTGTTCGGCAAGCCGCCGAATCCGGCGCACATCGAAAAGGTGCTGCGGTCGCTGTCGCTCTGGAGCAAGAAGGACAACAAGATCATCACGCTCTCGGGCGGCATGAAGCGGCGTGTGCTGATCGCGAAGGCGCTGTCGCACGAGCCGGACATCCTGTTCCTCGACGAGCCCACCGCCGGCGTCGACGTCGAATTGCGGCGCGACATGTGGGACCTGGTGCGTGCGCTGAAGGCGAGCGGCGTGACGATCATCCTGACGACGCACTACATCGACGAAGCCGAGGAAATGGCCGACCGCATCGGCGTGATCAATCGCGGCGAGATCATTCTGGTCGAGGAAAAGGCCGAGTTGATGCGCAAGCTGGGCAAGAAAAAGCTCACGCTGCAACTGGATCACGCGCTCGACCGCGTGCCCGATGCGCTGGAACGATATGGCATGGAACTATCGTCGGACAAGTGCGAGCTGACCTACACCTACGACGCCCACGACGAGCCCGGCCGGATCATCGCGCTCCTGCGCCATATCGACGAAGCCGGCGTCAGGTTCAAGGACCTTCATACGACGCAAAGTTCGCTGGAAGACATTTTCGTGAGCCTTGTCAGCAAGAACGCCACACGGGACCAGAACAAGCGCCAGCTTGGGCCGACAAGGGAAACGCAATGAACCTCCACGCAGTCCGCGCGATCTACCGCTTCGAAATGGCACGCACGGCGCGCACGCTGATGCAGAGCATCGTGTCGCCGGTGATCTCGACGTCGCTCTATTTCGTCGTGTTCGGCGCGGCGATCGGCTCGCGCATCCCGGAGATCGACGGCATCAGCTACGGCGCCTTCATCGTGCCGGGACTCGTGATGCTGTCGCTGCTCACGCAGAGCATCTCGAACGCGTCGTTCGGCATCTACTTTCCGAAGTTCACCGGGACGATCTACGAACTCCTGTCGGCGCCGATTTCCTATCTGGAGATCGTCGTGAGCTACGTCGGGGCGGCGGCGACGAAATCCGTGATCCTCGGCCTGATCATTCTCGTGACCGCGCGTCTTTTTGTGCCGCTCAGGATCGATCATCCGTTCTGGATGATCGTGTTCCTGTTGCTCACCGCCGTGACGTTCAGCCTGCTCGGATTCATCATCGGCATCTGGGCCGACGGCTTCGAGAAGCTGCAGGTGATTCCGCTCCTGATCGTCACGCCGCTGACGTTCCTCGGCGGCAGCTTCTACTCGATCGACATCCTGCCGCCGTTCTGGAAGACCGTGGCGCTGTTCAATCCGGTGGTTTATCTGATCAGCGGATTTCGCTGGAGTTTCTATGGCCTCGCGGACGTGAGCGTCGGCGTGAGCCTCGCGATGACGATCCTGTTCCTCGGCGTGTTCACGGTGATCGTCGCGTGGATCTTCCGGACGGGTTATCGGCTCAAGGTCTAGAGCGGGTCCGCGAGCCCTTGCGTCCGGATCGGCGCGACGGACTCGCCGGATTCGCCGTGCCATCGGCGGGGGCTGCCGGTGCGGCCGTCTGCAGCGATACGAGCCGCGCCAGCACGATCGCGGGATAAAGCTGGCCGAGCAGCCCCTCGACGATCGCGAGCGACTTCGCGGCGTGAGCGACCGGCGTGATGTCGCCGTAGCCCACGGTCGTGAGCGTGACGAAGCTGAAATAAATCGCGGTCGGCGAGTCGAATGCCCCGTCCGCACCCGTGTTTCCTGCATAGGCGTGAGGAACATGAAAGCTGACGATCTGATAGGCCTGCGCCCAGACCACGCCGATCAGAATGTAGAGCGTGACCGCGCCGAGAATCCGGTCGAACGTCACGGTGCCCCCGCTGAACACCTTCACGCCGATCACCGCGCCCAGGATGGCGAGCGAAACGAGCGTCGTTGCGTCGGTCAGTCCGGGCGTTTGTCCGGGTGGAAGAAACCAGCCCGTCCAGTTGACGAGCATGGCGACCGCGGCCACCAGCGCGATTGCGATCCAGTGCGTGCGGTCCTCGGCCACCGCCACCACGCCGCTCAGAAGAATCAGCGTCAGGAACACATCGCGCAGCAGCCGCGCCAGGGTGTCGTCCGGCGCGACGGAAAAGGGGACGACGAATACGTTGAGCACGAGCAGCACGAGGAGAGCCGTCATGCCGCCGATGCGCATGCGCACCGACAGGTCACGCCACCATCGCGCGTGGATCATTGCCGCTCCATATGTGATGAATGGTGATGAATGCGCAAGCCGGTACGACGCACGCCCGGCGACGCGGATTTTGCCAACTCGCCGGGGCTGGGCCAAACCGCGCGCACGAGCCAGGGCGAGTATGATTTTCAATGATGCCAGGCATCGGGGCCGCAATCCTAACAGGGAAGCGCGGCCCGTCACAACGTCGCGACATAGGGCGCAACCCCGGGCGCAACCCGGGTTGCAAGTCGGGGCCGCGCACGGTGCCCGGGCGTTGGGCGCGTGGCTTTGTTTCCTGGAACGAACATGATTGAACGCACGAAACGCAGTTTTCTGGGGGCGCTCGCCGCGATGGTCGCCGGCAGCACGGCTGCATGGCGCGGTTTGGGTTCGAACTCGGCGCACGCGGCCATCGCTGCGTCCTACGAAATCAGCCACAGCGACGCCGAATGGCGCAAGCTCCTCACGCCGGCGCAGTACAAGGTGCTGCGGCAGGAAGGCACGGAGCGGCCCTTCACGAGTCCGCTCAACGACGAGCATCGCGCGGGGGTGTTCGCGTGCGCGGGTTGCCGGCTCGACCTGTTTTCGTCGAAGACCAAGTTCGAGAGCGGCACCGGCTGGCCGAGCTTCTGGCAGCCGCTCGACGGCGCGGTCGCGACTCGCACCGACACTTCATTCGGCATGGAGCGCAACGAAGTGCACTGCCGGCGCTGCGGCGGGCATCTCGGCCACGTCTTCGACGACGGCCCGAAACCCACCGGCCTGCGCTACTGCATGAACGGTGTCGCGCTGACGTTCACGCCGCAGTCGGCGTGAGGCGCGTGGCTTTTACCTTTTTCATCTGCCTTTCATCCGGACTCAGGACCGAGTGCCCATGAATATCGACGAATTCAAGTTGCAAAGCCGTTCCACCGCGCTCGTGCTGATCGACCTGCAGGCGGGCATCGTCGCATTGCCGGTGCAACCGAACAGCGCCGCCGACGTGCTCGCCAACGCGCGGGCGCTGGTGGATCGCTTTCGGGCGCTCGACGCGCTCGTCGTGCTGGTTAAGGTCGCTTTCCCGGGCGCACCCGGCGGCTTGCGTCCGATCACCGACGCCGGACAGGCGCCGCCCGGCGCCGAGCCGGCCGGATGGAGCGAGCTGTGTCCCGAGCTTGGCGTAGCGGCGTCGGATGTCGTCATCACGAAGCGGCAGTGGGGCGCGTTCCACGGCACGGAACTCGATCTCCAGTTGCGCCGGCGTGGCATCGATACGATCGTGCTCGGCGGGATCGCGACGCATGTGGGCGTGGAATCCACGGCGCGCTCTGCGTTCGAGCACGGCTATCAACAGATCTTCGTCGAGGACGCGATGAGCGACCTGCACGGGGATACGCACGAGTCCACGTTTCGCTATGTGTTCCCGCGCATCGGACGGATTCGCTCGACCGAGCAGGTGCTGGCAGCGCTGGTTTAAAACGGGCCGGGCGCCGCACCGCGCTCGGCGTTGCGTCGCGTTCCTCATGGCCACGCCGCCGGATCGCGGCCCGCGCCCAGTTAATCGCCTGAATCGAATCTCGTCGATTTTCATCGATCGATATGATTCAGGCCGAATTCAATCTCGCTGAATAACAGTAGTAAATCGCGTAACAAAACTGCGATTAATCCGGTTATCTCAAAATAAGCAGCGACTCAAAAGGGATTCGTCGGTTGACAAGGTATATCTCGAAAAACAGACTCGTCTTCTTTCGCGATATTTACCGCGGTCATGTCGACCCATGCGAAAAATCCTTTCGTCAGCCGGAGCAACTCCATGAAAATCAAATCCCTTTCGCTTCTTTTCCCTGCCGTTCTCGCAGCCGCTTCGTTCGCTGTTTCGCCGGCGCCCGGCGCGGCCACCGTCGACGGCTCAGCGTCGGTGAAGGTCACGGGAACGGTCAAATCGGTCAACGTGGCAACGCGCACGGTCACGATCGTCGACGCGCAAGGCGCCACCGCCTCGCTCGAAGTCGGCCAGGACGTGCCGAACCTCGACAAGCTGGCGAGCGGCACGCGCGTCTTCGGCACGACGACGCGCCGCGTCCACCTGACGGTTCTCGCCGACGGCGAGCAGGCGCCGAATGTCGCGCAAGTCGTGAGCAGCGACGAAAAGTCGGGCGTCGTCACGCTGCTGGACGCGCAGGGCGAATCGATGACCGTCCAGGCGAGCGATGCGGGCAAGGCCGCCGCGCTCAAGGCCGGCGCGCGCGTCGCGGTCGAGGTTATCGTCCCGTCGGCCGCTCAGTCGTAATCAGCGCTGCAGCAAGCCCAGTAACAAGCGCATCAATAAAAGCCGCAATCGGATTTGTCGGAGTTTTCCAGTATCGCGCGGGTCCGCGCTTCGGTAACTTCGCGCTTCCGTCGTTCGACGGGTCCCCGCCTGACGATCGGCGGATGTCCGGCAGGCCTCAGGCACCTCTGAAGCCTGTCGGGCAACGCGCTTCCCCAAGCGCGGGACGCGGGTTCGAGTCGTACCTCGGCGAACATCCGTCGTTCTCCCCAGTCCATCCGGCGCAAGCCGGGTGGACACTCTCTCTTCCCTTGTCGTTCCGTCAGGCCGTTACGAGCCGCAATCGCGTGATCTCCGACGGCGCGCCGAGCCGCTTCGGCGGTCCCCAGTAGCCGGTGCCGCGGCTCGTGTAGACCCACAACCCGTTGAGCTTGTCGAGTCCGGCAACGAACGGCTGCTGCAGTCGCACGAAAAAATTCCATGGAAAGAACTGTCCGCCGTGTGTATGCCCGGACAACTGCAACGTGAAGCCCGCCGCGGCCGCCGCCGGCGCACTGCGCGGCTGGTGCGCGAGCAGAAGGCGCACGCTGGCGTCGGCGGGTGCGCCGCGCAGCGCCGCCGCCGGATCGCTCTTGTGCGCCGGATCGAAGCTGCCGGCGTTGTAGTCGGTCACACCGGCGACGACTGCGCGCGCGCCGTCGTGATCGAGCACGACATGCTGGTTCATCAGCACGGTCAGGCCGAGGCGCCGAAACTCGGCGACCCATTTGTCCGCGCCGGAGTAGTACTCGTGATTGCCCGTGACGAGAAACGCGCCGTGACGCGCGCTCAACTGCGCGAGCGGGCGGGTGTGGTCGGCGAGATGCGCGACGGCGCCATCGACGATGTCGCCCGTCACCGCGATCAGGTCCGGCGCGAGCCCGTTCACGGCCGCGACGATCCGTTCCACGTAATGACGCTTGATGGTCGGCCCGACGTGGATATCGCTGATCTGCACGATCGTGAAGCCGTTCAGCGCGGCGGGGAGGTTGTCGATCGGCACGTCGACGGTGACGATTGGCGCGCGCCGCCGCGCGTTGTAAAAGCCGATCAGCGACGACAACACCGCAAGCGCCGGCACTGCGAGCGCGCTTCTCGCGACGAACGTGGGCGATCCGATCGGCGCGCCGCGCGCCCAGTCGACGAGATGGATCACCAGCACCACTACGTCGCGGGCAAAGGTCAGCACGAGCAGCGACGAAAAAAACCCCAGCGCGATCAGGCCGACCCACGCGAGACGATCGGAGAGCGGCTGCGATTCGATCGTCCGCGCGGCCATGCCGAGTGGAATCAGAAGGACGGAGGCGACCAGCACGAGCACGGCGAGCCAGCGCAGCGGTGCGCCGACCGGTGCGGCCGGAATCAACCGCATGCCGACGTAGATGTGAAACAGAATGCCGATACCGATGACGCGAAGAAAGAACGCTGAGCGTCGCATAGACAGCCTGAGAGGGAAAAAAGAAGCGGGCGGCATGACGGCCGCACCGCGAACGAAGCCGATTCTACCGGTTCGCCAGCGACCTTGCCCCCGCATGACCGGCGCGGCTTTCGCGGATGCCGGCCGGCTTGCGTCGCGGCTTGATGAAGCGAATCATGCGACTCGTGCGCTTCATGAAATTCCATTCGATCATGGACAATGACTTAATGCGCGCGGTATAAATGTCGCTGATTAATCGTGCGTAGGGAATTTCGATTGCGTGTCATTTCAATGGAGAAAACTGCATGAAAGCAAAATGGAGTGCGGCATTGATTCTCACGGCATCGGCGATTACAACGTCGGTTTTCGCTCAAACCGATTCGCTTGCCACGTCCGCGCAAAAAGTTGTCGGCGCGGCACAGCCGGTTCACCTCCAGGCGGAAATCATCGGTATCGACGCGGCTACGCGCACGCTTACGCTACGCGGGACGAAAGGGACGGTCACGACGGCGGTCGTGAGTGACGAGGTCAAGAATTTCGATCAGTTGAAAGTCGGCGATCGGGTCGATGTGCTTTATAAAAACGCGCTGCTCGTCACGGCGGCAAAGGCATCCGGCGCCGACAAGGGCATTCGCAAGCGCGTCGACACGTCGGTTTATACGCCGGCTTCGGGCGCTTCCGGCGTCTCGGGATTCGAATCCGCCCGGCAGGTCGAAGTGCTTGCGACCGTTGAAAGCATCAATCGCAAGAATGGGACGATTACGCTTCGCGGACCATGGCGCACCGATACCTTCGAGATTCCGCACGACATGGATACCAAGAACCTGAAACCCGGCGACATGGTTCATGCGGTATTCGTTTCGGCCGCAGCGGTCGAAGTCACGCCAAAAAGTGTGGCGAAATAAAAAACGGCCTGGTGATTACCAGGCCGCGTTTATTACATCATTCGAATCAAACCGCCATGCACAGATACTTGATCACAACATAATCGTCGATACCGTAATGCGAGCCTTCGCGGCCGAGGCCCGATTGCTTCACACCGCCGAACGGCGCGACTTCGTTTGAAATCAGCCCGGTATTGATCCCGACCATACCGTATTCGAGCGCTTCCGCCACGCGCCACACGCGGCCGATATCGCGGCTGTAGAAATACGCAGCGAGCCCGAACTCGGTGTCGTTCGCCATCCGCACGACTTCCTCGTCCGACGAGAACTTGAAGAGCGGCGCGAGCGGCCCGAAGGTCTCTTCCTTCGCCACTTTCATGTCGGGCGTGACGCCGGTGAGCACCGTCGGCTCGAAGAAACCGTGGCCGAGCGCGTGACGCTTGCCGCCCGTCACGACCGAGGCGCCCTTGGTCAGCGCGTCCTCGATATGCGATTCCACCTTCAGCACTGCCGCTTCGTTGATCAGCGGCCCGAGCGCGACGCCGCTTTCCGTGCCGCGCCCGACCTTCAACTGGCCGACCGCCGCCGCGAGCTTCTGCGCGAACTTGTCGTAGACACGCTCGTGCACGTAGAACCGGTTCGTGCACACGCAGGTTTGCCCGCTGTTGCGATACTTCGATGCCACCGCGCCTTCCACGGCCGCGTCGAGATCGGCGTCGTCGAACACGATGAACGGCGCGTTTCCGCCCAGTTCCAGCGTGACTTTCTTGACCGTCGGCGCGCTTTGCGCCGCGAGTAGACGGCCCACCGCCGTCGAGCCGGTGAACGACAGCTTGCGGACGATCGGATTGCTCGTCATCTCGCCGCCGATCGCCTTCGGGTCGCCGGTGAGGATGTTCAGCACGCCCTTCGGCACGCCCGCGCGCTCGGCGAGGACGGCCATCGCGAACGCGGAGAACGGCGTCGCTTCCGCCGGTTTCACGACGATCGGGCAACCCGCCGCGAGCGCCGGGCCGACCTTGCGCGTGATCATCGCGGCCGGGAAATTCCACGGCGTGATCGCGGCGCACACGCCGATCGGCTCCTTCGTCACAACGATGCGCTTGTCGGCGGCGGGCGAGGCAAGCGTATCGCCCGCGACGCGCTTGCCTTCCTCCGCGAACCACTCGATGAACGATGCCGCGTACATGATCTCGCCCTTCGCCTCGGCGAGCGGCTTGCCTTGCTCGGTCGTGAGGATCATCGCGAGATCGTCGGCGTTTTCGATCATCAAGTCGTACCAGCGACGCATGATCGCGGCGCGTTCCTTCGCCGTCTTCTTGCGCCACGCCGGCCACGCGGCGTTGGCGGCGTCGATCGCGCGGCGCGTTTCGGCCGCGCCCATGTGCGGCACGGTGCCGAGCGACGCGCCATTCGACGGATCGACGACTTCGAAGGTGGCGCCGTTGTCGGCGGATTGCCACTCGCCGTCGATGAATGCCTGGTGGCGCAGCAGCGCCTGATCTTTCAGATTCATAGCCAAGGCTCCCCAATCAAGCCGCGACGCCGACCGTTTCGGTCAGCACGTCTTCCAGGATCGCGAGCGCTTCGTCGAACACGGCGTCCTGAATGGTGAGCGGAAACAGGAAGCGCACGACGTTGCCGTACACGCCGCAAACGAGGAGCAACAAGCCGCGTTCCAATGCGCGCGACTGCACGCGCTTGGTGAATTCGGTGTCGGCGTCGCTCGTGCCGGGATGGCAGAACTCCACCGCGACCATGCCGCCGGGACCGCGCACGTCGGCGATCTGCGGCACTTCGCTCTTCAGCGCGTCGAGCTTCGCCTTCAACTTGTCGCCGAGCACCACCGCGCGCTCCGACAGCTTCTCGCTATCGATGATGTCGAGCACCGCATGGGCCGAGGCCACCGCGAGCGGGTTGCCCGCGTACGTGCCGCCGAGGCCGCCGGGCGCGGCGGCATCCATGATCTCCGCACGGCCGACGACGCCCGACAGCGGCATGCCGCCCGCGAGGCTCTTCGCCATCGTCATCAGGTCGGGGACGACGTCGTAATGCTGCATCGCGAACAGCTTGCCGGTGCGCGCGAAGCCGGTCTGGACTTCGTCGGCGATCAGGAGGATGCCGTGCTCGTTACAGAGCTTGCGCAGTGCGCGGACGAATTCGAGCGGCGCCTGATAAAAGCCGCCTTCGCCCTGAACCGGTTCGAAGATGATCGCGGCGACGCGCTTCGCTTCGATATCGGCCTTGAACAAATGATCGATCGCGCGCAGCGAATCCGCGACGGAAACGCCGTGCAGCGGGTTCGGGAACGGCGCGTGGAACACGTCCGACGGGAACGGACCGAAGCCGAGCTTGTACGGCGCGACCTTGCCGGTGAGCGCCATGCCCATCAGCGTGCGGCCGTGGAAGCCGCCGGTAAACGCGATCACGCCCGGCCGGCCGGTCGCCACGCGGGCGATCTTGATCGCGTTTTCGACGGCTTCTGCGCCGGTCGTGAAGAACGCGGTCTTTTTCGGAAAATCGCCGGGCGCGCGGGCGCTGATCTTCTCGGCGAGCGAAACATAAGACTCGTAGGGAACGATCTGATATGCCGTGTGCGTGAAGCAGTCGAGCTGCGCGCGGATCGCCTCGACGATCTTCGGATGGCGGTGGCCGGTATTGCACACGGCGATGCCCGCCGCGAAATCGATGAAGCGGCGGCCTTCGACATCCCACAACTCGGCGTTTTCGGCGCGCGCGGCGTAGAAATCGCACATCACGCCGACGCCGCGAGGCGTCGCGGCGTTCTTGCGGGCTTGCAGGTCGGCGTTTTTCAGCGTGCTTTGAGTGGGGTTCGTCACAGCGGTGATCTCCTTCGCGCGGGGCGCGGTTGCTAGTCGAGTAACTGTAGTGACTATAGTAAGATTTGGCTCTTAAGTTCAGAGCCATTTCAATAAATCTATAGGAGCCAATTCGATGCGGGCGAGCGTGTTGTCCGACTGGCTGGCGCAGCGGCTCGACCGGGGCAGCGCGCAGCCGATCTACCGGCAACTGCATCGGCTGTTGCAGCAGGCGATCCTTTCGCGCGAATTGCCGGCGGGGACGAAGGTGCCGTCGTCGCGGTTGCTCGCCGCCGAACTGGGCGTCGGGCGCAATACGATCACGCAGGTCTACGAGCAACTGGCGCTGGAAGGCTATGTGTCGTCGGCGACGGGGCGCGGCACGTTCGTCGCCGACAGCGCGCCCGACGAGATCGTCTTCGACGACATCCCGTCGCGCGTCGAAGCCGCGCCGGCCGTGCTTTCGACTCGCGGCGCGCGGCTGATCGCGGGTGCGGGAGTCTCGAAGCGGCAGGGCGGCGCGTTCATGCCGGGCGTGCCGGATGTGTCGCGCTTTCCGGCGCGCGTCTGGAGCCGGCTGCACGCGAAATACTGGCGCCGGTTGCGGCCCGACCTGCTGACTTACGCGCCGGGCGGCGGGCTCGCGTCGCTGCGTCATGCGCTCGCGGACTACTTGCGCACGTCGCGGTCGGTGCATTGCTCGCCGGAGCAGATCGTCGTGACGACGGGCATCCATCAGTCGATCGACCTCGCCGTGCGGCTTCTGTCCGATGCCGGCGACACGATCTGGACCGAGGACCCGTGCTATTGGGGCGTGCGCAGCGTGTTACAGGTCTCGGGGCTGGACCTGAAGGCGATTGCGGTCGACGAGGAGGGCATTGCGCCAACGGCCGTCGACCTGGCCGATCCGCCGAAGCTGATCCTCGTCACGCCGTCGCACCAGTATCCGCTCGGGATGGTGATGAGTCTCGCGCGGCGCCGGATGCTGCTCGAATACGCGCGGCAAAACCGCTGCTGGATCATTGAGGACGACTATGACAGCGAGTTCCGCTATGGCAGCCGGCCGCTCGCTTCGCTGCAAGGGCTCGATACGGCGGGGCAGGTGATTTATGTGGGCAGCTTCGGCAAGACGCTGTTTCCGGGTCTGCGGATCGGCTATATCGTCGTGCCGGAGGCGCTGGCCGCGAGTTTCGCGACGGCTTCGGCGGAGTTGTATCGCGAAGGTCAGTTGCTGCAGCAGGCGGTGCTCGCGGAATTCATCGCGGAAGGGCATTTCACGTCGCATATCCGGCGGATGCGCACGCTGTATGGGCAGCGGCGGGAACTGATGCTCGCGACCATCGCGAAACGTTATGGCGACACGCTCGAAATCGTCGGCGGCGACGCGGGGCTGCATCTGGTGCTGCGGTTGCCGGATGGCGTCGACGATCGCGCGGTCGCGGCGGAAGCGCTCGCGGAGAATATCGTCGTGCGGCCGTTGTCGGGGTACTTCGCGCGGCGCGACGATGCGGGCTCCGGGCTTCTGATCGGTTATGCGTGTGTGCCGGACGAGGAAATCGAGCCGGCCTTCGAGACGCTGGCGGGGGTGATCGACCGGTTTCTGAACGTATCGTGAATAAGTTTATTTGCTTGACGCGCGACTCTTTGTCAACAAAACCGAAGGCGACACTGCCAGCAATATCACAGCAGCGACTAATATCACCGCAGCAATACTCAGGTACAGGGACGATATCAATGCGTCACTCCAGATAAGCGGAATGCAGTAAATGAGAAGGCCGGCGACGCTTGTCAACGCCATGCTGTTCGCGCGAAATCGGCCAAGCAAATGAACAGGGCAGTCTTCGAGAAAACGTGTCTCCGTGCGAATGCGCACGAATGCGAAACCGGCTCCTAGCGCGAAATGCATCGCGATGAGAACGGAAAATGCAGGCGCGAACGGGACCAGGGCGAGAACGACGGACATCGAACTGATAATCAGCAGGTCGCATCCGATGCCACCGCCCAGGGCTTTTTTCATCATGGCCAGGCACGCACTGACGCTGAATGCGCCAATGGACCAGGCGGCTTCGATTGTCGAATAATTGATGCTACCCAGTTTTAGAAAAAAAGCGATGAGGCCCGGCAACAGCATATTGGTCACCTGGCCAATTGAAAAAACCAGTGCGCCGCAGCACGCGATGGAAAACAGAACAGGGAATTGAAAATATAGTACCGCGTGAATAGCACCCCAACCTGTCCGCTTGTGTTCGGCACTTTTTCCGACGCGCAGGTCCGGCAGGCAAAGCAAGCAGAGAATTGCACAGGTCGCTGCGCACAGAGACGGGATAATCAGCGCCGTCTCGATGGTCATTATGGAGGCTGCGAAACCCGCCGCCCCGGTTCCGGTGATGAGCGCGATCTGGGTCACTATGTTCATCGACGCGATGCGCCGGGCGCGCGCGCCGTCTGGAATGCAGATGCGCAGAAAATAGTCCAATGCGCCGCCCGCGAGCAATGAAGCGCCCGCGAGCGCAATTGTCAGCGCGATCAGCATGGAAAAATCGCCAATGGCAATGGCGTAATGATGTACGGCGATCGCCGTCATGGTGAAAAGAAGCACGGTTAACTGCCCAGCACAAAGCAACGCCTTCTTTCGCGGTGTTGCATCGACTAAACGTCCCATAACGCATGTCGTTATACAGAAATGTCGGCATCACCGTCATCGCGCAATAAGCGCATGGTTTCCGCGGCGATATGAACTTTTGTGAGCCCCTTCCAGATTGTCTCCGCGCCGGGTTCGCCATCGCCCTTGCGAGCGAGGAAACCGCCGAGGCGAGCGACCAAGCGCAACACTTCGTTGAGCTTGGGTTGCACAGGCATACGCGTTTTCGTGAGCAAGTGGGCGGCCCGAATTTCATCGGGATCGAAGAACAGATGCGCGTCCAAATCAGGACAGGTCCGGCCCAGCCGCATCAGATAGGTCACACGCCAAGCCACCACAAGAAACAGCGCCAACGCACGCTCGAGTCGTTCAATCGTGCCCAACTGCAGCTCTTCGACCTGACAGCCGTTCTTCAGAACGTTGAACA
>NZ_FCON02000008.1 GCF_001544535.1 Caballeronia choica | reverse complement strand
CCACACCCGCCGCAGCGGCCACGCCGGCCGCACCGGCCGCCTCGGGCGCCTCGGGCGCGGACGCGGCGCAAGCTGCCGGCAGCCTGCCCGCCAGCATCTACTTCGAAACCGGCAAGAGCACGCTGCCGGCCGACGCGGCCGCCGCCGTGCAGGCCGCCGCCGCGTATGCGAAGGCGCATCCGGACGCGAAACTCGCGCTGTCGGGTTTCACCGACGCCACCGGTTCCGCCGCCAAGAACGCCGAACTCGCCAAGACGCGCGCGCAGGCCGTACGCGATGCGCTGAAGGCAGCGGGCGTCGCGGAAGACCGCATCGTTTTGAAGAAGCCGGAAACCATTACGGGCGGCGCGGATGCGAAAGAAGCCCGTCGCGTAGAGATCAGTCCGGCTGCTTGACGTGTCGCGCCTGTTCCGGGGAAAGGGAGCAGGCGGGATGCACCAAGTGCCGCAGCATTCGCTTTAGGAGATTGTCATGTCGAGCATCGGACACGATGTAGCCGCGGGTCACGA
The DNA here is from genome assembly GCF_001544535.1 of Caballeronia choica. GTDB lineage: Bacteria > Pseudomonadota > Gammaproteobacteria > Burkholderiales > Burkholderiaceae > Caballeronia > Caballeronia choica. The sequence goes on along the minus strand of NZ_FCON02000008.1, from coordinate 141,370 downwards.
CCACGCCCACGATCATGCGCACGAACTGCCGCATGGCTGGCGCCGGTGGCTCTTTGCCACCAACCACAAGGACATCGGTACGCTGTACCTGTTGTTCTCGTTCACCATGTTCCTCTCCGGGGGCGTGATGGCACTCATGATCCGCGCCGAGCTCTTCGAGCCCGGCCTGCAGATCATGCGTCCCGAGTTCTTCAACCAGTTGACCACCATGCACGGCCTGATCATGGTGTTCGGCGCGATCATGCCGGCGTTCGTCGGCTTTGCGAACTGGATGATCCCGCTGCAGATCGGCGCATCCGACATGGCGTTCGCGCGGATGAACAACTTCAGCTTCTGGCTGCTGCCGGTCGCGGCCGTGCTGCTGGTCGGCTCGTTCTTCACGCCGGGCGGCGCGACCGCCGCCGGCTGGACGCTGTACGCGCCGCTCTCCACGCAGATGGGCCCGGGCATGGACTTCGCGATTTTCGCGGTCCACTTGATGGGCGCGTCGTCGATCATGGGCGGCATCAACATCGTCGTGACGATCCTCAACATGCGCGCGCCCGGCATGACGCTCATGAAGATGCCGATGTTCGCGTGGACGTGGCTGATCACGGCGTACCTGCTGATCGCGGTGATGCCGGTCCTGGCGGGCGCGATCACGATGGTGCTGTTCGACCGCCACTTCGGCACGTCGTTCTTCAACGCGGCGGGCGGCGGCGACCCGGTGATGTACCAGCACATCTTCTGGTTCTTCGGTCACCCCGAGGTGTACATCATGATCTTGCCGGCGTTCGGGATCGTGTCGCAGGTGATCCCGGCGTTCTCGCGCAAGCCGCTGTTCGGCTATAGCTCGATGGTGTACGCGACGGCATCGATCGCGATTCTCTCGTTCATGGTCTGGGCGCACCACATGTTCGCCACCGGCATGCCGGTGACGGGCCAGCTCTTCTTCATGTACGCGACGATGCTGATCGCCGTTCCGACGGGCGTGAAGGTGTTCAACTGGGTCGCGACGATGTGGCGCGGTTCGCTCACGTTCGAAACGCCGATGATCTTCGCGATCGGCTTCCTGTTCGTGTTCACGATGGGCGGCTTCACGGGCCTGATTCTTTCGATGGCGCCGCTCGACATCCAGATGCACGGCACTTACTACGTGGTGGCGCACTTCCACTACGTGCTGGTGGCGGGGTCGCTCTTCGCGCTCTTCTCCGGCTGGTACTACTGGGCGCCGAAGTGGACGGGCTGGATGTACAACGAAACGCGCGGGAAGATCCACTTCTGGGCGTCGATGATCTTCTTCAACGTCACGTTCTTCCCGATGCACTTCCTGGGCCTCGCGGGCATGCCGCGCCGCTATGCGGATTACCCGGCGCAGTTCACCGACTTCAACCAGGTCGCGACCATCGGCGCATTCGGCTTCGGTCTCGCGCAGGTGTACTTCCTGTTCGCGGTCGCGCTGCCGGCGTACCGCGGCGGTGGCGAACTCGAAAAGGCCGGCGACAAGCCGTGGGACGGCGCGGAAGGCCTCGAATGGACCGTGCCGAGCCCGGCGCCGTTCCATACGTTCGAAAACCCGCCGACCGTCGAGTGATTTTCAGGTTGTCGTCATGCTGCAAGGTCCACGTTCGGGGCCTTGCAAGCAGTAATTAACGGAACGAGAAGTTCGAGGCATGACCCGGAATCCACAGGAAAGACGCACGCCCGAGCAAATTCGCGCGGGCAACAAGCGGCTCGGTTTGATCCTGCTTGCGATCGTCGCCGTCTTTTTCACGGCTGCCGTCGTCAATCAGTTCCTGCTGTCGAGAGGTTGAGTAACGAAGTGTCCAGTCCAGAGGAAGTACAGTCCGATCGGGCGTTCAATCGTTCGATGCTCGTGAAGCTCGTCGTCGTGGCGGCGCTGATGTTCGGATTCGGTTTTGCGCTGGTGCCGATGTATCGCGCGATCTGCTCGATCACGGGCATCAACAATCTCGTGCAGCGCGATGTCGGCGAGCGCGAGGCGAAAAATACGCAGGTCGACGCGAGCCGCACGATTTCGATCGAATTCGATGCCAACGCGCGCGGCCCGCTGCAGTTCAAGCCGGAGCAAAGCAGTCTCGACGTACACCCCGGCCAGGTAATGACGGTGATGTACCAGGTGACCAACGAGCAGGGACGCACGGTTCAGGCGCAAGCCATTCCGAGCTACGCGCCGAAAGAGGCCACCGAGTACTTCAAGAAGATCGAATGCTTTTGCTTCACCCAGCAGACGCTCGCCGCCAACGAGACGAAGCGCATGCCGGTGGTGTTCGTCGTCGATCCGAAGCTGCCGAAGGATGTGAAGACGATCACGCTGTCGTACACGTTCTTCGAACTCACGGCGCCGAAGTCGGTGGCGAAGAGCGGCAGCGGGACCTGAGCGTCCAAGGAAAGAATGATGGTCGAAGCAGACAAGCCGCGAGAGCCTGGAAGGGCCGCATCGAAGACGAGTTTTCTGAAGTTGCTCAAGGCGGTGTTCTGGTCGTTCTTCGGCGTGCGCCGCAGAGCCGACCTGGAAAGCGATGCCGCCCAGTTGAACCCGCTGCACCTGATTGCGGCGGGCGTGCTCGGGGCGGTGGTGTTCATCGTCGTGTTGCTGCTGGTGGTGCGCGCGGTGGTGGGGTAACAAGTCAAGCGAGCAAGTCAGGCGAGCAAGTCAAGCGAGCGGGTTGGCGTGGGTTGAGTGGAACGCGCGGCCAGGGTCGAAGAAATCAAGCAACTGGATCGAAGTGGAGAATCAAAAATGAGCGGTCAAAACGATAGCCCGTACTACTTTGTGCCGCACCCGTCGCGGCATCCGATCATGGCGGCCATCGGCCTCCTGGTTGCGCTCGGATCGCTGGCGGCGTGGGTCAACGACCATAGCTGGGCGCCGTTCACGACGTTGATCGGCGTGCTCTTCGTGCTGTTCGTGCTGTGGCACTGGTTCGGCGACGCCATCGCCGAGTCGGAAAGCGGCATGTATGGCAAGCGCGTCGACACGTCGTATCGCTGGAGCATGAGCTGGTTCATCTTCTCCGAAGTGATGTTCTTCGCTGCGTTCTTCGGCGCGCTGTTCTACGCTCGCGCGATCGCGATGCACGAACTCGGCAGCCTCGACTACAAGCTGATCTGGCCGGATTTCAGCGCGGTGTGGCCGAACACCGGGCCGGCGGAGCTGGTGGGGCACTTCCGCTCGATGACGCCCTGGCCGCTGCCGACGATCAACACCGCGCTGCTGCTCAGCTCGGGCGCCACGCTGACAGTGGCGCACCACGCGCTGCGCGAAGACCATCGCAGGAAGGCAATCCTCTGGCTCGGCGCGACGGTGCTGCTCGGCGTGACGTTCCTGTTCTGCCAGGGCTACGAATACTTCCACGCGTACAACGAACTCAACCTGACGCTTGCGTCCGGCGTGTACGGTTCGACGTTCTTCCTGCTGACCGGCTTCCACGGTTTTCACGTGTTCCTTGGCGGCACGATGCTGACGGTGGTGATGGTGCGGCTGATCCGGGGACACTTCACGGCGGAGCATCATTTCGCGTTCGAAGGCGCCGCGTGGTACTGGCACTTCGTGGACGTCGTGTGGCTCGGGCTGTATGTCGTCGTGTACTGGCTGTAAGGATTCGAATCCCGGGGACGGTGGCGAGACGCGCCGTCCTGCAGGTTGAGTCAGGAAGAAGCTTCGCTTGAGCGCCGCCCTCGACGTGTCCCGGGCGGCGCTTTGTTTTTGCGGAACGTCGCAGGCGGACGGTGGCCAAGCGGAGCGCGACCCGAAGCGAACGCGCCGTTGCGTCGCACCGGGCCGCCGGCCGCGCCTACCGCGTGTTACAACGATGCGCCGGCGCCTGGGTGACGAACCTTCGCGAGCGTTCAGCGTCCGAGCGGAATGCCGGTCGACTGAATCCAGCCCATCCAGTGTGCGAACAGGATGAACAGGAAGAGGGAGATGGACAACCCGACGCGCATGGCAAGCGACCACACCATGCGCTGGGTCTTGCCCTTGTCGGTCATCATGAAATACAGCGCCGACCCGAGGCTGCCGATGATAAGGATGAAAGCGATGGCAACGATGATGTGCATGAAACCAGCCAGCGATTGGCGCAAGAAGTTGAATCAATCGATTATCGCATCGCATGGAATGTGCCGGGTCGCGCCGGACGGATGCCCGGCATGAAGATCCGCTTCTGGCCGACGGTCCTGATCCTGATCGTCGTGGCGATTACGCTGCGGCTCGGCTTCTGGCAGCGCGACCGCGCGCATCAGAAGGAAGCGCTCAACGCGCGGATCGTCGCTTTCGAGAACGCGCCGGCCCAGCGCGTCGGCGTGATGCCGCTGCCGTTGAAGGATATCGAGTTCCACCGGGTGCTCGCGCGGGGGGAATTTTTGCCCGAGAAGGTCGTTTATCTCGATAATCGGCCTTATAACGACCAGCCGGGCTTTTATGTCGTGATGCCGTTTAAACTCGACGGCGGAGGCTACGTGCTCGTCAACCGTGGCTGGCTGCCGCGCAATCTCGCCGATCGCACGGGTATCGAGTCGTACGAGACACCGAAGGGCGAAGTCGACATAGAAGGGATTGCACGCGCGAATGCGTCGCAGGCGTTTGAACTGGGCAGTGGCGGATCGGCGGCACGGCAGAAGATTCGGCAGAATCTCGACATCGCCGCGTATGCCGGCGAAACCGGCCTGCCGCTGCAGCCGTTCGTGATCCAGCAACTGAACGACACGGGCGACAAGCTCGTGCGCGACTGGCCGGCGCCGACGCTCGGCGTCGAGCGCAACTACGGCTACATGTTCCAGTGGTGGGGCATGGCGGCGGCCGCGCTTGGCTTCGGTTTGTACGCTGCGCGCCGCGCCGCGAAGAAGAACACGGACGCGGACGACCCGGAGAATCGCGCGAGCCACGCCTGAACCGGAATCCCGAGCGGCGTGTCGTCAGGAAGGAATACGCCGCGTAGTGTGAATAGTAACTAGCGAATACTGAATAGCGAATAGAGGTCACGTTTTGTCGATGCAAACCCCACGCCCCTCGCCGTCCGCCATCAACAAGGCGCGCGCGCAGCACCAGCAATCCACGAAAGGTTCGTGGAACAAGGGCCGCTGGATGTTGTTGCTGCTCGCGCTCGTCTGCGCGGCGCCGGTGATCGCGTCCTATCTGATGTACTACGTGTTCAAGCCGACCGGCGGCACGACCAGCTACGGCGCGCTGATCGAGCCGCAGCGCCCGATTCCCGGTGAACTGCTGGTCACCGACGAAAAGGGCCAGCCGATGCCGCTCACGGCGATGCGCGGCAAATGGCTGATGGTCATCGTGAACGGCAGCGACTGCAACGAACAGTGCGCGACGCGCCTCTACTTCATGCGCCAGGTGCGCGCGTTGCAGTCGGCCGAGCGCGAACGGGTGGTCGACGTCTGGCTGCGCACGGACGACAAACCTGTCTCCGATGTCATCAAGAACGCGTATCCGGAGCCTGACACGCGGATGTTCGTCGCGGATCAGAAAGCGCTCGCGCAATGGCTGCCGGTATCCGACGGCACGCAACTCACCGACCACATCTTTCTCGTCGATCCAAACGGCAACCTGATGATGCGTTTCCCGAAGAATCCCGATCCGGCGAAGATCAAGAACGATCTGGCGAAACTGCTGAAGTGGTCGCGGATCGGTTGAGGATTCAGAAGAATGTTCGTCCTGCAACTTGGCCTGATCGGCCTGTGTATCGCGCTGCTGCCGCTGTCGTACGTCTGGGTCAGGGCCGACGACAACAAATTCCGCAAGCTCGTCTGGCTGACGACCTTTCTCACGCTCGACCTGATCATGTTCGGCGGCTTTACCCGGCTCACCGATTCAGGATTGGGCTGCCCCGACTGGCCGGGATGCTACGGCACGTCGTCGCCGTTCGTCGCCCACGCGGCGATCACGGCCGCGCATCAGGCGTTGCCCACCGGGCCTGTCAGCATGGCCAAGGCGTGGATCGAGATGCTGCATCGCTATTTCGCGATGGCGATCGGCGTGCTGATCATCGCCCAGGTGCTGATCGCGTGGACGGCGCGCGTGAAGCGTCGTCCACTGCATGTGTCGCCGTGGTGGCCGACCGGCATCCTGCTGCTGATCTGCGTGCAGGGCGCGTTCGGCGCCTGGACCGTCACGATGAAGCTTCAGCCGGTGATCGTCACGCTGCATCTGCTGCTCGGGCTCGCGCTTCTCGGCACGCTCGGCTGGCTCGCCGCGCGGCAGACGCCGATTCCCGTCCACGAACCCGAGGCCGCGCGCTGGCTGCCGGCGGCGGCCTTCGGACTGGCGCTTCTCGTGCTGCAAATCGCGCTCGGCGGCTGGGTCAGCACGAATTACGCCGTGCTCGCCTGTACCGACTTTCCGCTCTGCAACGGCCAATGGATTCCGCCGATGAACTTCGAGCACGGCTTCCACCTGTGGCGCGCCCTCGGCATGACCGGTGACGGCGACGTGATCTCGCAGGACGCGCTCGTCGCGATTCACTGGACGCATCGAAGCTTCGCAGTCGTCGTCGTGCTCTACATGCTGTGGCTCGCGCTCAGGCTGCGCCGCTTCGAATCGCTGCGCACGCCCGCGAACGGCGTGCTGCTGCTGATCCTCGTGCAGTTCGTGACGGGCCTGTCGAACATCGTTCTGCAGTGGCCGCTGCCCATTGCCGTGGCGCACAACGGCGGTGCGGCGATCCTGCTATTGTTGCTCGTTATGCTAAACTTTCGAATCTCCTCCAGCCGTCCCGGCCGCGCCGTGCTCCTCGCGCGCGACGTCGTTTCAGCGTGAATCCAAATCCCCATGGAAAGCACGACAATCACCTCTCCCTTCGGTAACCGCGTCTCGCAATATCTCGCGCTGACGAAACCTCGCGTGACGCAACTCGCGGTGTTCTGCGCGGTGATCGGCATGTTCCTTTCGACGCCCGGCATGGTGCCGTGGACCGTGCTCATCGGCGGCACGGTCGGCATCTGGCTGCTGGCGGGCGCGGCGTTCGCGATCAACTGTCTGGTCGAGCAAAAGGTCGATGCGATGATGCGGCGCACGTCGTGGCGTCCGTCGGCGCGCGGCGAAATTACGCCTGTGCAGATCCTGCTGTTCTCGGCGGTGCTCGGCGGTGCCGGCATGGCGACGCTCTACACGTTCACCAATGCGCTGACGATGTGGCTCACGGTCGCGACGTTCGTCGGTTATGCGGTCGTCTACACGTTGTTGCTGAAGCCTTATACGCCGCAGAACATCGTGATCGGCGGGGCGTCGGGCGCGATGCCGCCGGCGCTCGGCTGGGCGGCGGTCACGGGTGCCGTGCCCGGCGACGCGTGGATCCTCGTGCTGATCATCTTCGTCTGGACGCCGCCGCATTTCTGGGCGCTCGCGCTCTACCGCCGCAAGGACTACGAGAATGCCGGCCTGCCGATGCTGCCGAACACGCACGGCGAGCAATACACGCGGCTGCACATTTTCCTCTACACGGTGATCCTGTTCGCCGTCACGATGATGCCGTTCATCTCTGGCATGAGCGGGGTGATCTATCTGGCTTCCGCGGTGGTGCTCGGCGCGATCTTCCTTGGCTACGCGTGGAAGATCTATCGCGAGTATTCCGACATGCTCGCGCGCAAGACCTTCCGCTATTCGATCGTGTATCTGTCGCTGCTGTTCGGCGCGCTGCTCGTCGATCACTACGTGCGCACGGTGATCGGCGCATGACGGCTTCGGCTCGCAAGACTTTCGCGCGGCTTCTGGTCGCGCTGGCGGGTGTCGCGCTGCTCGCGTCGTGCAACAAGGCGCCCGAGTTCAAGAATCTCGACATCACCGGCAACACGCAATTCGGCAGCGATTTCTCATTGCCGGACACGTCGGGCAAGACCCGCACGCTTGCCGATTTCAAGGGTCGCGCGGTCGTGCTGTTTTTCGGCTATACGCATTGTCCGGATGTCTGTCCGACCACGCTCGCCGAGCTTTCCCAGGCGTTGCAGCAACTCGGCGACGACGGCAAGCGCGTCCAGGTGCTGATGGTCACGGTCGATCCCGCGCGCGATACACCGGAGTTGCTTGGGCAGTACGTGTCGGCGTTCAACGCGTCGTACATCGGCTTGCGCCCCGCCGGCGATGCCCAACTCGTGAAGGTCGCCAAGGACTTCCGCGTGTACTACGCGAAGGCGCCGGGCAAGACCCCGGGCGACTACACGATGGACCACACGGCGGCGAGCTACGTGTTCGATCCGCAAGGCAAGCTGCGGCTATTTGCCCGCGACGGGCAGGGCGTTCAGACGTGGGTCCACGATCTGAAACTACTGCTCGACTGAGCAGATTGACTCGATTCGCGCGAACCTTTCTTCCGACTTTCCGCCCCTGATGCAACCACATCGCACGCCCTTGCGACTGTCGGTTTATCGCGTCAATAAGACTTCCTAAGATTCATCTCGTACGTGCCCCGACGCCAATTCACAACGATTGACGCGTCGCGGGCGCAGCCATCCAGACAGTTGAGCACTCGCGTCTCAATGCGTTGATAACGGTCAATTTTCTGGTTCGCCGTTCTGCATAAAATCTCGCCCAAAGCGGATATTTCGCGCATTTTCAACCTGGAAATGGGCGCATCCCGTCGGGAACGATTCGATGAAGATCAGGCAAATGAAATGACCAGAAAATTCCTAAAGGGGCTGCTGCTTCCCTTCTCGCTAGCGTTGATCTCGTGTCTTTCCGGATGTAGCGAACTCCACGTGCTGGACCCGAAGGGCAGCGTCGGAGCGGCGGAAAAGTCCCTCATCATTACATCGACGGTCACGATGCTGATCGTCGTCATACCGGTCATCATTCTTACGCTGTTCTTCGCATGGCGTTATCGCGCGTCCAATCGTAACGCCACCTACGCGCCGAAGTGGGCGCACTCGACGGCAATCGAAGTCGTCGTCTGGACCATTCCCACGCTGATCGTCCTGTTCCTCGGCATCCTGACGTGGAAGACCACGCACGAACTCGATCCGTACAAGCCGCTCGAGTCGTCGGTGAAACCGATCAACGTCGAAGTCGTCGCGCTCGACTGGAAGTGGCTTTTCATTTACCCGGACCTCGGCATTGCCACCGTCAATCAGGTGGCGTTCCCGGTCGGCACACCGGTCAATTTGCGGATCACTTCCGACTCGGTGATGAATTCGTTCTTCATCCCGCAACTCGGCAGCCAGATCTACGCGATGGCCGGCATGCAGACGCGCCTGCACCTGATCGCAGATGAAGCCGGCGATTACGCCGGCGTATCGGCCAACTACAGCGGCCGGGGCTATTCGGACATGAAATTCCGGGCGCTCGCCAAGACGCCCGAACAGTTCGACGCCTGGGTCGCCAGCGTGAAGGCGTCCCCTGAACGGCTCGACATGGACGCCTACGGCGCCGTGACGAAGCCGAGCGAGAAGCAGCCGGTCAGGTACTTCTCGACGGTCGATTCGAAGCTCTTTCACAACATCATCGCAAAGTACAACAACGGTAACGTCCTCGATTTGAAGGATGCTGCCTGCGGAAGGCAGGGGTAACGCATGTTCGGAAAACTCACACTGTCGGCGATTCCGTTGGATCAGCCGATCATCATGGGAGCTGGCGCTTTCATGGCGCTCATTGTGCTCGGCATAGCGGGCGCGCTCACCCGGTTCGGCAAATGGAAATGGCTGTGGACCGAGTGGCTGACGAGCGTCGACCACAAGCGAATCGGCGTCATGTATATCGTGGTCGCGGTGCTGATGCTGGTGCGCGGCTTCATCGACGCGGTCATGATGCGCGCCCAGCAGGCGATTGCGTATCTCGATCCCGGCTTCCTGCCGCCGCATCACTACGACCAGATTTTCACCGCGCACGGCGTCATCATGATCTTCTTCATGGCGATGGCGCTGATGGTCGGCTTCTTCAATCTCGTGGTGCCCCTGCAGATCGGCGCGCGCGACGTCGCGTTCCCGTTCCTCAATTCGCTCAGCTTCTGGATGACGGCAATTTCCGCGATCCTGATGAACGTGTCGCTCGTGGTCGGTGAATTTGCGCAGGTGGGCTGGCTTGCCTATCCGCCGTTGTCCGAGTTGCAGTTCAGTCCGGGCGTCGGGGTCGACTACTACATCTGGAGCCTGCAGTTGTCGGGAGTCGGCACGCTCATCACGGCGATCAATTTCTTCGTGACGATCGTGAAGATGCGCGCGCCCGGCATGACGCTCATGAAGATGCCGGTGTTCACCTGGACGGCGCTGTGCTCGAACGTGCTGATCATGGCGACGTTCCCGATCCTGACGGTCGCGCTGGCGCTGCTCGGCCTGGATCGCTATCTCGACATGCACTTCTTCACCAACGACCTCGGCGGCAACGCGATGGTCTATCTGAACCTGATCTGGGCATGGGGACACCCCGAGGTCTATATCCTGGTATTGCCGGCGTTCGGCATCTATTCGGAAGTGGTCGCGACCTTCGCCAGGAAGACGCTGTTCGGCTATGCCACAATGGTGTACGCGTCGTGCGTGATCATGGTGCTGGCGTTCCTCGTGTGGCTGCATCACTTCTTCACGATGGGATCGGGTGCGAACGTCAATGCGTTCTTTGGCATCATGACAATGATCATCGCCATCCCGACCGGCGTTAAGATTTTCAACTGGCTGTTCACGATCTATCGCGGCCGCCTCGAATTCACCACGCCGGTGCTGTGGACGATCGGCTTCATGATCACCTTCACGATCGGCGGCATGACCGGCGTGATGCTCGCGATCCCGGGCGCGGACTTCGTGTTGCACAACAGCCTGTTCCTCGTCGCTCACTTCCACAACACGATCATCGGCGGCGTGGTATTCGGCTACCTCGCGGGGCTTCATTACTGGTTCCCGAAGGCGTTTGGTTTCAAGCTCGATGAGAAGCTCGGCAAGCGCGCGTTCTGGTTCTGGTTCGTGGGCTTCTTTGTCGCGTTCACGCCGCTTTACGTGCTCGGCTTCATGGGCATGATGCGACGGATGAATCACTATGACAATCCGGCGTGGCAGCCGTGGCTCCAGGTCGCTGCGTTCGGTGTGGTGCTGATCGCGATCGGCGTCGCGCATCAGGTCGCGCAGGTGTGGGTGAGCGTGCTCAGGCGCAATCAGCCGGCCTATCGCGACATCACCGGCGACCCGTGGGGCGGCCGCACGCTCGAATGGGCGACGTCGTCGCCGCCGCCGGCCTACAACTTCGCGAATCTCCCGGTCGTCCATGAACTCGACGCGTTCGCGCACATGAAGGAAACCGGCCACGGCCTCGGACGGGACTCGGTCTATCGCGACATCCACATGCCGTCGAACACGAGCGCAGGCTTTTTCGTCGGGATGTTCAGTCTGGTGCTGGGCTTCGCGGGCATCTGGCACATCTGGTGGCTCGCGATCGCCGCGCTCGTCGGCATTGCCGCGACCGTCATCGGTTACAGCTTCCGTCGCAACGACGGTCACTTCATCGAAGCATCGACCGTCAGGACGATCGAGGAAAAACGCAGTCGCGCGCTCGCGGCAGTGGAGGTCAGCTAAATGTTGCAGAAAACTCTCGTTCTGGCGCCGGAACCGTTCGGCGGCGAAGAACACGTCGAGTCGCACTCGGTATTCGGTTTCTGGTTGTACCTGATGACAGACTGCGTCATCTTCGCGTCACTGTTCGCGGTGTTCGGCGTATTGGGGCATCAGTTCGCGGGCGGGCCGGATGGCAAGGCGCTATTCGATATCCCGGGCGTCGCGCTGGAAACCGGCGTGCTGCTGTTGAGCAGCATCACGTTCGGCTTCGCGATGCTCGGTGCGCACCGGCGCAGCAGCGGCACCGTGCTCGCGTGGCTCGCCGTGACGTTCCTGCTTGGCCTCGGCTTTCTCTGGCTGGAGTTCCGCGAGTTCGGGCAACTGCTCAGCGAGGGATTCGGCCCCAACCGAAGCGCTTTCCTGTCGTCGTTCTTTACGCTGGTCGGCACGCACGGCCTGCACGTGACGATGGGCTTGATCTGGATGGTCGTGCTCGCCGCGCAGGTCGTCTGCAATCCGGAGATGTCGGAGCGCGAGATCCGCAGACTGACCTGCCTGAGCCTCTTCTGGCACTTTCTCGACATCGTGTGGATCGGTGTTTTTACCTTCGTCTATCTCGCGAGCGTGATCTAAATGAGCCATACGCACACATCCACAGCGGACCACGGGCATGGCAGTCTGGGCGGCTATGTCACCGGCTTCGTGCTTTCGGTGCTGCTGACCGCAGCGGCCTTCTGGCTCGTGATGAACCGCGTGCTGCCGCCGGATACCGCGCTGCTCGCCCTTGGCGCGCTGGCGTTCGTCCAGATCATCGTGCATCTGGGTTACTTCCTGCACATGAACTTTTCGAAGCAACAGCGCTGGAATCTCATTGCGTTCGGCTACACCGTGCTGGCCGCGCTTTTTCTGGTCGTGGGCACGGTCTGGGTCATGCACAACGTATCGATGAACATGATGTCGCGATAGGCACTTCCGCGCAGCGACACAGGCAGAGGAAAAGCGGCCCGATCCGAGTCGCGCTCCAGAAGTTGGACGTCCGTCCGACAATTTGGCGTGCGGCCCGATCCGGCCGCTTTTCCTATTCAGCATCCGAAGGCGTAGGCAGGTTCAGCCCGGGCGCGAGCAGCGCCGCAGTGAATTCGATCACATCGTAGTGCGCGAGCTTTTCCACCCAAAAAGGGTCCTCGGCGAGGATCGCATCGAGCCTCTCGCGATCGATCGCCGATGCCAGGATGATCCCGCCGTCGCGCGGCACTTTCGGACCGGCAGCGATGAAAACGCCCGCGGCGAACTGACGATCGAGAAAGAGGCGATGCGCTTCGAGCGCGTCGTCGATTTCGGCAAGCGCGCCGGTATAGCGGAGATTTATGACGTACATGGCGGTTTCGTGTCCGACGTGGATGACCTGCCGATTCTATGCCGGGCGCCGACCGAATGCCCGCGCCCGTCGCGCGTGCCGAGTGCGAATAACGTCATGAAAATTGAATATTTCCGTTTGCACCAGGCCTGTGCGAACATCCGCGGCCTCAAGCGAAACACCGTCATCCAGCACTGAAACGAGAACACCATGCAACGCAGACATTTGCTCAAAGCCCTTTCCCTCATCGCCGCATCGGCCGCTCTGTTGACCAGCACCGGCGCCCAGGCCGACGACAAGGCCATCAAGGTCGGCACGATCAGCGGTCCCGATGCGCAGATCTGGCAGGTCGTGCAGAAGGTCGCGAAGCGCAATGGCCTCGACGTGAAGGTCGTCGAGTTCAACGACTACGTGCAGCCGAACGCCGCGCTCGACGCAGGCGACCTCGACGCCAACAGCTTCCAGCATCAGCCGTATCTCGACAGCCAGATCAAGCAGCGCGGTTACAAGCTCGTCAACGCGGGTCTGACCTACATTTCGCCACTCGGCGTGTATTCGAAGAAGCTGAAGTCGCTGAAGGACTTGCCGCAAGGCGCGAAGGTTGCGGTGCCGAACGATCCGTCGAATGAGAATCGCGCGCTGCTGTTGTTGCAGTCGCAAGGCGTGATCAAGCTGAAGGCGGGCGCGGGCACGAACGGCAGCAACGCGACGGCGCTCGACGTCGCGGAGAATCCGAAGAAGATCAAGCTCGTCGAACTCGATGCCGCGCAATTGCCGCGCACGCTTGCGGATGTCGATGCCGCCGCGATCAACACGAACTTCGCGCTGGCCGCGGGATTGCAGCCGACGAAAGACGCGATCGCGCTCGAAGACGTGCATAGCCCCTACGCGAACCTGATCGCGGTGCGTATGAAGGACAAGGATCAGACGTGGGTGAAGAAGCTCGTGGCGGCGTATCAGTCGGATGATGTGCGCCAGTTCATGAAGACCGAGTTCAAGGGCTCGGTCGTGCCATCGTTCTGATCGCTTTCCCGCGTGCTACGACCGGAACGGCGCCTCGCGAGGCGCCGTTTTTATTTAGCTCGCGTGCAGGGAGTCAGCCGATAGTCGCCAGACGCGCCCCGCCGGCGCGTCGTCCGAGGGCGTGAAACCGGCGCGCTCGACGAATTCGCGCAGGTCGGCGTGTGCGTCGTCGATGCAGCATGAGAGGTTCTCATAGCGACTGCTTGACGCGAACGCCGCGCATGAGGAGACGAGTCGCGTGCCGAGGCCGCGCCGGCGCGCGCCCGGCTCGACGAACAGCAGCTCGATCCGGGCCTGCGTTTCCGAAGCGGGCATGACGACGGCGGCGCCGATGCGCGCGCCGCAGTCCTGCTCGGCGATCCAGCACGCGGCCCGTGACGCGTCGGGCTGCCCGGCACCGAGCAGCCGCGCGACGACTTCAGCAGCGCGGGCTTCGGCATGCCAGCCCGTGTGATCGAATTGCGCGCAGCGTTCGACGATCCAGCCGAAATCGCCCCGCTGCGGCATTCGCAGAACCATTCGCTCGCCGTCGACGGGAGGCGAGAGCAGGCGTTCGACGTCCGCCATCGACGACACGAGTTGAGCGCGCGCCTCTCGCGCGAGATCACCCAGAGCCGCCGATACCTCGTCCACGCTGCCTGACGCGATCGAGTCGACTTCGGCGCGCCCGGACGGCGTCAACCTGACGAAATGCTGGCGCGAGTCGGCGGGGTTCGGGTGCCGCTCGATGAATCCGCTTCGCTCGAATCGAGCCAGCAACCTGCTCAGATAGCCGGTGTCGAGATCCAGTTTGCGCGCGACCTTTGCCGCGGTTTTTGCCCGGCCATGCGCAAGTTCATGGAAGACGCGTGTTTCCGCCGTCGAATACGGGCTCTTGTGACGCCGCTGGTGCAGGCCGCCTCCGTGGCGGGCGTAGAAGCGGTTGAAGCGCCGAACTGCTTCGACCGTCCGCATGAGATCTGGACCCGTCATCATTCCCTCGTTCTCTCGTTATGAATGGCCGGCTGTTATTTCATTTCCGACTCCGAAACAAACGTGCATATTGTGCCGAATAAATGTACGGTCGTGCGGTTTTGTTAACGAGGAAGATCGGCCTTATTGCCACGCAGACCAATCCGCGCCGACTGGGCTACCAGTGCGGGTAAATCCCGATCTGTTAGTACATGGAATACGGAATCGCGAATGCAGAATAAGTGGTTGATTTTAAATAAAATTATCGCTAATTTTCGCCCAAAAAAGTCGAAATTGACTGGTATTATTTTGGTTATATAATGGGCTCGCCCTAACGCGAAAACTCAAGAAAATTCTTATGGACGAACGCTGGCGAGAACTGGCCCCCGACGCGCAAAACAGCACGCCGCTGTATCTGCAACTCGCGGCCCGTCTCGCCACCGCGATTCACGCGGGAACGTGGTCCGCGGGTGAAGCGCTGCCGTCCGAGCGCACGTTGTCGGATGGAGTCGGTGTGTCGCGGATCACGGCGCGCAAGGCGATCGCGCTGCTCGTCGAGCAAGGGTTGATTCGCCGGGTGCGCGGCGCGGGCAGTTTCATCACGCCGCGCGTCGAAGATCCGCTGTCGAGGCTCACCGGCTTCACGACGAAGATGGAGCAGCGTGGTTTCAATCCCGATTCGATCTGGCTCGCGCGGGAAGTGCGCACGGCGAGCCGCGACGAAACGGTGCAACTGGGATTGTCGCCCGGTGCGGGCGTCGCGAGCCTGCGGCGCCTGCGTCGTGCGGACGGCATCGTGATGGCGGTCGAGCATTCCACCTTGCCCGCGTCGGTCGTGCCGCAGCCGCTTGCGATCGGCGCGTCGCTGTATCGGTACCTGGAAGAGCGCGGCCTGTCGGTGGTGCGCGCGTTGCAGCATTTTCGCGCGGTCAACGCGGGCGCGGAAGTCGCGCGAATGATGGGCGTCGCACCGCGCGCGGCGCTCCTCGTGATCACGCGCATCGGCTACACGTCGGACCAGCGCGCGATCGAACTGACGGATACGTACTGCCGCGACGACTACTACGACTTCGTCGCGGAGCTTCACCGATAGCGCCGGCACAGGCGCGCAGCACCCGAGAACAACAAGAACGAGAGGACAAAGACGCCGGACGCAGTTTCAGCCTGCTCGCAGCAAGGCGCGACCGGTTTTCAGTCTCACCCAGGCATCGCGTTTCATAGAGAACTTCATGCTCAAAGGAAACATACTTACCACCGACGGGTGGATTCACGGTTCGATCCGCTTCGAGAACGGACGCGTGACGTCGCTTGAAGGCGAGCGCGTCGATCCGTCGACGAACGGCGCGCCTTACATCCTGCCCGGCTTCATCGACCTGCACGTCCACGGCGGCGGCGGTGCCGACATCATGGAAGGCGGCGATGCCGCGCAGACCGTCGCGCGATTACACGCGCAGCACGGCACGACGAGCCTGCTCGCCACGACGATGACCGCGCCGCGTGACGAACTGATGCGCGTCGTCGCAGGCCTGGGCGACCAGGCGAAATACCGGGCGGCCGGCGGAGCACGCGTGCTCGGCGTGCATCTCGAAGGTCCATATATCAATCCCGGCAAGCTCGGCGCACAGCCGGACGCCGCTGCCGTCGCCGTGCGCGATGAAGTGCTGAAGTATCTTTCGCTCGCGCCGATCCGCGTCGTCACGATCGCGCCGGAAATCTCCGGCCACCTGGACATCATCACCGAACTCGCGGCGCGCGGCGTGCGGGTGCAAATGGGCCACTCGCTCGGCACCTACGACGACGCCGTCGCCGCGCTCAAGCACGGCGCGCGCGGTTTCACGCATCTGTTCAACGCGATGTCGCCGCTGCATCACCGCGATCCCGGCATGGTCGGCGCGGCGCTCGCGCATGCGGAATACGCGGAGCTGATCCCCGACCTGCTGCATGTCCATCCGGGCGCGATTCGCGCGGCATTGCGCGCGATTCCGCATCTCTACGTCGTCACCGACAGCACTTCGGCGTCCGGCATGCCCGACGGCGAATACCGCCTCGGCAGCCAGCACGTCACGAAGTGCATGGGCGGCGTGCGGCTCGCCGACGGCACGCTCGCCGGCAGCACGCTGACGATGGATCAGGCGCTGCGCAACCTCGTCTCGATCGGCCTGCCGATCGCGGACGTCTCGAATCGTCTGTCGCGCTTCGCGGCCGACTACCTCGGTCTCGAAGACCGTGGCCGCATCGCGCGCGGCGCGTGGGCCGACCTCGTCGTCATCGACCGCGAACTGGCGCTGACGGCTACTTACGTCGAAGGAGAATCGATTGTCGAATATGCTTAATGAGGCGCTGGCGTCCGCCGATGTGGTCGCCGCCCAGCTCGCCGATACCTCGAACATCGAGGCCCTTGCCGTCAAGCTCGCCGAACAGCCGCGCCACGTCGCGCTGACCGTCGCGCGCGGCAGTTCCGATCACGCCGCGAGTTACTTCGCCAGCCTCACGATGAGCCGCATCGGCGTGCCGGTCGCGTCGTTGCCGATGTCGGTCGCCACCTTGCAGCAGGCGCCGTTGCGCGTCTCCGGTCAACTCGCCGTCGCGTTCTCGCAGTCGGGCAAGAGCCCCGATCTCGTCGGCACGATGCAGGCGTTGCGCGAAGCGGGCGCGTTCACTGTCGCGGCGGTCAATGCGCCGAATTCGCCGCTCGCCGACGCCTGCGAATGGCATCTGCCGCTGCTCGCCGGCGCCGAACTGAGCGTCGCGGCGACGAAGAGCTATATCGCGATGCTGTCGCTGTCGGCGATCGTCATCGCGCACGTCCAGCGCGACACGGAATTGCTCAACGCGCTCAAGACGCTGCCGGACGCGTTGCGTGCAGCGGGCAAGCTCGACTGGACGAAAGCCGTCGATGAACTGAAAGGCGTCGACCGGATGATCGTGATCGGCCGCGGTCTCGGCCTCGCGATCGCGCAGGAAGCGGCGCTGAAGTTGAAGGAAACGTCGGGCATCCAGGCGGAGGCGTTTTCGAGCGCCGAAGTACGTCACGGCCCGATGGAACTGATCGACCGCGACTATCCGCTGCTCGTCTTCGCGCCGCGCGGACCGGAACAGGCGGGCCTCATCCAGCTCGCGCGCGACATGCGCGCACGCGGCGCGCGCGTGCTGCTGGCCGCCCCCGACGACATCGCGGAAGCCGACTTGCCGCTCGCCGTCACCGACCACCCGGCGCTCGATCCGATCGCCGCGATTCTTTCCTTCTACGTGATGGCAGCGGGTCTCGCCGCCGCGCGCGGGCGCAATCCCGACGCCCCGCGCCACCTGAACAAAGTCACCGAAACTCACTGAGCGAGTCATCCGATGCGTCGTGCCGAGGAGTCACAGTTGAATCATTCCACCGATAACCCGGGCAATTTCGTGTTGCTCGCACCGTTCACCGGCCCCGTGGTGCCGCTCGCCAGCGTGCCCGATCCCGTCTTCGCCGAAGGCATGTTCGGCGACGGCATCGGCATCGATCCGCTCGACGGCGTGTTGGTCGCGCCCTGCGACGGCACGATCACGCATCTCGCCCGCACGCATCACGCGGTGACGCTGCGCTCGCCGCAGGGCGCCGAGATTCTGCTGCATATCGGCATCGATACGGTCGGGCTGGGCGGCAAGGGCTTCACGCCGAAGGTCGAGCAGGGCGCAGCCGTGCGCGCCGGTCAGGTGCTGATCGAATTCGACGCCGATTACGTCGCGCAACATGCGCCGAGTCTCGTCTCGGTGATCGCGATTGCCAATAGCGATGCGTTCGAAGTCGTCGAGCGCGCCGGGCGCGGCGTGCTGAAAGCGGGCGCGGGGCAATTGCTCGTGCTGCGCGCCAAGGGCGGCGCGAAGGCCGACGCCGCCCGCAGCGACGCCAATTTCACCGCCGAAGCCCGCCGCAACGTGACGCTCGCCCATGCGGGCGGCCTGCACGCGCGGCCGGCGGCGCGCGCCCGGGAAGCGGCGCGCGGTTTCGACGCGAAGGTCGAAGTGCGCTTCGAAGGCCGCAAGGCGCCGATCGAAAGCGTCGTCGGATTGCTGGGACTCGGCGCGGGCGAAGGCGCGACGATCGAGTTGCTCGGCATTGGCGCGCAGGCTTCAGAAGCGGTCGAAGCGGTCGCTGCGGAATTGCTGCGCGCGGCGCACGGCGAAGTCGAGGAAACGCCGGCACGCGCGAAATCGCCGGCGCCGGAAACGATCCAGCGCGCGCCCGGCCAGCCGCTCGATCCGAACACGCTCGCGGGGGTCTGCGCGGCGCCCGGCATCGCGGTCGGCAAGCTGGTCCGCTGGGACGATCAGGACATCACGCCGCCCGAGCAGGCCACCGCCACGTCGGCTTCGGAAAGCCATGCGCTCGACCGCGCGATCGCAAAGGTCGATGCGGAACTCGACGAAACCGTGCGCACCGCGTCGCAGCGTGGCGCGGTCGGCGAAGCGGGGATTTTCGCGGTGCATCGCGTGCTGCTCGAAGATCCGACGCTGCTCGACGCCGCGCGCGATTTGATCAGCCTCGGCAAGAGCGCCGGTTACGCGTGGCGCGAGGCGATTGGCGCGCAGATCGCGTTGCTGTCGAACATCCAGGACGCGCTGCTCGCCGAACGCGCCGCCGACTTGCGCGACATCGAAAAGCGCGTGTTGCGCGCGCTTGGCTATACGAACTCGACGGCCCGCTCGTTGCCCGACGAAGCCGTCCTCGCCGCCGACGAATTCACGCCGTCCGATCTGTCGTCGCTCGACCGCACGCGCGTCACCGCGCTCGTGATGGCGCGTGGCGGCGCGACCTCGCACGCGGCGATCATCGCGCGCCAGATCGGCATTCCGGCGCTGGTCGCCGTCGGCGATGCGCTGCATGCGGTGCCGGAAGGCACGCAAGTCGTGGTCGATGCATCGGCGGGACGGCTGGAATACGCGCCGACCGCGCTCGACGTCGAGCGTGCGCGGCTCGAACGCCAGCGTCTCGCGGGGGTGCGCGAGGTGAACCGCCGCACGTCCGGCGAAGCGGCGGCAACCCGCGACGGACGCACGATCGAAGTCGCCGCGAACATCGCGACACTCGACGACGCGCAAACCGCCGTCGACAACGGCGCCGATTCGGTCGGCCTGCTGCGCACCGAACTGCTGTTCATCCATCGCCAGGCCGCGCCGACGAAGGACGAGCACAAGGACAGCTATCAAACGATCGTCGATGCGCTCAAGGGCCGCACCGCGATCATCCGCACCCTTGATGTCGGCGCGGACAAGGAAGTCGACTACCTGACGCTGCCGCCCGAGACGAACCCGGCGCTCGGCTTGCGCGGCATCCGTCTCGCGCAGGTGCGCCCCGATCTCCTCGACGAGCAGTTGCGCGGCCTCATCGCCGTGCAGCCGTTCGGCAAGGTGCGCATCCTCCTGCCGATGGTCACCGATGCGGGCGAACTCGTGCGCCTCAGGAAGCGCATCGACGAACTCTCGCGCGAAATCGGCCGCACCGATCCGATCGAAGTGGGCGTGATGATCGAAGTGCCGTCGGCGGCCTTGCTCGCGGACCAGCTCGCGAAGCACGCCGATTTTCTCTCGATCGGCACCAACGATCTCACGCAATACACGCTCGCGATGGACCGCTGCCAGCCGGACCTCGCCGCTCAGTCCGACGGCCTGCACCCGGCCGTGCTGCGCCTCATCAAGGCCGCCGTGCAGGGCGCGGAGAAGCACGGCAAGTGGGTCGGCGTGTGCGGTGCGCTCGGCGGCGATCCGGTCGCGGTGCCGCTGCTCGTCGGCCTGGGCGTGACCGAGTTGTCGGTCGATCCGGTGTCGGTGCCCGGCATCAAGGCGCGCGTGCGCAATCTCGATTACCCACTTTGCCGTCAGCGTGCCGAGGATGCCCTCGCGCTCGAATCGGCTCAGGCAGTAAGAGCAGCAAGCCGCGAAATCTGGCCGCTGGACTGATCGTCCGTCCGGCGTCGGGGCTTTTCGCGGCCCGATATTCAACCCCAGCAACGACAAGACCTATATTTTTTGGAGAACCCGATGGACGCTAACCCGTTTGCAAAGATGCAGCGCCTAGGCCGAGCGCTGATGCTGCCGATTGCAGTGCTGCCCGTGGCCGGGCTGCTGCTGCGACTAGGCCAGCCCGATGTATTCAACATCAAGATGATCGCCGACGCGGGCGACGCGATCTTCTCGAATCTGCCGTTGCTGTTCGCGATCGGCGTGGCGGTGGGCTTTGCGAAGGACAACAACGGCACGGCGGGTCTGGCGGGCGCCATCGGCTACCTGATCGAAGTCGCGGTGATGAAGGACATCGATCCGAAGCTCAACATGGGCGTGCTGTCGGGGATCGTCGCGGGGATGGTGGCGGGCTATATGTACAACCGCTACAAGGACATCAAGCTCCCCGAGTACCTCGCGTTCTTCGGAGGGAAACGCTTCGTGCCGATTGTCACGGGCGTGGCCTGTCTGGTGCTCGGGATCGTGTTCGGCTACGTCTGGCAGCCGGTCCAGCATGCGATCGACGCAGCGGGCCTCTGGCTGACGACGGCCGGCGCACTCGGAACGTTCGTGTTCGGCTTGCTGAACCGGATTCTCCTCGTGACGGGCCTGCACCACATCATCAACTCGCTCGCGTGGTTCGTGTTCGGCACGTTCACGCCTCCGGGCGGCGGCGCAGCGGTGACGGGCGACCTGCATCGCTTCTTCGCGGGTGATCCGACCGCGGGCGGCTTCATGACCGGCTTCTTCCCGATCATGATGTTCGGCTTGCCGGCAGCGTGTCTCGCGATGTTCCACGAGGCGCCGAAGGACCGTCGCGCGATCGTCGGCGGCCTGCTGTTCTCGATGGCGCTGACCTCGTTCCTCACGGGCGTGACCGAGCCGATCGAGTACACGTTCATGTTCCTCGCGCCGATTCTCTACGCGATCCACGCGTTGCTGACGGGTCTCTCGCTTGCCATCTGCTCGGCGCTCGGCGTCCATCTGGGCTTCACGTTCTCGGCGGGCGCGATCGACTACGTGCTGAACTACGGCCTCTCGACGCGCGGCTGGATGGCGATTCCGATCGGCATCGTCTACGGCTTCCTGTACTACGGCCTGTTCCGCTTCTTCATCCGCAAGTTCAACATGGCGACGCCGGGCCGCGAACCCGCGACGACCGATGCGCAAACCGATTCGACCGAAGCTGCAGGCGGCTTTGTCGCGCCGGTGGCGGGGGTTGCCACGTCGCGCGCGGCGCAGTACATCGCCGCGCTGGGCGGCGCGTCGAACCTGACGCTCGTCGATGCCTGCACGACGCGTCTGCGTCTGTCGGTGGCGGATAACGAGAAGGTGTCTGAGGCGCAGTTGAAGACGATCGGCGCACGCGGCGTGCTGAAGCGCGGCGCGACGACCGTCCAGGTGATCATCGGGCCGGAAGCCGACTTGATCGCCGATGAAATCCGCACGGAACTCGAGCATTCGACGACGCGCGGCGCAACGCCGGCTTCATCGGCGCCTGCTGCTCCGGCGGCTGCCGCTGCCACGGCGGTTCCTGCCGGCGAACAAGGCCCGCTCGATCCGGACCCGGTGCGCTGGCTCGCCGTGTTCGGCGGCGCGACCAACATCGCTTCGCTCGATGCCATCGCCGCGACGCGCCTGCGCGTGGTCGTGCGCGATCCGTCGGCGGTGGATCGCCAGCGGATGTCGGCGCTCGACGTCGCGTGGGTGTCGGCGGATACGTTCCACATCGTCGTGGGAACGGCGGCGGAGCGGTATGCACGCCAACTGTCGGCGCGTCTGTCGAACAACAGTGGCGGCGCGGCGCCGTTGCCGGCGTAAGCGGCTCTAAAACTAAAAGCACTACATGACACAGCGGCGCCTTCGGGCGCCGTTGTCGTTTCCGGCGCGGCGCAAACAAAAAGCCCGCCGTCTTTCGACGGCGGGCTTTGCGGCAAGGCTTAACCGCGAAGCTTAAGCGTAGTCGTGCAGCGCCGAGCGCATCTTCTTCATCGCGCTGGCTTCGATCTGCCGAATCCGCTCGGCCGATACGCCGAATTCGTCGGCCAGTTCGTGCAGCGTCTTGCCGCCCGATCCGTCGTCCTGCACGTCGAGCCAGCGCGCCTTGATGATGCGGCGGCTGCGTTCGTCGAGCGATTCGAGCGCGTCGGACAAGCCCTCGCTTTGCAGTTTGTCGAACTGGCGCGAGGCGATCACGTTGGTCGGCTCGTTATGCGAGTCGGCGAGATACGCGATCGGCGCGAAGGCTTCCTCGCCGTCCTCGACCTGGCCTTCGAGCGCAATGTCTCCGCCCGACAGACGCGTTTCCATCTCCGCGACTTCCTCGCGCTTCACGTTCAGCTCTTTCGCGAGGCCTTCGATTTCATCCGGCGTGAACGCGGCGAGGCCGGTCTTGTGGCTGCGCAGGTTGAAGAACAACTTGCGCTGCGCCTTGGTGGTCGCGACCTTCACCGTGCGCCAGTTGCGCAGGATGTACTCGTGAATCTCCGCCTTGATCCAGTGCATCGCGTACGACACGAGGCGCACGTTCTGCGCCGGGTCGAAGCGCTTCACGGCCTTCATCAGGCCGATGTTGCCTTCCTGGATCAGGTCGGCGTGCGGCAGGCCGTAGCCGAGGTAATTGCGGGCGATCGACACGACGAGCCGCAGGTGCGACAGCACGAGCTGGCGCGCCGCATCCAGGTTGCCGTGTTCGCGGAATTCGGTGGCGTACTGACGTTCCTCCGACGGCTGCAGCATCGGAATCCGGTTCACAGCCGAAATGTAGGCGTCGAGGTTGCCGATCTGGCCGGTCAGCATCGACGACTGTGCGTACGTCAGCGCGCCTGCCGAGGAGGCCTTGGCCGGTGCCGAGCTCACAATTTTCGGAAGGGTCATCGCATTGGTCACGCTCATAAGCTCCTTATCAACAAAAAACCCGTTGCGGGACATCGCAGCGAGTCAGCCACGATATTAGCACTCCAGTTCGCTGAGTGCTAAGGATTAGAGGGGGCGCGTATGTGGGAGTTCCCACAAAAGCTATCAAAAAACAAGATTCGATAGGGCATCGTTTACCATTTGTTAAAACCGTCATTTTTACCGGAGCAGCTACACACTTTTAATCCGACTTCGCATGCATTTCCGCATTTACGGCATTCTTCGATACGAAATTCAGTGTTTGGACCAAAGCTGGCACGATCCGAGCACGAATTCGAGAGCGTCTCTAAAATGTCACGGCGACTGCACGAGCGGTCGGCAATTGTGAAACCCGTGACGGGGTTGTACATGCAAAAGAAAAAAAGCGCCTGGCTCATCCGTTCCCTTCGATCCACCCTGCTTGCGGCGTGCGCGCTTGCCTCCGCGACCGCGAACGCCGACCGGTTCGGGGTGCAGGTTGGGGCAGGCGTCGCGGATCGCGATATGAAGAAAGTCGATCTCGGGGCCGTGTGGGACCCGAACTGGACGTGGTGGGAAATCGCCGGATTCCACTTCACCGTGGTGGGAGAAGGACACGTCTCGTACTGGCACTCGTATGAAGACCAGACGGTCAATCCGAATATTCTGGAGATCGGCGTGACGCCGGTGCTGCGCTTCGTGAAGAGCGCCGGGTATATCCGTCCGTTCATCGAGGCGGGCGTCGGCATACGGCTGCTCTCGCACACGCGCATTACCGAGACGTTCTCCGTCGGCAGCGTATTTCAGTTTGCCGACATGGTCGGCATCGGCGCGATCTTCGGTGCTCATCAGAACTACCAGGCTGGCTTCCGCTTCCAGCATTTATCGAACGGCGGTATCAAAGAGCCGAATCCTGGTATAAATTTCAGCCAGCTATATCTGCAATACAACTTCTGACGAGGACCGCGCGTACCGGTTCCTTGGCGCAAGGGGAACCGACAGATGCCAGCAAAAACTATTGAGGCGATTCGCGGCCTCGAGCGCGACCGCTTCCGGGCGATGGTCGACGGCGACGGCGCCGTGCTGGACGCGCTGCTGGCAGAAAACGTCAGCTACGTGCACACGAACGGCAAGCGCGAGACGAAGCGCCAGTTCATCGACGCGATCACGGCCGGGCGGCGCCGCTACCGGCAGATCGAGATCCAGTCGCAGGACGTGGTGCTGGCGGGTCGCGATTCGTGTCTGGTGTCGGGGCGCGCGCTGATCGAGATGGAGTCGAAGAATGGCGCGCTGGTGTTCCCGATTGCCTATACCGCGATCCATGTGCAGTCGGGCGGACAGTGGCAGCTGCTGGCGCTGCAGGCAACGCGGATCGCGCTGGAGTGACTTTCGTCGCGAATCGGCGTGCTGGTTCGCGGCGGAGCTGTCGGACAAGCTTCGAGTATCCGACCAACCCGACGCAGACGCAGGCGCCTTGCCGCCGTGCGCGGCGAGGCGCCAGTCGACGTCAGGCCGCGACAGCTTCCCGTACTGCGTCAGCGTCTGCCCGCGCAACTTCAGCCCATTGCGCGCGATTCACCGCGCTCGCCACTGCATCGACGACCGCTTGCGCCGCATTCGCATTCACCGCGACGCCGAAGCGCATGGCCTGGTCCCCGACGCGGCAGCCGACAAACACCGCTGTCTCGCCATTCACCGTATTGACCGTGTCGAACCACGCCACGTTCGCCGCTACGCCCAGCGCCGTCGCGACCGCCTGCGCGTAAGCCTCGCCCGACGCGGCGCCCGATGCCGGCGGCAACACGATGTTGCGCCCGCCGACACACAGCGTCGTCGGGTTGACGCGCGACACTGGCCCTTCGGCGCCGAAATATTCGCGCCGGAACAGCGCGCAGATCGCATCGCCGGATACTTCCTCGCCTGACGCGTCCGCCACCGCCTGCACTGCGTGGCTGAACTCGATCTGCACGCGCCGCGGCGGCGTGAAGCCGAGGCCACGCTCGAGCAGGAATGTCGCGCCGCCCTTGCCGGACTGGCTGTTCACGCGGATCACGGCGTCATAGCTGCGGCCGAGATCGGCGGGATCGATCGGCAAATAGGGCACGTCCCACACCGTACCCGGCTCGCGCTGCGCGAAACCCTTGCGGATCGCGTCCTGGTGCGAACCCGAGAACGCCGTGAACACGAGATCGCCCGCATACGGATGGCGCGGATGCACGGGAATCTGATTGCAGCGCTCGACGACGCGCCGCACGCCGTCGATATCCGAAAAATCGAGGCCCGGATCGATGCCCTGCGTGTAGAGGTTCATCGCGAGCGTGACGAGATCGACGTTGCCGGTACGCTCGCCGTTGCCGAACAAGCAGCCTTCGACGCGTTCCGCGCCCGCGAGCATCGCGAGTTCGGCGGCGGCCACCGCCGTGCCTCGATCGTTGTGCGGATGCACCGAAAGGACGATGCTGTCGCGATAGCCGAGGTTCTTGTCCATCCACTCGACCTGGTCCGCGAAGACGTTCGGCATCGCGGCTTCGACGGTGGCGGGCAGGTTCACGATCATCTTGTGATCGGGCGTCGGGCGCCACATTTGCGCGACGGCGTCACACACTTCGCGCGCGAACGAGAGTTCGGTCATGCTGAACGTTTCCGGCGAATACTGGTAGGTCCAGTGCGTGCCGGGCCGCGCGACCGCGCATTCCTTGACGATGCGCGTTCCCTCGACCGCCAGCGCCTTCACCTCGTCCTTCGACTGGTTGAACACGATGCGCCGGAACGAGGGCGCGATCGCGTTGTAGAGATGCACGATCACCTTCGACGCGCCTTCCACCGACTCGAACGTGCGCTCGATCAGTTCACGGCGCGACTGCACGAGCACTTCGATGGTGACGTCGTCGGGAATGCGCTTTTCGACGATCAGCTTGCGCACGAAGTCGAAATCCGTCTGCGACGCCGACGGAAAGCCCACTTCGATCTCCTTGAAACCCGTCGCCACCAGCATCTCGAAGAATTCGAGCTTTGCCGCGATGCTCATCGGCTCGATCAGCGACTGGTTGCCGTCGCGCAAGTCGGTGCTCATCCAGACCGGCGCGCGCTCGATCGTGCGGGTCGGCCAGCGGCGGCCATTCAGGCGGACTTGCGGGAAAGGACGGTATTTCTCGGCGGGGCTGGGCATCATGATCGTCGACCTCGGTTGTCGCGGTTTGCGTAGCGCCTGCGAGAGAGGCATCGGCCGGCGGCTGGCCGGCTGCTGCCCGATGCACACGAGACTTGCCGGCGCGCGTGCCCACGTTGCATCACGGCGATGGTGACGCCTGCGACCAACGTGAACGTGCGCGAAGCAGCGTGCATTTGACCCTCGCGTTTTCGTTTCGCGGGATGGGCGAACGAAAAGCTGACGACTACAGGTGGTGAAAAAAGAGAGAACTACGAGAACTGCTGGCAGGCCGCACGTGAGACAGACGACGCGCGGCGCTACGCCTGGCGACTTACGCTAGACGTAGCGATAGGGGCCGCGCTAGGCGGCCCGAAATAATTCGGAGGGAGGAGAAAGGGGTGAAGCGCATTGGCCTACTTTATGCCAGTGCCTGCTGATATGTCAACCGGTCGATGAGTCCGGCTGGGATCGGAAACAATCGGCGCTTTCTTAATCAAGCCGGCCTGCGCACGATATCGGCGATCAGTTCGACCTGCCGCGCGACCGCCGGCGGCACCGGCACTTCACCGCGCAGCACGGTTTCGATCCAGCGCGCGGTGGTCGCCGCATCGAGCGATTCGGGCAATTCGGCTGACGGCGCGTCGGCGGACGAGCGTTCCGCCGACAACAGCGTCTCGGAATGCCCGTCGTGGAACCAGTCGACCTGGACCTGCCGGCGCGTATCCGCCACCGCCTCGCCCTCCGTGCCGCGTGCGAGCAGGGCGCCGCCCAGCGCGGCATCGGGGTGATCGATGAAAAGTCCCGTCAGGCTTTCGCGATACTCCGGGTGCGTGTAGTTCACGAGCCGCAGCCCCGGCTGCGCAAACGGCTGGAGAATCTTGACGAGCGTATGCGTGGAATTGCGCACGCCCATGATCCGGCGCAGCGACAACAGCCGCGCGAGCTTCGGCGCAAGCGCCACGATCGGCGCGAACGCCAGCCGGCGCGACGCGAGACTGTCCTCGATTTCATCGTGCGACGCGGCTTGCGCGATGCCCAGTTCCGCGAAAATCGCGGCGCTCGTCACGCGCCCCGGATCGTCGACGACACCGTGCACCAGCACCGGTACGCCTTCGCGGGCGAGCAGCATCGACAGGAGCGGCGTGAGGTTCGGCTGCCTGCGCGCGCCGTTGTAGCTCGGGATCGACACCGGCCGGGCGTGCTCCCGGCCGTTCTGGATATGCAGCGGCTCGAACGAGCGATGCGCGGCGGCAAGCATCGCGGCGAGTTCGGCGGCGGTCTCGCCCTTCACGCGATACGCGAGCAGCACCGCGCCGAGTTCGAGATCGGAGACGCGGCCGTCGAGCATCGCTTCGTAGAGCGCGTAGGTGTCGTCACGGCTCAGGGCGCGCGCGCCGTTCGGGCCGCGTCCAATCTCCTTGATATAGCGCGCGCAGGGGAAGGCAGGGTCAGCAGGATCGGTCATCGATTCATTTGCGCGGCCGGCGTGCGTTTCGTGGCGTTTCGTGCTGGCGAGGTCCACGTTCGTCCGACGCAATTCTGGGAGAGGGAATGCTGCTGAGTATCGCATTTAAGCGGGTTTTGCGAGTCATCCTGGTGACCGCCGGGGCATCATCTGCCGCCTTGCCCCGCCACGCAGGCTCGACGCGGCCAAGTTAAACTCTTTGTCTTGCCGGCCTCGCCTCGCACGCGCGGCCGGGTGATCCAACCCAGAATGAGGAGAGCGGGATGAGTTACGTGTTCACTCCGGCGCCGGTGGTGGCGGTGCCTGTCGCCGGTTCGGACGATCGGTTCGCCGTGCGCCGTATCTATTGCGTCGGCCGCAACTACGAAGCGCATGCGCGTGAAATGGGTCACGATCCGGACCGCGAACCGCCGTTCTTCTTCAGCAAGCCGGCCGATGCGGTCCTGTATGTCGCGCCCGGTGCAACCGGCGAGTTCGACTATCCGTCGCAGTCGAAGAACGTGCACTTCGAGATGGAACTAGTCGCCGCGATCGGCAAGCAGGGCCGCGACATTCCCGCCGACCAGGCGCTCGATCACGTCTACGGGTACGCGCTCGGCCTCGACATGACGCGCCGCGACCTGCAAGCCGAAGCGAAAAAGCTCGGCCGTCCGTGGGATACCGCCAAAGGCTTCGATCATTCGGCGCCGCTCGGGCCGATCCATCCGGTGTCGAAGGTCGGGCATCTGGAAAAGAGCGCGATCTGGCTGATGGTCAACGGCCAACAAAAGCAGCGCTCCGACATCTCGCAACTGATCTGGTCGGTCGGCGAGACGATCGCGTATCTGTCGACGCTCTTCGAACTCTTCCCCGGCGACCTGATTTTCACCGGCACGCCGGAAGGCGTCGGCGCGGTCGCGAAGGGCGACCTGATGACGGGCGGCGTGGACGGCATCGGCGAGTTTTCAGTGCGTGTGGTCTGAGCATCGAACAAAAAAGAGGAGACACCTTGAAGCTTTACAGCTATTTCCGCAGTTCGGCGGCGTATCGGGTGCGCATCGCGTTGAATTTGAAGGGGCTCGACTACGAGTACGCGCCCGTTCATCTGCTGCGCGACGGCGGGCAGCAGCTCAAGCCGGAATATCGCGCGTTGAATCCGGATGGCATCGTGCCGACGCTCGTCGACGGCGACGAAGTTCTGAACCAGTCACTCGCGATCATCGAGTATCTGGAGGAAACGCATCCCGAGCCGCCGCTGCTGCCGCGCGCGCCGACTGATCGCGCGTTCGTGCGTGCGATCGCGTTGCAGGTCGCCTGCGAAATCCATCCGCTCGACAACCTGCGCGTGCTCAAGTACCTGAAGCATCAGGTCAAGACGCCTGAAGACGTGAAAGACGCGTGGTATGCCCATTGGGTCGAGATGGGTTTTACGTCGCTGGAAAAGCGGCTCGCCGGCGACCCACGCGTCGGCGCGCTCTGTTTCGGCGATACGCCGACCGTCGCCGATCTTTGTCTCGTGCCGCAGGTGTTCAACGCGCGGCGCTTCAAGATCGACATGAGCCGCTTTCCGACGCTCGAACGCATCGCCGATCACGCCGACCAGATCGACGCCTTCCAGCGCGCCGCGCCCGCGCAACAACCGGACGCTGAATGACGTTTCCCTATTTATCGAGTTACTTGTCCGGCGCCGGGCTCGGCGCCAGCCTGATCATCGCGATCGGCGCGCAGAACGCGTACGTGTTGCGGCAGGGATTGAAGCGCAGGCATGTGGGACTGGTCGTCGCGATCTGCGCGGCGATCGATGTGCTGCTGATCGGGCTCGGGATCGGCGGGATGGGCGCGCTGATCGCGCGGGCGCCGTTCCTGCTCGACGTGATCCGCTGGGCCGGCGCGATCTTCGTGTTCCTGTACGGCGCGCGCGCGTTTCTCGCGGCGTGGCGCGGGCCGGGGCACCTCGATGCCTCCGACGGCGAAACGCAGACGGCGCTCGGCGCGGCATCGACGGTGCTCGCGTTGTCGCTGCTCAATCCGCATGTCTATCTCGATACGGTGGTGCTGCTCGGCGGTATCGGCGCGCGTTACGGGTGGCCGCGCAACGCGTGGTTCGCGGCGGGGGCGATGTGCGCGTCGATCGTCTGGTTCACGACGCTCGGCTACGGTGCGCGCCTCTTGCAGCCGTGGTTCGAGAAAGATGTCGCGTGGCGCGTGCTGGACGTGATCGTCGGCTGCGTGATGTGGTGGATTGCGGCCGCGCTGGTGCTTTCGCACTGACTCAGTCGTACTGACTCGACGTATGTCGAAAGCGAAAAAAAATGGGCGCCCCGCAGGACGCCCATTTTTGTATCGACGCTCGGTTTACCCGAGCAATGCGTCGGCGAATTCGTCCGCGCTGAACGGCTGCAAATCCTCCACCTTCTCGCCGACACCGATGAAATACACGGGAATCGGCCGTTGCCGCGCGATCGCGGCAAGAATGCCGCCCTTCGCGGTGCCGTCGAGCTTGGTCACGATCAGGCCGGTGAGGCCGAGCGCATCGTCGAATGCCTTGACTTGCGCGAGCGCGTTCTGGCCGGTGTTCGCGTCGATCACGAGCAACACTTCGTGCGGCGCATCCGGCATCGCCTTCGCGATCACGCGGCGCACCTTGCGCAGTTCTTCCATCAAATGCAATTGCGTCGGCAGACGGCCGGCCGTGTCGGCCATCATCACGTCGATCTTGCGCGCACGCGCGGCGCCCACCGCGTCGAAGATCACGGCGGCGGCGTCGCCACTTTCTTGCGACATCACCGTCACGTTGTTGCGCTCGCCCCAGACCGTGAGCTGTTCGCGGGCGGCGGCGCGGAACGTGTCGCCGGCGGCGAGCAGCACCGACTGCTCGAAGCGCTGCAAGTGCTTCGCCAGCTTGCCGATGCTGGTCGTCTTTCCCGCGCCGTTCACACCCGTGATCATCATCACGAGCGGTTGGGC
Source organism: Caballeronia choica (assembly GCF_001544535.1). Classification (GTDB taxonomy): domain Bacteria; phylum Pseudomonadota; class Gammaproteobacteria; order Burkholderiales; family Burkholderiaceae; genus Caballeronia; species Caballeronia choica. Next base: position 110,143 of record NZ_FCON02000008.1, on the reverse strand, counting down.
ACGGCCGAGCATCAGCGATTTTTCGAGCGGCTTCAACAAGTCGACGAGCAGTGAGCGCAGCGCGATCTTGACCTGCATCGCATCGGTCAGGCGTTCGGCGCGCACTTTTTCGCGCAGCGCTTCGAGCAGGAATTCGGTTGCATCGACGCCCGCGTCGGACATCAGCAGGGCGGTTTCGAGTTCCTCGTACAGATCCTCGTCGATTTTCGCGCCGACGAAAATGCCGGTCAGGCTCGAGCTTGTCTTCGACAAACCGTGCTTCAGCCGCGAAATCCACGATTTCTTCGCGCTGGAATCCGGCGCGGGCGGCGGAATGATTTCATCGAGTTCTTCCGCGAGCGGCTCACGCTTCCATTGCGACGGCGTGCGGCCTTGCCAGTAGGCTTTCGGCTCGGACGCCTGCGTCGCCGGTTGTGCGCTCGCTTGCTCGACGGGAGCGGCCGGCGCCGATGGTTCCGGCTCGACCGGCTGCGCGGGTGTCACCGGCGTCGTTGCATGCCGCAGCGGTTCCGTTGGCGCGTGTGGAAGTTCCGGCGCCTCGACGACGGTGTCGGCGGCTTCGTCCGCCTGACTTTCAACCGGGGTATCGGTATCGGCCGGTTTTTTGAATCGTTTGAAAAAGCTGAACATGGTCTGCAAGGGTGGGTAGTGCGCGCGTTCTTCGGATGACGCCGGGCGCTCGACATCGGGGAGTCATGCAGCGAGCGCGGAAGGCGCGTATTTTATCAGGCGGCGCCTATGGCAGTCGCGAGCCTTTGGTGACAAGGCTCGCGGCTGTGGTAACGTTGGCTTTCATTGGGTCGGGTTCCGGCGTAATCGTGTCGGACTGGCGAAAGCCCCGCCCACGCGGGCGCTCCGAACCGGCGCCCGTACCTCAATTCATTGCGCTCACATGTCCCGTTCGTCGATTACCCGCTCGCCCATGTCAGCCACGTCAGCCGCGCCCGGCCGCGCGCCCGCCAAAGTACGGGAGCCACTGCCGTCGCGTGGCGGCAAGCCGCACACGATCCGCATCATCGGCGGCGACTGGAAGCGCACGCCGCTGCCGGTGCTGGATCTCGACGGCCTGCGCCCCACGCCCGATCGCGTCCGCGAGACGCTCTTCAACTGGCTCGGCCAGCAGCTCGACGGCCAGCGCTGTCTCGACCTGTTCGCCGGCAGCGGCGCGCTCGGTTTCGAGGCTGCGTCGCGCGGGGCGGCGCGTGTCCTGATGGTCGAACGCAGCGGCCGCGCGGTCGCGCAGCTGAAGGCGAACCAGGCGCGGCTCGCGGCGAAGAATATTGAAATCGCCGAAGCCGATGCATTGCGCCTCGCCGCAAACATGGCACCGAATTCCTTCGACGTCGTCTTCCTCGACCCGCCTTTCGGCGACAAACCGATGCTCGAACGCGCGCTGGACCTTTCCGTGCCGTTGCTTGCGCCAGGCGGCGCGCTTTACGTCGAATCGGGCGATGCACTGGACGTGTCCGCGATACCCGCGCTGGCAGGCTGGCGAATCGTGCGCGAAGGCAAGGCGGGCGCGGTCCGTTATCATTTGCTGCGTCGCGAAAATGAGGAATAATGCGCGTTCCAAAAATAACGCATCGGGCGCAATGACAGTTGCCGATGCGGCCGAGCGGCCCAATGTCACCATAAGAGGAGAAGGCCCATGGTAGTCGCCGTGTACCCGGGAACGTTCGACCCGCTGACGCGCGGACATGAAGATCTTGTCCGGCGGGCGTCGAGCATTTTCGACACGCTGGTCGTCGGAGTCGCCGACAGCCGCGCGAAGAAGCCGTTTTTCGACCTGCAGGAGCGGCTGGACATCGCACACGACGTGCTAGGTCACTATCCGAACGTGCAGGTGATGAGTTTCAAGGGGCTATTGAAGGATTTCGTGCGCAAGAACAACGCGCGCGTGATCGTGCGCGGCCTGCGGGCCGTCTCCGATTTCGAGTACGAGTTTCAGATGGCGGGCATGAACCGCTATCTGCTGCCGGACGTGGAAACGATGTTCATGACGCCGTCCGACCAGTATCAGTTCATCTCGGGCACGATCGTGCGCGAGATCGCGCAATTGGGCGGCGATGTGAGCAAGTTCGTGTTTCCGTCCGTCGAGAAGCGCCTGATCGACAAGGTCGGCCCGATCCCGCGGGACACCGCGGTGCCTTGAGCGCCGGGCGCGCGCGGCGCTGATGATCCTCACGGCGCGCGCGTTTAGTGCCGGTTTCGAACCGGCGGAAGAGAGTAAAGCATGTCTTTGATCATTACCGACGAGTGCATCAACTGCGACGTCTGCGAGCCCGAGTGTCCGAACGACGCCATCTCGATGGGCACGGAAATCTACGTCATCGACCCGAAGAAGTGCACCGAATGCGTCGGCCACTTCGACGAGCCGCAATGCCAGCAGGTGTGTCCCGTCGAATGTATTCCGCGTGATCCGGCGCATGTCGAGACGCCGGACCAGTTGATGCAGAAGTACCACGCGTTGATGGCCGCCAAAGGGCAATAAGCCCGATTTACGCGGCGATCAGCGCGCGCAACGCATCGATGAGCGCATCGCATTCGGCATCGGTGCCGATGGAGATGCGCAGATGCTGGTCGATGCGCGGCAGCTTGAAGTGCCGCACGAAAATCTCTTTCTCTTTCAGCGACGCGGCGAGCGTCGCGGCATCGTGCGCCGGATGGCGCGCGAATACGAAGTTCGCCGCCGACGGCACGATCTCGAAGCCGAGCGCCTTCAGTTTGTCCGCGAGCCGCTCGCGACTCGCGACCACCTTCGCGCAACTCTCCTGAAACCACGCATCGTCCTCGTAAGCCGCGATGGCTGCCGCCTGCGCCAGCCGATCCAGCGGATACGAGTTGAAGCTGTCCTTCACGCGCGTGAGCGCTTCGATCAGCGCGGCATCGCCGAACGCGAAGCCCACGCGCATTCCCGCCAGCGAGCGTGCCTTCGACACCGTCTGCACGACGAGCATGTTCGGGTACCTGTCGATCAGCTTGACTGCCGATTCCGCGCCAAAGTCGACATACGCTTCGTCGATCACGACCGGCGAGTCCGGGTTCGCCTTCAGCAACGCTTCGATTTCGGCGAGCCTTAGCGCCCGGCCCGTCGGCGCGTTCGGGTTCGGCAGGAGCACGCCGCCGCTCGGCGCCCGATAGTCGTCGACGTCGATGCCGAACGCGTCGTCGAGCGGGATCGCGTCGAACGCGACGCCGTACAACTGCGCGTAGACCGGATAGAAGCTGTACGTGATGTCGGGGAAGCGGATCGGCTTGTCGTGCTTCAGGAGCGCCTGGAACACGTGGGCGAGCACTTCGTCGGAGCCATTGCCCGCGAACACCTGCTCGATGCGCAGTCCGTGATGGGCGGCCACCGTCGCGCGCAGAGCGCGGGCGGTCGGGTCCGGATATTTGCGAAGCGTCTCGCCTTCATCGCCGAGTTCGCGCCGGATCGCCTCGACGACGCGCGGCGACGGCGGATACGGATTTTCGTTCGTGTTCAGCTTGATCGGGTGCGCCAGCGCGGGCTGCTCGCCCGGGACATACGGCGTCAGTCGATGAACGATGTCGCTCCAGAAACGGCTCACGTGCGGCTCTCCACGTTGATGTCAGGCATTGCGATGCAGGTTCATCATCGCGCGCTCCGTCTCGCCGGCGACGACGAATGGCATCACCGCGAGCGCGCGTTCGATCGACTGGTCGATCGGCTCCTGCTCTTCGCGACGCGGCGGTTTCAGCACGAAATTGGCGACGTCCGGCTTGGCGCCCGCGCGCGCGCCTTCGGGAATCAGGTCGCGCGGATGCCCGATGCCGATGCGCAAACGCCAGTACTGTTGCGATGACAGATGTGCGGAAATGTCCTTCAGCCCGTTGTGCCCGCCGCTGCCGCCGCCGAGCTTCATCTTGACGGTGCCGGGCGGCAGGTCGAGTTCGTCATGCGCGACAAGAATTTCGTCGGGCAGGATCTTGAAGAACTGCGCGACGGCCACCACCGATTGTCCCGATCGATTCATGAACGTCTGCGGTTCGAGCAAGTGGACCTCGTGGCCGTTCAAACGGCCCTTTCCATAATGACCGTGGAAGCGGCGCTCGTCGCGCAGGCTCGCGCCGGCGTCGCGGGCGAATTGATCCGCGAACCAGAAGCCGGCGTTGTGTCGCGTCGCGGTGTACTCGGCGCCCGGATTGCCGAGGCCGACAATCAGCTTGATCATGTCGAGTCGTCGCGAGCGGCAGGCGCCCGCGCAAATTAAAGCGAAAAAAAACCCGCCGGAGCGTCAGCACCGGCGGGTCACGTCGTCCCGTTCTTGCGAACGGTTCGAGAGGATAGGCTTATGTCAGCGAATCTTACGCTGCGGGCGTTTCGCCTTCGCCGGTAGCGGTGGTGGTCGAAGCATCCGACACCACTGCGGCCGGGATCGTCGCCGAAGCGATGACCGGGTTTTCCGCGTCGACGTGAGCGACGAGCGCGACGCCCTTCGGCAGAACGATATCCTTCGCGTGCATCGTCTGGCCGGCTTCGATGTTGGCCAGGTCGATTTCGAGGAATTCCGGCAGGTCGCCCGGCAGGCATTCCACTTCGAGTTCGTTGATGACGTGGCTGATCACGGCGCCCGACAGCTTGACCGCCGGATTCGTTTCCTGATTCATGAAGTGCAGCGGCACCTTGGTGTGCAGCTTCTTCTTCGAATCGACGCGCTGGAAGTCCACGTGCAGAACCATCTGCTTGAACGGGTGGTATTGCACGTCGCGCAGGAGGACCTGCTGCGCCTTGCCGCCCACTTCCAGGTCGAGAATCGACGAATGGAACACTTCTTTCTTCAGCGCGTGCCAAAGGGCATTGTGGTCGAGTTCGACCAGTTGTACGTCTTTGTCGGCGCCATATACGATGCCCGGGGTCTTGCCCGAGTTACGCAGGCGGCGGCTCGCACCCGTACCTTGCAAATTACGCTCGAAAGCGACTACTTTCATGATTCAACTCCATATGCTGCCCGCGACCAGGCAGTGAAAAAGGGGCTTTCCGTTATAGATCGGCCATTATCAAACAGCCGCGTCAGCCCCGAGAGCAACGGCACGAACCTTCGTCCGTTCGTACCGATCACGCAAAAACGCGAAGCTGGAGCTTCGCGTTTTGCCAATTCCTTTAACTTTCGGCGAAGAGCGACATCACCGAGTCGCCGCGCCGGATTCGCGAGAACGTCTCCGCGAGCAAACCTGCGCTCGACAGCAGGCGAATTTTCTTGCACGCCAGCGATTCCGCGGAGAGCGGGATCGTATCGGTGACGACGAGTTCGTCGAGTTCCGACGCCGCGATCCGTTCCCCCGCGCCACCCGACAGAACCGGGTGCGTTGCGTACGCGAAAACCTGGGTCGCGCCGCGTTGCTTCAAAACCTGTGCTGCCTTGCAAAGTGTGCCGGCGGTGTCGACCATGTCGTCCATGATCACGCAGGTCCGGCCCTCCACTTCACCGATGATGTTCATCACTTCAGCGACATTCGCCTTCGGGCGACGCTTGTCGATGATCGCGAGATCGGTGTTCAGTTGCTTCGCCAGTGCGCGCGCGCGGATCACGCCGCCCACGTCCGGCGACACCACCAGCAGATTCTCGTGATTCTGCTTGCGCAGGTCGCCGAGCAGCACGGGCGTTGCATAAATGTTATCGACCGGGATGTCGAAGAAACCTTGAATCTGGTCGGCGTGCAGATCCATCGTGATGACGCGATCGACGCCGGCGATTTCCAGCATGTTCGCCACGACCTTGGCCGAGATTGCGACGCGCGCCGAGCGCGGACGGCGATCCTGACGGGCATAACCAAAGTAGGGAATTGCCGCGGTGATCCGGCCTGCTGACGCGCGCTTGAGCGCATCGACCATGATCATCAATTCCATCAGGTTGTCGTTCGTCGGAGCGCAGGTGGATTGCAGAACGAACGCGTCCTTGCCTCGGACGTTTTCCTGAATCTCGACCATGATTTCGCCGTCGGAGAAACGGCTGACCATCGCTTTGCCGAGCGGGATTCCAAGGATCTTGACGACTTCCTGTGCAAGCGCGGGATTCGCGTTGCCAGTAAAAACCATCAGGCCGTCACTGCTCATCGTGCACCTGTTTCGGGCTGGGGGCGAGAGGAAAAACGCGAGAAATTATGGCAGGGGAGGAAGGACTCGAACCCTCGCATGCCGGAATCAAAATCCGGTGCCTTGACCAACTTGGCGACTCCCCTACACTAACCTTGAGTTTTGCCGGGAGGCGTAGGACAACCCGTCAAAACAAAACCTTATGACGCGAAAGCGAAGAGAGGATGAGAATCCAGGCTGGCTGTCACCACGCTTTTCCAGCTTGCCGGGAGTTTGGCTTGCGCCATCTCAGCTTCGGCTTTGCTACGAAAAGCAGCGAACACGCTTGCTCCAGATCCGGTCATTCGCGCCGGTGCAAGATTAGAGAACCACTCAAGCACCGTTGCTACTTCCGCGTACTTTTCCGCAACAACCGCCTGCATGTCATTTCGGCCGAAGCTGTCAGGCCAATCTGTGTCAGAACTATGTTGTGCAAGAAAGTCCGTCATTGTGAGGACTTTTGAGTCCCTTGTCAACGCTTTCTCAGAAAAAATCGCAGCCGTGGGGACGTGGACCGCAGGAGTCACCACCAGGAAATAGCGTTTCGGCAGGTCGACTGCTTCGAGCGCTTCTCCCACTCCTTCTGCGAATGCATTTTGCCCGAAAACAAAAAACGGGACGTCCGCACCCAGTTGCAGGGCGAGATTTTGCAGTGTCGCGCGCGGGAGGTCAACGCCCCAGAGGCGATTCAACGCCAAAAGTGTCGTTGCGGCGTCAGAACTTCCGCCACCGACGCCCGCGCCCATCGGAAGCCGCTTGTCGATTTCGATTTCGACGCCGTATTTGCTTCCCGTGTGGCTTTGTAGCAGCCTCGCAGCGCGCACGACGAGGTCGTCGGCTTCCGGGACGCCCGGAACGTCGCTCTTGCGCGTGATCGTGCCGTCGTCGCGACGGGTGAAGTTCAGAACGTCGCCCCAATCGAGCAGTTGAAACACCGTCTGGAGCGCGTGATACCCGTCCGGACGACGGCCGGTGATGTGCAGAAAGAGGTTCAGCTTCGCGGGTGCGAGGCAGTCGCGTAGCGACTCGTTCGATAAGGACATGCGTTCGGCGTTGAGCGGCGGTTATTGGTCGATCACGAGCTTGATGTCGAGCGGCGGATCTTCGCGGGTGAGATTCACGCGCTTCACGCCCGCAGCGGGTGCGTCGGCGTAGGCGAGATAGTCGATCGTCCAGCCGTCCTGCTTGATCTCCTTGAGCCGCCCGTTGCCGGACGATGCATCCATCGTCGTCTTGGCGCGCGAGGTCGGGGCCGCCGATGGCTGCAGCCAGTACCGCAGGCCTTCGACCGGCAATGCAAAGCCGAGCGTGCTCTGCATCAGCGTGGAGACGTTGTCGGCGTTGAGCGGCTGGCGATTCGGCAATTCGAGCGTCGCCGACGATGGCGACGACGTCACGATCGCAAGCGTCTGTCCGAGCGGGTTGCGCAGTTGCAGCGTGACGGTATCGCCCGTTTCCTGCCATTCGAAATTGCCGTACGCGTTGCGTGGCTGGCCGTTCTGGTCGTTGTACTGGATGGCGAAGCGTCCGTGATACGCGCGGCTTGTCTGCGTGGTGATCGAGGTCGCCGCGTTCGACGTGTTCGGCACGTTCGGCTTCGTGGCGCACCCCGAGAGGACGACGGCGGCGGTGGCCGCCAGCGCAAGCGCGCCGCGGCGAAGCGGCGCGCCGGCGTTAAGGTTGAATGCCATCAAAGATCGTTCACCTGAAGTCGTTTGAGCGTTTTGACGAGCGTGTCGTTGTCCGGTTCAAGCTTTTGCGCCTGCCGCCACGTCGCGCGCGCCTGGTCCTGCTGGCCCGACTTCCATTGGACCTCGCCGAGATGCGCGCCGATTTCAGCGTTCGGCTGCAGGTCGTACGCTTGTTTCAGGATCTTGGCGGCTTCCGCGGAATTGCCCTGGCGGAATTTGGCCCAGCCGAGGCTGTCCATGATGAACGCGTCGTTGGGCGCGAGCGCGACGGCCTTTTCGATCAGCTTCTCGGCTTCGTCGACGCGTTGATTGCGATCGACGAGTGAATAGCCGAGCGCGTTATAGGCCTGCGGATTGTCGGGCTGCGTGCGCATCAGGTTGCGCAACTGCGCTTCCATCACGTCGTAGTGGCCGTTCTTTTCGGCGGCCATCGCGTAGTCGTAGGTGATATCGGGGTCGTCGGGGAACGCGGCCGCGGCCTTCGCCAGATTCGCTTCGGCCTCCGGATAGCGTTTGGCTTCAAAGAGCAGCGCGGCATCCGTGCGGGCCAGCAACGCGATGTCGTGCGGATCGGAGCTTTGCAGGCTCGCGAGCAACTGGCGCGCTTCGTCGAGCTTGCCCTGCTTGGCCATCAACTGCGCGCGCGTGATCTGCGCGGGCAGATACTGCTGGCTCGTGCGTGGAATTTTGTCGAGCCACTGGCTGGCAGCGGCATCGTTTTTCTGTTCCAGCGACAACTGCGCGAGATAGATGTAAGCCTGACCCGGATCGGCGCCCGGCGTGCTTTCGGCGGCCTTCGCGTACTGGTTCAGGTAGTCCTGCGCCTTGTCGAACTGCTTCTTCTGGATATTGATGAGCGCGAGCGCCATCAGCGGCGTCAGGTCTTTCGGATCGTTCTTGCGCATGATTTCGAACTGCTTTTGCGCATCATCGAGTCGGTCCGACGACAAATACAACTGCGCGAGCGCGAGCCGTGCGTCGTGCGACTTCGGATTCTTCTCGACGTATTTCTCGAACGACGCGATGCCTTCCTTGCGTTCCTCCGGTCCCATGCGCGCGAGCGTCAGCGCGGCCGGCAGGTAGTCGGGCTTCAGTTGCAGCGCCTTTTCGAGCGATGCCTTCGCGCCCGGCTGATCGTCGGCGATGAGTTGCTGGCGGGCGATGGCGAGTTGCGTCTCGGGACGCTGCAAGTCGTTCTTCGTCAGGTCCTTGAGCACGTTCAGCGCGCCGACGCGGTTCGGCCCGCGTGACAGCAGCGATTGCAGCGACAGGATCGCGTCGCCGCGCTGGGCTTCGGGCACTTTGGCGAGTTCTTTCGCGAGCGTCGGCGCGGCCTCGTCGGGCTTGCCGGACACGATCAGCAGCGACGCGCTCAATTGCGCCGCGCGATCCGAATTCGGCGAGAACTGCTGCCACAACTGGACGGCGGTGAGCGCGTCGTTCGGGCTCTGCGCCGCGATCGCGATTTCCGTCGCGCGCTGGGCGAAGCGCGGATCGTGCGTGTCGCGGGCGAGCGCCAGATACGTCTGGTAGGCGGGCGCCGGCTGGCCGCGTTGCAGCGCGACTTCGGCTGCCAGGACCTGAAACACGATCTGGCTGGACAGCGCGACATCCGGAAGATCCTGCGATTCCTTGCCGGTGGGCGGCGCGGTCAGCAGGTCGGAGGCGTTGACGGCGGACTGATCGTCGGGCGCCGGGACGGGGCTTTGCGCGGGCGTTTGCGCGGGCCCTGGCGCGGAGACCTGCGCGCAGGCCGGCACGAACGCGAACACTGCCGTCGCCAGCGCGACTGCGGCCGCGATGCGCGACACCGGCGTCCCGCAACCTTGTGCGAGCGCGGTCATTCGCTTGGAAAACAGCTTCATGACGAACAAGTTCATGGAATTCCGATTGATGTTTCGGTCGATTGTAACGCGGTCGCTACAATACCGGCACATCGCCCAGCAAGTTGCAGACCATCGAAATATGCCAGAGTTACCGGAAGTAGAAGTCACGCGCCGCGGCATCGAGCCTTATGTGGCGGGGAGGCGCGTCGAACGCGTCGACGTGCGCACGCCCGCGCTGCGCTGGCCGGTGCCGGCGAATCTGGCGAAGACGCTCGGGCATCTGAAAATCGAGAAGGTGGAGCGGCGCGGCAAGTATCTGCTGTTCGAAACCGTCGACGGCTGGCTCATCGTGCATCTCGGCATGACGGGTACGCTGCGCGTATTGCGCAATGTGCCGCGTCCGCCCGACGCCGCGAAGCACGATCACATCGATCTCGTCTTCGACGAATTCATCCTGCGTTTTCGCGACCCGCGCCGCTTCGGAGCGGTGCTCTGGCACGCACGCGAAGACGGCGATGTGCTCGATCATCCGCTGCTCGCGAGTCTCGGCGTCGAGCCGTTCACGCCGGAGTTCTCGGGCGCGCTGCTGTTTCGCAAGACGCGCGGGCGCAAGGTCTCGGTGAAGCAGGCGCTGCTTGCGGGCGAGATCGTCGTGGGCGTGGGGAATATCTATGCGTCGGAGAGCCTGTTTCGCGCGGGCATCCGGCCGACCACCGCCGCGGGCCGCGTCTCGCTCGTGCGCTACGACCTGCTGGCGGACGCCGTGCGCACCACGCTCGCGGCGGCGATCGAAAAGGGCGGCAGCACGTTGCGCGATTTCGTCGGCAGCGACGGCAAGTCGGGCTACTTCCAGCTCGACTATTTCGTCTATGATCGCGCGGGCCTGCCGTGCCACGTGTGCGGCACGGCGATCAAACAAATCGTCCAGGGACAGCGTTCGACGTATTTCTGTCCGCGCTGCCAACGCTAATTTCTCCGATGCTCGCACTCGCCGATTTCTCCACGCGCCTGATCGCGTGGCAACGCGTCCACGGCCGGCACGACCTGCCGTGGCAGAACACGCGCGATCCGTACTGGATCTGGCTGTCGGAAATCATGCTGCAGCAGACGCAGGTGTCGACGGTGATTCCGTACTACGCGCGTTTTCTCGCGCGCTTTCCCGACGTGAACGCACTCGCCGCCGCGCCGCTCGACGACGTCATGACGCTCTGGGCCGGCCTCGGCTATTACTCGCGCGCGCGCAACCTGCATCGCTGCGCGCAGGTCGTATCGGCGGGGTACGGCGGTCATTTTCCGCGAACGGTCGATGAACTCGCGCAATTGCCGGGCATCGGCCGCTCGACGGCGGCGGCGATCGCGTCGTTTGCATTCGGCGCGCGGGCGACGATCCTCGACGGCAACGTCAAGCGCGTGCTCGCGCGCGTGTTCGGCGTAGACGGTTTTCCGGGCGAAAAGCGCGTGGAAACCGCGCTGTGGACACTGGCGGAATCGCTCCTGCCGGACGCTGCCCATGAAGACGACGTCACCGCCTACACGCAGGGCTTGATGGACCTCGGCGCGACGCTTTGCGTGCGCGGCAAGCCCGACTGCGGGCGCTGTCCGTTCGCGGCGGATTGCGTGGCGAACGTCACCGGAAGACAGCGCGCACTGCCGGCGGCACGGCCGAAAAAGACGGTGCCGACGAAGAAGACATGGATGCTGGTGCTGACCGCCGGCGATGCGGTCCTGCTCGAAAAACGTCCGCCGACGGGGATCTGGGGCGGACTCTGGAGCTTGCCGGAAGCCGCCGATGAAGATGCGCTCGCGGCCGTCGCGCACAGTTTTGGCGGTGCGGAGCAACTGCAGCGGCTCGCGCCGTTTACGCACACGTTCACGCATTTCAAGCTGGATATCGAACCGCGTCTCGCCGTGTCGCGCGGTTCGCACGCCCAGGCCGCGGACGCCGAAACCGCCTGGGTTCCCCTCGCCGACATCGATTCGTTCGGGCTTCCCGCGCCGGTGCGGAAACTCCTGGGCGCGCTGCAGGGCTCGCTGATCTAAAGCAGTTGATGGTGCTGCATATAGTGATGCACGACATCGATGCGGGCTGCCGCATCGTCGAGTTCCATCAGCTTTTGCCGCGCGCGCATCGGAATCGGCAAGATTTCGGACAGACGGTTGGACACCCACGACGGGTCGTCGAAGAGAAACGGTTCGGCAAACGGAAGGTTCTGCGGGTCGCGCGCCTTGATCGTATCGATGATGCGCTCCAGCACCTCAGCGCATGCGCCGAACTTCGCGAGCGCCTCGACGCCCTGCAGCGGCTGATCCTCGCCGATGGTTTCCGCCATCCCGACGAGCAGGTTGCTCGGCTCGACGCGATGCGAAAGCAGCCGGAAGCGCTCGGTTCCGCGCGCCTGCACGAGCAGGAGACCATACGTATCGACATCGCATTCGGTGATCTCGGCCAGACACCCGACGCTCTCCGGCACCGACGGATCGCCCGGCGATGCAATCTCGTGACCGCTTTTCAGAAGACAAACGCCGAACGGCGTTTTTTCGCGCAGGCACTCGCGCGCCATGTCGAGATAGCGCGCTTCGAAAATCTTGAGCGGCAGCAGGCCGCCGGGAAACAGCACGGTGTGCAGCGGAAACAGCGGCAAGTCGGCGATGACGGGATTGGCAGACATATCGCGCGCCTCCAGTTTTGACCGCCCGGCGCGGCGATCAGGTTGGCATGTGCGCCGCGTTGCCATCGAAAGCGATGGGCGCGTCGCGATGCCGCACGATCACATTTGCCTGGTCGCCGAAGCGCGCGGCGAGCGCCTGGGCGATGAATACCGACCGATGCTGGCCGCCCGTGCAGCCGATCGCGACGGTCAAATAGCTACGGTTGTCGTCGCGAAATTGCGGCAGCCACTTGGCGATGAAGGTGCCGACGTCGTCGATCATCTGATGCACCATCGGCTGCGCCGACAGGAATTCGATGACCGGCTGGTCGAGTCCCGTCAGCGGGCGCAGTTCGCGGTCGTAATACGGATTCGGCAGCGTGCGGACGTCGAAGACGAAATCGGCGTCGAGCGGCACGCCGCGCTTGAATCCGAACGACTCGAACATCAGCGTGAGCCCCGCCGACTCCTGTTCGATGAAGCTCTTCACCCAGGCGCGCAAGACGTTCGCGCGCAGGTTGCTGGTGTCGATCTGATGGCCGAATTCGGCGAGGCCCGCGACCAGTTCTCGTTCCTGCTCGATGGCTTCGGCGAGCGACGTGAGAAGGCCGACGTCCGCGTCGTGCACGGGCGAGCCCGACAGCGGATGGCGGCGGCGCGTCTCCGAAAAGCGCTGGATCAGCGACTGCGTGCTCGCGTTGAGGAACAGCACGCGCAGGTCGTGGGCGCTCGAAAGGTCGTGGATGATCGCCGGGACTTCGTCGAGCGACGCGCTCGAGCGCGCATCGATCGCGACCGCGAGTTGCGCCTGGCCTTCGCTTGCGAGATACGCGGCGAGTTCCGGCAGGAAGCGCGGCGGCAGGTTGTCGACGCAGTAGTAGCCGCCGTCTTCGAGCGCGTTCAGCGCGACGGACTTGCCGGAACCGGAAATGCCGGTGATCAGGATGATGCGCATGGAATTCGACTCGTTCGCTTTATCTTAGCACCTGCAATTGTGCGCGGATTTGCCGCAGAGCCGCGCGCGTGACGGTCAGATCAGCTTGCCGGGAAACTGGCTGTCGGGGTCCTGCATCGCAAGCCGTTGACGATCCATGAAGTCCCGCAACGTATCGATCCCGCGCAGTTGCAGGATCGTGTTGCGCACCGCGGCCTCGACCAGCACCGCGAGATTTCGGCCGGCCGCGACCTGGATCGTGACCTTGCTGATCGGCAGGCCGAGCACGTCGACGGTCTGGCTTTCGAGCGGCAGCCGCTGGAATTCGCCATCGGGCCGGCGCACGAGCTGCACGATCAGCTTCAGCTTCATCTTCCGCCGTACGGCGGTTTCACCGAAGATCGTCTTGATGTCCAGCAGCCCCAGGCCGCGCACTTCCAGCAGGTTCTGCAGAAGCGGCGGGCAGCGCCCTTCGACGAAATCCGGACCGAGGCGCACGAAATCGACGGCGTCGTCGGCCACCAGCCCGTGGCCGCGGCTGATCAGTTCCAGTCCGAGTTCACTTTTGCCGAGGCCGGAGTCGCCGGTGAGCAGCACGCCCATGCCGAGGATGTCGAGGAACACGCCGTGCAGCGTGGCGCGCGGCGCCAGGATGCGCGACATGTAGAGCCGCAGACTGTCGATCACAGCCGCCGCCGACATGCGCGTGGTGAAGAGCGGCGTGGACGAGCGCGTGCAGCGCAGGACGAGTTCCGGCGGCGCGCCGACTTCGCCGGCCACCACGAGAAACGGCGGCTCGAGCGCGATCAGTTCGGCCATGTTGCGCGAACGGTCTTCGTCGGATTGGCGCTGGTAGTAGTTGATCTCGGCGTCGCCGAGAACCTGGATACGGTTCGGGTGAATCAGGTTCAAGTGGCCGACGAGATCGGCACTCGATGTCGCGTTCGCGACTGTCTCGGTCGAAAAACCGCGTTCCCAGCCTTCGTGACCCGTGAGCCAGCTGAGTTTCAGCGCGGCTGCGTTATCGTCGAAAATGCTTTGGGCGTTGATGCTGGACGTATCCATGAGACCGGAACTCCGTTGGAAGCCGGGAGCGGACTGGGGTTTGCGGGCCCGGCGCCCGAGCCCATCGCGTTCCGCTCCATCGAACCGATTGTGCCCCAGAAGCACGTGCCTTGCGAGCAGGCGGCCGGCCACCCGTTCACGCCATGTGTGCTTCTCGAACTAGTTTTACGGCTGCCACTGTGTGAGCACCTGATAAAGCGCTTCACGATTCTCTTCTTTGTTCAGGCGCTCGCGCGCCTGGGTGTCGGACAGCAACTGGGCGATCTCCGACAGAATTTCGAGATGCTGCTGGGTTGCCTGCTCGGGCACGAGCAGGAAGATGAGCAGCGAAACGGGCTGGCCGTCCGGCGATTCGAACGCGATCGGCTCCGCGAGTCGCACGAAGGCGGCGAGCGGCTGCTTCAGACCCTTGATGCGTCCGTGAGGAATGGCGACGCCTTCGCCGAGACCGGTCGAGCCGAGGCGCTCGCGCGCGAAAAGATTGTCGGTGACGGTGCTGCGGGCGATGCCGTTCTGGTTCTCGAAGATCAGGCCCGCTTGCTCGAATACGCGCTTCTTGCTGGTGACGGTCAGTCCGAGCACGACGTTTTCGAGGGGAAGAAATTTGGCTAAACGATTCATGTTGGCAGGCTGATGCGTGGCCTGAATTCTCCTCATCGTGGCGACTGGTCGAAAAGCGCTCACGGCGATGTTGGAAGGGAACGCGCCCACCGGCGCAGTCCGATGTGGAATTCGATAATAACCGGTTCATTATATGACAGCGCAACCGGCGATGGTGCAGCGCGACATCGGTTTCCGCAACAATCTGCGGCTGCCAAACTATCTCTAAATCAACGACTTGAATCCAATTTGCAACAAAAAAGCCGCCTGAATTCAGGCGGCTCGTGCCGGGCTTGCACCTTGTCGCGGCCGGTTCGCGAATTTCGAGTGATTCCTCGAATCACCGCTGTCGCCAGGGCGAAGCTGACAAATCAGCCGAACGCCAGACCGGGTCAGTTCACGGCGACGGTGCTTCCAGTTCCTGCGTTTCGGCGCGGTACTTCATTGCATCGTGGGCATGGCCCTGGATCTTGTCCTTGTGCTTGATGACCTGCCGATCCAGCTTGTCCACCATCAAATCGATCGCCGCGTACATATCAACGTCACAACTCTCGATGAAAATGTCTTTGCCCTTTAGATGCAAGTTGATTTCGACCTTCTGACGCTTGTCCTTTTCTCTATGATTGTCGACCGAGAGGACCACATTGCCGTCGATCACTTGATCGAAATGACGGAGCACCCTGTCGAGTTTGGTGATCACATACTCGCGCAACGCGGGCGTCAATTCGAGGTGGTGTCCACTGATCTTCAGATTCATAGTTGCTCTCCAAGCTAGTGGCCGTAGAAGCGCGGCAACGCGGCTGATACCGGTCGGCTCTGCGTCCCGTTGCTACGCCGTCCGGGCGTACGTGAAAAACGGGTCGCATCGGCCGGCTCGTCCGCGCTTCCCGCGATGCGGCCGGTAAAGGCCCGCTGCGAAATGCAACGGGCTACAGAGACGGGTCATAGAGACTTGCGCAGATTCACTGCGGGGATCTTCAGCGCTTCGCGATACTTCGCGACGGTACGCCGCGCGACCACGAAGCCCTGTTCTGCCAGCAGTTCGGCGATGCGGCTGTCTGAAAGAGGAGTTTTGGGGTCTTCCGCTCCTATCAGTTGCTTGATGAGGGCCCGGATCGCCGTTGACGATGCCGCGCCTCCTGTGTCAGTCGAAACGTGCGATCCAAAGAAGTACTTAAATTCAAGCGTCCCGAACGGGGTGAGCATGTACTTGCCGGTCGTCACACGTGAAACCGTCGACTCGTGTAAACCCAGCGTATCAGCAATCTCCCGCAAAACCAAGGGCCGCATGGCAATTTCGCCATGTGCGAAAAAGTTCTTCTGGCGCTCCACAATTGCCTGCGCAACACGCAGAATCGTCTCAAACCTCTGCTGAATATTCTTGATCAGCCAGCGCGCCTCCTGAAGCTGCTGACGCAGCGATCCGCTGCCCGGATCGCCACGGTTGTTGCGAAGAATGTTCGCGTAGAGATGATTGATCCGAAGACGCGGGACGATCTCCGGATTCAGTTCCGCGGTCCATCCGCCGGCGCTCTTGCGCACGAGAATGTCCGGGACGACGTAGTCCGCCTCGCTCTTGCCATACGCGGCGCCCGGGAACGGCTCCAGCGACTTGATCAGCGCGTGCGCGTCGCGCAGGGCGTCGTCGCTGGCCTTGAGCTGTTTGCGCAAACGCGTGAAATCGCGTGCCGCGAGCAGTTCCAGGTGATGCGTGACGATGTCGAGCGCGAGCGTGCGGGTCGGCGATCCATCGAGCCGCAGCAACTGCAGCTTCAGACATTCCGATGCCGAACGCCCGCCGACGCCCGGCGGATCGAAGCTCTGCAGCAACGCCAGCGCGGCGCTCAGTTCATCGACATCGACTTCGAGTTCCTCGGGCAAATCGGCCTGCACTTCCTCCAGCGACGACGTGAGATAGCCGTCCTCGTCGAGCGATTCGATCAGGAACGTGATCAGCGCGCGGTCGCGTTGATTCGCCTGGGTCATGCGCAACTGCGCGGTCAGGTGGTCGCGAAGGGTGGTGGTCGATTCGTGGATTTGCAGCGGCGGGAGATCGTCGTCGTCGGAACCGGTGTTCGAGCGGCCGTAGTCTTCCAGATTCCATGAGTTCGAATCCGCGCCGCCGTCCGCGCCGAGGCCGTTGTATTCGTCGACGCCCTGCGGCTCGCCGCTTTCCGAACGCTCGGTGGTGGATGTGCTGCTTGTCGAGCCGTTGTTCATCAACGGCTCGGGCGGCGCGCTGGATGTATTCGCCGACGTGATGAGCGAACCGTCGGCGGCGACGCGCAGCGGACTGGCGATCCAGTCGTCCTCGTTTTCGAGGAGCGGATTCTGCGCGACCGCCATCGCGACCTCTTGTTGCAGTTCGAGCGTAGACAACTGCAGCAGCCGGATGGACTGCTGCAGTTGCGGGGTCAACGCAAGATGCTGCGATAGGCGGAGTTGGAGGCTGGCTTTCATGGCAAAGTTTTATTTCATTGTAGAGAGTTTGCCACGCGCGCGAAACCTCGCGGGGATTCACAAAAACAGTCGTGCCGCCTCGCGGGCGGCACGTAAGAATTGCAGCTCCGGCATGTCGCAGCGCAGTATAAAAGTGGCGCCCGCGCCGAACCGGTCACATGCGGAAGTGCTCGCCGAGATAGACGCGGCGAACGCTCTCGTTCTCGATGATCTCGCCCGGTGCGCCCGCCGCGAGCACGCTGCCGTCGCTGATGATGTAAGCATGATCGCAGATGCCGAGTGTCTCGCGCACGTTGTGGTCCGTGATCAGCACGCCAATGTTGCGCTGCTTCAAAAACTTCACGATTTTCTGGATTTCCAGCACCGCGATCGGATCGACCCCCGCAAACGGCTCGTCGAGCAGGATGAAGGCCGGATTGGTCGCGAGCGCGCGGGCGATTTCGACGCGCCGTCGCTCGCCGCCCGACAGCGACAGCGCCGGGTTTTCCCTCAAGTGAGCGATCTGGAGTTCGTCGAGCAGCGCTTCGGCGCGCTCGGTGATGGCGTCTTTTGAAAGCCGCTTGCCGGACTCGCTCGTTTGCAGTTCCAGCACGGCGCGGATGTTCTGCTCGACCGTGAGCTTGCGGAATACCGACGCTTCCTGCGGCAGGTACGACAGCCCGAGTGTCGCGCGCTGGTGGATCGGCAGCAGGCTGATCGAGGTCCCGTCGAGGGCGATTTCGCCGGCATCGAGCGGCACGAGGCCGACGATCATGTAGAACGACGTCGTCTTGCCCGCGCCGTTCGGACCGAGCAGCCCGACGACTTCGCCGCTCTTCACGTCGAGCGACACGTCCTTCACGACCGTGCGCGAGCCGTAGCGCTTCTTCAGATTGCGGACGGCGAGCGAGCTCGTTTCACCGGCCGGCTTTCGGTGGGGCATGGCGGGTGAGTTCACTGCTGCGGCGTTCCTTGAATGGTGGTGGACGGGACCAGGGTGGCCGAGCCGCCGTTGAGCGGCGCGGCGTTGCCGTTGCGCGGCGACAGCATCGCGCGCACGCGGCCGGTCGGGTTGCCCGGCCCGGCGACGTCCGCGCCGGCCTTCGCGGTGTAGAAGTCCTTCTGGCCGTCATAGGTGATGACGCTGCCGTGCACTTCGTCCTGGATCTTCGTCAGGCCCACGAGGCGGCGCACGACCGCGCGCGTCGTAAGCGTGGTGAGGTCCTGCTTGCCGTCGTAGTCGATGCGCACCGCATTGCCTTCGATGTATTCGTCGACGCCATCGCGCTTCTGGCGGAAATACGACAGGTTCTTGCCCGTCGACGTGCCGGTCGCGTACTGATAGCCCTGCGGGTCCTGGGTCACTTCGACGCGATCGGCCCTGATGATGATCGTGCCTTTGGTCGCGACGACGTGGCCGATGAAGATGTTCTTCTGCTTCAGGTCGTCGTAGGACATGTTGTCCGCTTCGATATTGAGCGGCTTGTCGCGGTCGGCGCGTTCCGCGTGCGCTGCCGGGGCGAAGCCCGCGAGCGGCAGCGCGACGAGTGCGGCCGCGAGCCCGAGTTGCACGGCGCGTGCGACGCGGCGCGAATGCGCTCTGCACAGACAGCCGGAATCGGGACGAGGGAACGTTTCGTTCATGCAGTCACACTTGGGATGGGATTACCGGGATTATTTGGAAGAGCCGCCGTTGATATCGGACGAGGCGATCGCGCCGCGCACGTTACCAAAGAGCTTCATTTCCCGGGTCACGTTGTTGTAGTTCATGCCGTTGGCCGTCATCACGGACGGACCGCGCTGAAGTTTAACCGGCTTTTCCGTTTCGATGACATCGTCGTTCACGAGGATCCGGAAATGCTCGGAATCGGCCTGCATCTGCGGATCGCCGAAGCCCGCGGCCCGCAGGATGCGCGCGTTGTCGTATAGATCGACGATCGAGACATCGCCGTTCACCGTCCCGCGCTCGCTCGTCCCGGTGACCTGCGGCTTCTGCGGCTGGAACATGCGCATCGCGGGAAGCGTGAGGTCGCTGTTCTCGTCGTCCTCGTAGTGGACCATCGACTTCGCCGTCAGGCGGTACTGCGTCGTGCCGGTGGTATCGAGTTCGGAAACGGAGAAGTTCTCGGCGAAATAGTCGGCGGTGTGCCGTTTCGGTTGCTCGGGTGCGACGGGCGCCGACGGCAACGTGGCCTGCAACAGCCAGTAGGTGACGCCGGCGAGCGCCGCCATCGCGACCAGCGGCAGGAGCGAAGTGAGGCGGGCAGGGCGCGCCATCGTCAGGCTCCCATTGCGGCGGCGAGCATTTCGTCGTAGCGATGCTGCGCGCGCACGATCGCGTCGCACACTTCGCGCACGGCGCCATGGCCGCCGCGCGATTCGGCGACCCAATGCACGCGGCGGATCACTTCCGGATGCGCGTTGGCGGGCGCGGCCGCGAAACCGGCGAGGCGCATGACCGCGAGATCGGGCCAGTCGTCGCCCATGTAGCCGCATTCGGACGCCGCGATGCCGGTTTTCTGCAGCAACTCGGCGAGCGCGACGGTCTTGTCGTCCACGCCCTGATAGAGATGCGTGATCGCGAGTTCCCGTGCGCGCGCCGCGACGATGCCGGACTGGCGCCCGGTGATGATCGCCGTCTGCACGCCGATCGACGCGAGCAGCTTCACGCCGTAGCCGTCGAGCGAATTGAACGACTTCATCGTGTCGCCTTCGGCGGTGAAGAAGAGGCTGCCGTCGGTGAACACGCCGTCGACGTCGAAAATCATCAGCTTGATGCGGCTCGCGCGCTCGGCTGCGCTGCCTGCGGCAGGCATCTCTGCGTGCGCGGCGGAAGGCTTCTGCGCCATCAAATTACCTTCTTGGAGAAAAGGTCGTGCATGTTCAGGGCGCCGATCAGCGTCGCGTTCTCGTCGACGACCAGCATCTGATTGATGCGATGGCGCTCCATCAGTTCCACCGCTTCGACCGCGAGATGGTCCGGCCCGATCGTGCGCGGGTGGTGCGTCATGACTTCGGCGAGCGGGAGCGTCCGGAAATCGCCGTCGCGCTGCAGCACGCGGCGCAGGTCGCCGTCGGTGAAAATGCCTTCGACGTGACCGTCCGCGCTCACCACCGCCGTCATGCCCATGCGCTTGTCGGTGATCTGGAACAGCGCGTCGGCGACGGTGGCGCCGAGCGGCACTTGCGGCACTTCGTCCCCCGTGCGCATCACGTCGCGTACATAAGTGAGCAGGCGCCGGCCGAGCGCGCCGCCCGGATGCGAGCGCGCGAAGTCGTCGGGGCCGAAGCCGCGGGCGTCGAGCACCGCGACGGCGAGCGCATCGCCGAGCGCCATCGCGGCGGTCGTGCTGGCCGTCGGCGCGAGGTTCAGCGGGCAGGCTTCCTTTTCGACGCGGGCGTTCAGGTGCACATCGGCGAGTTGCGCGAGACTCGATTCGGGGCGGCCGGTGATCGCGATCAGCTTGGCGCCGAGGCGCTTGATGAGCGGCAGGATCGCAACGAGTTCCTCTGTCTCTCCGGAGTTCGACATGGCGATGAAGATGTCGTCGGCGGTGACCATGCCGAGGTCGCCGTGGCTCGCTTCGGCCGGATGCACGAAGAACGCCGGCGTGCCGGTGCTCGCGAGCGTCGCCGCGAACTTGCGCGCAACGTGTCCCGACTTGCCGATGCCGGATACCACCACCCGCCCGCGGCAGCCGAGCAGGAATTCGACGGCGCCGCTGAAGTTGTGGTCGAGGAGATCGGCAAGCCCGCGCACGGCGTCGGCTTCGATGTCGAGTACGTTGCGAGCCAGCGCGAGTGCCCTGTCGCCATTGATTTTCGCTATCATGCGCGGAGTATAACAAAGGCGTTTCTTCGCCGCGCCGGACTACCGGCGGTTCCCCGCCGCTCATCCGCCCCCCGAAAGGCCTGCCGCAGAAGGCCATCCACGGGAACGACGCGCGCTTCTGGCGCGAGCCGTTCCGCCGACGAACGAGGACGCTAGCCGGATGACATCGCCGCTCGAAATGACTCTGTTGTTGCTGCTGTGCTCAGTGGCGGGAGTCGTCGTGTTCCGGTTTTTGAACCTGCCGCCGATGCTCGGCTACCTGGCGGTCGGTATCGTCGTCGGGCCGCACGCGGCGCGCATCGTGCCGGACAGCGCGGGGGCGCAGCATCTCGCCGAATTTGGCGTCGTGTTCCTGATGTTTTCCATCGGGCTCGAGTTCTCGTTGTCGAAGCTGCGTTCGATGCGGCGCATCGTGTTCGGCCTGGGCGCGAGCCAGGTCGCGGGGACGATCGCGTTCGCGCTGCTATTCGGCTGGGTTGCGAGCTTCTGGATGCAGATGTCGTGGCAGACGAGCTTTGCGCTCGGCGGCGCGCTCTCGATGTCGTCGACGGCGATCGTCAGCAAGCTGCTCGCCGAGCGGCTCGAACTCGAATCGGAGCATGGCCGCAACATCTTCGGCGTGCTGCTGTTCCAGGATCTGGCCGTCGTGCCGCTGCTGATCATCATCGCGGCGTTCGGCAACGGCAACTCGTCGCAACTCGCGATGTGGCTCGGCATCGCGGCGGTGAAGATCGTCGTCGCGTTGACGGTGCTGCTCTTCATCGGCCAGAAGTTCATGACGCGCTGGTTCGATCTCGTCGCGCGGCGCCGCTCGCAAGAGCTGTTCATGCTGAACCTGCTGCTCGTCACGCTGGGCGCTGCGTTCATCACCGACAAATTCGGGCTGTCGCTTGCGCTCGGTGCGT
Source organism: Caballeronia choica (assembly GCF_001544535.1). Classification (GTDB taxonomy): domain Bacteria; phylum Pseudomonadota; class Gammaproteobacteria; order Burkholderiales; family Burkholderiaceae; genus Caballeronia; species Caballeronia choica. The sequence goes on along the minus strand of NZ_FCON02000008.1, from coordinate 88,109 downwards.
TCATCGCAGGCATGCTGATCGCCGAGACGCCGTACCGGCATCAGGTGGAGGAGGACATCAAGCCGTTTCGCGACGTGCTGCTCGGCCTCTTCTTCGTGACGACCGGCATGCTCCTCAACCCGCGCGTGATCTGGGAACATCCGCTGCTCGTGCTCGGCTTCCTCGTCGTGCCGATCGTTCTGAAGGCCGTGATGATCACCGGCCTCGCACGGCTGTTCGGCGCACCGCCGGGCGTGGCGATGCGCACGGGCCTGAATCTCGCGCAGGCGGGCGAGTTCGGTTTCGTGCTGCTGAACCTGATCCTCGATTCGCATCTCGTCTATCCCGTGCTGCTGCAGGCGATTCTCTCCGCGATGCTGCTCTCGATGCTCGCCGCGCCGTTCATCATCCAGAACGCCGACCGCATCGTGCTGCGGCTCTCGTCGACGGAATGGATGCTGCAATCGCTGCAGATGACCCGGATCGCGACGCAGAGCCTGAAGCAAAGCGGCCACGTGATCATCTGCGGCTATGGGCGCGCCGGGCAGAATCTCGCGCGGATGCTGGAGCATGAAGGCATCTCATACGTGGCGCTCGACCTCGACCCGGATCGCGTCGCGGCGGCCGCGGCGGCGGGCGAATCGGTCGTGTTCGGCGATGCCGGGCGGCGCGAGTCGCTGCTCGCGGCGGGCCTGCATCGCGCGGCTACGATTGCGATCACCTACGCGAACACACCCTCGGCCATGCGCGTGCTGCACAACATCCACGAGCTTCAGCCGACCTTGCCGGTGATCGTGCGCACCGTCGACGACGCCGATCTCGAGAAGCTGATCGCCGCGGGCGCGACGGAAGTGATTCCCGAGATCGTCGAGGGCAGCCTGATGCTGGCGTCGCATACGCTGGTGCTGATGGGCGTGCCGATGCGCCGCGTCGTGCGGCGCGTCGAGGAGATGCGCGACGAGCGCTACAGCCTGCTGCGCGGCTATTTCCGCGGCGCCGACGATCTCGACGACGAAGATGGCCATGAGCAGGTCCGGCTACAATCGGTGCCGATCGACGAGAACTCGGAAGCGGTCGGCCAGACGCTCGATTCGCTCGGGCTGGTCGGCGACGGCGTCGAGGTGACGGCGATCCGCCGCCACGGCATCCGGGGCGTCGAGCCGGACCCCGAGACGAAGCTGCGCGCCAACGACATTGTGGTGTTGCGCGGCATGCCCGAATTGCTCGCGCAGGCCGAGGAGCGGCTGTCGCGCAATCGCCGCGCGGCGTGACCGGCCTGCCCATCGTTCACGAATTCACGAATTCACGAATTCACGAATTCACGAATTCACGAAGGCGCGCGTTCAGAGCGCCAATTTTCCCCGGAGATGTCATGTCCAGCATTCCATCCACCATCACGCCCGACGCCGCGCAGTTCATCAAGGACCGCGTGCGCACGATCGACGGCTGGCCGCAGCCGGGCGTGCAGTTTCGCGACATCACGCCGATCCTGCAGGACCGCCGCGCGCTGCGCACGCTGATCGACCTGTTCGTGCAGCGCTATATCGATGCGAAGCTCGACACCATCGCCGGGCTGGATGCGCGCGGCTTCATCATCGGGCCGATTCTCGCGTATGAACTGAGCCTCGGCTTCGTGCCGATCCGCAAGAAAGGCAAGCTGCCCTACAAGACGCTGTCGCAATCGTACGAACTGGAGTATGCGAGCGCGACGGTCGAAATCCACGAGGACGCGGTGAAGCCGGGCGAGCGCGTGGTGATCGTCGACGATCTCATCGCGACCGGCGGCACGATGATGGCAGGCACGCAACTGCTGAAGCGGCTTGGCGCGGTGGTCGTGGAAGGCGCGGCGATCATCGATTTGCCGGATCTCGGTGGCTCGAGGCTGCTGCGCGATCGCGGCCTGCCGCTTTACACCGTCTGCGAATTCCGCGGGCACTAAAACGATAAGACGCCATGCCGAACTTCCTGCTGTTTCTCGCCGCCTCGATCGCGATCACCGTCGCGCCCGGTCCCGATAACCTTCAGGTGCTCGCACGCGGCATCTCGCAAGGCCGTGCGGCCGGGCTCGTCGCCGCGCTTGGGTTCGCCGCCGGCGTGAGTTTTCATACGACGCTCGCCGCGCTCGGTGTCGCTGCGCTGCTGCGTTCGTCGCCGATGGCGTTCGAAGCGGTGAAGCTCGCGGGGGCTGCCTATCTCGTGTGGATCGGCATCAAGGCACTGACGAGCCGGGGGCTCGCCACCGCGCACGAGCGCCCGAGCCAGCCGCTCTCGACCGTGTTCCGGCAAAGCGTGATCGGCAACCTCCTGAATCCGAAGGTCACGCTGTTCTTCATCGTGTTCCTGCCGCAGTTCGTGAATCCGCACGGCGGCCAGAGCGTGATGCTGCAGATGTTCGAACTCGGCGCCGTGTTCATGCTGCAGACGGTTGTCGTGTTTTCGATGTTCGGCCTCTGCGCGGGCATGATCGGGGCGTGGCTGAAGCGCCGGCCGCGCGTCGGCGTCTGGCTCGATCGGCTGGCGGGCGCCACGTTCATCGCGCTGGGGATTCGCGTCGCGTTGCGGGATTGATTGCCGGCTCGTCCTGCCTTGCCGCACGCAGCCTCGCGTTACAATTCCCGGCTTTGCCCGGACGCCGCTTCGGCGTCGCCGGAGATCCCATGTCCCTGCCTTCGATCGTCGCTGCCCGCCGCTTTGATCCCGCCGCGCATGTGCCGTTTTTCATCGGCGACGAGCGCGTCGGCTGGATTCGCCGCGGCGATGTCGCGCTGCTCGCGCGCTGGCCGGACGTCTTCGATACCGACGCATCCTCGGTCCGCCTGTCGCGCTCGTTCGATACCGTCGACGCCCGCAGCGCCGCGCTCGGCGCGGTCATCGGCATGCTCGCCGCCGACGGCCGCATCCCCGGCTGGCGCGACGAAACCTACGCGATCCGCAACGATTTCGACGCCGCGCCGCTCGCGTTCATCGAGCGCGCCGCCTCGCGTTTCTTCGGCACGATGACCTACGCGGTGCATCTGAACGGCATCGTAGAATATGACGATCGCGCGCCGCAGTTGTGGATCGCCCGCCGCAGCGACACCAAGGCGACCGATCCCGGCATGCTCGACAACGTGGTGGCGGGCGGCATCGGCTGGGGAACGGGCATCGAGGCGACGCTTGCCAAGGAATGCTGGGAAGAAGCCGGCATGACGCCCGACCTGGCCGCGCGAGCCGTGCGCGGCGGCACGTTCCACGTGCTGCAGACGCTTCCCGAAGGCACGCAGGCGGAGCAGATCTTCGTCTTCGATGTCACGCTGCCCGCCGATTTCGCGCCGCGCAACCAGGACGGCGAAGTCGGCGAGCACCGTCTCGCGCGCATCGATGAAGTCGCGCGGTGGATCGAGGAGGGCGCGCTCACCGTCGACGCGAGTCTCGCCACGCTCGATTGCCTGCTGCGGCGCCGCTGGATCGACGAGGACGCCTGCGAAGGTATCGCGTCGATCTATACCGCGCCCGCGCTTTGAACATCACGCCAAGGAGTTACCGGTTCATGTCGACCGAACATAGTTTCATTCTGAAGTTGTCGTGCCCGGACCGGCCCGGCATCGTGCATGCGGTGTCGGGCTTCCTGTTCAACCTCGGCGGCAATATCCTCGATTCGGCCCAGTTCGGCGACAGCCACACCGGCGAATTCTTCATGCGCGTGCATTTCCAGCAGGTCGGCGGCGATCCGGGGCTGGAGGCGCTGCGCGCGTCGTTCACCGAACTCGCCGACGAGTTCGGCATGCGCTGGGAATTGCATGACGCGTCGGTGAAGCCGCGCGTCGTGATCATGGTGTCGAAGATCGGGCACTGCCTGAACGACCTGCTGTTCCGCTACCGCACCGGGCAGTTGCAGATCGAGATTCCGGCCATCGTCTCGAATCACAAGGATTTCTACCAGCTTGCCGCGAGCTACGACATTCCGTTCCATCACCTGCCGCTGACGTCGTCGACGCCGCAGGCCAAGGCCGCGCAGGAAGCGCGCGTGCTGGAGATCGTCGAGCAGCATGATGTCGATCTCGTCGTGCTCGCGCGCTACATGCAGATCCTGTCGCCGCAAATGTGCGAGAAGCTCGCCGGCCGTGCGATCAACATTCACCATTCGTTCCTGCCGAGCTTCAAGGGCGCAAAGCCGTATTACCAGGCGTTCGATCGCGGCGTGAAGCTGATCGGCGCGACCGCGCATTACGTGACGACCGACCTCGACGAAGGCCCGATCATCGAGCAGGAAGTGGAGCGCGTCGATCACAGCATGACGCCGGATCAACTGACCGCGATCGGCCGCGACGTGGAATGCGTAACGCTCGCGCGTGCGGTGAAGTGGCATGTCGAGCACCGGATCGTGCTGAATGGCAGCAAGACGGTGGTGTTTCGTTAAGTCGCCGGGCGCAAATGCAAAGGCCGCCTCGTCAGGGCGGCCTTTTTCATGTGTGGCGGCGTTCAAACCAGCCGCAGATAGATCAGCTCGCGCTTGATATACGCATAGAAAATCGGTGCGGCGATCACGCCCGGCAAGCCAAACGCCGCTTCCATCGCGAGCATCGCGAGCAACAGTTCCCACGCGCGCGCCTCGATCTGCCCGCCGATGATCCGCGCATTCAGGAAATATTCGAGCTTGTGAATCAGGATCAGGAACGCGAGCGAGGCGATCGCCGTCCCGATCGACACCGACAGCGAAATCGCCACGATGATCGTGTTCGAAATCAGGTTCCCGATCACCGGCAGCAAGCCGACGATGAACGTCACCAGGACGAGCGTCTTCGATAGCGGCAAACGCTCGTGAAAGATCGGCAGCGCGATCAGCAGATAGATCGCGGTGAACACGGCGTTGATCGCGGAAATCTTGAACTGCGCGAAGACGATGCGCCGGAAAGCGTCGGAAAAGCGCGTAACGCGGGTGACGAGCGCCGTGGAAAGCGGCAGGCGAGGCGCATGCTTGGGCGCGCCCACCGCGATGATCGCGCCGATGATCATGCCGATCAGAATATGCCCGAAGCCGCGCGCCATTTCCTTGCCGCCCTGCTGGAGCTGCTCGGCGTGCTTGTGCATCAGTTCGGTCGCCTTGTCCTTCATTTGCCCGGCGTCGACCGGCAGATAGTTCGCCACCCAGCCCGGCACGCGCAGGCGCGCGTGCGAGGTGATCGTCATTAACTGGTCGAGGAGCTTTTGCACACTCGGCACGTCGTTCTCGAAATGCTCGATGGTGGCGATCGTCGCGCCGGTCAGGCCCCCGATAATCACGGCCGACAGCAGCACGACCGCCACCAGCCGCGCGCGCCCGCTCGTCATCCGCTTTTCGATGAACGGCGCGATCATGTGCACGAGCTGGTACACGAGCATGCCCGCCAGAAGACCGCCGAGCAGCTTCAGTTCGAGCACGAGGAACATGGCGAGGAACGCCGCGAGATAGCTGCCGATCTCCACCGCCGACAGGTTCGGCAAGCTCATGTCGCTCGTCAGCCTGACCGGCCGCGCGGGCAGGTCCCGGACTCGCCGCTCCTCGGTCGCTTCGTTGCGCTTTGCCATGACCGCTTCCCGTCTCCTGACGCCAACCGTGTTCATCACCGCCGCAGCCCGGGGGCGCGGCTCATTGTCCTGGTTTGTTCATGTGCCTCGCGGCCAGCTTCGCCCCCCGGGGCGGCAGCGTGACTCAGGCCGCCGACTTGGGCCGTTGCAAGAGCGGTGCCAGATACCTGCCGGTGAAGCTCGCCTTTGACTTCGCGACCTGCTCCGGCGTGCCCTGGGCGATGATCTGCCCGCCGCCGGCTCCGCCTTCCGGACCGAGGTCGATGACCCAGTCGGCGGTTTTGATCACGTCGAGATTATGCTCGATGATTACGACAGTATTACCTTGATCGCGCAGCCGATGGATCACTTCGAGCAAAAGCGAGATGTCGTGGAAGTGCAGGCCGGTGGTCGGTTCGTCGAGGATGTATAGCGTCCGACCGGTATCGCGCTTGCTCAGTTCCAGCGAAAGCTTGACGCGCTGCGCCTCGCCGCCCGAGAGCGTGGTCGCCGACTGGCCAAGGCGAATATAGCCGAGACCCACGTCCAGCAACGTTTTCAGCTTGCGCGCGACGACCGGCACGGGCTTGAAGAACTCGTGCGCCGCCTCGACGGTCAGGTCGAGCACTTCGCTGATGTTCTTGCCCTTGTACTGGATGTCGAGCGTCTCGCGGTTGTAGCGCTTGCCGTGGCAGACGTCGCACGGAACGTAGACGTCGGGCAGGAAGTGCATTTCCACCTTCAGCACGCCATCGCCCTGGCAGGCCTCGCAGCGTCCGCCCTTGACGTTGAACGAGAAGCGGCCGGGATCGTAACCGCGTTCCTTCGAGCCCGGCACGCCCGCGAAAAGTTCGCGGATCGGCGTGAAGAGGCCCGTGTAGGTGGCCGGATTCGAGCGCGGTGTGCGGCCGATCGGCGATTGATCGACGGCGATCACCTTGTCGAAATGCTCCAGCCCTTCGATCGATTCGTACGGCGCCGGCTCGGTCGCCGAGCCATATAGATGTTGTGCGACCGCGTGGTAGAGCGTGTCGTTGATGAGCGTCGACTTGCCGGAGCCGGAAACGCCCGTCACGCAGGTCAGGAGGCCGACCGGCAAGTCGAGCGAGACGTTCTTCAGATTGTTGCCGTAGGCCTCGATGATGCGCAGAAAGCGCTCGTCGGGCGCGGTGCGATCGGCGGGATAGCTGATCCTGCGCTTGCCGGCGAGGTACTGGCCGGTCATCGAGTTCGGATCGTTCTGCACCTGCATCGGCGTGCCTTGCGCGACGATCACGCCGCCGTGCTCGCCCGCGCCCGGCCCCATGTCGACCACGTAATCCGCCATGCGGATCATGTCCTCGTCGTGCTCGACGACGATCACCGAATTGCCGATGTCGCGCAGATGCTTGAGCGTGCCGATCAGGCGATCGTTGTCGCGCTGGTGCAGGCCGATCGACGGCTCGTCGAGCACGTACATCACGCCGGTGAGGCCGGAGCCGATCTGCGACGCGAGCCGGATGCGCTGCGCTTCGCCGCCGGACAGCGTTTCCGCGCTGCGTTCGAGCGACAGGTAGTCCAGCCCGACGTTATTCAGGAACGACAGCCGCGCGACGATTTCCTTCACCACCTTGTCGGCGATCTCGCGCTTCGCGCCTTCGAGACGCAGCGTCTGGAAGTAGCCGAGCGTGTCACGCAGCGGCCAGCCGCTCACTTCGAAGATGCCGCGCGCGTCGTCGCCCGAGCCGACTTTTACGTTGCGCGCCTCGCGCCGCAGGCGCGTGCCTTCGCACGCCGGGCAGGGTTGGTTGTTCTGATACTTGGCGAGTTCCTCGCGCACGGCGGTCGAATCGGTCTCGCGATAGCGCCGCTCCAGATTCGGGATGATCCCTTCGAATGCGTGCTCGCGTATCGACGTCCGGCCGCGCTCGTTGATGTACGAGAACGGAATCAGTTGCTTGCCCGAACCGAACAGCAGGATCTTGCGGACCTTCTCCGGCATGTCCTCGAATGCCTGTTCGATGTCGAACTCGTAGAACGCCGCGAGGCTCTGCAGCATCTGGAAGTAGAACTGGTTGCGCCGGTCCCAGCCCTTCACGGCGCCCGCCGCGAGCGAAAGCGACGGATGCGCGACAACCCGCTTCGGATCGAAGAACGTGATCTGGCCGAGGCCGTCGCATTCCGGGCACGCGCCCATCGGGTTGTTGAACGAGAAGAGGCGCGGCTCCAGTTCCTGCAGCGAATACGAGCAGACCGGGCACGCGAACTTCGAGCTGAAGAGCTTCTCGCGGTCGGTATCCATTTCGAGCGCGATGGCGCGGCCGTCGGCGAGACGCAGCGCGGTTTCGAACGATTCCGCGAGGCGCTGCTTCATGTCCGGGCGCACTTTCAGCCTGTCGATGACGACATCGATCGTGTGCTTGTCGTTCTTCTTCAGCTTCGGCAGCGTATCGACCTCGTAGATCTTCGCGACGCCTTCGTTCGCCGTGCCGCCGCCCGAGCGAATCCGAAAGCGGATGAAGCCCTGCGCCTGCATTCCCTCGAAGAGCTCGACGTGCTCGCCTTTCCGGTCGGCCACGACCGGCGCGAGGATCATCAGCTTCGTTTCCTCGGGCAAGGCCAGCGCGGCATCGACCATCTGCGAGACGCTTTGCGCTTCGAGCGGGATGTGGTGATCCGGGCAATACGGCGTGCCGACGCGCGCAAAGAGCAGGCGCAGGTAGTCGTGAATCTCGGTGACGGTGCCAACCGTGGAGCGCGGATTGTGCGAAGTCGCTTTTTGCTCGATCGAAATGGCGGGCGACAGGCCCTCGATCAGATCGACGTCCGGCTTCTCCATCAGTTGCAGGAATTGCCGGGCATAGGCCGACAGACTTTCGACATAGCGGCGCTGGCCTTCCGCATACAGCGTGTCGAACGCCAGCGACGACTTGCCCGACCCGGACAGGCCCGTAATCACGATCAGCTTGTGCCGCGGGAGGTCGAGACTGACGTTCTTGAGGTTGTGGGTGCGAGCCCCACGAATACGGATTTCTTCCATGAACCGGGCGGAAAGTGAGGGGGCTAAACCTGCTACTATAACGACTTTTAAAGGGCGCCGTACCCGTGCCCTTCAGCGTCGGCGAAGCGCCGCAAAGGCTCTGGCGCGGCGCGAATCGACGAGTGGCGCGCCAGTGCAGTGCGTCCCATATAGTGCCGTTTCGAGTCATCACAAGGCGGCCGCGCCCGGCTTCATGACGTTGCTTACGTTACGTTTTGCGCCCGGGTCAACAGGTAGCTCAAACATTTCCCGTTTCTGATGTCCAATCCGTCTGCCACGTCTTCACGTCTGAGTGCGCCCGAATTGCGCGCGACCGTGTCGCTCGCCGCGATCTTCGCGTTGCGGATGCTCGGCCTCTTCATGATCATGCCGGTGTTTTCGATCTACGCGAAAACGCTGCCCGGCGGCGACAACGTCCTGCTCGTCGGCATCGCGCTCGGCGCGTATGGCGTCACGCAGTCGATGCTGTACATCTTCTACGGCTGGATCTCCGACAAGCTCGGCCGCAAGCCCGTCATCGCGTTCGGCCTGATCGTGTTCGCGATCGGCAGCTTCGTCGCGGCCGTCGGACACTCGATGACGTGGATCATCGTCGGGCGCGTGATCCAGGGAATGGGCGCGGTATCGTCGGCGGTGATCGCGTTCATCGCCGATCTCACGTCCGAGGAAAACCGCACCAAGGCGATGGCGATGGTGGGCGCCAGCATCGGCGTGTCGTTCGCGGTGGCGATCGTGGGCGCGCCGATCGTGTTCCAGTGGGTCGGCATGAGCGGGCTCTTCACCGTGATCGGCTTTCTGTCGATATTTGCGGTCGGCGTGGTGCTGTGGGTAGTGCCCGATGCGCCGACACCGCCCGTGCACGTGAAGGCGCCGTTCGCCGAGGTGTTGCACAACGTCGAGTTGCTGCGACTGAATTTCGGCGTTCTCGTCCTGCATGCCACGCAGACCGCGCTCTTTCTCGTCGTGCCGCGCATTCTCGAGGCGGGTGGCCTGCCGGTTGCCGCGCACTGGAAGATTTACCTGCCCGTGATGGGGCTCGCGTTCGTGATGATGGTGCCCGCGATCATCGCCGCCGAAAAACGTGGAAAAATGAAGAGCGTCATGCTGAGTGCAATCGGGCTTATCCTGATCGGCCAGTTGTTATTGGGCGTCGCTCCTCATACGCTATGGTCGGTGGCAGCAATTCTGTTCGTGTACTTTCTTGGCTTCAACGTGCTCGAGGCATCGCAGCCTTCGCTCGTGTCGAAACTGGCCCCCGGCACGCGCAAGGGCGCGGCAGCCGGCGTGTACAACACGACACAGTCGATCGGGCTCGCGCTGGGTGGCGTGATCGGCGGCTGGCTGCTGAAAGTGGATGGCCAGAGCGCGGTGTTCTTCGCGTGTTCCGCGCTGGTGTTCGCGTGGCTCGTCGTGGCCGCGAACATGAAGGCGCCGCCACGCAAGGTCCAGCGCACGGCTTGAGCGCAATTTCAGTCAATCGGATTCAGTCCGGGGCGCGGCGACGAGGGTTTTCCGGACATTGCGTCGCGTTTCGGCAGTAAAGCATCGAATCAACAGGAGAAATCATGGCATCCGTCAACAAGGTCATTCTCGTCGGAAACCTGGGCGCCGACCCGGAAACCCGCTACCTGCCGAGCGGCGACGCCGTGGCCAACATCCGTCTCGCGACGACCGATCGCTACAAGGACAAAACGTCCGGCGAAATGAAGGAACTCACGGAGTGGCATCGCGTGTCGTTCTTCGGGCGGCTTGCGGAGATCGTGAACGAGTATTTGAAGAAGGGATCGTCGGTGTATATCGAGGGCCGTATCCGTACGCGCAAGTGGACGGATCAGTCGGGACAGGAAAAGTATTCGACGGAGATCGTCGCCGACCAGATGCAGATGCTCGGCGGCCGCAGCGGTGCGGGCGGCGGCGGTGGCGGAGAGGAGGGTGGATATAGCCGTAGCGCGCCCGCGGAGCGCAGCGGCGCAGCACGCGCACCGGCGGGTGGCCGCAGCGCAGGGGGCGGCGGTGCGGGAGGCGGATCGACACGCCCGAGCGCGCCGGCCGGCGGCGGCTTCGACGAGATGGATGACGATATTCCGTTCTAAAGCTTTACGATTATTTAAAAGAAGCCCGCGACGTATCTGTCGCGGGCTTTTTTTTGATCGGGACTTGACGGGCTTTTGCGCTTTCCTAATTTTCATTCTCATGAATTTGAGAATTCTTTGAGAATCAGTCTTCATTGCTAGTTTCAAAGCTACGCTAAAACAAAAATGAATTTTTGACATTTATTGCCAGTTTCGTCTCCGATTTTCCAAGATCGCGGCTACGCAAGCCGAATAGTCATTTGCCTATAGGGCGCGCCTCTGGCGCCACCTATATTGGCGCCTTTCCGGCTAGACCTGCCGGAGAATATCAAAGGGAAATAGGACAAATCGTATGGAGAATGTATTTTCCACCGTCTACGCTCCTGAAAATAAGCGACAGACGGTTTCATTTGAAATATCGGTTTATCAGTATCCCGAATGACTTAAGCAGTATTTTTTGGCGGTACTGATGAAGCAGTTAAAGACGCAAATAAGCACGGAATATCGGCTGGAATTCAGATTCAAGCATAAACAAAATAAAAAATTCGGAGGGCCGCTTTGAAATTGCGTGTCGTTTTGGCTGACGATCACCCTTTTGTGTTATTGGGCATACGGGCGACGTTCAGCGCGGATGAGAGCCTGGAAATAGTGGGCGAGGCAGTCAATGCGAGCGCGCTGGTGGCCCTGCTCGAAACGACCCATTGCGATGTACTGGTCACGGATTTCGCGATGCCGGAGCAAGGCTCGCAGTCCGAGGACGGGCTGCGCCTGATCCGGCGCGTGTGCCGCGACTGGCCGCACATTCGAATCGTCGTGCTCACGAGCATGAGCAACGTGGCGATCCTGCGTTCCATCCTGAACGCCGGCGCAATGAGTCTGTTGAACAAGGTCGAGTCAATGGAAGAATTGGCGGCGGCCGTGCGATTCGCGGGCGTCGGGCGCCGGTATCTCAGCACGTCGATCGTCGCCGCACTGGCGGTCGCAGGCGCGGAGACCGATGCACTCGCAGACGGGCCGCGTCTTTCGCCGCGCGAAATCGAGGTCGTGCGCATGTTCGCGAGCGGCATGTCGATCACCGAGATCGCGCGCTCGCTTGACCGCGACGTGAGAACGATCAGTCGTCAGAAGCGCGACGCGATGAGCAAGCTCGGAGTGCGAAACGACCCCGGTTTGTTCGCGTTCGCGCGTGCGCACGGCTTGACCTGACCTCGAATGGAAAATATTACCGATTTTAGGACGCATCTTATATTGAAGAATGCGCCGATGACTGATGCTTGCGTGCGTTATTTCCAACGGCGTTCAAGCCTTCTGTTGCTATGGATTACTAAGGAAATCCAGAGAAACGCCCGGAAAAAGGAGCGGGTCAATGCATGCTTTCACTAAAAAGATTCGCCTGGCGGTAGCCGACGATCATCCACTGGTCATTCTCGCTATCGAGAAGCTGATCGCGAATATTGCGAACATCGAGATCGTGTGCCGGGCACAGGATTCAACTGAATTGGGCGAGGCGCTCGCGAAAGTCGAATGCGATGTCGTGATCATGGATTTTTTCATGCCCGGCGGAAAGCACGGTGACGGCATCGACCTGATCAAGCACATCGCGGGCAGGCATCCAAAGGCGGCGATCGTTGTTTTGTCGATGATGACGGACGCGGACTTGATCGCGCAGGCGCTTGAAGCGGGCGCCAATGCGGTCGTCAGCAAGCAGGACCGGCTTGAGCTGATTTATGTGGCCATCGTTACGGTGCTCGCGCAGGAGGACTATCTCGGGCCGTCGGTGCGCGCGCTTCTCGCCGATGCCAACGTCGCGAACCGCGTCGACCTGATCCGCAAGAAGCTGACGCGGCGCGAACTCGATGTCATCGCGCGCTATGCGCAGGGCGGCAATGTGACGGAAATCGCGAAGGAACTAGGTCGCAGCGTGAAGACGATCAGCGCGCAGAAATGTGCGGCCATGCGCAAGCTCGATTTATCGACGGATGCAGAACTGTATCGATTCGCGTTCGACAGCGGGTTGGTTCAGCCGCGCCGGGCGTGATACGTCGATTCGTTCGATCTACGCCCGGGCATAACCAAGGATCTCCGAAACGAGACCGCCGCCCCGGCGAAAAAATCAAAAAGAACGATGGATACAAAAATCAGAGTCATCGTTGCGGATGATCATCCGATAGTCCGCGAGGGAATCTGCGCATGCCTGCGACAGGACCGTCGAATCGACGTTGTCGCCACTGCAAGCGACGCGAATTCCCTTGCGACGCAAATCGCAGATATTCCCTGTGATTTCGTGCTCTCGGATATCGGCATGCAAGGCGTGAATGGCGAGAGCAATTCCATCGCATTTCTCAAGCGCCTGGTGAGGCAGGTGCCGCGGCCTTACATCGTCGCAGTGACGATGATCGCGCATCCGCAAATGGTCGCGGGCTTGTTTCATCTGGGCGTGGATGGAGTCGTCGATAAGCGGGATACGGCGCAGTCGCTGACCGAAGCGATTACTGCGATCACCGGCGGCAGGCGTTTCGCGTCGCCGCACGCGTGGGAAGTCTTGTCCGCCGTTCAAGACGGGGCCTCCGCCGGCGCGGGCACGCTGAGTGCCCGCGAGTGGGACGTCTTTCGACTGTATGCGAGCGGAATGACCATACCGGAGATTGCGCGCGAATTCGGGCGCAGTAGCAAGACCGTCGCCACACAGCGGCGTTGTGCGATGCGCAAGCTGGGCCTCCGCTCCGAGCTCGAACTGATCGCCTATTTGCAGCAGATCGGACTGGCATGAAACGCTGCTCTTCGGGATGTCCTGCGTCAAGACTCAGACCTATCTCGGACTCTTCTGATTTCAGGTGTGGATCATACGCGTCAGACTTGCATTTTCCGCGTATCTGATGTCTGCACCAACGCCTTCGGCATCCACAGTGGCACTGCCCTCATCCATGAAGCAAGGAGCAACGTGATTAGAAGATTGACTGCCGAATGCGCGGGAACCTTCTGGCTCGTTCTCATGGGATGCGGATGCAGCGTGTCGGCTGCGGGGTATTGGGCGGCCGAACCCGGTGTGCTCGGGCAGGCGCTCGTGTTCGGCCTCGCCGTCACCGTTGCCAATTACATCTTCCGTCCAATCTCCGGCGCTCATTTCAATCCCGCTGTCACAGTCGGCTTCGCCATCGCGAATCGCTTCCCCGTTCGCGATCTCGTGCCCTACATCCTGGCGCAGGTGACAGGCGCGATCGCAGGCGCCGCCTTGCTCTATGTCTTCGCTGGCGCGCGGTCCGGCTTTGACGTCTACGGCTCCGGTTTCGGCGTCAATGGATACGAAAGCCATTCGCCCGGTAACTATCCGCTGCACGCGGCGTTTCTTGCCGAAGCGGTGATGAGTTTCATTTTTGTCCTGGCGAATCTCACGATGGCGCGAAGCCGGCCATTTCGCCTGGCCGGTCCATTGATCGTCGGGTTGACACTGGCTTTGATTTACGCGGTGACGATCCCGATAACCGGTGCGTCGGTGAATCCGGCGCGATCCACGGGGCCGGCACTTATCGCCGGTGGATGGGCGCTCGATGAGTTGTGGCTTTTCTGGGCAGCGCCCCTCGCCGGCGGCGTGCTTGCCGGTCTGTCCTATCCGGTGCTCTTTGGCGGCGATGCGAGTTCCGGCTCGAGCACCGCCGAAAGGACACTCAACGACTCGCCGCTGCGATAGCGCGCATCGATGGTATCGGAGGCCATGCCAACCTTGAATCAGCTCTTCTCCACGTCACGGCTAACGCGTCTCTGGACCCGGCTTCTGCTTCTGTCGATCCTGCTCCCGGCGAGTCTCTTTGCGCATGCCGACCCGAGCCGCGCGGTCAATGCCGCCCGCCCGCTGAAGGACTACGCGGTCCTCACGGTCGGCGTGCTCGCCGCCGCGGCGGATCCGTCCGCAACGATCGCGCGCGGCGCGCCGTCCGGCATGAGCATCGACGTATTGCGCGAACTCACCGGGCCGAATGTCCGGTTCGACGCGCGCGCTTATTCCTCGATGGCCGAGATGATCGACGCGGCGTGCGCGGGCGACGTCGATATTCTGGCGAACGTGTCGCGTGCCGCGGACCGCGCTGGCTGCCTGACTTTCACCGTCCCGTATTCCTACGACCAGGCGATCCTGATTGCGCGAACTGCCGATTTCTCGACGATTTCGCGTGGCGGCATGCGGCAAGCAGTCGTGGCGATCGAAGAGGGCTACGCGCTGGAGCGGCTGATCCGTGAACGGTTTCCCGATGCAAAGATTCGCGCCTATCGTGACGGCCGGCAGGCGCTTCAGGCCGTTGCTCAGCGCACAGCCGACGTCTATCTCGGACTCGCGCCGGGCGCGAGTCGCTTGCTCGACGCTTTGGAATTCAGCACGCTCGGCGTCATACGAACCGACAACGGTGAACTGAACGAGTCGCGCTTCGCTGTTCCCGCCGGACGCGAGTCGTTGCGCAACGACCTGAACGAACGCCTGCTCAAGCTCGATTCGGATCGGTTGCGCAGTATTCGCTCTGAATCGAACGAGAAAGTCCATCCGGCTTTCGGTCCAACTCGTCCGTTCGTCATGAGCGCTCAGGAGCGGCACTATCTTGGGTCATTGCCGCCCGTCACCGTCGGCTTTGATGCCGCCTGGGCGCCGTTCAGCTACGTCGATTCGAATGGCCACGCGAGCGGAATCGGAGTGGCTTATCTCGCGTACCTGTCGAAGACGCTGGGCGTGACCTTCGACCGTCGCGGATATGCGGATCCGGCTGCCGTCGAGCGCGCGTTCGCTCGCGGCGATGTCGACATGATCCTCACCGCCGAGCGTAATCCCGCCAGACTTTACGGCGGCATTCCAACCCAGGCGCACGACCGCTATCCGCTTGTCATTGTCGGGCGGCACGGGCAGGCTGCCGTGAAAAACCTCGACGATTTGCCGCTGCAGCGGATCGCAGCGAGCGAACGACTCGCCACCGACGGCGAACTCGCGAACCTCGCGCCGCGAGCAAAGTTCGTCTTCGTGCGGAATCTGGACGCGGCGCTCGATCGTGTCGCGAACGGCGAAGCCGATGCCGCGGTGGGTGATCTCGCGGCCGTGGATCTGGCCCTGTCCTCGCGTTACGGCGATCAACTCAAAATACTCGGGCCGGCGGGCAAGTCGGAAAGCATCGGATTTGCATTGCGCCCCGAATCAGCCGCACTGGTGACGCTCGTCGACCGCGCCTTGAAGGCGATGCCCGAGGCCGAGAAGCAGAAGATCAACATCGCCCGGCAGGTGGCGCTCGCCGAGCCGCAACGCGGCTGGAGCGTCAATGCGCTGCGCCTTTTGCCCGCGCTGATCGCAATCGGCGTGGTGCTGGCCATCACGCTGCGCGCGTTCTTGCTCCTGCAGCGCGAGATGAGCCGGCGCATCGAAACCGAGGAGCGTCTCGCCACGCAACTGAGCTTTCAACGCACGATGATGGAGGTGGTGCCGTATCCGCTCGTCGCGAAGGACCTCGACAATCGGTATATCGCGGTCAATCGCGCGTTCGAGGAGGCGCTGGGGGTGCGGCGCGATCAAATCATCGGGCGCACGGCACTCGAAGTCATGCCGTGGGGCGCGGATCACAGCAAGCAGATGCATGAACTCGCGGCCCTGAGCATTGCGAGCGAGACACGCCAGCAAGTCGAACTGGAGTTTTGCGATCGCCACGGTCAGTCCCGTCATGGACTCTTCTGGACCGGCACGTTCACGGCTGCCGATGGCGCGATGGCGGGCATCGTCGGCACGATGATCGACATCACCGACATTCGCGACGCGGAAATGCGCGCGCGCGAAAACGAGCGCCGTCTGCACGACGTGACGCGCTCGCTGCCCGCCGTCGTGTTTCAGTTGCGTCGCACGTCCGACGGCACCTACAGCTTTCCGTACATCGGCGGCGATACGCGGCCGCTGTTCGGCGTCGACCTTTCGGCGCTCGGCGAGGATCAACTGGCGTGCCTGTCGCAGATTCATCACGAGGACAAGGGCACGCTTCGCGAAGTGATCGAACGCTCGGCGTCGACGCTGGACCCGGTCCACGCCGAATTCCGCTCGACCGTGGACGACGGCAACCGCTGGGTGCGTGCGGTTCTGGCGGCGCGCCGGGAGGATGACGGCGCCGTCGTGTGGAGTGGCTATTGGGTCGATGCGAGCGTCGAGCGCGCGCGGGCCGACGAGCTTGCACGGGCACGCGATATCGCGGAGGCCGCGTCGCGGGCCAAGGACGACTTTCTCGCCATGATGAGCCACGAAATACGTACGCCGATGAACGGCGTGCTGGGGCTTGTCGAAGTGTTCGAGAACACGCCGCTCAACCGGGACCAGGCGCAGATGCTTGGCATGATCCAGGATTCGGCGAGCGCGCTGCTGCAGATTCTCGACGACCTGCTCGACTATTCGAAGATCGAGGCCGGGCGACTGAACATCGAGTCGATGCCAATCGACCTGCGCGAGCTCGTCGACAACGCCGTCGGCTTGCTCGCGAGCCGTGCGCACGAAAAGGGCTTGAGGGTGCGCGTCGACGTCGCGCCCGAGGTGGCCGCGAGCGTGCGAGGCGACAGCGTCCGCTTGCGGCAGGTGCTGTTCAACCTGATGAGCAACGCGATCAAGTTCACGATGAAAGGGGAGGTCGCGATCTCCGTGCAGATGGCCGAGGATGGTAACGGCGGGCAGGTGATCGAACTGTGCGTGGAAGATACAGGCATCGGCATTGCCGCAGAAGCGCAGGCAAGTCTCTTCGAGCCGTTCGTGCAGGCGGAGACTTCGACCACCCGACGCTTCGGAGGAACCGGCCTCGGCCTGACGATCTGCCACAAGCTCGTCGAACTGATGGGCGGCACGCTTCATCTGCAAAGTGAAGTCGGCGTCGGCACGCGGATGACCGTGCGGCTTGCGATGCCGGTCGATACGGCGCAATACCAGATCGACGGCTTGCGCGGCAAGAACGGCATCATCGCGCTCGACGACATGCGCGTCGCTCGCGCGCTGGTCGACTATGGACGGGCGCTCGGTCTCGTGCTGCGCGTGCTGCCAGCCCGCGACGAAGCATTAAAGCGTGCGCAGACGTTCGACGGCGTCGACCTCGTGTTCCTGAGCGACGCGCATAAGGATTCCCTGCCGGTGAAATCGCGCGTCATCCACGTCACGGAAAAGCCGAAGCCAACGGGCTATCGCATTCTCGACGACGACATCCGCGTGAGCGTGAATCCGATCTCCTGGCGCGGTCTCGGCGCCGCGTGCGTGGCCGCGCTGACCGGGCTGCCGCAGATCGTCTCGCGCGCGACCGGCGGCGTCGGGGCGAACATGCAGGCGCCGGATCGCGACCGGGCGTTGAAGAGCGGCAGGCTCGTGCTCGTCGCCGAGGATCATCCGGTGAATCAGGAACTGATCCGGCATCAACTTTCGCTGCTCGGCTTCGCTTGCGATGTCGCGCACGATGGCGTGGAGGCGCTCGCCGCGCTCAGGAACACGCGCTACGGCTTCCTGATCACCGACTGTCATATGCCGAACATGACAGGCTACGAGCTTGCGCGGCGTGTTCGGGCGAGCGAACTCGGCACGGCAAGGCGCCTTCCGATCCTCGGCGTCACCGCGAGCACCGCGCCGGAAGAACTCAGGATGTGTCGCGAGGCGGGCATGGACGACTGCCTCATCAAGCCGACCCGGCTCGCAACCCTGCGCGATCACTTGAACCGCTGGCGTGTGTCGGACGGCCCGGTGCCGCCGGTCGAGGCGAACGTGCAGCAGGTGCCGGTGGTTTCGGTCGCGCCGAAGTCCGATGACGACCTCGACCTGACGTATATGACTCAGCTTTGGGGCAGCGAGTCGACGGTGAAGGCCCTTCTGGATTCGTTCGTATCCTCATTCCGCGACGACCTCGCAGCGTTGAAGCCGTTGCTTGACAACGGCTCGGTCGAGCATCTACGCGAATGGCATCATCGCGTGTTCGGTGCTGCGAGCGTCCTGCAATACCGGCCGCTGCTCGCGGCACTCGACGCGTTCAGAAGTGATCTCCGCGACAAGACTCGGGCGCGGGTGCGCCAGGATGGCGTCGCGTTGATTGCCCGCTGTGAGATTCTGCTCGAACGCATCGAGGGACAGTGCGCCGCGATAGCCTAGCGAAATAGTCCAACAGACGTGTTGACTGAACGCGGCCTCCGGGCCGCGTTTGCTTTTTTGCGCCGATCAACCCGCCACAACGGACTGAAACTGCGTTGGCGCCGCGTCGCTGCGGAAGTACGCGAGCGTGAAGTCGACGAACGAGCGTGTCTTGGCCGACACATGCCGGCGCCCCGGATACACGAGCGACACTTCCTTGTCCGCATGCTTCACCGCGAAGCCCGGCAGAAGACGCACCAGCGCGCCGCTTTCGATGTCGCGCGCGACATGGCTTTCGGGCAGCACGGTGATACCCATTCCGGACATGGCCGCCTGACGCAGCATCTGCGAGTTGTTCACCGTGTATGCCGGGTCCAGCGACACGTCTTCATCGACGCCCGATGGGCCCGTGAACGACCACGTCGATCCATGAATATCCGACGACGGCGCAAGAAACGTGTGCTTCGCGAGGCTGGCGGGACGCGCCGGCGTGCCGTGCGTCGCAAGATAGACCGGCGCGGCGACGACCACCGGCGTCACCTTGAACAACGGGCGATTGATCAGCGTGCCGCTGTTGACGAGGCGCGGCACGACGATGCCGACATCGAAGCCTTCGTCGACGAGATCCACTGGCCGGTGCAGCAACGTCAGCCGAAGCTTCACGTTGGGAAAGCTGTCGCGATACGCGCTCAGGAGCGGCGTGAGTCCATGCAGCGAAAACGACGCGGAGGCGACGAGCCTGAGCGTGCCGGACGGATCGGTGGAACTGCTCGAAATGGCGGCCTCGATCTCGTCGACCTGATCGAGCACCGCCTTGCAGCCGAGCGCGTAGGTGTGCCCGGCCTCGGTCAGCGAGACACTGCGCGTGGTGCGGTTCAACAGGCGCGTGTTGAGGTGGGTTTCGAGCAGCGCAACAT
The DNA here is from genome assembly GCF_001544535.1 of Caballeronia choica. Classification (GTDB taxonomy): domain Bacteria; phylum Pseudomonadota; class Gammaproteobacteria; order Burkholderiales; family Burkholderiaceae; genus Caballeronia; species Caballeronia choica. The sequence goes on along the minus strand of NZ_FCON02000008.1, from coordinate 68,495 downwards.
AACGCGTGACGACTGCATTCGACAATTCGAGGCCCGCTGCAGCCCGCCCGAACGAGCCGGCTTCGGCAACCTTCAGGAAAACGCGCATGGCTTGTAGGTGATTCATGGTCCTGCCCGGTGAGATGCGCGCTGGCGGGAAGGGCGCGACGGATTGAGGGCGACGCACAAGGAAAGCGCGGCGCCGGTCTCGCGCGCGATGGTATGACGGTGTGCGGCTAAGTTAAATACGAATAGTCCGAAGTTGTGCCGTTGTCTCTATCCGGACACTGTCGCATGTGCGCAACTCCGGTAATTATTTCGGATTACGGATGTTATTTCGAGATAGACGTAAGCCTATGGGAAGTCAGTGTTTCCCCGTATCAAAATTGGATTTTTCGACTTATTCGAAATGATTATTGTGCTTCCTTTGGTGGTTGCCCTAAACGGCCGCGCCATAAACTTTGGGCTGCCGAATAACGGTGTCCGGACAAACCGGAGGCGCGGTGCTCAGAGCCTTGACGAAGAGCAGCAGCGCCGCGTTTAGCAACCAATCGAGTCGCGAGACTCATTCAAAGGATCACACATGAAAAAGACTCTGATTGTGGCGGCCGTATCCGCTTCTTTCGCGACTGCCGCGAGTGCGCAGAGCAGCGTGACGCTGTACGGGATTGTCGATGCTGGGTTCACCTATGTGAACAACGTGCAGAATACTGGCCCGGGTCCGGATCGCCAGGTTTCCAACTTCGACATGTCGAGCGGTAACCTGCAAGGCAGCCGTTGGGGTCTGCGTGGTCAGGAAGACCTCGGCGGCGGCATGAAGGCTATCTTCGCGTTGGAGAACGGCTTCGACATTACCAATGGCCGCGCCGGTCAAGACGGCCGTCAGTTTGGCCGTCAGGCTTACGTCGGTTTGACGACCAACGGTTTCGGCACGGTGACGCTCGGCCGTCAGTACGACTCCGTCGTGGACTACCTCGGCCCGTTGACGGCTAACGGCAGCTGGGGCGGCACGTTCTTCTCGCATCCGTACGACAACGACAACACGGACAACTCGTTCCGTATCAACAACTCGATCAAGTACCAGAGCGCGAACTACGGCGGCTTCTCGTTCGGTGGTCTGTATGGTTTCTCGAACAACTCGGAAGCCTTCGCGACCAACCGTGCGTATAGCGCCGGCATGCAGTACGCGAACGGCCCGCTCAAGGTTGCCGCAGCCTACCTGCAGACGCAGGGCGCGAACGGCAACGCGGGCGGTGCAATCACCGAAGCGAACGCTGCGAACCTCGGGTCGGGTAACGGTAACATCGGCGCGGCAGGCACGATCAGCACGAAGCGTCAGCGCACGTACGGCGTAGGCGCGAGCTACTCGGCCGGCGCACTGACGTTCGGCGGCGTGTGGACGCAAAGCCGTTTCGACGATGTCCTGGCTTCGGATGCCGATGCCAACTTCAACAACTACGAGTTGAACGCGCGCTACAACCTCACGCCGGCTCTCGCGCTGGGCGGCGAATACACGTACACCAGCGCGAACCTGCACGGCTTTGGTCAGTCCGAGAAAGTCAACTACCACCAGGTGGGCCTGCAGGCCGACTACCTGCTGTCGAAGCGCACGGACATCTACGCGGAAGGCGTGTATCAGAAAGCGACGGACAAGGGCCGTGCGAACATCTATGGCGTGAATTCGTCTGCGAGCGGCAACCAGGTCGTCGTGTCGACGGGTATCCGTCACCGCTTCTAAAGCGGCTTGATCTGTAAGCAGTAAGCGAAAGGGCACCGCGAGGTGCCCTTTCGCATTGCATCGTGCGTAGTCAACTCGCTAACCAGAACGATCTCGCCCCAAATGCACTACCATGGACCGGAAGACCAGCGACAGACAGACACACACGCGCCATCCGGCACCAGGAGAGCAAGATGACATCAATAATCAGACCACGCATCGCCTTGGCGACTGCGCTGCTCCTTTCTGCGTTGACAACCACCGCATCCTTCGCCGATACGGTCGACCTGAAGGCCAATCTGCAGCCGTCGAGCGAAGTGCCGCCTCGCGTGAGCAAGGGCCACGGCGTCCTCGATGCGCAATTCGACACATCGACCAAGATGCTGACCTGGACCGCGACGTACGATGAGCTTTCAGGCCCGGTCACGATGGCGCACTTCCACGGACCCGCGCCGGTCGGACAAAACGCGAAGGTGCAGGTGCCTGTCGACAAAAGCGTGCTCGCGAGTCCGATGAAAGGAAAAGCCACGTTGACCGATCAACAGATCACCGATCTGATGGCTGGCCAGTGGTACTTCAACATCCACACGGCTGAGAATCCATCTGGCGAGATTCGCGGACAGGTCATGCCGGCGAACTGAACTCATGTCGTATCGCCCGACTGCGCCACGACACCTTGGAATTCCACAATGAGTTGGCAAAGCGCGCTGGCTTGCTGGATCGTGCGTCGCCGGTTGCGGCCCGAGACCGCGAAGCCCGTGATCGATGTTGCACGTGCGCGGGCGTACGCGGCACGACGCGTCTGGACGCCGAAGCTGCCGGCCGGCTGGCACCTGACCGAACGCAACGACGCAAACGACTTTCCCCTGCGAGGCGAATGGCTCACCGCCGACGCCGAGCCGCGACAAACCACGATCCTCTACTTCCACGGCGGCGGCTATTACTTTTGCTCGCCGCGCAGTCACCGGTCGGTGGTCTTTGCGCTCGCTACGCAAGCGAACGCGCGCACCTTCTCCCTCGACTATCGGCTGGCGCCGGAGCACCGCTTTCCGTGCGCGCTCGACGACGCCGTCTCCGCCTACCGTCGCTTGCTTGCCGACGGCGTTCCCGCGCAGTCGATCGCCATCGCTGGCGATTCCGCCGGCGGCGGTCTCGCGCTCGCGACGCTGCTTGCGTTGCGCGACGGCTCCTACCCGCTGCCAGCGTGCGCCGTTCTGTTTTCACCGTGGACGGACCTGGCGTCGACGGGCGGATCGCTCGTGACGAACGACGGCCGCGACCCGATGTTCCACGGCGCGGCGCTCGCGCGCGCGGCGAAGGTGTACCTGGGCGACGCGGACCCGACGAATCCCTACGCGTCGCCGCTCTATGGCCGCTTCGACGATTTGCCGCCGCTCCTGATCCAGGTGGGCGACACGGAAGTCTTGCTCGACGACGCCACACGCGTCGCGGAAAAAGCGCGTGCGGCCGGCGTGATCGTCGACTTCGAGATCTGGCCGAACGTGCCGCACGGCTTCCAGTTGTTCGCGCCGTTCATGCCGGAGGCGAACCGTGCGGTGGCCCGCGCCGCCGATTTCATCCGCGGCGCGACGGCGAACGCGACGGCTCAGCGGCTGCCGGAAATCTCGATCGTCTGATACGCGCGCTCGATCGCCAACTGGCCGTATTGCCGTTCCAGCCGTCGCACGGTGAAATGGCCGTGGGCCATTTGCTGGAAGTGGTCGATGAACACGGTGTTGACCATCGCGCCGAGCACCGCGCCGATGGCCGGAATCGACTTGGCCGCGACCTGTTCGCTGACCTGCACCGAGAATCGCGACGCCACCGTATGCAGGAACTTGATGAGCGCCGTCGATCCGTGGCTGCTCAAGCCCTTCGCGGCGATCTCGTTGGTCGCGCGCGACACCGACTGCGCCAGCGCGCCGCGCACGATGAAATAGCCGATGTCGGCGGCGTCGTCGCTTTTGGTCGGGCCGCCCATGCCGAGCACCATCATGCATTGCAATTGCGTGTCGATGCGGTGGATGTCCTCGCCCTCGCTGCGGGCGATGTCGCAGATCGAGCGGAACATCAGCGTGGTCGTGACGGGCAATTCGACCGGCAGCGCGAACAGGCCGAACGCGCCGCCCGCGGCGCCGGTCGTCGCGACCGCGAGTTTGTGCATCAGGTTGTGCGGCTTGTCGGGCGGCGGCGCCATCAGCGAGTCGTGCGGCCCCGTCTTGCCGAGCGTGCGCAGCGCCAACTGGAGGCATTTCTTCAGCGCGACCTGCGTGGCCTCGTCGATCTTTTCCTGCGCGACGTTCGGCATCTTCGCCATCAGCTTTTCGATCGGCGCGCCGACGACACCCGCCAGCTTCATCGTCAGCGACGGACTTTCGAGCGCTTCCTTCGCGTGGCGAAGCGCTTCGAGATCATCGGTGGAAAGGGGCGTGGTGACGATTGGCGTGGGTTCCATTTTGGCGTCTTGAAAAACGTGAAAGAGTGGATTGGTGAACAGATTAGCGCCTTTTCACATGCTAAAATTCAATTTCCGTTGACTTGTCAATCATTGCGGTAGCAAAAATGGCCGTTCATACAGCCGCGCAGCACTCCAGCTCCCAGGTCCTTCCGTTCCGCGAATCGCTGATGGCGATGCTCGGCATATCGTTTGTGACGATGCTGGTCGCGCTCGACCAGACTGTCGTCGGCACGGCGCTGCCGACCATCGTCGCCGAACTCAAGGGCTTCGACCTCTACGCGTGGGTCGCCACCTCGTATCTGCTGACCTCCGTCATCACCGTACCCATTTTCGGCCGCCTTGGCGATTACTACGGACGCAAACCGTTCGTGATTGCATCGATCGTCGTGTTCACGGTGGCGTCGGCGCTGTGCGGCCTCGCCAACAGCATGATGTTCCTCGTGCTCGCGCGCGGGTTGCAGGGCATCGGCGGCGGGATGCTCGTCGGCACCGCGTTCGCCTGCATCGCCGACCTGTTCCCCGACAACGTCGTGCGCCTGCGCTGGCAGGTCCTGATCAGTTCGGCGTTCGGCATCGCGAACGCGGTCGGGCCGTCGCTCGGCGGGTTTCTCACCCAGTATTACGGCTGGCGGTCGGTGTTCTATGTGAATCTGCCGGTCGGCGCATTGTCGCTGTTCTTCGTCTGGCGCTTCCTGCCGCATCTTCGGCACGTCGCGCATGAAGGCAAGATGCGGCTCGACTGGCCCGGCGCCGCACTGATCGCGGTTGCGCTCGGTTCGCTGCAGATGTTCGTCGAGACCGTGCCAAAGCAAGGCCTGAACGCCGAGACGATCACGCTGATCGTCGCGAGCATCGCGAGTTCGGTCGCGCTGTGGGTGTGGGAAAAACGCTGCGATTACGCGATTCTTCCTATCGACATGTTCCGCAACAAGAGTCTCGCCGCGCTCTTCACGCTCGCGATTCTTGGCGGCTTCACGATGTTTTCGCTGCTTTTCTACGCGCCGCTTCTGTTCCAGGGCGGTTTCGGCATGTCGCCGAAGGACGCCGGGCTGATGATCACGCCGCTCGTGGTGTTCATCACGATCGGCAGTATCGCGAACGGGCGCATCGTCACGCGGGTGAAGAATCCGAATGCGATGCTCTACGTCGGCTTTGCGCTGCTCGTGCTGGCGTGCCTTGGCGTCGTGATCGCCACGCGCGCGATGCCGCGTCCCGTGCTGATGACGTTCATGCTGATCGGCGGACTCGGACTCGGCTTCGTGATGCCGAACCTGACGGTTTTCGCGCAGCAGACGGCGGGCCGCCAGCATCTCGGTATCGCGACGGCGCTGCTGCAATCGCTGCGCATGATCGGCGGGATGATCGGCACGGCGCTGACCGGCACGCTCGTCACGCACCTTTACGCGAGCGGCGTTCAGCTCGCGCTGGAGAAGGACCACGCGACCCACTGGTTCGCCGATCTCTCGGATCCGCAAATCCTGATCAATCGCGAAGCGCAGGGCACGCTGCTGTCGCAACTCGGAGCGGCCGGGCACAACGGCGCGCTGCTGCTGGAAGCGGCCCGCGAGGCGCTCGTCGCCGCGATTCACATCGGGCTTGCGCTGGCCGCGGTCGTCGCGGTGATCGCGCTGTGGCAGTCGCGGCGCGTGCCGCCGGTTCGCCTCAAAGGCCACGTCGAACCGACGATCATGGCCGAATGAATCGCAGGGAAGAGAGCATGGAAGAACAGGACCGCATCGCCGTCGTGCAGCAGTTCGGGCGCACGTACCGGGCGTTCATGTCGGCGTTCGAAACGCAGGTCGGGCAGCCGATGCCGCGCTGGCGCATTCTGCTCGCGCTGCACGAGCACGCGGGCGAGTTGTCGCAGAAGAAGCTGGTCGAGCGCCTGCGTGTCGATCCGGGCGCGCTCACGCGCCAGTTGAAGGCGCTCGAGGCGCTCGGGTGGATCGCGCGCAGCGTCGATCCGCGCGACAACCGGATTTCCAACGTGGTGTTGACGGAGCAAGGCCGCGCAGCCACCGAAGCCGGCCTGCCGCGCAGGAACGCGTTCCTGCACGACACGATGGCCTCGCTCCCGGACGATGCGATCGCGGCGTTGTCCGGCGCGCTGCGGATGCTGGAGCAGCGCATCCAGGACGTGACGGCGTCGAGCGCCGCCGCCAACGCCACCCCGAACGACGACGTCTAGAAGAACGTCTCGATCACTTCCGTCACGCGGAACTTCGGATCGACGACCAGCACCTGACGCCATTTGTCGAAGGTCAGGCACGGATGGGAGATGTCGAACGCGATCATGTCGCCGACCTTCACATCGTCGCCCGGCTTGATCCGCAGATACGCATGCTGGTCCATCAGGCCGAAGATTTCCCAGCCGTCGGCGGCGGAGACGTCGCGCGGTGCCTCCGTGCCCGGCCGATAGTGCCGCGCCGGCTCAGGCATGCCGGCATCGAACGCGGAATCGCGCTTGCCCAGGCCGATGATCGCGCGATCCGGCTCCGGAATCGACTGCACATACGCCCACAATTGCAGCGCCGGCTTCAGTCCTTGCCCCATTTTCTTCGCGATCGGATTGCGCGCGAAAATCTCGTTCTGCGCCTTCTTGTAGATGCCGACGTCGTGCGTCAGATAGCAACCCGGGCGCAGCACGACTTCGATCACGTCGCTGTTCGCCTTCGCGAATTCGTCGGCGACCACGTCGTACCATGCCGAGCCCGCGCCTGACAGAATCGCCGGCTTGCGCGTGATCTTCCCTTCGGTCACGAGCGCGCGCGTGATCGCCACCGCGCTTTGCAGGAATTCGCGCACCTTCGATTCGTCCTGCAACACGCCTTCGTACAACTCCACGCCCGCCAGATGAATCGTGCCCGGCCAGCGGGCGATCGCCGCGAGAACGGCTTCGCGTTGCGCGTCGTCGCGCACGCCGGTGCGCCCGCCCGGCACGCCGAGTTCGATCAGCACGTTCAACTGCTTCTTGACGTCACTGAAGAACGCGCCGAGCAGATCGACGCCATCCGCTGAATCGACCAGGCAGAAGAACTCGAAATTCGGATCGGTCAGCAGTTCCGCGATCATGCCCATGTTGCGCTTGCCGACCAGCTGGTTGGCGAGCAGCACGCGATGCACGCCGCCGCGATACGCCGCGCGCACCTGATGCGCGGTCGCGAGCGTAATGCCCCACGCGCCGGCTTCGAGCTGGCGGCGGAACAACTGCGGCGCCATCGTCGTCTTGCCGTGCGGCGCGAGCTTCACGCCGTATTCCGCGACGAACGCCTGCATCCACTTCAGGTTGTACTCGATGCGGTCGGCGTACAGCACGGCGGCCGGCAGGCTCACGTCCTCGTCGAGCAGATTCCATTCGAGACGCCCCGCGTCACCAAGCTGGATGCCCGTGCCCGGGACCATGCCGAGACCCTTGCCGAACGGGTCGATTGCCGCGCTTTGATAGTTTGTAACTTTCATGTCCTGCACTCCATCGTTCGTTTAAATAGAGTTCTGTCGATACTTAACTGGCGCCAAGGTTGACGACCACATGGTACCGAAAGTACGATGCGTGATAAATTGTTATTTAGTACCAAGCCGTAGAAACCCCAATGAACGCGTCCATCGAACCGCTCGGTTTCGACATCGTCGCCCGGATTGCCGAGCGCGCGCCCGACCTGCGCTCGGCCGAACGCAAGGTGGCGGCGCTGATTCTCGACGATCTCACCGGCGCGTCGCGCGCGAGCATCGGCGCGCTCGCGGAGAAGGCGGAAGTGAGCATCGCGACCGTGACGCGGTTCGCGAAGGCGGTCGGCTGCGACGACGTGCGCGAACTGAAGTTGCGGCTCGCGCAGGCGGCGGCGGTCGGCCAGCGTTTCCTGAAGCGCGAACCCGACGACCTGCCTGACTCGCTCGCCACCCGCATCTTCGAGGAAGTGCAGACGACGCTCGCCCACAACCAGGGCGCGCTGCGTTCGGCGCCGATCGAAGCGGCGGCCGATGCGCTCGGGCAAGCCTCGATGATCTACGTGTTCGGCATGGGCGGCGGTTCCACCGCGCTTTCCGACGAGATGCGCTTCAGGCTCGTGCGGCTGGGGCGGCCGGTGGCGTCGTACCAGGACGGCTTGCTGCAGCGCATGGTGGCGGCGACGCTTTCCAGGGAGCACGTCGTGGTCGCGCTTTCGGTGACCGGCCAGACGCCGGAGATGGTCGAAAGCTGCCGTCTCGCGCGTGAATACGGCGCCCGCGTGATCGCGCTGACGGCGCCTGCGTCACCGCTCGCGCAACTCGCCGACTGGCTGATCCCGATCATCGCGATCGAAACCGATTTCATCTACAAACCGTCGTCATCGCGTTACGCGATGATGATGGCGCTCGACCTGCTCGTCACCGAACTCGCCGTCAAGCAGGCGAGCCACAGCCGCGAACTGCTGCGCCGCATGAAACACGCACTCGATGCGCATCGGGGCGGCGGCGAGCGTCAACCCCTGGGAGACTGAACATGGATTCGCAACCGCAAACCGGCACGGAAGCGGCCGATACGCTGATCGTCGGCGCGCGCCTGATCGACGGGACCGGCGCGCCGGCGGTCGATCGCGACGTCGCCATCCGCGACGGCCGGATCGTCGCGATCACGCCGCCGGGCGGCCTTGCCGGCTGGACCGCCGACGCAATCGTCGAAGCAGCAGGACGCGTGCTCGCGCCGGGTTTCATCGACGTCCACACGCACGACGACACCCACGTGATCCGCTCGCCGCAGATGCTGCCGAAGCTGACGCAAGGCGTGACGACGGTGATCGTCGGCAATTGCGGCATCAGCGTGTCGCCGGTGACGCTCAATGGCGAGCCGCCCGACCCGATGAACCTGCTCGGCGATGCCGGTGCGTTCCTCTATCCGACGTTCGCCTCTTATGTCGAAGCGGTCAACGAGGTGCGGCCGGCGGTGAACGTCGGCGCGCTGATCGGGCATACCGCGTTGCGGAATAATCATATGGATCGGCTGGACCGCGCGGCGACGCCATCGGAAGTCGAAGGCATGCGCGCGCAACTCGAGGAAGCGCTCGATAACGGCGCGCTCGGCTTGAGCAGCGGACTCGCCTACGGGTCCGCGTTCAGCGCGCCGCCGGAAGAGGTGAAGGCGCTGGCCGAGCCGTTGTCGAAGGCGGGCGCGCTCTATACGACCCACATGCGCACCGAATTCGACGCGATCCTCGAAGCGATGGACGAGGCGTATCAGGTCGGCCGCCATGCGCGCGTGCCGGTCGTGATTTCGCATCTGAAGTGCGCGGGGCCGTCGAACTGGGGACGCAGCGTCGAGGTGCTGAAGTCGCTGGACCAAACGCGCGATGGACAGCCGGTCGGCTGCGACTGCTATCCGTACAACCGCAGTTCGTCGACGCTCGACCTGAAGCAAGTGACCGGCGACATCGACATCACGATCACGTGGTCGGAGCCGCATCCCGAGATGGCGGGCAAGCTGATCAGGGAGGTCGCGGCCGAGTGGGGCGTGAGCCAGCAGGAAGCGGGCAAGCGCCTGCAGCCGGCGGGCGCGGTGTATCACAACATGTCGGAGGACGACGTGCGGCGCATTCTCTCGCATCCCGCGACGATGGTCGGCTCGGACGGCTTGCCGAACGATCCGCTGCCGCATCCGCGCTTGTGGGGCGCTTTTCCGCGCGTGCTCGGGCATTACGCACGCGATACGGCGCTGATTTCGCTGGAGGAAGCAGTGCGCAAGATGACGAGCTTGTCGGCGCGGCGCTTCGGTCTGGCGGAGCGCGGCGAGGTGAAGGTGGGCTATCACGCGGACCTGGTGCTGTTCGACGCGGAAAAAGTCCGCGACACAGCAACGTTCGACGACCCGCAGCAGCCGGCGGATGGCATCGATGCCGTGTGGGTGAACGGGGTTTTGACGTACAGCGAGCGGGCGGTGACCGGCGAGCGTGCGGGGCAATTCGTGGCGCGCGGTTCGGCATCCAGACTGGATGCGGACGGCGCTTTTTGAGTTTCGAGTTTTCAGCTTTAAAGGAGTTTAGCGATGAAGCGATATGGTGTGGAAGGCGGGAAAGGTCAGGGCGGCGCGCATATGCCGTTTGCACGGGCGGTCGAAGCGGATGGATGGCTGTTCGTTTCGGGCCAGACGCCGATGGAAAATGGCGAAGTGATCAATGGCGGGATTGTCGAGCAATCGCACAAGTGCATTCAGAATGTCTTCGCGATTTTGAAGGAAGCGGGGTATGGCGCGGAGCATGTGGTTCGGTGCGGCGTCTGGCTGGATGATCCGCGGGATTTCGCTTCGTTTAACAAGGTGTTCAAGGAGTATTTCGGAGAAAATCCGCCGGCGCGCGCTTGCGTGGTTTCTTCGATGGTGATTGATTGCAAGGTCGAGGTGGATTGCGTGGCTTATAAGAAGGCGGGCGGCTGACGTTTGCTGCCTTGTCTGGCATTATCAGCATTACCCGGAGCCGGGTAATGCTGATATAGAGTCCATTTACTGCCGCGCCAGCCGCGCATTATCCGGCATCGGCAAATTGAAATTCGTCCTAAACGGATTGATATCCAGCCCACCGCGCCGCGTATACCGCGCATAAACCGCAAGCCGTTCAGGCCGACATTCCCGCATGATATCCATGAAAATCCGCTCGACGCATTGTTCATGAAACCCGGTATGTTCCCGATAAGAAACGATATACCGCAGCAAACCCGCATGATCGATTTGTCCGCCGTAATAGCGAATCTGCACACTGCCCCAATCCGGCTGCCCGGTCACTGGACAATTCGATTTCAACAAGTTCGAAAACAGCGTCTCATCGACCGGCGCTTCATCATGAACCGCTTTGAGTAACGAAGGATCGGGCGAATAAACGTCAGTATCCAGATCCAGCCGATCCAGCGACAACCCGTCGAATTCCTCCATCGCGAGCTTGCCGAAATCCGCGGGCCCTGCCAGTTGCACCGAAACATTCACCCCGCAAATCGCCGACACATCGCGCTTGATTGCCGCACGCACGTCATCGATGGAATCGAAAGCCGTCTGCGCGAACGAGCCTAAATAAAGCTTGAACGACTTCGACTCGACGATATTCGGCGATTCCGCCGGCACGAAAAAAGTCGCGACCGCGATCTGCGGTTTCCCGCGCCGGTTCAGCCACGACAACTCATACGCATTCCAGATATCCGTGCCGAAAAACGGCAGCCGCGCCCCGATGCCGATCGCATCGCGCGCGCTCTTGCGTTCGATCGGGAACAGCAGCATCGGATCGTACTGTTCGGTGTAGACGACGGCCTTGCCGAGCGGAGATTGGTCGGGTGTCATGATGCGTTCGATATGCCACTCAGCACGTGCCCGGTCGCGGTCACGACGCGGGCCGATTCGCAGTGGCGAATTTGGTCGTCGAAGAAGAAATCGGGTTCGAACTCACGCAGGAACGCGCCTTTGTCGAGTCCGCCGAGGAACATCGCTTCGTCGATTTCGATGTTCCAGGCCATCAGCGTCCGGATCGCGCGCTCGTGCGCGGGAGCGGAACGCGCGGTGACGAGCGCGGTGCGGATGTGCATCGGCGCGGCGTCATCGGCGATTTTTTGCAGCTTGTGTAGTGTCTCAAGCAACGGCTTCAAAGGCCCGCCCGCGAGTGGCGAATGCTTCTTGGTCGTTTCGTGCTCAACGAATGCGGGCAGCCCCTGTTCTTGAAACACCCGCTCGGCTTCGTCAGAAAACAACACGGCATCGCCGTCGAAAGCGATGCGGATTTCGTCAGGATACTGGTTCGCGGCACGCGGCGCCTCTGGCAGTACGCGCGCGGCGGGAAAGCCGGCGTCGAGGGCGGCGCGCACGTCGTCCGGATTTGCCGACAAAAACAGCGACGCGCGGAACGGCTTCAGATAAGCAAACGGAGGGCGCCCCCGCGTGAACACGCCGCGCTCAATCGCGAGTCCATGCTCGCGACACGAACTGAACGCGCGCAAGCCGCTGATCGGATCGCTGCGCGACAGGATCACGACTTCGACATGCTGCGCGCCCGTGTTCAACGCCAGCAGCTTGCGAATCAGCCCGAACGCGACGCCCGGCTTGGCCGGCACGTTCAGCCGCGAGCGCTGCAGCGCTTCGTACTTGGAGAGATCGCCGGTCTCGTAGACCTCGTTCTCTTCTTCGAAGTCGAACAGCGCCCGCGACGAAATCGCGACGACGAGCTTGTCTTCGAGCGTGAATGCTGGCATCGCGAGTCAGGCCAGGAACAGCTTGTAGACCGGATTCGTGCCTTCGTCCCAATACGGATAGCCGAGCGTCGTGAGAAAGCGCTCGAATTCGGCGTTTTCCGCCGACGGCACCTGAATGCCGACGAGAATCGAGCTGTAATCCGCCCCCTGGTTCCGATAATGAAACAGGCTGATGTTCCAGTTCGGCGCCATCGACGACAGGAATTTCATCAGCGCGCCCGGCCGCTCGGGAAACTCGAAGCGCAAGAGGCGTTCGTCGCGGGCGAGCGGCGAACGGCCGCCGACCATATAGCGGATGTGCTGCTTCGAAAGCTCGTCGTGCGACAAGTCGACGGTCGCGAAACCGTGCTCGACGAACGCGTTCTGCATCTGCGCCGCTTCGCTGCGGGTCTTGATCTGCACGCCGACGAAGATGTGCGCGGCGTTGGCATCGGCGATGCGGTAGTTGAACTCGGTCACGCTGCGCGTGCCGACGAGTTCGCAGAAGCGCCGGAAGCTGCCGCGTTCTTCGGGGATCGTCACGGCGAACACGGCTTCGCGCGCCTCGCCGACTTCGGCGCGCTCGGCGACGAAGCGCATCCGGTCGAAATTCATGTTCGCGCCCGACGTCACGGCGACGAGCGTCTTGCCCTCGATGCCCTCGCGTTCCGCATACAGTTTCGCACCCGCGACGGCGAGCGAGCCGGCCGGTTCCAGCACGCTGCGGGTGTCCTGGAAGACGTCCTTGATCGCGGCGCAGAGCGCGTCGGTGTCGACGGTGACGACTTCGTCCAGCAGTTCGCGGCACAGCCGGAACGTTTCCTCGCCGACGAGTTTCACCGCCGTGCCATCCGAGAACAGGCCGACTTCCGGCAACGTGACGCGCTCGCCGGCCTTGATCGACTGCGCCATCGCGCAGGAATCCTCGGTCTGCACGCCGATCACCTTGATCTCGGGGCGCACGGCTTTCACATAAGCCGCGACGCCCGCCGCCAGCCCGCCGCCGCCGATCGGCACGAAGATCGCGTGAATCGGCCCCTGGTGCTGGCGCAGGATTTCCATCGCGACGGTGCCCTGGCCCGCGATCACGTCGGGGTCGTCGAACGGGTGCACGAAGGTGAGGCCGCGCTCTTCCTGAAGTTGGAGCGCATGGGCATAAGCGTCGCTGTACGACTCGCCGGCGAGCACCACTTCGACTGTCGGCCCGCCGTGAGCGCGCACGGCATCGATCTTGACCTGCGGCGTGGTGGTCGGAATCGCGATCACCGCGCGGCAGCCGAGCCGCGCCGCCGAAAACGCCACGCCCTGCGCGTGATTGCCCGCCGACGCCGTGATCACGCCGCGCGCGAGCACCTCGGCGGGCAGGTTCGCCATCTTGTTGTAGGCGCCGCGAATCTTGAACGAGAACACCGGCTGGTTGTCCTCGCGCTTCAGATAGACCGAATTGGAGAGGCGTGCCGAAAGATTGCGGGCCGGTTCGAGTTCGCTTTCGCGCGCGACATCGTAGACGCGGGCGGTCAGGACTTTTTTCAGGTAATCGGGGTGTGCCATGCGGGGAAGGTCACGCAGAGCGACTGCGCGCTATTTTTGAGAGCGAAAACGTCAATGATAGCGCCAACGTCCCGTGCATCGGCCGCGAGTCGCTTTTACCGACCGGCCGGTCGTCGATAGCACATGCAAAAAGTGACGGAAATACGGCGAAAACCGGCTGGCAAATGCCCCTTCGGCGCGCTAGTCACCGCGAACGGCGATTTTCGCGATGGGTTAGAATTCTCTTTTCGAATCTGGATCGGAAGATGCAACGGCAGCCTCGGATCGGTTTTTTGACGCATGTCCCCCGCGAGTCTCATCCCGCGGCTGAGCGGCATGCGCGGCATGCGCGTCATGCGCGATCGTGGCGCTGATTCCTGGCATCTCGAAGGCGCGGCGCGGCTCATGAGGCTGCTCATCCGCTCGATGGCCCGATGACCGGCCGCCTTCTCAAAAACAAGTCTCCCTCGAAAATTTGCGCCCCCACGCGCATCGTCGGGCATTGCGCCTTCCTTGGCGAATGCGCCGGCTCACCGAACCGTCGAACATGAACGCACCCCAAGCCTTCGATCCGAATGGCGCCGCCGCCGCTGCGGCGCTCGATCTCGAACCACGCCTGCGCGAAATTCCCTATAACTACACGTCCTTTTCCGATCGTGAAATCGTGATGCGGCTGCTCGGCGATGAAGCCTGGGCCGCGCTCGACGTCCTGCGCAACGAGCGCCGCACCGGCCGCTCGGCGCGCATGCTGTACGAAGTGCTCGGCGACATCTGGGTCGTGCGCCGCAATCCCTATTTGCAGGACGATTTGCTCGACAACCCGAAGCGCCGCGCACTGCTTGTCGAGGCGCTGAACCATCGGCTGCACGAGATCGAAAAGCGCCGCAAGGACGATCTGTCCGAACACGGCGATACGGCCGGGCACGATCGGGCGAAACGCGTCGAGATCCTGGTGTCGGCAGCGCGCCGCGCGGTCGACGATTTCGCCGACGAATTCGGCCGCATGGCGGAGTTGCGCCGGCGCGCGTCGAAGGTGCTCGGCAAGTGCACGCAGAAGGACAACATCAAGTTCGACGGATTGTCGCGCGTGTCGCACGTCACCGATGCCACCGACTGGCGCGTCGAATATCCGTTCGTCGTGCTGACGCCGGACACCGAGCAGGAAATCGCCGGGCTCATCAAGGCGTGCTTCGAACTCGGGCTGACCGTGATTCCGCGCGGCGGCGGCACCGGCTACACCGGCGGCGCGATTCCGCTCACGCCGTTCTCCGCCGTCATCAACACCGAAAAGCTCGAACAGCTCGGTCCGGTCGAGATGACGGACCTGCCGGGCGTCGATCACAAGGTCGCGACGATTTTTTCGGGCGCGGGCGTCGTCACGCGCCGCGTGACCGAAGCGGCGGAACAGGCGGGCTTCGTCTTCGCCGTCGATCCGACTTCGCTCGACGCGTCGTGCGTCGGCGGCAATGTCGCGATGAACGCGGGCGGCAAGAAGGCCGTGCTATGGGGCACGGCGCTCGACAACCTCGCGTGGTGGCGCATGGTCGATCCGGAAGGCAACTGGCTCGAAGTCACGCGGCTGGAGCACAACTGCGGCAAGATCCACGACATTCCGGTCGCGCGGTTCCGTCTCGACTGGTTCGATGGCACGCGTGCGCCGGGCGAAAAGCTCTTGCGC
Source organism: Caballeronia choica (assembly GCF_001544535.1). GTDB lineage: Bacteria > Pseudomonadota > Gammaproteobacteria > Burkholderiales > Burkholderiaceae > Caballeronia > Caballeronia choica. The sequence continues at coordinate 52,958 of NZ_FCON02000008.1, read as the reverse complement.
ACGGAATCGCTCGATATCGAAGGCAAGACGTTCCGCAAGGAAGGGCTCGGCAAGGACGTGACCGACAAGTTCCTGTCGGGGCTGCCGGGCGTGCAGAAGGAAGGCTGCGACGGGCTGATCACGTCGGCGCGCTGGATTTTGCACAAGATGCCCGCGCACACGCGCACGGTCTGCCTCGAATTCTTCGGGCAGGCGCGCGATGCGATTCCGAGCATCGTCGAAATCAAGGATTACCTGTTCGAGACGTCGAAGCAGGGCGGCGCGATTCTCGCCGGCCTCGAACACCTTGACGAGCGCTATCTGCGCGCGGTCGGCTACGCGACGAAAAGCAAGCGCAACGCGTTTCCGAAGATGGTGCTGATCGGCGATATCGTCGGCGACGATGCCGATGCCGTCGCGCATGCCACGTCGGAAGTCGTGCGGATGGCGAACGGCAAGAGCGGCGAAGGCTTCGTCGCGGTGAACGCCGAGGCGAGGAAGCGCTTCTGGCTTGACCGCTCGCGCACGGCCGCGATCGCGAAGCACACGAACGCGTTCAAGATCAACGAAGACGTCGTGATTCCGCTCAATCGCATGGGCGAGTACACGGACGGCATCGAGCGCATCAACATCGAACTGTCGATCAAGAACAAGCTGCAACTCGTCGATGCGCTCGAAGCGTTCTTCAAGACCGGCAAGCTGCCGCTCGGAAAAAGCGACGACGCCAACGAAATCCCCAGCGCCGAACTGCTCGAAGACCGCGTGCAGCAGGCGCTCGATCTGTTGAAGCGCGTGAAGGCGCGCTGGACCTTTGTCGGCGACAAGCTCGACATGTCGTTGCGCGAGGCGCAGCACTATATGGTCGGTCTCGGCTACGAGTCGCTGGCGGAGAAATTCGCGGATCGCGTCGATGTGCAGCCGGGCGCGAACGTGTTCCACGTCGCGCAGGACCGCACCGTGCGCATCTCGTGGAAGCAGGAAATCCGCGCGGAACTGCGCCAGATTTTCAACGGCGGCGAGTTCAAGCCGATCCTCGACGAAGCGCAGAACATCCACAAGCAGGTGCTGCGCGGGCGTGTGTTCGTCGCGCTGCACATGCACGCGGGCGACGGCAACGTCCACACGAACATTCCCGTCAACTCCGACAACTACGAGATGCTGCAGGACGCACATCGCGCGGTCGCGCGGATCATGAAGCTCGCGCGTTCGCTCGACGGCGTGATCTCCGGCGAGCACGGCATCGGCATCACGAAGCTGGAATTCCTGACCGAAGACGAAATCAGCGAATTCCGCGCGTACAAGCAGCGCGTCGATCCTAACGGGCGCTTCAACGCGGGCAAGCTGCTCGCCGGTGCCGATCTGCGTAACGCGTACACGCCGAGCTTCGGCTTGATGGGCTACGAGTCGCTGATCATGCAGCAGAGCGACATCGGCGCGATCTCCGATTCGATCAAGGACTGCCTGCGCTGCGGCAAGTGCAAGCCGGTCTGCGCGACCCACGTGCCGCGCGCGAACCTGCTGTACAGCCCGCGCAACAAGATTCTCGCCACGTCGCTCTTGATCGAGGCGTTCCTGTATGAAGAGCAGACGCGCCGCGGCGTGTCGATCAAGCACTGGGACGAATTCAACGACGTCGCCGATCACTGCACCGTCTGTCACAAATGCGTGACGCCGTGCCCGGTGAAGATCGATTTCGGCGACGTGACGATGAACATGCGCAACCTGCTGCGCAAGATGGGCAAGAAGAAGTTCAACCCGGGCAACGCGGCCGGCATGTTCTTCCTCAACGCGACCAATCCGCAGACGATCAACATTGCGCGCACCGCGATGATGGGCGTCGGCTACAAGGCGCAGCGCCTCGGCAACGACCTGCTGAAGAAGTTCGCGAAGAAGCAGACGGCGCATCCGCCGGCGACCGTCGGCAAGCCGCCGGTCGTCACGCAGGTGATCCACTTCATGAACAAGAAGATGCCGGGCAATTTGCCGAAGAAGACGGCGCGCGCGCTGCTCGACATCGAAGACAACAAGATCGTGCCGATCATCCGCAATCCGAAGTCGACGACCGTCGATTCGGAAGCCGTGTTCTATTTCCCGGGTTGCGGATCGGAGCGGCTGTTCTCGCAAGTCGGCCTCGCGACGCAGGCCATGCTCTGGGAAGCGGGCGTGCAGACGGTGTTGCCGCCGGGTTATCTCTGCTGCGGCTATCCGCAGCGCGGCTCCGGCCAGTACGACAAGGCCGAACAGATTGTCACCGACAATCGCGTGCTGTTCCATCGCGTCGCGAACACGCTGAACTATCTCGATATCAAGACGGTGGTCGTGTCGTGCGGCACCTGCTACGACCAGCTCGCCGGCTATGAATTCGAGAAGATCTTTCCGGGCTGCCGGATCATCGACATCCACGAATTCCTGCTCGAAAAGAACATCAGGCTGGAGGGCGCGAAGGGCACGCGCTACATGTATCACGACCCGTGCCATTCGCCGATCAAGACCATGGACCCGGTCAAGCTCGTGAACGAACTGATGGGCTCGAAGAACGACGGCTACAAGATTGAAAAAAATGATCGCTGCTGCGGCGAGTCGGGCACGCTCGCCGTCACGCGGCCGGACATTTCGACGCAAGTGCGTTTTCGCAAGGAAGAGGAAATTCGCAAGGGCGCGGCCAAGCTGCGCGACATCCCGGTTCTCGCTGAGGCCGGGGCGAACGGCGTCGATCCGGCGAACGCGGCGGCGCCGGGCCTGGCGAGCCCGGCGGGCGCTTCCGTCCTCAAGGCCGGCGACGGCCCGCAGTCGAACGGCACCGACGTCAAGATCCTCACGAGCTGCCCGTCGTGCCTGCAAGGCCTGGCGCGCTATAACGAAGATGCGAACATCGAGGCGGACTACATCGTCGTCGAAATCGCGCGCAAGGTGCTCGGCGAGAACTGGATGGCGGAGTACGTCGCGCGCGCGAACGATGGCGGTATCGAGCGCGTGCTGGTGTAATAGCGAAATCGATGTTTGTTTCGCTAGAGGAAGATGATGGACTGTGTGTTTTGCCGTGAAGACGGCGGCGAGGTTTTATGGTCGGACGACACGTTGCGTGTCGTCCTCGCCGACGAGCCCGACTGGCCGGGCCTGTGTCGTGTGATCTGGAATGCGCACGTCGCCGAGATGTCCGATCTCGCCGATCCGTCGCGCATGAAGGTGATGACGGCCGTGAACGGCGTCGAGCGCGCGATGCGGCGCGTGCTGTCGCCGGCGAAGGTGAATCTCGCGAGCCTCGGCAATCAGGTGCCGCACGTCCATTGGCACATCATCCCGCGCCGCTCGAACGATTCGCGCTTTCCTCTGCCCATTTGGGCGCCGCGGCAGCGTTCGGTGCCCGAGGCGCAACTGTCGAAGTGGCGCGCTCAGGCCACGTTGCTGCGCGAAGCGGTGTGCATCGAACTCGATCACGCGTTCGGCCGGAACTAGACCCCTACCGATCAAGGCTCATCATGAGCGGACTCACTCCCCAAACGCCGATCCCGACCGGGATCGTCGTTCATTCGAAATCCCGCGCGCTGGAATTGCAGTACGCCAGCGACGAGACGTATCGCATTCCGTTCGAACTGCTGCGCGTTTATTCGCCGTCGGCGGAAGTGCAGGGGCACGGCCCCGGCCAGGAAACGCTGCAGACCGGCAAGCGCGATGTGACGTTGATCGCTGTCGAGCCGGTCGGCCACTACGCGCTGCAACTGAATTTCTCCGACGGCCACAATACCGGCATTTATTCGTGGGACATCCTGTACAACCTGGCGGTGCGTCAGGATGAGCTCTGGCGCGACTATCTCGCCAGACTTGAAGCAGCGGGCGTCGATCGCGACGCGCCGATGGCGGCGAAAGCGTCCGGCGGCCACTGTCATTGAGCGGGTTCGGGGCCATCACGACATCGCGGCGTTTTGCCGCATCGGCTGGCGCTCCGGGCGCGGGCACACAACGCACACAACGCACACAACGAATAACAGGCGAGGACGAACGCGATGAGCAAGACCCACTTCGGTTTCGAAACGGTCGACGAGCAGGACAAGGCGAAGAAAGTGGCGGGCGTGTTCCACTCTGTCGCGAGCAACTACGACCTGATGAACGACCTGATGTCGGGCGGGCTGCATCGCGTGTGGAAGATGTTCACGATCGGGCGGGCGGCGGTGCGTCCAGGTTCCAAGGTGCTCGACATCGCAGGCGGAACGGGCGATCTGGCGATGGCCTTCGCCAGGCAGGCCGGCGAAACGGGCGAGGTCTGGCATACGGATATCAACGAATCGATGCTGCGCGTCGGGCGTGACCGGCTGCTCAACAATGGCGTGATCACGCCCGCGCTCTTGTGCGACGCAGAACAGATTCCTTTCCCCAATAATTATTTCGATGTGATTACAGTTGCCTTTGGACTTCGTAATATGACGCACAAAGATGGTGCGTTGACGGAGATGCAGCGGGTTTTGAAGCCGGGCGGCCGATTGCTGGTGCTGGAGTTTTCGAAGGTTTGGGACCCACTGAAGAAAGCCTACGATATCTACAGTTTCAAGGTTTTACCGTGGCTTGGTGATAAATTTGCCAAAGATGCCGACAGTTATCGTTACCTGGCGGAATCCATCCGGATGCATCCGGACCAGGAAACTTTAAAGACGATGATGGAACAAGCCGGCCTGGATCGAGTCGAATATTACAATTTGTCAGGTGGCGTGGTAGCGTTACACGTCGGGACCAAATTTTAGTGTTCCACTCTTCTTAAAGGATTCGAAATGTCCGATTCGCGCTCACCCCAGTCTCGGGGTTTCCTGAAGTCTCTTTTCAGGAAAGCCGGGCTCCTGGCGCTGGCTGGCGTAATCATGGCCGGCGCCGTCATGTCTGACGACGCAGAGGCAAGGCGCATGGGCGGCGGCCGCAGCATGGGCCGCCAGTCCGCGACCGCAACGCAGCAGAATCAGGCGACGCCGCCTTCGCAGTCGATGCAGCCAGGTCAGGCCGCACAGGCGCAACGCGCCCAGCCGGCTCCCGCTCCTGCCGCGCCCGCCGCGCAGCCGGCGCGCAACCGCTGGCTCGGGCCGATCGCCGGTCTGGCCGCCGGCCTCGGCATCGCGGCGTTGCTGTCGCACTTCGGCCTCGGCGGCGCGTTCGCCGGAGCGATGGCCAACATCATCATGATCGCGCTGATCGTCGGCGCTGCCGTGCTGCTGTTCCGCTTCATCATGCGCAGGCGCAACGCCGCCAATGCCAATACGCCGGCATACGCTGCTGCTGGAGCCGGCGCAGGCGCCGGTTCGCCGTTCGGCGGCTCCGCTCGCACCTTGAATCAGGAGCCGAGCTACTCGGCGCCGGCCTCGGGTGGTTATATCCCGCAAAGCGCCGCGAGCACGACCGACGTCGCGCCGCAACCGGTCGTGCCGGCCGGTTTCGACAGCGAATCGTTCCTGCGCAACGCGAAGGTGTACTTCGTGCGTCTGCAGGACGCGTGGGATCGCGGCAACGTGAACGACATCCGCGAATTCACGACGCCCGAGATGTTCGCCGAAGTGAAGCTCGACATCGACGCGCGCAACGGCCAGCCGAACCGCACCGACGTCGTGCAGCTCAACGCCGACATTCTCGGCGTCGAAGATCGCGGGCAGGAGTATCTGGCGAGCGTGCGCTTCCACGGGTTGATCCGCGAGTCGGAAGGCGCGTCGGCCGAGCCGTTCGTCGAGATCTGGAACCTGTCGAAGCAAAAGACGGGCAACGAAGGCTGGCTGCTGGCCGGCATCCAGCAGGTTAGTTGAACGTCGACCTGACGCATTGGCCGGTTGGCCAGTCCGCACAGCGCGGCCGGCGGCATCGCCGGTTGCGAAGGTAGAATAGAAACCCGCGCGAGCCACCGCTTGCGCGGGTTTTTTCATCTCAGAGCCGATGACGAACGCAGACGAATCCGCCCGCATTTCCGCAAGTCCAGCCGTCAAGACCGCGTCGAAAGCCTTCGCGGCCGCCGTCAATCATCTGCTCGCTCGTGAGTCCTGGGCCCGCGAGCGCTTCAAGCCCTACGCCGGGAAGACTGCCCGGCTTGCCTGTGCGCCGTTCGCTCTGGCGCTCGTCGTGCAGCCGGACGGGCTCATCGCAGCCACCGACGAAGCCGAAGCGCAACGTTTCGACGTCACCGTCTCGGTCCCGCGCGACGCGCTCCCGGCGTTCCTGCAAGGCGGCCAGGCCGCGGTGATGAAGCACGTGAAGATAGAAGGCGATGCGGAATTCGCGACGACCATCGCGAAGCTCGCCGAGCATCTGCGCTGGGAACCGGAGGAAGATCTCGCGCGCGTGATCGGTGACGCGCCGGCACACCGTATCGGCGCTGTCGTGCGCACGGCGCATGAACAGGCGCTTCGCACGGGCCGCAATCTGCTCGATGCGGTCGCCGAATTCCTGCTGGACGAACAACCGCAACTCGTGCGTCGCAGTGCGCTCGACGCCTTCAACGCCGACCTGTCGCACGCCCGCGATGCACTCGCGCGCGTCGAAAAGCGCGTCGAGCGCATCGAGCGGATCGCAGGTTCCGAACCAACAGCTGAAGCCCGTGGCGCGTCCGCGTTCGGCGCCGCCGCAATGTCGCGCGGCACGCGCAAGTAATGGGCTGAACCATGCGTTTTCTGCGTTTCCTCAAGATATTCTTCACGATTGTCCGTTTCGGGCTCGACGAACTGGTGTTGAGCGGCATCGACGATCGCCGCGTGCGCTTCCTGATGCGCATCACGACGTTCGGCCGCAAGTTCGAGGTGCCGCGCGGCATTCGATTGCGGCTCGCGCTAGAAAGTCTCGGGCCGATTTTCGTCAAGTTCGGGCAGGTGCTGTCCACGCGCCGCGATCTCTTGCCGGTCGACATCGCGGATGAACTCGCGAAGCTTCAGGATCAGGTGCCACCGTTCGATTCGGCGGTTGCGATCGCGATCGTCGAGAAATCGCTGGGCGCGCCGATCGACGTCCTCTTCAACGACTTCGAGCGCGTGCCGGTGGCGAGCGCGTCGATCGCGCAGGTCCACTTCGCGAAGATCCGCTCGGGCGTGCATGCGGGCAAGGACGTCGCGGTGAAGGTGTTGCGGCCGGGCATGCTGCCCGTCATCGATTCCGACCTGGCGCTGCTGCGCGACATCGCGATCTGGGCGGAACGTCTCTGGGCCGACGGACGGCGCCTGAAGCCCCGCGAAGTGGTCGCGGAATTCGACAAATACCTGCACGACGAGCTCGACCTGATGCGCGAGGCCGCGAACGGCAGCCAGTTGCGCCGAAATTTCGCGGGGCTCGATCTGCTGCTCGTGCCCGAGATGTATTGGGACCTCTCCGCGCCTAGCGTGCTCGTGATGGAACGGATGGTCGGCGTGCCGATCAGCCAGGTGGAAACGCTGCGGGCCGCCGGCGTCGATATTCCGAAGCTCGCGCGCGAAGGCGTCGAGATCTTCTTCACGCAGGTCTTCCGCGACGGCTTTTTCCACGCCGACATGCATCCGGGGAACATCCAGGTGAGCCTCGATCCGGCGCATTTCGGACGCTATATCGCGCTCGATTTCGGAATCGTCGGCGCGCTGTCGGACTTCGACAAGAACTACCTGGCGCAGAATTTCCTGGCGTTCTTCAAGCGCGACTATCACCGGGTCGCGACGCTGCACCTGGAGTCAGGCTGGGTGCCGGAGAACACGCGCGTCGAGGAACTGGAGAGCGCGATCCGCGCGGTTTGCGAGCCCTATTTCGACCGCGCGCTGAAGGATATTTCGCTCGGGCAGGTGCTCTTGCGGCTCTTTTCGACGTCGCGCCGCTTCAACGTCGAAATCCAGCCGCAACTGGTGCTGCTGCAAAAAACGATGCTGAACGTGGAAGGGCTCGGCCGGTCGCTCGATCCCGAGCTCGATCTGTGGAAAACCGCGAAGCCGTATCTGGAACGCTGGATGAACGAGCAGATCGGGTGGCGCGGCTGGTACGAGCGGCTGCAGATGGAAGCGCCGCAGTGGAGCAAGACCCTGCCGCAGTTGCCGCGCCTGATTCATCACCTGCTCGCCGAGCGCCACGACCTGCCGCGTCCCGGCAACGACGAACTGATGCGCATGATCCTCGTCGAGCAGAAGAAGACGAACCGGCTGCTGCAGGCCTTGCTGATTTTCGGACTGGCGGTGGGCGCGGGCGTGGTCATCGCGCAGTTCTGGCTTACCTACGCCTACGGGAGTTGAACGGCATGAGCGATCCGACCTTTCCCGGTGCGCCGGAATTCCAGGCGCGCGATCCCAATTCACCGGAATTCTGGAACGAGCGCTTCGATCAGCGTTTCACACCGTGGGACCAGGCGGGCGTGCCCGACGCGTTTCAAGCGTTCGTCGCCGGGCGTGCGCCGTGCAACGTGCTGATTCCCGGCTGCGGCAGCGCGTATGAAGCGTTGTGGCTCGCGCAAGCTGGCTGGCCGGTCAAGGCGATCGATTTCTCGCCGAGCGCCGTCGCGGCGGCACGTACCCAACTCGGCGACCATGCGGACGTCGTCGAGCAAGCCGACTTTTTCGCCTATCAGCCTCCGTTCCCGGTCGACTGGGTGTACGAGCGTGCATTTCTCTGCGCGTTGCCGCCGGATCGCTGGCCGGACTATGCGGTGCGCATGGCCGCGCTGCTGCGTCCCGGCGCGCTGCTCGGCGGCTTTTTCTTTCTGGGCGCGACGCCGAAAGGTCCGCCGTTCGGCATCGACCGCGAGGCGCTCGACGCCATGCTGAGTCCGCACTTCGAACTGGTCGGGGAGCACGAGGTGTCGGGGTCGATCGCGGTATTTGCCGGGCGCGAACGCTGGCTGACCTGGCGACGACGCGCGTGAACTTTTTTGCCTTGAATTGCAGCCAGACGGACCGCATCTAGGAGTCCGCCCGCATGCCCCGACGCCCCGAAAATCGCGGGCCGTAAATGGTTTGCGGCTATAATTCAAGGCTTTGCAAGCGTCGACAGATTATTGTAGGAAGAGGGCCATGCCGATCTACGCGTACCGCTGCGAGTCCTGCGGCTTCGGAAAAGACGTACTCCAGAAGCTGAGCGACGCGCCACTCACCCAATGTCCCGAGTGCGGGAAGGAAACATTCGCCAAGCAGGTGACCGCCGCCGGTTTCCAGTTGAAGGGTTCCGGCTGGTATGTCACGGATTTCCGTGGCGGCAATAGCGGCGGCAAAGCTGCTGCGCCGAACGCGGAGAAGTCGGACGGCAACAAAGCGGACGGCAACAAAGCGGACGGCAGCAGCGCAGGCGGCGAAGGCGCGAAAACCGAAGGCGCCGCCACTGATTCCGGCGCGAAGTCCGATACCGCGAGTGCATCGAAGGATGCATCCAAGTCGAATTCCGCGACGCCCGCGCCGGGCACGCCACCATCGTCCGGCAACGCGTAACGCGTAAAGGGCAAAGCGCCCCGACGCCGGCTTCCGATCCGCCCGATCTGTCCGATCGCACGCAAGAAGACGACCGCTCTCCATTCAGGGCGGCAAACCTGCCAAACCGCGCCTCAAGCACGGGGCGGCCTTCCGGCTGTGTAAATGACGACCAAAAAGACTACGTTGAAATCCGTGTTCCTCACCGGCCTGCTCGTGCTGGTGCCGCTCGCCATCACCTTGTGGGTGCTGGGGCTCGTGATCGGAACCATGGACCAGACGCTCTTGCTGCTGCCGTTGTCGTGGCAACCCGAGCGCCTGTTCGGTTTCCATCTGCCGGGTCTCGGCGCGGTGCTGACGCTCGCGTTCATTTTTATCGTCGGCTTGCTGACGCAGAACTTTGTCGGGCAGAAGCTCGTCGGGTGGTGGGACGTCGTGGTGCGCCATATCCCGGTGGTCGGCCCGCTGTACACCAGCGTGAAGCAGGTGTCGGACACCTTGCTGTCGAGCAGCGGCAACGCGTTTCGCAAGGCGCTGCTAGTCGAATATCCGCGGAGGGGTTCGTACACCATCGGCTTCCTGACCGGAATTCCCGGCGGTGACGTGCTCAATCACCTGAAGGAAGATCACGTGAGCGTCTATGTGCCGACCACGCCGAATCCCACGTCCGGCTTCTTCCTGATGATGCCGAGAAGCGAAGTCATCGAGCTCGACATGTCCGTCGATGCCGCGTTGAAGTACATCGTCTCGATGGGCGTGGTGGCGCCGAATGCGCCGCCCGCGCAGGTAGCGCCCGCGCGCCGCCCCACCGAGCCGCCGCTGTAATGCCGGCACGCGCCGCGAAACCCTTCGCGCGCGTGCCGTTGATTAATGAAACAACGAAAGACACAACATCATGTCGATGCGATCTGAATACTGCGGTCTGGTGACCGAAGCCCTGCTGGGCCAAACCGTCTCGCTGTGCGGCTGGGTACACCGCCGCCGCGACCACGGCGGCGTTATCTTCATCGACCTGCGCGATCGCGAAGGGCTCGTCCAGGTGGTCTGCGATCCGGACCGCGCCGACATGTTCAAGGTCGCCGAGGGCGTGCGCAACGAGTTCTGCGTGCAGGTGAAGGGCGTCGTGCGCAGCCGTCCGGAAGGCACGGCGAACGCGGGCCTGACGAGCGGCAAGATCGAAGTGCTGTGCCATGAACTGACGGTGCTGAACCCGTCGGTGACGCCGCCGTTCCAGCTCGACGACGACAACCTCTCGGAAACCACGCGCCTCACGCATCGCGTGCTCGACCTGCGCCGCCCGCAGATGCAGCAGAACCTGCGTTTGCGTTATCGCGTGGCGATGGAAGTGCGCAAGTATCTCGACGCGCAAGGCTTCATCGACATCGAAACGCCGATGCTCACCAAGAGCACGCCGGAAGGCGCGCGCGATTATCTGGTGCCGTCGCGTGTGAACGCCGGTATGTTTTTCGCGCTGCCGCAGTCGCCGCAACTTTTCAAGCAGCTTTTGATGGTGGCGAACTTCGATCGCTATTACCAGATCGTGAAGTGCTTCCGCGACGAAGACCTGCGCGCCGACCGTCAGCCGGAATTCACGCAGATCGACTGCGAAACCTCGTTCCTGAACGAGCAGGAAATCCGCGATCTGTTCGAAGCGATGATCCGTCACGTTTTCAAGGAAACGATGAACGTCTCGCTCGACGAGAAATTCCCGGTCATGCTGTATTCGGAAGCGATGCGCCGTTTCGGTTCGGACAAGCCCGACCTGCGCGTGAAGCTCGAATTCGCCGACCTGACCGATGCCGTGCGCGACGTCGATTTCAAGGTGTTCAGCACGCCGGCGAACTCGAAGGACGGCCGCGTCGCGGCGTTGCGCGTGCCGAAGGGCAGCGAACTGTCGCGCGGCGACATCGACGGCTACACGGAATTCGTGCGCATCTACGGGGCGAAGGGGCTGGCGTGGATCAAGTTCAACGACGTGTCGAAGGGCCGTGACGGCCTGCAAAGCCCGATCGTGAAGAACCTGCACGACGCCGCGATCGCCGCCATTCTGGAGCGCACCGGCGCGCAGAACGGCGACATCGTGTTCTTCGCGGCGGATCGCGCGAAGGTGGTCAACGACAGTCTTGGCGCATTGCGCCTGAAGATTGGCCACTCGGAATTCGGCAAGGCGAACGGTCTGCTCGAAACGGGCTGGAAGCCGCTGTGGGTGATCGACTTCCCGATGTTCGAGTACGACGAGGAAGACAACCGCTACGTGGCGGCGCACCATCCGTTCACGAGCCCGAAAGACGAGCATCTCGAATATCTCGAAACCGATCCGGGCCGCTGTCTCGCGAAGGCGTACGACATGGTGCTGAACGGCTGGGAAATCGGCGGCGGTTCCGTCCGTATCTTCCAGGAAGACGTGCAGAGCAAGGTGTTCCGCGCGCTCAAGATCGGCGAGGAAGAAGCGCGCGCGAAATTCGGCTTCCTGCTCGACGCGCTTCAGTACGGCGCGCCGCCGCATGGCGGCATCGCGTTCGGCCTGGACCGCATCGTCACGATGATGGCCGGCGCCGATTCGATCCGCGACGTGATCGCGTTCCCGAAGACGCAGCGCGCGCAATGTCTGCTCACGCAGGCGCCGAGCGAAGTCGACGAGCGTCAGTTGCGCGAGTTGCACATTCGTCTGCGTCAGCCGGAGCAGAAACCGCAATAAGTCTGAAGTAATCCCCGGGAAAAAGGCGCCGAGTGCGCCTTTTTCATTTTTTGGGTTACATTCATCGGCCATGATAAAAGATGTACGCGCCGTCACCCTATGACCAAGCCGCCGAAAATCCCCGAATCCGTTCTCGTCGTCATCCATACGCCCGAACTCGACGTGCTGGTCATCGAACGCGCCGATCACAAGGGCTTCTGGCAATCGGTGACGGGCTCGAAAGACCGCGTCGACGAACCGCTCGTCGAGACGGCCGCGCGCGAGGTCGCGGAGGAGACGGGGATCCTCATCGGGAGCGAACGGGTGCCGCAGCGGTGCCTGCTCGACTGGCATCACCGCATCGAATACGACATCTATCCGCAATGGCGGCATCGTTACGCCGAGGGCGTGACGCGCAACACCGAGCATCAGTTCAGCCTGCTCGTGCCGCACTGCCTCGAAATCACGCTCGCGCCGCGCGAGCATACGTCGCATGTGTGGTTGCCCTTCCGTGAGGCAGCCGACCGTTGCTTCTCGTGGTCGAATCGCGAGGCGATCCTGCAATTGCCCGAGCGCCTCGCGGAGCACAACCGATGATCGGTTTCGGCCAGCGGCGCCGATTCACGCGCTTGCGGCAGGCTCTGTTTTCCGGGCGGCGTCCATCGCGGCTGTGCTTTACCGTCGGCAACGAAGTGCGGCTCCTCAAATGCGGCACCGAATTCTTCCCGACGCTGCTCAAACGCATCGACAACGCGCGCCACCGCGTCACGCTCGAAACCTACATCTTCAGTAACGACGACACCGGCCGCGCGGTTTCCGAAGCGCTGGTCCGCGCGGCCAAGCGCGGCGTTCATGTACGCGTGATCACCGACGGCATCGGCACCGAGAAAAACCTGCCGATGTTCCCCGAGTGGGACGAAGCGGGCGTCGAGCATCGCATCTACAACCCGCATCTCTTCGGGCCGCTCGGTTTTTCGCGCACGCATCGCAAGCTCGCCGTGATCGACGAGACCTATGCGTTTTGCGGTGGCATCAATATCGTCGACGACCTGGCGCAGGACGGCGTGCGCCTCGAGCGCCCGCGCTGGGATTTCGCGCTGGAGGTGCAAGGGCCGGTGGTCGCCGATGTGCGCGAAGCGTTCGATCTTCAGTGGCAGCGCATCTGGCTCGGCGTCAAGCCGCGCGAGCCGCGCCAGCCGGGCTGCGACGAGCCGCAATCGGGCGGCGCGCACTTCGCGCGCGGCTCGGTGTGGCGGGCGGCGCGCGCGAAGCGCCGCGCTCGCCTCGGCGAGATTCACGCCGTCGATCAGCCGTGCGTGGCGTTCGTCGCGCGCGACAACCTGCTGAACCGGCGCGCGATCGAGAAGGCCTATTTGCGCGCGATCGCTCATGCCGAGCGCGAAGTGTTGCTCGCGAATCCTTATTTCATGCCCGGTCGCAAACTGCGGCGCGCGCTGGTGCAGGCGGCCCGGCGCGGCGTGCGCGTGAGTCTCGTGATCGGCCGCAAGGAGTTCGTCGCGCTCGATTATGCGACGCCGTTCCTCTACGACAACCTCCTCAAGCACGGCGTGCGGATTGCTGAGTACGAAAAAACGATGCTCCACGGCAAGGTCGCGGTGGTCGATGCCGACTGGGCGACGGTCGGCTCGTCGAATCTCGACGCGCTCAGTCTCGTGCTCAACAACGAGGCGAACATGGTGCTCGTCAATCACGCCGAGATCGCGGCGCTGCACGACGCGATCCTGACGGCGTTCGGCGAGGCCCGCAGCATCGACGCGAAGCATTACGCCGCGCGGCCGATCGGCGAACGGATACTCAGTTGGCTCGCCTATAACACCTACCGAATGATGATGAAAATGCTGACAATTGGCCAATACGATTAATTTCCCACAAGATGGGAACTCGGGGAGCACCTAGCATGCAGGCTGCTAATAAAAGGGGACAATGAGCGCGGGCAAGAACTACGCGTTTTCCTATTGACGGGCACTCGGCGGTTAGATATGGGTTTCTAAAAAATAGCTTGTCTCGCGAACGGCCGACTAGAATAATAGTACGGCCGTTCGATTTTTAATCGGTCACATAAGAACGGTAGGGAAGATCATGCGAAAAGGCGAACAGACGCGAGTCGCGATTCTCGATGCAGCACTGGACCTCGCAAGCCGCGACGGGCTCGAAGGGCTGACGATCGGCCTTTTGGCCGAGCGGATGCAGATGAGCAAAAGTGGCGTGTTTGCGCATTTCGGGTCGCGCGAGGACTTGCAGGTCGAAGTCGTGCGCGAATATCACCGCCGTTTCGAAGACGAAGTGTTTTTCCCGAGCCTGCGCGAGGCGCGCGGCCTGCCGCGTTTGCGATCGATGATGAATCGCTGGATGGAACGGCGCATCCAGGAAGTGACGACCGGGTGCATCTACATCAGCGGCGCCGTCGAATACGACGATCGCGCAGCGAGCGCCGTGCGCGAGCAGCTCGTCCATAGCGTGACGATGTGGCGCGAGGCGCTGTTGCGCGCGATCCAGCAGGCGAAAGACGAAGGGCATCTGAAGGCGGAAACCGATCCGGCGCTGATGCTCTTCGAACTGTATAGCTTCACGCTCGGCCTGCATCACGACGCGCGGTTCCTGCATTTGCCGGATGCCGTGCAACTGACGCGGGACGCGCTGGAAAAAACGATTGTTTCGTATCAAAGCGATAACAGCCGTTAGCGGCGCCGATCGAAGCTGAATTCGGCGGCGGCGCGCGGCACCAAGACTGAACATCTGGAGAGACTCATGGGACAGTACGCCGCGCCGCTGCGCGATATGCAATTCGTGTTGCACGAAGTGCTCAACGTCGAAGCCGAACTCAAGAACATGCCGACGCATGCCGACCTCGACGCCGACACCATCAACCAGGTGCTCGAGGAAGCCGGCAAGTTCTGCTCCGAAGTCATTTTCCCGCTGAACCAGAGCGGCGACCGCGAAGGTTGCACGTATGAGGGCGACGGGGTCGTGCGCACGCCGGCGGGTTTCAAGGAAGCGTATCGGCAGTATGTCGAGGCCGGCTGGCCCGCGCTCGGCTGCGATCCCGAATTCGGCGGCCAGGGCTTGCCGATCTTCGTGAACAACGCGATGTTCGAAATGCTGAACTCGGCGAACCAGGCGTGGACGATGTATCCGGGCCTTTCGCACGGCGCCTACGAATGCCTGCACGAACACGGCACGCCGGAGCAGAAGTCGGTTTATCTGCCGAAGCTCGTGTCGGGTGTCTGGACCGGCACGATGTGCCTGACCGAACCGCATTGCGGCACCGACCTCGGCATCCTGCGCACGAAGGCCGAGCCGAACAGCGACGGTTCGTACGCGATCAGCGGCACCAAGATCTTCATCTCCAGCGGCGAACATGATCTCGCCGAGAACATCGTTCATCTGGTGCTCGCGCGCCTGCCGGGCGCACCGATGGGCACGAAGGGCATTTCGCTTTTCATCGTGCCGAAGTTCGTCCCGACCGAGGCCGGCGAACCCGGCGAGCGCAATGGCGTGAAGTGCGGTTCCATCGAACACAAGATGGGCATTCACGGCAATTCGACTTGCGTGATCAACCTCGATAACGCACAAGGCTGGCTCGTCGGCGAAGCGAACAAGGGCTTGAACGCCATGTTCGTGATGATGAACGCGGCGCGTCTGGGTGTCGGCATGCAGGGGCTCGGGCTCACCGAGGTCGCGTATCAGAACTCGCTCGCGTATGCGAAGGAGCGTCTGCAGATGCGTTCGCTGACCGGTCCGAAGGCGCCGGAAAAGGCCGCCGATCCGATCATCGTGCATCCGGACGTGCGCCGCATGCTGCTTACGCAAAAGGCCTACGCTGAAGCCGGCCGCGCATTCACGTACTGGGCCGCGCTCAACATCGACAAGGAACTTTCGCATGCCGAGGAAGCCGTGCGTCGCGATTCCGGCGATTTCGTCGCGCTGCTCACGCCGGTCATCAAGGCGTTCCTGACCGACAACGCGTTCGAAGGCACGAACATGGGGATGCAGATCTACGGCGGCCACGGCTTCGTCGCCGAGTGGGGCATGGAGCAGTACGTGCGCGACGCGCGCATCAACATGATCTACGAAGGCACGAACTCGATTCAGGCGCTCGATCTGCTCGGCCGCAAGATTCTCGGCGACATGGGCGCCAAGCTGAAGAAATTCGGCCAGCTCGTGACGGACTTCGTCGAAGAAGAAGGCGTGAAGGCGGAGATGCAGGAGTTCATCAACCCGCTCGCCGACATCGGCGACAAGGTGCAGAAGCTGACGATGGAAATCGGCATGAAGGCGATGCAGAACCCCGACGAAGTCGGCGCCGCAGCCGTGCCATATCTGCGCACGGTCGGCCATCTGGTCTTCTCGTACTTCTGGGCGCGCATGGCGCGCGTCGCGCTCGACAAGGAAGCCGAAGGCGACCCGTTCTACAAGGCGAAGCTTGCCACCGCGCGCTTCTATTTCGCGAAGCTGCTGCCCGAAACGGCATCGACGATCCGCGCCGCACGCGCGGGCTCGAAGACGCTGATGGAATACGACGAAGCGCTGTTCTAAGCGTTTCCGCGAGCGCGCCGCCTGTCCAGCGACCGGCGGCGCGCCGACCTCTCAAGCTGCTTCCGACGAAGCGCATCGAATCAACACTCCCGGAGGTAAAACGTGAGCAACCTGAATATTGCCAAGGTGGCTGTGCTCGGCGCCGGCGTGATGGGCGCGCAGATCGCCGCGCACCTGGTCAACGCCCGTGTGCCGGTCCTGCTGTTCGACCTGCCCGCGAAGGAAGGTCCGAAGAACGGCATCGCGCTGAAGGCGATCGAGAACTTGAAGAAGCTGTCGCCGGCGCCGTTCGGCGTGAAGGACGACGCGCAGTACATCGAGCCCGCGAATTACGACGACGACATCGAAAAGCTGAAGGATTGCGACCTCGTGATCGAGGCGATCGCCGAACGGATGGACTGGAAGCACGACCTGTACAAGAAGGTGTCGCCGTATATCGCCGACCACGCGATCTTCGCAACCAACACGTCGGGGCTGTCGATCACGGCGTTATCGGACGGCTTTTCTGACGAGCTGAAGGCGCGCTTCTGCGGCGTGCACTTCTTCAATCCGCCGCGCTACATGCATCTGGTCGAACTGATTCCGACCGCGTCCACGCGTCCGGAAATCGTCGACCAGTTGGAAACGTTCCTGACGAGCGTCGTCGGCAAGGGCGCCGTGCGTGCGAAGGACACGCCGAACTTCATCGCGAACCGCGTCGGCATCTTCTCGATTCTCGCGGTGATCGCGGAAGCGCAGAAGTTCGGCCTGCGTTTCGACGAAGTCGACGACCTGACCGGCGCGCGCCTCGGCCGGGCGAAGTCCGCGACGTTCCGCACGGCGGACGTCGTCGGCCTCGACACGATGGCGCACGTCATCAAGACGATGCAGGACAACCTCGCGGGCGATCCGTTCTTCCCGGTCTACGAAACGCCTGCCGTGCTCGCCGGGTTGGTGAAGCAGGGCGCGCTGGGACAGAAGACCGGCGCTGGTTTCTACAAGAAGGACGGCAAGGCGATCAAGGTGCTCGACCCGAAGAAGGGCGAGTACGTCGAAAGCGGCGCGAAGGCCGACGAACTCATCGGCCGGATTCTGAAGCGTCCGGCACCTGAGCGGCTGAAGCTGCTGCGCGAGTCGCAGCATCCCCAGGCGCAGTTCCTGTGGGCGATTTTCCGCGACGTGTTCCATTACATCGGCGTGCATCTGGAGTCGATTGCCGATAACGCACGCGATGTCGATTTTGCGATCCGCTGGGGCTTCGGCTGGAACGAAGGTCCGTTCGAAGGCTGGCAAGCCGCTGGCTGGCAGCAAGTCGCGAAATGGGTGCAGGAAGACATCGAGGCAGGCAAGGCGCTTTCGACGGCGCCGCTGCCCGCGTGGGTGTTCGACGGCCCTGTTGCGGAGAAGGGCGGCGTGCATACGGCCGAAGGCTCGTGGTCGCCGCAGGCGCGCAAGTTCGTGCCGCGCTCCGATCTGCCGGTCTACGAGAAGCAGGTGTTCCGCGCGCCGCTCGCCGGCGAGGCGGGCGTCGATCCGAGGACCTACGGCCGGACGCTGTTCGAAACCGACGCCGTGCGCGCGTGGGTCGATGACCGCGCGGGCGAGGACGACGTCGTGATCGTGTCGTTCAAGAGCAAGATGAACACGATCGGGCCGTCGGTGATCGACGGCCTCACGCAAGCCATCGCACTGGCCGAGAACGATTACAAGGGCGTCGTGATCTGGCAGCCGACCTCGCTCAAGCTCGGCAATCCGGGCGGCGCGTTCTCGGCCGGCGCGAACCTCGAAGAAGCGATGCCCGCGTTCATGACGGGCGGCGCGAAGGGGATCGAACCGTTCGTGAAGAAGTTCCAGCAGGGCATGCTGCGCGTGAAGTATGCGAGCGTGCCGGTCGTGTCGGCGGTATCGGGCATCGCGCTCGGCGGCGGCTGCGAACTCGCGCTGCATTCGGCGAAGCGCGTCGCGCATATTGAAAGCTATATCGGTTTGGTCGAAGTGGGCGTCGGCCTCGTGCCGGCGGGCGGCGGGCTGAAGGAAGCGGCACTGCGCGCAGCGGAGGCGGCGAGCGCCGTCAACGCAACCAGCGACCTGCTCAAGTTCGTGCAGAAGTCGTTCGAGAACGCGGCGATGGCGAAGGTCTCGGCATCCGCGCTCGACGCCCGCGCGATGGGCTACCTGAAGCCGTCGGACACGATCGTGTTCAACGTCCACGAACTGCTCGACATCGCGAAGAAGGAAGCGCGCGCCTTGAGCGCGTCGGGCTATCGTCCGCCGCTGCGCGTCAAGCAGGTGCCGGTCGCGGGCCGCTCGGCGATCTCGACGATCAAGGCGTCGCTCGTCAACATGCGCGACGGCCGCTTCATCAGCGACCACGACTACCTGATCGCGAGCCGCATCGCGGAAGCCGTGTGCGGCGGCGATGTCGAAGCGGGCAGCCTGGTCGATGAAGAATGGCTGCTGAAGCTCGAACGTCAGGCGTTCGTCGACTTGCTGGGCACGCAAAAGACGCAGGAACGGATCATGGGCATGTTGCAGACCGGCAAGCCGGTTCGCAACTGAGCGCGCGGAAACTAGGAGTCGGACATGAGCAAACAATTGCAGGACGCATACATCGTCGCCGCGAGCCGCACGCCGATCGGCAAGGCGCCGCGCGGCGTCTTCAGGAACACGCGCCCGGACGAACTGCTCGTCCACGCGATCCGGTCGGCGGTCGCGCAAGTGCCGGGACTGGACACGAACCTGATCGAAGACGCGATCATCGGCTGCGCGATTCCCGAGGCCGAGCAGGGCTTGAACGTCGCGCGCATGGGCGCGTTGCTGGCTGGCCTGCCGAACACGGTCGGCGGCGTGACGGTGAACCGCTTCTGCGCGTCGGGCGTCACGGCGCTCGCGATGGCGGCGGACCGCATCCGCGTCGGCGAATCGGACGTGATGATCGCGGGTGGCTGCGAATCGATGAGCATGGTGCCGATGATGGGCAACAAGCCGTCGCTGTCGCCGCATATCTTCGATCGCAGCGAAGACGTCGGCATTGCCTACGGCATGGGCCTGACCGCCGAGCGGGTAGCCGAGCGCTGGAAGATCAGCCGCGACGCGCAGGACGCGTTCTCGGTCGAGTCGCACCGCAAGGCTTTGGCCGCGCAGCAGTCGGGCGAGTTCAACGACGAAATCGCCGCGTTCACGCTGAACGAGCGCTTCCCCGATCTGACGACAGGCGAAGTGCGCGTGAACTCGCGCGAGATCCGTCTCGACGAAGGCCCGCGTGCCGGCACGACGATCGAAGGGCTGGCGAAGCTGCGTCCGGTGTTCGCGGCGAAAGGCTCGGTCACGGCGGGCAACAGTTCGCAGACATCGGACGGCGCGGGTGCGTTGATTGTCGTATCGGAGAAGATCCTCAAGGCGTTCAACCTGACGCCGCTCGCGCGCTTCGTGAGCTTCGCGGTGCGAGGCGTGCCGCCGGAGATCATGGGCATCGGTCCGAAGGAAGCGATTCCGGCCGCGTTGAAGGCAGCGGGCCTGAAGCAGGACGACATCGACTGGATCGAACTGAACGAAGCGTTCGCCGCCCAGGCGCTGGCGGTGACGCAGGACCTCGGCCTCGATCCGTCGAAGATCAATCCGCTCGGCGGCGCGATCGCGCTGGGGCACCCGCTCGGCGCGACGGGGGCGATCCGCGCATCGACGGTCGTGCACGGCCTGCGCCGGCGCAACCTGAAGTACGGCATGGTGACGATGTGCGTCGGCACCGGCATGGGTGCGGCGGGCATCATCGAGCGTCTGTAACCGGATGGCAGCGTTGACTTGAACGGCGGTTCGCGAGCCATTGCGCTGGCGAACCGCTTTTTTACACTGGAGACAAGATGGACATTCTCATCGAACGAGCCGACGGCGTATTGACCATCACGCTCAACCGGCCCGACAAGAAAAACGCGATCACGGCGGCGATGTATCAGGAAATGGCCGATGCGTTCTTCGAAGCCGAGAAGGACGCCAGCGTGCGCGTCGTGCTGCTTCGCGCCAATGGTGGCTCGTTCAGCGCGGGCAACGATCTCGAAGACTTCATGAAGGCGCCGTCCATGGATCGCGACGCGCCCGTGCTCCAGTTCCTGCGTCGCATCAGCACTGCGCCGAAACCGCTTGTCGCGGCGGTGGCCGGTGCGGCGGTCGGGGTCGGCACGACGATGCTGCTGCATTGCGACCTGGTCTATGCAGCGTCGACGGCAAAGTTCTCGATGCCGTTCGTGCAACTCGGGCTGTGTCCCGAGGCAGCGTCTAGCTTGTTGCTGCCGCGCATCGCGGGCTATCAGCGCGCGGCTGAAAAGCTGCTGCTCGGCGAAGCGTTCGACGCGAATGAAGCGATGAACATGGGCTTCGTGAATCGCATCGTCGATGCGGAAGCGGTCGATGCATTGGCGCTTGCGCAGGCGAAGAAACTCGCGGCGCTGCCCGCTTCATCGCTGCGCATGAGCAAATCGCTGATGAAAGGCGCCGACGCCCGCGAGATCGCCGAACGCATCGCCGAGGAAGCGGGCCACTTCGGCAAGATGCTGACGGCGCCTGAAGCGCGCGAAGCGTTCCAGGCGTTCTTCGAGAAGCGCAAGCCGGACTTCAGCCGGTTCGAGTAGCCTGCGAAGGCGTCACTCCACGTCGTATTCGACGAAGCTGCCTTCGCGCGCGAAGCTCACGAGCCGCAAGCCCGCTTGCTTCGCAATCGAGATCGCCAGTGACGTCGGCGCGGAAATCGTGACGACCATCGGCACGCCGACGCGCGCCGACTTGCGCACGAGTTCATAGCTTGCGCGGCTCGACAGGAACACGAAGCCCTGGGTGGTGTCCTCGCGCTTCAGGATCAGATGACCGATCAGCTTGTCGAGCGCGTTATGCCGGCCGACGTCCTCGAACGCGTAGCGCACCGCGCCACTTTCATCGCACCACGCGGCCGCGTGAAGACCGCCGGTGCGCTTCGTCAACTGCTGATGCGCGGGCAGTTCTCGCGCGGCGCGTGCGATCGCATCGCTGGCGAGGCGGGCAAGAAAGCCCGTGTCAGGCACGCGTTCGGGCTGCAGGTCGAGCAGTTCGATACTTTCGATGCCGCATACGCCGCAGCCGGTCCTTCCGGCGAGCGCGCGCCGCTTGTCCTTCAGCGCGACGAACGCTTGTTGCACGACCTGCAAGTGCACTTCCGCATGCGGCAGCGCGTCGCCGCCGTTGCTGTCACCGTCGCGAAAGAAAACCTCGATGTCGTGGATATCGCTGCCCCGCTCGACGATGCCTTCCGTAATCGAAAAGCCCACGGCGAACGCTTCGAGATCGCGCGGCGTGCACATCATCACCGCGTGCGAGATGCCGTTGAAGACGAGCGCAACCGGCCATTCCTGGCCGACGTCGTCCGTCGCGATCGCCGTGTCGCCGGCGCGATGGCGGCGCACCTGGCGCTCGATGAAGCCGGGTTGATCGTCCGTGTCGAGATCGTTCACTTTGCCTGGTTCCTTGAGCCTTGCCCGGTAGGGAGAACGGGCATAACGTTTGCTGCGCCCAGTGTGTAAAAGCGCATGCCCATGCGCCGCAACAGTAGGTATATTGGTCGTTCGAGGCCCTACAATAACTTAAGCCGGCGATGCATGCCGATGCTCGCCATCAACGCCAACGAGGCAACCGCCATGGGACTTTACGACGCCGCGCGTCTGTTCAAATTCGAAGTCGAGTCGTCCGAGAACCTGCGCTTCATTCCGCTCGTCGTGCGCTACAACCTCGATCGCTTTGGTCTGCGGATAACGCTCGATCAATGGCAGATGCTGCCTTACGACGACCGCGTGCTGCTTGCGCGCTTTCCCGTCGAGGCCGACCGCGAGATCGAGCCGAACTTCGATCGCGCGGTCGACGAGATGCTGCGGACCCATGCGAAGGTCGAACCGGAGAAGTTCGCGCCCGACGCCGATCCGGTCTGGGCGCACGCCGATGCCGTTCCTGAAACGGTCATCCGGCAAAGTAGTCTTGCTGGCGTGAGTTCGCCGAGCCTGTCGCGCTGGGCGGAACTCGATCCGTTTCAACGCTATGCGCTCGCGAAACTCGCGCGCCGCACGGGCGAACTGAATCACGATTTCCTGCCCGCGATGCGCGAATTCGGCCTTGCTGATTGAGCGGGCCGCTTGCGGCAATCGCTGCCGCAAGGCTTCAGGCAAGTAAGCGCTTCACGCGCTCTTCAACTCGATGCGCTGACTCCGGCGGGTCGCTGAAGCCCTAAGCCGCCGCGAAGGCTCAGTCAAGTGACGGCAGCGCGCGCGGCCGACGGTCGCGATCGGTGGCGACGTAGGTGAGTGTTGCTTCCGTCACCTTCACCACTTCGCCGTTCAGGCGCATGCGCTGCGCATAGACCTCGACCGACACCGTGACCGATGTGTTGCCCGTCTTCACGACTTCCGCATAGAAACTCAGCAGGTCGCCGACGAACACGGGCTGCTTGAAGATGAACGAGTTCACGGAGATGGTCGCGACGCGCCCGTTCGCGCGCCGGCTTGCCGGGATCGAGCCGGCGATATCGACCTGCGCCATGATCCAGCCGCCGAACACGTCGCCGTGGACGTTCGAATCGGCGGGCTGCGGAATCACGCGCAGCGCGACCGGCTTGTCGGGAAGTTGCGGGGAGTCGGTCATCGATCGGTTCCAGTAAGGGGCGCCTGGAAGGGCGCCTGAGCGGGGTGTCTTGCCATCTGCGACAATGAATGCACGACGATGGTCCGCGAGCGGAAGACGGTTCGCTGGTTTGAATGCACAAGCCGCCCGGGTCATCGAATTGTACGGGAAAGCACGCATTTTCGACGTGCTCCCGCCCCCGCGATACCACGCGTGGTGCTCGGCGCCCGGCCTCTGGCCGCGTGCCACGCGCCGATGCAGACCTCGAATTCATGCGCCGCTATCCAAACGCCGAACCGGCTCCCGTCACCAAAGGACCGCGCAACGACTGGCAGACGATCCGCTCGCTGCTGCCCTATCTGGCCACCTACAAGTGGCGCGTCGCGTTCGCGCTCGTCTGCCTGATCGGCGCGAAGGTCGCCAATCTGGGCGTGCCGATCGTGATGAAGAAGATCGTCGACGGCCTCGCTTCCGTGCAGCACCTGACCGCGCTCGGACGTGCGCACGATTCGCCCGCCATCGTGCTGATCGGCGGCATCGGCCTGCTCGTGGTGGCGTATGCGGTGGTGCGGCTTTCCACGTCGCTCTTCACCGAACTGCGCGAGATTCTCTTTGCGAAGGTCACCGAGAGCGCGGTGCGCACGCTCGCGCTCCAGGTGTTCCGTCATCTGCATTCGCTGTCGCTGCGCTTTCACCTCGAGCGGCAGACGGGCGGCATGTCGCGCGATATCGAACGCGGCACGCGCGGCATCCAGCAACTGGTGTCGTACTCGCTGTACAGCATCCTGCCGACGCTCGTCGAAGTCGGCCTCGTGCTCGGCTTCTTCGTGGCGAAGTACGAGGCGTACTACGCGATCGTCACGCTGATCGCGCTCGTCACGTATATCGTTTTCACGGTGAAGGTGACTGAGTGGCGCACGCATTTCCGGCGCACGATGAACGACCTCGATTCGAAGGCGAACTCGCGCGCGATCGATTCGCTGCTGAACTACGAGACGGTCAAGTACTTCGGCAACGAGCAGTGGGAGGCCGAGCGCTACGACGAGAACCTGAAGCGCTACCGGACGGCGGCGATCAAGTCGCAGCGCTCGCTTTCGATGCTGAACTTCGGGCAGCAGGCGATCATCGGCACGGGGCTCGTGTTCATTCTCTGGCGCGCGACGCAGGGCGTGATGGCCGGGCATCTCACGCTCGGCGATCTCGTGCTGATCAACACGTTCATGCTGCAGCTCTATATACCGCTGAATTTTCTGGGCGTGGTGTATCGCGAACTGAAGCAGAGCCTCACCGACATGGACCGCATGTTCACGCTGCTCGGTGCGGGCCGCGAAGTGCCGGACGTGCCGAATGCGCCGCCACTTGCGGTGCGCGGCGCCGCGGTGCGCTTCGATAGCGTCAGCTTTGCCTACGAGGCCGCGCGGCCGATTCTTCACGGCGTCGATTTCACGATTCCCGCCGGTACGACGACGGCTGTCGTCGGCCATAGCGGTTCGGGCAAGTCGACGCTCGGGCGGCTCTTGTTCCGCTTCTACGACCTCGACCGCGCGCACGGCGGACGCATTCTGATCGACGGCCAGGATATCCGCGACGTCACGCAGGATTCGCTGCGCACGGCGATCGGCATCGTGCCGCAGGACACGGTGCTCTTCAACGATTCGATCTACTACAACATTGCATACGGCCGGCCGTCGGCGACGCGCGATGAAGTGATCGCGGCGGCGCGGGCGGCGCATATCCACGATTTCATCGAAGGCTTGCCGGCAGGCTACGAGACGCCGGTCGGCGAGCGGGGATTGAAGCTGTCGGGCGGCGAGAAGCAGCGCGTGGCGATCGCGCGGACGCTGCTCAAGAACCCGCCGCTTTTGATCTTCGACGAAGCCACGTCCGCGCTCGATTCGAAATCCGAGCGCGCGATCCAGCACGAACTCGATTCGATCGCCCGCGAACGCACGACGCTGATCATCGCGCACCGGCTGTCGACGGTCGTGCATGCGGAGCAGATCATCGTGATGGATCGCGGGCGCATCGTCGAGCGCGGCACGCATGCGGAACTGCTGCGCGCGGGCGGTCTCTTCTCGCAGATGTGGGCGCTGCAGCAGCAGCGAGCGGCGGAGCCGCTTGCGAGCGACGATGCGCTCGGTCAGCCGCTCAGTGAGTCAGATCCTCAGCCGCTCAGCGAGTCAGATCCTCAGCCAGATACGGCGCGGGCCTGATCGCCGCTAAAATGCGGGCTTCGCCGCCGAGCGCGCCGCAGAAGCAAGGACCCAGCATGGAACTCAAATGGCTCGAAGACTTCGTCTCGCTCGCGGAGACGCGCAGCTTCAGCCGCTCGGCCGAACTGCGCCACATCACGCAGCCGGCATTCTCCCGGCGCATCCAGGCGCTCGAAGCCTGGCTCGGGACGGAACTCATCGACCGGTCGGTGTATCCGACGCGCCTCACGCAAGCGGGCCAGGTCTTCTACGAGCAAGCGCTCGCGATGCTCTCGCAGTTCCATGAAGCGCGCACCTTGCTGCGCGGACAAGGCGGCGCGCCCACCGCGACGATCGAATTCGCCGTGCCGCACACGCTCTCGCTCACGTATTTCCCGCGCTGGCTGCAACGCATCGAAGCGCGGCTCGGGCGCATCCACACGCGCCTGCGCGCGCTCAACGTGCACGACGCGGTGCTGTCGCTCGTCGAAGGCGGCGTCGACCTGGTGATCGGCTATCACCATCCGAGCCATCCGGTCGCGCTCGATCCCGCCCGCTACGACATGCTGACGCTCGGCACCGAGCCGATCAGTCCGTTCTCGGCGGCGAGCAAGAGCGGCCGCGCGCGCTACACCTTGCCCGCGAGCGCCGAGGCGCCGGTGCCGTATCTGTCTTACACGCCTAATGCATACCTCGGCCGCATGACCGAGGTGATTATCGCGACGGCGCCGACGCGCCTCTATCTCGACAAGGTCTACGAAACCGACATGGCCGAGGGGCTCAAGGCGATGGCGCTGGCGGGCCATGGCGTCGCGTTCCTGCCGCACAGCGCGGTGGAAGATGCCGTGGAGGAAGGGCGCCTGATCCGCCTCGACCGGGGCACGCGCGGCACGCCGGCCGGCCAGTTCACGCTGACGATGGATATCCGCCTGTATCGCGACAAGCTGGCGTCCCAAGGCGACGACCGGCGTCAGGCGCTGGCACGCAGCCTGTGGGACGCGGTCGGCGCGGAAGTGTCGAAGGTGGCGGCTCAAGCCCAGGCGGGATAACTCTCGCCAACGTTATGCACGATCTGCATAATCGGATAATGAAACGGCATTGGATTTCGTCAGGCCGTTTTTCGACAATGAGCGCATTCCACAACACGCTGGAGCGTACATGTCATCTCCGAAGCACGATCTGCCGTCGCCTGCCGCCCATCACGCCATCCCGTCGTATCTTCACGCCGACGATCTCGGCCCCTGGGGAAACTACCTGCAGCAGGTCGATCGCGTCGCGCCGTATCTCGGCCCGCTGTCGCGCTGGCTTGAAACCCTCAAGCGCCCGAAGCGGATCCTGATCGTCGACTGCCCGATCGAACTCGATAACGGCACGGTCGCGCACTTCGAAGGTTATCGCGTGCAGCACAATACGTCGCGTGGTCCGGGCAAGGGCGGCGTGCGTTATCACCAGGACGTGACGCTCTCCGAAGTGATGGCGCTCTCCGCGTGGATGTCGGTGAAGAACGCTGCGGTGAACGTGCCGTACGGCGGCGCGAAGGGCGGCATCCGCGTCGATCCGCGCACGCTCTCGCGCGGCGAACTCGAACGCTTGACGCGCCGCTACACCAGCGAAATCGGCATCATCATCGGACCGAACACCGACATCCCCGCGCCGGACGTGAACACGAACGAGCAGATCATGGCGTGGATGATGGACACGTACTCGATGAACCAGGGCCAGACGGCAACCGGTGTGGTGACCGGCAAGCCGATCTCGCTCGGCGGGTCGCTCGGCCGCAAGGAAGCGACGGGACGCGGCGTGTTCGTCGTCGGCACGGAAGCGGCGCGGCGCATCGGTTTCGACATCGAAGGCGCGCGCATCGCGGTGCAGGGTTTCGGCAATGTGGGCGGCATCGCGGCGCGCCTGTTCCAGGAAGCGGGCGCGCGCGTCATTGCCGTGCAGGATCACACGGGCACGCTGCATAACTCGAAGGGCATCGACGCGGTCGCGCTGCTCGATCACGTCGCGAAAAATGGCGGCGTGGGCGGCTTCGCCGGCGCCGATCCGGTTTCCGCCGACGAATTCTGGACGATCGAAAGCGACATCCTGATCCCGGCCGCGCTCGAAGGCCAGATCACCGAAAAGAATGCGCCGAAGATCAAGACGAAGATCGTCGTGGAAGGCGCGAACGGCCCGACGACCACCGCCGCCGACGACATCCTGCACGACAAGGGCGTCCTCGTGATCCCCGACGTGGTGGCGAACGCGGGCGGCGTGACGGTGTCGTACTTCGAATGGGTGCAGGATTTCTCGAGCTTCTTCTGGACCGAGGACGAGATCAACCAGCGCCTTGAACGCGTGATGCGCGAAGCGTTCGCCGCGGTGTGGCAGGTGGCGAGCGAACACAAAGTGTCTGTGCGGACGGCCGCATTTATCGTCGCTTGTACGCGGATTTTGATGGCGCGTGAAATGCGCGGCCTCTATCCCTGATCTTCGGGTATGTTGGACACGGCGCGCGTGCGGTTCATCGCTGCGTTCGCGCCCTTTAAGAACGCAGGCGGCATCCCTCTGGATGCCGCCTGCGTTTCTATCGATACTGGCGTTAGAATGCGCGTCGCGCGGGACTTGGCGGGGTTCGTCGTCAATTTTTGAGATGTGTGGTTAACATTCATTCTTTCAAATAAATTACCCTGCTAAACTTGCCCCGTTTTCGCCATAGGAGATCGAACAAATGAAGATTAAAAAGGCCGCGCTGGTACTCGCCGCCCTGGGTGTTCTCGCAACGGGCGCCCATGCCCAGGACGCCGGCACGCTGAAAAAGATCAAGGACACGGGGGTGATCTCGCTGGGTCACCGCGAGTCGTCGATTCCGTTTTCCTATTACGACGACAAGCAGAACGTCGTCGGCTATTCGCATGAGTTCGCGCTGAAGGTGGTCGAAGCCGTCAAGCAGAAGCTCAACATGCCGAACCTGAAGGTGAAGCTCACGCCGATCACGTCGCAAAACCGCATTCCGCTCGTGCAGAACGGCACGGTCGACATCGAGTGCGGCTCGACCACGAATAACGCCGAGCGTCAGCAGCAGGTCTCGTTCTCGAACACGATCTTCGTGATCGGCACGCGCCTGATGACCAAGAAGGATTCCGGCGTAAAGACCTGGGATGACCTGAAGGGCAAGACCGTCGTGACGACCGCGGGCACCACGTCCGAGCGCCTGCTTCGCAAGATGAACCAGGACAAGAGCATGGGCATGAACATCATCAGCGCGAAGGACCACGGCGAGTCGTTCCTGACGCTGTCGACCGGCCGCGCGGTTGCGTTCATGATGGACGACGCATTGCTCGCGGGCGAACGCGCGAAGTCCAACGACCCGGCCGACTTCGTGATCGTCGGCACGCCGCAGTCGCATGAAGCCTACGGCTGCATGATCCGCAAGAACGATCCCGAGTTCAAGAAGGTCGTCGACGACGCGATCGCGAAGGTCGAGACCTCGGGCGAAGGCGACAAGATCTACAAGAAGTGGTTCGAAAGTCCGATCCCGCCGAAGGGCCTGAACCTGGCCTTCCCGGAAAGCGACGACATCAAGGCGCTCTTCAAGAGCCCGAATGACAAGGCAATCGACTAACCTGTCCGGGTATCGCTAAACGAAAGATGAACGAAACGGAAGGAGCGTCGCGCTTCTTCCGTTTTCTTTTGGAGTGAGTCCATGTCTTATCACTGGAACTGGGGCATTCTGCTGAGTCCGGTTTCCACCGGCGAGCCCACGACCTATCTCGGCTGGCTGATTTCCGGCTTCTGGGTGACCGTCACCGTGTCGCTCGCTGCCTGGGTGATCGCGCTCGTGGTCGGCTCGTTGTTCGGCATCTTGCGCACGGTCCCGAATCGCTTTCTCGCGGGTATCGGCACGGTCTACGTGGCGATCTTCCGCAACATCCCGCTGATCGTGCAGTTCTTCATCTGGTATCTCGTGATACCGGAGTTGCTGCCGCCATCGATCGGCAACTGGTTCAAGCAATTGCCGCCCGGTGCGCAGTTCTTTTCGTCGTCGATCATCTGTCTCGGGCTGTTTACCGGCGCGCGCGTGTGCGAGCAGGTGCGCTCGGGCATCAATGCGCTGCCGCGCGGCCAACGTGCGGCCGGGCTGGCAATGGGCCTCACGCAATGGCAGACCTATCGCTACGTGCTGATGCCGGTGGCGTACCGGATCATCGTGCCGCCGCTCACGTCCGAATTCCTCAACGTGTTCAAGAACTCGGCGGTCGCTTCCACCATCGGTCTGCTCGACTTGTCCGCGCAGGCGCGCCAGCTCGTCGACTACACCGCGCAGACGTATGAATCGTTCATCGCCGTGACGCTCGCCTACATGCTGATCAACCTGATCGTCATGATGTTGATGCGCTGGGTCGAAGCGAAGACCCGGCTGCCCGGCTACATCGGAGGCAAGTGATGCATCATTTCAACTGGAGTGGCGTCATCGCCGCGCTGCCGACGCTGTGGACCGGTGCGATCATCACGCTGCAGATCACGGTGCTCGCCATCGTGGTCGGCATCGTCTGGGGCACGGTGATCGCGTTGATGCGCCTGTCCGGCATCAAGCCGCTCGTGTGGTTCGCGAACATCTACGTCACGCTGTTCCGCTCGATCCCGCTCGTGATGGTGCTCCTGTGGTTCTTCCTGATCGTGCCGCAGCTCCTGCAGAACGTGCTCGGCCTGTCGGCGGATATCGACATCCGGCTCGCCTCCGCGATGGTCGCGTTCTCGCTTTTCGAAGCCGCGTACTATTCGGAGATCATCCGCGCGGGCATCCAGTCGGTCGCGCGCGGGCAGGTGAACGCTGCGTTCGCGCTCGGCATGACGTACGCACAGGCAATGCGGCTGATCGTGCTGCCGCAGGCGTTTCGCGCGATGGTGCCGCTGTTGCTCACGCAGGCCATCGTGCTGTTCCAGGATACGTCGCTCGTCTACGTGATCAGCCTCGCGGACTTCTTCCGCACGGCGACCAACGTCGGCGACCGCGACGGCACCACCGTCGAGATGGTCCTGTTCGCCGGGGCGTGTTATTTCGTGATCTGCGTGTTTGCATCGGCCCTCGTCAAAAGTCTTCAGAAAAAGGTCGCAAGATGATCTCTTTGAAAAATGTTTCCAAGTGGTACGGGCAATTCCAGGTGCTGACCGATTGCACGACCGAAGTGAAAAAGGGTGAAGTAGTCGTCGTGTGCGGTCCGTCAGGGTCGGGCAAGTCGACGCTCATCAAGACGGTGAACGGCCTGGAGCCGTTCCAGAAGGGCGAGATCACGATCAACGGCCAGTCGGTCGGCGACAAGAAGACCAATCTGTCGAAGCTGCGCGCGAAGGTCGGGATGGTGTTCCAGCACTTCGAACTGTTCCCGCATCTGTCGATCGTGCAGAACCTGACGCTCGCGCAGGTCAAGGTGCTCGGCCGCTCGAACGACGAAGCCACCGCGAAGGGCTTGAAACTGCTCGACCGCGTCGGCCTGCGCGCTCACGCGGACAAATTCCCGGGCCAGTTGTCGGGCGGACAGCAGCAGCGCGTGGCGATTGCACGCGCGCTGTCGATGGACCCGATCGCGATGCTCTTCGACGAACCCACGTCAGCGCTCGATCCGGAAATGATCAACGAAGTGCTCGACGTGATGGTCGAACTGGCGCAGGAAGGCATGACGATGATGTGCGTCACACACGAAATGGGCTTCGCCAAGAAGGTCGCGCATCGCGTCGTCTTCATGGATCAGGGCTTGATCGTGGAAGACGACAAGAAGGAAGAGTTCTTCGCGAATCCGAAGTCGGATCGCGCGAAGGATTTTCTGGCGAAGATCCTGCATTGATCGGCAGGTTCTCTTGAGCAATGAAAAACGCGGCCTCTTTTGAAAGAGGTCGCGTTTTTTTATCTGCGCGACTTACTTCGTATTGTCCTGGATGACGGCATCCGGCGCGTTCTTCTTCACCGATTCGATGCCGTTCTCGCGCGCCGCCGTGCTGCTATAGCCTTCGCTCACGCCGATCACTTCGTGATTGGCCGCCTTGAGCGTGAACATCGGCTCGCCCTTGCTGTTTTCCTTGCGGTCGTAGCGCTCGTCGAGCGGCGCGTTTTTTCGCACGGACTCGATGCCATGCTCCGCCGACGCCCGCGTCACATACGTCTCGCTCTTGAGGATCGGCTCGCCGTTGGCTGCTCGCAGGTTGAAGTAGAACTGGCCATTCTTCGCTTTATCGATGACGAATTTTCCTGACATGGCCGTTCCTTTCGAGGTTTTCGAGGTGAGTGAAGCCTGAGTCCGGGGTGATGCACGTTCATTCGATCCCGAGCGCCGTCTCCACGGCCGCCGTCGTTTTGATCTTCAGCGCCGATTCCACGCATACCTTGCAGAGCGGCTCGGCTGCCTTCTTCGCCACGTCCTCCGGCACCGGGATGTTCACGGTCTTCTGCAACGCGCCCTTCTGGAACATCGCGAGATCGCCGGGTTCGAAGCGCGTCCAGATTTCGTCATCGGTGAGCGGCGAGGTCGCGATCACCGCGACGCGGTCTTCCGGCGTCGTGTACTTGGCGAAGTCGATCGACATGTCGGCGTCGATCAGGTGCGCGGTCGAGAACGGCCAACTGCGCACGAGGTAGTAGAGATGCGTCGAACAATGCGAGAACAGCGCCTGCCCGTTCGACATCAGGAAATTGAACACGCCGTACTGCGTGATGTCGCGCGTAAGGGTGGCGAGCGCGTCGAAGAGTTCGTCGAGCGGCGGCTGCGCGCCGGGAAACGCATCGCGCAAACCCTGCAGCAATGCGCAGAACGCGAGTTCGCTATCCGTCGTGCCGACCGGCTGATACACGCCGGAGAACTCCGGCGCGTGGCCTTTCAGGTCGCCGTTGTGCGCGAAGATCCAGTGACGGCCCCACAATTCACGCAGGAACGGATGGCAGTTTTCCAGCAGGATGTGCCCCTGCGTCGCCTTGCGGATATGCGCGATCGTGTTCTTCGACTTGATCGGATAGCGCTTGACCATCTCCGCGAGCGGAGAACTGGCCGACGACTGATGGTCGATGAAAAGCCGGCATGCCTTGTCTTCGAAGAAGGCGATGCCCCAGCCGTCGGCGTGATGGTCGGTGACGCCGCCGCGCGCCGCGAAACCCGTGAACGAGAACGTGACGTCCGTCGGCTCCGCGCAGTTCATTCCAAGAAGTTGGCACATGTTGCTGGGACTTGCAGGCTTAGGTGTTGGGGCGAATGGTTACAATGTGTCCAGCAAGCATATCACCGAGCCAATCGCCAAAATATCGATCATCCGGCTGTGTGCAGGCATCGTTGTTGATTTTCCACGGCGTTTTTTGCCGCCATGCTTCGATGTCCGCGCGCCGCCGGTCTCGTCATCCGGCGCAGGCTGTTTCCCTGCAATCCGATCGTCTTTGCCTTCGATACGCCATGTCCGCTCAACAGCCCGCCGCTTCAGCCTCGACGCAGTCTCCCGCCACGCTCACCATCGCACGCCCCGACGACTGGCACCTGCACGTGCGCGACGGCGCCATGCTCGCCGCCGTCCTGCCGCACACCGCGCGCCAGTTCGGCCGCGCGATCATCATGCCGAACCTGCGCCCGCCGGTGACGACCACCGAGATGGCCAGCGCGTATCGCGAGCGGATTCTGGCCGCGCTGCCGAAAGAGGGCGCCGGCGCCGCTTTCGAGCCGCTGATGACGCTCTATCTCACCGACAACACTCCGCCCGACGAAATCCGCCGCGCGCGCGAAAGCGGCTTCGTGCACGGGGTGAAGCTGTATCCGGCGGGCGCGACGACCAATTCCGATGCCGGCGTGACCGATCTGGCGAAGTGCGCGAAGACACTCGAAGCGATGCAGGAAAGCGGCATGCCGCTGCTCGTGCACGGCGAAGTGACCGACCCGGCGATCGACCTGTTCGATCGCGAGAAGGTGTTCATCGACCGCGTGATGACGCCGCTGCGCCGCGATTTTCCGGCGCTGAAGGTCGTGTTCGAGCACATCACCACGAAAGATGCCGCCGAGTACGTGCGCGAGGCGAGCGGCCCGGACGGCACCATTGGCGCGACGATCACCGCGCATCATCTGCTGTACAACCGCAATGCGATTTTTGTCGGCGGAATTCGGCCGCATTACTACTGCCTGCCGGTTCTGAAGCGCGAGACGCATCGCGTGGCGCTCGTCGAGGCGGCGACGTCGGGGAATCCGCGCTTTTTCCTCGGCACGGACAGTGCGCCGCATCCGAAGGGGCTGAAGGAACACGCGTGCGGATGCGCAGGGTGCTATACGGCGCTGCACGCGCTCGAGCTCTATACCGAAGCGTTCGACAAAGCCGGCGCGCTCGACAAGCTCGAAGGCTTCGCAAGCTTCCACGGGCCGGATTTCTACAACTTGCCGCGCAGTGCCGAAACGGTGACGCTGCGTCGCGAGACGTGGACGCTGCCCGCCGAATTCATGGTCGGCGATGAGGAAGTCGTGCCGTTGCGCGGCGGGGAATCGATCGGCTGGCGGCAGGTTTGAGGACTGTCGACGTAGCAAAACATGAGCGCGCTCACGGAAGCTGACGACGCGCGTCAGGTGTTCGCGCGCATCGACTGGCGCCAGCCGTGGCTCGCGCCGCTCGCGGAGCGGGGCGCGCGCTGGCAGACAGCGGCGCTCGCGGGTTACGCGCCGTATCTGGCTGCGCTCAACGCCGACGCCCGCTCGAAAGCGCTGCCCACCGGCCGCGGCGAGCCGCTGTCGTTCATCGCGCAGGACGACCTGCCGCCGGACGCGTCCTACGAAGCGCACATCGCCGCGACGGGCTGCGTGCCGACGCGCCACAATCTTCACGACTTCTTCAACGCGTCGATGTGGTTCCAGTATCCGCGCATCAAGGCGACGCTGAACGCCCTGCAGGCGGCGCAGATCGAGGCGCTCGGCATCGGTCCGACGCGCGGCGGCGTGCGCGACGCCCTCACGCTCTTCGACGAAAACGCCGTGCTGTTCGCCTGCGCCGATCGCGCTTTGGCGGACGCTTTGCTCGGCTTCGACTGGCCGACGCTGTTTCTGTCAAAACGCGACGCGTGGAGCGAACGCTGCGAGGCGCGCGTCTTCGGCCACGCGCTGCTGGAAAAGCTGTTGTCGCCCTACAAGGCGTGCACGGGCCACGCGTGGATCGTGGAAGTTCCGCCTGCCTACTTTTCCTTCGACGACGAACAACGCCGGTCGTTGCTCGACGAACGCGTCGCGCGCATGCTGCTGAGCCCATCGCCGACGAGCCGCGACTTCGCTCCGTTGCCCGTTCTGGGCGTGCCGGGCTGGTGGCCGGCGAACGAATCGCCCGCTTTCTACGCCGACGCCGCCGTTTTCCGCCCAGGCCGGCGCAACCGCCGATAAAGCGGCCCGGTCAGGCCATGCTAATATGCGTCCCGCAAAGCAGGCCAGGCAGTCGCGGCTTTTCCGGTTTCGGCTGGAAAGGGCGAGGAAAGTCCGGACTCCACAGGGCAGGGTGATGGCTAACGGCCATCCGTGGCGACACGCGGAACAGGGCAACAGAAAGCAAACCGCCGATGGCCCGGCGCAAGTCGGGATCAGGTAAGGGTGAAACGGTGCGGTAAGAGCGCACCGCGGCTGTCGCGAGGCAGACCGGCACGGTAACCTCCACCCGGAGCAATTCCAAGTAGGCAGGCGCGCATCTTCGAGATGCAGGACGGGGCCCCCGTCTCGTCTGCGGGTAGGAAGCTTGAGCGCGTCAGCAATGGCGCGCCTAGAGGAATGGCTGCCACACGCTTCACGTCTTCGGACGTGGTGCGTGCACAGAATCCGGCTTATCGGCCTGCTTTGTCGTCATTCAAAATCAAAAAGCCGGCGTCAGTGATGACGCCGGCTTTTTGCTTTGCGGCTTGGAACGTGGTCTGTTCTCAGAGTCTCAGGCGGGAACGATATCGAACGAATGGGTCAGTTCGGCCGTCTTCGCGATCATGATCGACGCCGAGCAGTACTTGTCGTGCGACAGGTTGATCGCCCGTTCGACGGTTGCCGGATTCAGGTTCTTGCCCGTCACCGTGAAGTGGAAATGGATCTTGGTGAAAACCTTCGGGTCCTCGCTCGCGCGCTCGGCCTTGAGCGTCACCGAGCACCCCGCGACTTCCTGGCGGCTTTTCTTCAGGATCATCACGACGTCGTACGCCGTGCAGCCGCCGGTGCCGAGAAGCACCATTTCCATCGGGCGCGGCGCCAGATTGCGGCCGCCGCCGTCGGGCGCGCCGTCCATCGTGACGAGATGGCCGCTACCGGTTTCGGCGGCGAACGCCATGCCGTCCTGTCCCATCCAGCTTACTTTGCATTCCATGCTCAGACTCCAGCGCGCTCAAGACGTTGTTTTACAAAAAGCGACATTGTAGCGTTTCGACCGATGGGCCGACGACGCCACTACGCGCATATACGGGTTGACGGGGCGTTAATCAACCCAGCTTCGGAACCGCTAACGCCGGAATGGCAAAACCGAGCACGGCCTCTAGTTCGCCTTTCACGGCGAAAGCCGACGCCAAGTCTTGTCCATATCATTGTTTATAAAAGAAAAACCACACGATCTTCCGGCCGAGCCACGATTTCACATTATGGTTGTAATTTCCACCATGCAAATTTTCTTGCTTTGCAGCAAACCGCTGCCTATACTCGGCTCATTGGTTGTCGCAGTTCGACAAATGTACCGCGTCTCCTCCACCTCCTCCTTTGGTGGATTCAGCCCGAGCCTCAGATGCTCGGGCTTTTTTTCGCCTGTCGCCACGCGACGGCGCGCTCCGTACAGATCAGATCGCGCAAGTTTTGACTCGGCACCAAAAATCCCCTTATAATTCAAAGTTCTCTTCGCACCATGCCCGCGAAGGGGATTCAGGGAGAGCCTGCACGCGCCTCGATGCGCAACATTCATACAAGCGGGACTGCAAGGGCACAGTTATTTTTTTGGATCGATCATGAAGACGTTTTCCGCAAAAGCCCATGAGGTGACGCGTGAATGGTACGTGATTGACGCGACGGATAAGGTTCTCGGCCGTGTCGCCAGCGAAGTGGCACGCCGTCTTCGCGGCAAGCACAAACCCGAGTTCACCCCGCACGTCGACACTGGTGATTTCATCATCATCATCAACGCCGGCAAGCTGAAGGTCACGGGCAACAAGGCAACCGACAAGAAGTACTATCGTCACTCGGGTTACCCGGGCGGCATCTACGAAACGACGTTTGGCAAGATGCAGGAACGCTTCCCGGGCCGCGCGCTCGAGAAAGCGGTCAAGGGCATGTTGCCGAAGGGTCCGCTCGGCTACGCGATGATCAAGAAGCTGAAGGTCTACGCCGACGCAACGCATCCGCATACGGCTCAACAGCCTAAAGCGCTCGAGATCTAAGGGGAGCCCACATGATCGGTAACTGGAACTATGGCACGGGCCGCCGCAAGAGCGCCGTTGCTCGCGTCTTCATCAAGGCAGGCAAGGGCGACATCGTTGTCAACGGCAAGCCCATCGCTGACTACTTCTCGCGCGAAACCTCGCTCATGATCGTGCGCCAGCCGCTCGAACTGACGAGCCACGCCACCACGTTCGACATCAAGGTCAACGTGACGGGCGGCGGCGAAACGGGTCAGGCCGGCGCGGTTCGCCACGGCATCACCCGTGCGCTGATGGACTACGACGCAACGCTCAAGCCGACGCTGTCGAGCGCAGGCTTCGTGACGCGTGACGCACGTGAAGTGGAACGTAAGAAGGTCGGTTTCCACAAGGCACGTCGCAGGAAGCAGTTCTCGAAGCGTTAAGCCGTATCCGCGCTGTTCGCCGATCTCGGCGAATTACCGGAAGAAGCCGCCAGCGTCATACGCGGGCGGCTTTTTTATTGTTTGTGACGCTTTTGCATCGTTCGTCTATAGCCCATTGATTTTATGGGCATTCAGCACGATATCGAGATCAGCCCTACAATGACGGATAGAAGCTTTTTTGGAGAGTTCGAATGAACGCTGTCACCGACACCCCCACGACCGAAATGCCGATGCCGTTCGTCTTCACCGACGCGGCCGCCGACAAGGTCAAGCAACTGATCGACGAAGAAGGCAATCCGGACCTGAAGCTGCGCGTGTTCGTGCAGGGCGGCGGCTGTTCGGGTTTCCAGTACGGCTTCACGTTCGACGAAGCCGTCAACGAAGACGATACCGTGATGGACAAGAGCGGTGTCCAGTTGCTGGTCGACTCGATGAGCTACCAGTATCTGGTCGGTGCCGAGATCGATTACAAGGACGACATCAACGGCGCGCAGTTCGTGATCAAGAACCCGAACGCGTCGACAACCTGTGGTTGCGGATCATCGTTCTCGGTCTGATTCCGGGCTGAGCGTGGTATGAAAAACGGAGCTTGCGGGCTCCGTTTTCTATTGTGCGTCAGGTTCGACGACACTCAGTGCGGATAAATCGCACCCAGGACGCGCTCGCCGGCCGCGCCTGTCACGGCCGCGATGTTGCCGGCCTCGCGCGACACGCAGCGCATCGCGAGCCACGCGAACGCAAGCGCTTCCACTTGCTGCGGCGGCACGCCGAGCGCCTCGGTCGTCATGACCGGCACGCCCGATACGCCGCTGTCTTCCAGGGCCTGCTGGATCGCGCTCATCAGCACG
Organism: Caballeronia choica; assembly: GCF_001544535.1. Taxonomy (GTDB): domain Bacteria; phylum Pseudomonadota; class Gammaproteobacteria; order Burkholderiales; family Burkholderiaceae; genus Caballeronia; species Caballeronia choica. The sequence goes on along the minus strand of NZ_FCON02000008.1, from coordinate 14,944 downwards.
GGATTGCGTGCGCCGCCTCCGCAAACATAGACCGCGCGCGAATCGGAGGCATGCCGCTCGATTTCCCGCGCGACGCTCACCGCCGTCAATGCGACCAAGGTCGCCTGCACGTCGGCGGGCGGCAGGCCGGAAAAGCCCGCCAGTTTCGCATCGAGCCACGCGGGATTGAACAGGTCGCGTCCGGTGCTTTTCGGCGGCGGCTGCTCGAAAAACGGTTCATCGAGCAGCGCGTTGAGCAACGGCCGATGCACCTGACCCTGCGCCGCAAATTGTCCGCCCTCGTCGTAGGGCTTTTTCAGATGACGCTGCGACCACTCGTCGAGCAGCGCGTTCGCCGGACCGCAATCGAAGCCGCGCACCGTGCCATTCGCCGACAACACCGTGATATTGCTGATGCCGCCAAGATTGCAGACGACGCGCGTCTCGTCCTTCGCGCCGAACACAGTCGCGTGGAAGGCCGGCACGAGCGGTGCGCCCTGACCGCCCGCGGCGACGTCGCGGCTGCGGAAGTCGGCGATCACGTCGATGTTGGTCATTTCCGCGAGCAGCGCCGGATTGTTGATCTGGCTCGTGTAACCCTTCTCCGGCCGATGCCGCACGGTCTGCCCATGCACGCCGATCGCGCGCACCTTCGTGGCCGAGCAGCCGCTCATGCTCTGCAATTCGTGACAGCAGACCGCGTAGCGCGTCGCGAGCGCGTTCGCCGCGAGCGCCGCGCGCTCGATCTCGTTGTCAGCGGGTTCTTGCAGCGCGAACAGGGCATCGCGCATGCTTTTCGAAAAACTGACATGCGCTTCGCCGAGCACGGCGGGCGGCTTGCCGGTCGTGAACTGGACGGCCACGCCATCGACGCCGTCCATGCTCGTGCCGGACATCAAACCGAAGTACACGCCGTCCGCCTTGCCGCATTCGATTTCCTCGGTTTTTCGTCCCACGCTTGTTCTCCTGGTCCCATGCTGGTTGCGGTCGATGCCGTTTTTATCGATCAAGCGCGATTATCCGCGCATCGGGGCGAATCGTTAAGGTGCGTCGGAGCGGGTTCGCGCGGCCGCCACACCGGCGCGAATTCCGGGCGCGAGGTCGAAAACAGGGCGCAGCAGGGCGTCATCGCGTAAAATCCTGTGCCTGTACAAGGGATTGCCGCGCATCGGGCACGTTGCGTATTTATTTCCGCCGCGCGCGCTTCCTCTCCGCTTTCCGCAATCTCCGCAGTCCACCGGCTGATCGATGAGTGCCGCCCGGCCCGGCCGCCACGCCAGCCATCGAACCACTTTCAATTCAAAAGTCGCAAGCATGACCACTGACTCCACCGCTTCTTCCGCGCCCGCGCCCCAGGCCTTTCCCATCACCGACGAAGTGCGTGCCGCGCTCGCGATCGCCAAACGCGGCTGCGACGAACTGCTGATCGAAGACGAGTTCGCGCAGAAGCTCGCGAGAAGCGCCGCGACGGGCAAGCCGTTGCGCATCAAACTCGGCCTCGACCCGACCGCGCCGGACATCCACGTCGGCCACACGGTCGTGCTGAACAAGATGCGGCAGTTGCAGGACCTCGGTCACCACGTGATCTTCCTGATCGGCGATTTCACGTCGTTGATCGGCGATCCGTCGGGCCGCAACGCAACGCGTCCGCCGCTCACGCGCGAGCAGATCGAATCGAACGCGAAGACCTATTTCGAGCAGGCGTCCCTCGTGCTCGACCGCGAGAAGACCGAGATCCGCTACAACAGCGAATGGTCGATGCCGCTTGGCGCCGATGGCATGATCAAGCTCGCGTCGCGCTACACGGTCGCGCGCATTCTTGAGCGCGAGGACTTCACCCGGCGCTTTCAAAGCGGCGTGCCGATCTCGATCCACGAGTTCCTGTATCCGCTGATGCAGGGCTACGATTCTGTCGCGCTGAACGCCGACCTCGAACTCGGCGGCACCGACCAGAAGTTCAACCTGCTGGTCGGCCGTGAATTGCAGAAGCAGTACGGCCAGGAACAGCAGTGCATCCTCACGATGCCGCTGCTCGAAGGGCTCGACGGCATCGAGAAGATGTCGAAGTCGAAGAACAACTACATCGGCATCAGCGAAAAGCCGACCGACATGTTCGGCAAGTTGATGAGCATCTCCGATACGCTGATGTGGCGTTACTTCGAGTTGCTGTCGTTCCGCAGCATCGAGGAGATCGCGCAGTTCAGAAAGGAAGCCGAAGGCGGGCGCAATCCGCGCGACTTCAAGGTGATGCTGGGCCAGGAAATCGTCGCGCGCTTTCATTCGGCGGCGGACGCCGAGCGCGCGCTCGAAGACTTCAACCATCGCGCGAAGGGCGGCGTGCCCGACGACATTCCGTCCCTGACGCTGGCGGGCGCGCCGCTCGCGATCGGCCAGTTGCTGAAGCAGGCGGGACTCGTGCCGTCGACGAGCGATGCGCTGCGCAATATCGACCAGGGCGGCGTGAAGATCGACGGCGCAACCGTTTCCGACCGCGCATTGAAGGTCGAAGCAGGCGAATTCGTCGTGCAGGTCGGCAAGCGCCGCTTCGCACGCGTCACGCTGACGGCCTGAACGTGATCGCGCTCATCCAGCGGGTTCGGCGCGCGGAAGTGCGCGTGGACGACCGCGTGACCGGTGCGATCGACGCGGGTCTGCTGGCGCTCGTCTGCGCGGAGCGCGGCGACACCGAGGCCGCCGCCGACAAGCTGCTCGCGAAGATGCTCGCGTACCGCGTGTTCAGCGATGCCGCCGGCAAGATGAACCTGCCGGTGCAGAACATCGATGGCGCCGGGCGCGCGGGCGGCGTGCTGCTGGTGTCGCAATTCACGCTCGCCGCCGATACGTCGAACGGCTTGCGCCCGAGCTTCACGCCCGCCGCGCCGCCCGACGAAGGCAAGCGTCTCTTCGAGTACTTCGTGGCGCAGGCGCGCGTGAAGCATCCGATCGTCGAGACCGGCGAGTTCGGCGCCGATATGCAGGTATCGCTCGTGAACGACGGCCCGGTCACTTTCTGGCTGCAGGTTCACCCCTGATCGCGGCGGTCCGCGCGATCGATTGAACAATCGAACCATCCAAATCAATCCAACCCTCGCGCTCATGACCACGCAAATCCTCTTCATCCGGCACGGCGAAACCGACTGGAACCGCATCAGGCGCATTCAGGGGCACATCGACATTCCGCTCTCGGCGACTGGTTTCGCACAGGCCGAGCAACTCGCGGGGCGCATCGTGCGCGAGTCGAAGGCTGGCGCGCGGCTCGATGCGGTTTATTCAAGCGACCTGCAACGCGCGCAGCAGACGGCGCGTCCGTTCGCCGATGCGCTCGGCTTGGCCGTACAGCCGAGCGAAGGCTTGCGCGAGCGCTGGTACGGCGAGTTCCAGGGCCTCGACAGCGACGAGATCAACGAGAAGTTTCCCGACGAATATGTCGAGTGGCAGACTCGCGATCCCGGCTTCGCCCCGCCCGGCGGCGAGTCGCAGCGCGCGTTTTATCATCGCGCGTTGCGGGCGGTCGAGCCGATCGTGGCCGCGCATCCGGGCGGGCGCATCGCGTGTGTCGCGCATGGTGGCGTGCTCGATTGCATCTACCGGTTCGCGATGCGCGTGCAGCTCCAGGAGCCGCGCAAGTGGCCGCTGCTCAATTGCAGCATCAATGTGGTGGACTTCGAGAACGGCGCGGCGAAAGTCGCTGCGTGGGGCGACATCGCGCATCTTTCCGCCGGCAGCAGCGACGACGGGCTGAAGAAAAACGCCTAGTCCTTAGTCCTGGTCGCGCTTGGCGGCAACCCGGCGGCGCGCGCGCTTCGATACGCCGTTGGTCAGCGCCCAGCGCATCACTGGCGCAATCAGCCGGACGCCGGGCCGCGCGATCCCGCGCCGCAACGGCGCGAAGGCGTCGAGACCGAGCATCGACTGCGCCCAGTCCGGCAATAAATCGACGCCCGCATGCATGATCAGCGCGGCGGCCGGTTTCATCGCGAGGTTCGGCAGCCGCGCGCTCATCAGGATCTGCACCACTTCCCGCGCGCGCTCACTCGCCTGCAATTGCGGACGCATCGCGTTCAGATATGCCTCGATTTCTGCGCAACTCGTCGGCACGTCGCGTGCGCCGAGCATGCGCGCGATCCTCGACGTCTCCGCGTAATAGCGGTCCTGTTCATCCGCCGACAGCGACGCATTCCCGAAGCGCAGATAAGCCTTCAGAAAACTCGACACCTCGGCGACGTGCACCCACGTCAGCAGATCGGGATCGCTCGCGCGATACGGCTGGCCGTCGGGCGCGATGCCGGTCACGCCGAGGTGGATGCTCTTCACGCGCTCGATCAGCGCGAGCGCATCGCGCCGGTTGCCGTAGGTCGTGCCCGCGACGAACGTCGCCGTGCGGCGCAGGCGGCCGAGGATATCGGTGCGAAACGTGGAGTGGTCCCAAACGCCGGCGAGCGCCACGGGATGCAGCGCCTGAAGCAGCAGGGCGCTGACGCCGCCGGTCATCATCGACGTGAAATCGGCGTGGACTTTCCAGCAAATGGCGTCAGGCCCGAACAGGCCCGGGTCGCCCGCCGGCGACGAATAATCGAGCTTTGGACCGCCGCCGCCGCTCGTCAGATTCGTGACGCCGGCGGCGATCGTCGAGCGCAGGCGTTTCGACACGGCGCGCCCCAGTCCGGGACGGTCATCGGAACGGCGCGTCGCTTGATCGGACATGACTTAACCGTTCGCGTCCCACAGGTCGCGGATCGGACCCGCGTCGGGCGCGGCGAGGCCGAAATGCCGGTACGTCAGCAGCGTGGCGACGCGTCCTCGCGGCGTGCGCTGCAAATAGCCTTGCTGGATCAGATAGGGCTCAAGCACGTCTTCGATCGTGTCGCGCTCTTCACCGATCGCCGCCGCGAGATTGTCGACGCCGACCGGGCCGCCGTCGAACTTGTGCAGGATCGCTTCCAGCAGCTTGCGGTCCATCAGGTCGAAGCCGACCGGATCGACGTCGAGCATTTTCAGCGCGGCATCGGCGACTTGCGCGGTGATGTTGCCGTCGGCCTTCACCTCGGCGAAGTCGCGCACGCGACGCAACAGCCGGTTCGCGATCCGCGGCGTGCCGCGCGCGCGCTTCGCGATTTCCAGCGCGCCTTCGGGCACGATCTCGGCCTTCAGCAGCGACGCCGAACGCGTGACGATGCGCGCCAGTTCGCTTGCGTTGTAGAACTCGAGCCGCGACACAATGCCGAAGCGGTCGCGCAGGGGATTGGTCAACATGCCGGCGCGCGTCGTGGCGCCGACGAGCGTGAACGGCTGCAGGTCGAGCTTGACGCTGCGCGCCGCCGGACCTTCGCCGATCATGATGTCGATCTGATAATCCTCGAGCGCCGGATACAGGATTTCCTCGACGACGGGCGAGAGCCGGTGAATCTCGTCGATGAAAAGCACGTCGTTGGTTTCGAGATTGGTCAGGAGCGCGGCGAGATCGCCCGCGCGCTCCAGCACCGGCCCCGACGTCTGCCGCAGGTTCACGCCCATCTCACGCGCGATGATGTGCGCGAGCGTGGTTTTGCCGAGGCCCGGCGGGCCAAACAGCAGCACGTGGTCGAGCGCTTCGGAGCGGCGCTTGGCCGCCTCGATGAAGATTTCAAGCTGGCCGCGGACCTTTTCCTGGCCGACATATTCGTCGAGTTGGCGCGGGCGCAGTGCGCGCTCGAACGCCTCTTCATTCCGCGAGACGGGCGTGGCCGAGATGATGCGTTCAGCGGCGAGTTTGTCGGTTTCGATCATGTTTTGATTGTACAGCGAGGCCGTTGCTCGGGACGTTGGCCCGGGCGCCACGGGCTGTAACCGTCAATCGCTAACTTTTCGACAATGCCTTCAACGCGAGCTTGATACCTTCCGAAACCCCGGTCCCCGCCGGCACGTTCTTGACCGCTGCGACTGCTTCCTTCTCCGAATAACCGAGCGCCAGCAACGCGTTCAAAATATCGCCCGCATGATCCGAGGCCGCGACCGCTCCCGCCGCCGCTCCGAGATCCGCACCCAGCTTGCCCTTGAGTTCGAGCAGCAGCCGCTCCGCGGTTTTCTTCCCGATCCCCGGCGTGCGCGTGAGTCGAGCCGCATCCTGCAAGGTGACCGCCTGCGCCAGTTCCTGCACGCTCATACCGGATAGAACAGCAAGCGCCATCCGGGCACCGATCCCGCTGATCTTGAGCAATTCCCGGAACGTCGTGCGTTCCTGCGCCGTGCCGAATCCATAGAGCAAATGCGCATCTTCGCGGACGATCAATTGCGTGAGCAACGCGATTTTTTCGCCGGTATGCGGCAGGTTGTAGAACGTGCTCATCGGCACGGCGATTTCGTATCCGACGCCATTACAGTCGACGAGCAGATGCGGCGGATTTTTTTCCAGCAGAACGCCGGCGATACGACCGATCATGGTGAGCTTTGCAGGTTATTAGCCAACGAGACGCCCGCGCCGGACGCGCAGGCCCTTTTTCGCGAGCGATGGCGCGATGCCGCCGAGCGCCGCCAGCGCGCCGCCGCCGTGCGCATGGCAGATCGCCATCCCGAGGGCGTCGGCGGCGTCGGTGCTGGGGACGCCCGTGAGATTGAGCAGCCGCACGACCATCTGCTGCATTTGTTCTTTGGTCGCACGGCCATACCCGACGACCGCCTGCTTCAACTGGAGCGCCGTGTATTCGGCGACCGGAACGCCGCTGGCCACGAGTCCGCAGATCGCGGCGCCGCGTGCCTGGCCGAGCAGCAGTGTGGATTGCGGATTGACGTTGACAAATACTTTCTCGATCGCCGACTGGTCGGGGCTGTGTTGCCTGACGAGCGTGGAGATGCCTTCGAAGATCGTGTTCAGGCGCGAGGGCAGGTCGGCGTCCGCGGTCTTGATGATGCCGCTCGTCACGTAGGTCAGCGTGTGGCCGGTCTTGTCGATGACGCCGAAGCCCGTCACGCGCAGGCCCGGGTCTATGCCGAGGATTCGCATGAAGAGGCGGGCGCCGGAAGGATGGTCGGAGTTGTTATGTCGGTCACTGCGGTCTCTGCTGGGAACCGGACACGGCTCCATGGTCGCGTGCGCGAGATTGCCGCGCACGCTTGAAACTCGCCACTCAGTGCCGGAAGTGTCGCGTTCCGGTAAGAATCATCGCGACGTTGTGCTCGTCGGCGGCGGCGACCACTTCGTCGTCGCGCATCGAGCCGCCCGGCTGGATCACACAAGTCGCGCCCGCGTTCACGACGACATCGAGCCCGTCGCGGAACGGGAAGAACGCATCCGACGCCACCGCCGAGCCCGTCAGCGTGAGGCCGGCGTTCTGCGCCTTGATGCTCGCGATGCGCGCCGAATCCACGCGGCTCATCTGGCCGGCGCCGACGCCGAGCGTCATGCCGCCGCCGCAGAACACGATCGCATTCGACTTCACGTATTTCGCGACGCGCCATGCGAACATCAGGTCGTCCATTTCCTTCGGCGTCGGATGGCGCTTCGTCACCACGCGCAGTTCATGCGGCTGCACGTTCTTCGAATCGAGCGACTGCACGAGCAGCCCGCCGCCGACGCGCTTCAGATCGAATGCGTTGTGCCCGTCGCCGAGCGCGATCTGCAGCAAGCGCACGTTCTGCTTCGCGGCGAACACCTGCTTCGCGGCATCGCTGAAGGACGGCGCGATCAGCACTTCCACGAACTGCTTCGCCACCGCTTGCGCCGCCGTTTCGTCGACTTCGCGATTGAACGCGATGATGCCGCCGAACGCCGACGTCGGATCGGTCTGGAACGCCTTCGCATACGCTTCGTGCGCGTTCGCACCGAGCGCGACGCCGCATGGGTTCGCGTGCTTGATGATCACGCAGGCCGGCGTGTCGAAGGTCTTCACGCATTCCCACGCCGCATCGGAATCGGCGATGTTGTTGTACGACAGTTCCTTGCCCTGCAACTGCTTGTAGTTCGCGAGCGCGCCCGCCGGCGTCGTCAGGTCGCGGTAGAACGCCGCGCTCTGATGCGGATTCTCGCCGTAGCGCAGGTCCTGCACCTTGTCGAACGCGAGATTGAACGTCGACGGATAGGTGTTGCGGTCGCCGTGGCGAAGTTCGTCGGTGAGGCTCGTCAGGTAGTTCGTGATCGCGCCGTCGTACTGCGCGGTGTGCGCGAAAACCTTGGTCGCGAGCCTGAAGTTCGTCGCGTAGGCGATCGTGTTGTCGTTCGCGCGCATTTCGTCGAGCACGAGCGCGTAGTCGGCCGGGTCGACCACGACCGTGACGTCGCGATGATTCTTCGCCGCCGAACGCAGCATCGTCGGGCCGCCGATATCGATGTTCTCGATCGCGTCTTCCAGCGAGCACTCTTCCTTAGCCACCGTCTGCACGAACGGATACAGGTTCACGACGAGCAGGTCGATCGTCGGGATGCCGTGCTGTTCCAGCGCGGCCATGTGTTCCGGCGAATCGCGGCGCGCCAGGATGCCGCCGTGCACCTTCGGATGCAGCGTCTTCACGCGGCCGTCGAGCATTTCCGGGAAGCCGGTGTAATCGGCGACTTCCGTGACAGGCAGACCCGAATCGGCGAGCAGTTTCGCCGTGCCGCCGGTCGACAGGAGCTTGACGCCGAGGTCCGACAGCGATTTCGCAAAATCGACGATGCCGGACTTGTCGGAAACGGAAATGAGCGCTTGCTTGATCATGATGAAGGCTGGAACCGAAGTAGGGATACAGGTCGGGCCGTCGCGACGGCCCCGCGAATCAAATCAATCCGTGCTGTTGCAGCTTCTTGCGCAGCGTGTTGCGGTTGATGCCGAGATATTCGGCCGCGAGCGACTGGTTGCCGCCCGCCTGCTCGAGCACCACTTCGAGCATCGGTTTTTCCACGCACGAGATCACCATGTCGTAGACGTCGTGCGGATTCGATCCGTCCAGGTCCTGGAAGTAGCTGTCCAGGCTCTGGCGGACGCATTGTTCGATGTTATGTCTGCTCATGCGGCTAGTCGGTCTGTGTTGTTCTGCCCGTCGCACGATTCTTCTTCCCCGGCTTCGTCCGTCAGGCCCGCTTCGTCCACGTAGACGAGGCGGTCGGACAACGCCTTTTGGGCAGCGAAGAATTCGTTGACGGCGAGCAATTGTTCTCGTGTGGTATCCAGCGTGTTCATGCGGTGCCTGAACGTGTGGGCGCCAGAAAGGCCGCGAGTGTACCAGCCGATGTGCTTGCGCGCAGTGCGGACGCCGGTGAATTCCCCGTAGAAGGCGTAGTGATCTTCGAGGTGTTCGTTCATCACCTGCTGGATCTCGTCGATGCGCGGCGGCAGCAGGCGCTCGCCGGTCGAAAGGAAATGCTCGATCTCGCGAAAGAGCCACGGGCGGCCCTGCGCCGCGCGGCCGATCATGATGGCGTCGGCGCCGGTGGCGGCGAGCACGTCGCGCGCTTTTTCCGGCGTGGCGATGTCGCCGTTCGCGACCACCGGAATTTTCACCGACGCTTTCACGGCCGCGATGGTTTCGTATTCCGCGTCGCCCTTGTACAGGTCGGCGCGCGTGCGGCCGTGGACGGTGAGCATCGCGATGCCGGCGTTCTCCGCGATCCGCGCGATGTTGAGCGCGTTCTTGTTCTCGCGATTCCAGCCGGTGCGGATCTTCAGTGTGACGGGCACCGCATCCGGCCCGACGCCGACCGCCTGCACGACCGCCTCGACGATCCGTGCGACGAGCGCTTCGTTCTGCAACAGCGCGGAACCGGCCGCAACATTGCAGACCTTCTTGGCCGGACAGCCCATGTTGATGTCGATGATCTGCGCGCCGTTCGCGACGTTGTGACGCGCCGCTTCGGCGAGCATTTGCGGATCGGCACCCGCGATCTGCACGGAGATCGGCTCGACTTCGCCGGCATGGTTCGCGCGGCGCATCGTCTTCTCGCTCTTCCACAACTGCGCGTTCGACGCGACCATCTCCGACACCGCGTAGCCCGCGCCCATGCGCTTGCACAGTTGCCGGAACGGTCGGTCGGTGACGCCTGCCATCGGGGCGACGAAGAGATTGTTGCGGAGGACGTGTGAACCGATGCTGGGCATGAAGGCGGGCGGCATCCGCGTGACACGGCAGATGCAATGATGCGTTAGGAAAACGCTTATTTTAGCGCGAACAGCTTGCTGAATTTAAGTGCAATCGTCTGCAAGTCGTTAAATCTTCTATGAAAGTCGGGGCGGCTGGAGAGGATAAGTCGGGCTGTCGGGCCTGGACGACGCGGATCGGCGAGCCTCGCGCGGCCTCAGCGCCGCTGCCCGAACATCATCTGCCGCGCGAGCGCGGTCTTCACCGGCGGCAGGAATTCCAGCGCCGTGAGCGCGAGCCCGCGCAGCGCGGCGAGCGGCGGGAAGTCGACGGTAAAGATGCGCGCGAGCGTATCGGTCGCACCGATCGTCAGGCGCCGGTCCAGCGCGCGGCGTTGCGAGAACTGGGCGAGCGCAAGCGTCGAAGGGCCGTGGACCGAGAGCGCATCGCACAGCGCGTGGGCGTCGCGCAGGCCCAGGTTCAGCCCCTGGCCCGCGACCGGATGCAGCGTCTGCGCCGCGTTGCCGATCGCGACTGTGCGCCGGTCGACGAGCGCATGCAGCGCGTTCAACCCGAGCGGAAAGGCGGCGCGCCCTTTGACATGCGTGAAGCGGCCCATACGCTCGCCGAACGCGACGCCGAGTTCGGCGAGGAACGCTTCGTCGGACAGTTGCGCGCGACGGGTGGCTTCCTCGGGCGTGCAGCACCAGACGAGCGAATAGTCGGCGTGACGCGCGCCGCCGCTTGGCAGCAGCGCGATCGGACCCTCGCGCGTGAAGCGTTCCCACGCAACATTCGGCCGCGGCGCGGACACGCTGACCGTGCCGACGATCGCCGTTTGACCATAGTCGCGAGCGTGCTCGCGCGTGTCCTCGTAAAAGCCGCCCTCGGCATTCACGAGCACGCGCGCGCGAATCGTGCGCTCGCCGCTCGCCGACTGGAGCGGCAGCGTGACGCCGTCGTGATCCTGGATCGGCACGAGCGCGTTCGTTTCAGTGAACCAGTGGACGTCGGTTTCGCGCACGGCCTTTGCCAGCGCGCTGACGAGCGACCCGTAGCGCACGACATATCCGAGGGCGGGCAATTCATGCTCGTCGTGGTCGATCAACGTGCGCCCGAAGTGGCCGCGCTGCGAGACGTGAATGTGCCGGATCGGCGTGGCGTCGGCGGGAAAGCCGAGCGGCTCCAGCATCATGCGGCTGCCGTGCGACAACGCGAGCGAACGCGGGTCGGTCGATGCCGCCTCGGGCGTGCGCGCATCGATCAGCGCGACGGACAAGCGCGACGTCGCGCTGCGCCGCATCAGCCAGCCGGCGAGCGCGAGCCCGACGGGCCCCGCGCCGACGATCGCGATATCGAAGTCGAAATGGGTGGCTTCGCTCATGCTCGATTCACCTGGCCGCGCTCATCAAAGCCTCGATTTCATCCGCGTCGACGGGCACGCCGCGCGTGATCAGTTCGCAGCCGGTGGCTGTGACGATCGCGTCGTCCTCGATGCGGATGCCGATGTTCCAGTAACGTTCGGGCACGTCGTCGGCGGGGCGCACGTAGAGGCCCGGCTCGACCGTCAGCGCCATGCCTGCCTGCAGCGTGCGCCACGGACGCGCGCCTTGATCGTCGAGCGGGCCGTCGTGGTCGCGGTAGTCGCCCGCGTCGTGCACGTCCATGCCGATCCAGTGCCCCGTGCGATGCATGTAGAAGCGCGCGTAGCCGCGCTCGGCGATCACGTCGTCGGCGCTGGCGAACTTATTTCGGTCGACGATGCCTGTATCCAGCAAGCCCTGCGACAGCACGCGCAGCGCGGCCTGATGCGGCGCGTCGAAGCTCACGCCCGCACGCGTCGCGTCTACCGCCGCCGATTGCGCGGCGAGCACGATGTCGTAAAGCTCGCGCTGCGCCGACGTGAAGCGGCCGCTCGCGGGAAACGTGCGAGTGATGTCGGACGCGTAGCCGTCGAGTTCGCAGGCGGCGTCGATCAGGATCAGGTCGCCTTCCTGGATGATCGCGTTGCCCGCCGGGTAGTGCAGCACGCAGGCGTTCGCGCCGGTCGCGACGATCGACCCGTAAGCCGGCGACTGCGCGCCATGCCGGCGGAACGTGTAGAGCAGTTCGGCTTCGAGTTCGTACTCGCGCATGCCTGGCCGGCAGGCATGCATCGCGCGCCGGTGCGCCTCGGCGGAAATCGAGGCCGCGCGCCGCATGATCGCGATTTCATGCGCGCCCTTGACGAGGCGCATTTCGTCGAGAAGCGGCAGCAGGTCCTGCGCTTTCGATGGCGCCAGCACGCCGCTGCGGTTCTGCGCACGCACCGCAGCGAGCCAGCCGCGCACCTTTTCATCGAGCGTGGCCGATGTGCCGAGCGCATAGTGCAGCGCGGGCGAATCGGCGAGCAGGCGCGGCATGTGTTCGTCGAGCGTGTCGATGGGGAACGCGGCGTCGAAGCCGAACACATCGCGGGCGCCTTCTGGACCGAAGCGGAAGCCTTCCCACGTCTCGCGCTCGGCGTTCTTCTCGCGGCAAAAGAGTATCGACGACGGCTCGCCGTCTTTCGCGTCGGCGTCGAGGATGAGCGTCGCTTCGGGCTCGTTGAAACCGGTCAGGTAATAGAAGTAGCTGTCGTGGCGAAACGGATAGTCGGCGTCGCGGTTGCGCATGACTTCCGGCGCGGTCGGCACGATCGCCACGCCGCCGCCCGATTGCCGGAGCGCGGTGAGAACGCGGGCGCGGCGGGCGCGGTAGACGTCGACGGCGGATTCGGTCTGTGAGTTCATCCAGCGATTGTAGCGCCCGCCTATCCGTGGCGTGCTCGCGTGCCTCAATCCTCGTGCGGCAAGTCTGGCGTTTGCGGGTTGGCCGGACGATTGCGCACGCTACCCGCGATCAGGTCGAAACGGAACAGGCGGCATTCGAGCGCGCCGTTGAAAAGCGGTGTCTTCGTCGATTCGCGCAGGCGCATCAGGCCCGGCAGCTTGCGATCCGAAGTCAGCACGTAAGCGCGCCAGCCGGGGAAGCGCTGCTTGAGCGCATTGCCGAACGAGATGAAGAATTCCGTATCGGTCGGGTCGGGTTGCGCGCGGCTGAAGGCTTCGTCGTCTTCCTCGCGACGGCCGCGGCCGGTGTCGCGGATTTCGCCGCGGGGGCCGCGTCCGCGCACTTCGATCCGCTCGCCATACGGCGGATTCGCGACCAGGATGCCGGGCGTGTCGCCGGGCGGCGTCATGTGGCGGGCATCCACCTGCTTCAGCGACAGGTCGGGCAAGCCGGCGCGGTCCAGGTTGGCGCGCGCCTTGTCGAGCATGTCACCGGAGATGTCGCTGCCGAAGATCTGCAAATCCGCACGCGACGTGCGCGCGGCGCGTTTGGCATCGACAGCGGCGACTTTCAGCTTCTGCCACGCGTTGACGTCGTATTGCTTGAGCTTCTCGAAGCCGAACCGGCGCTCGACGCCCGGCGCGATGTTCAGCGCGACTTGCGCGGCTTCCGCGAGGAAGGTGCCGCTGCCGCACATCGGATCGTAGAGCGGCGTGCCGGGCGTCCAGCCGGTCAGGCGCAGGATGCCCGCTGCAAGGTTTTCACGCAGCGGGGCCGCGCCCTTGTCGAGACGCCAGCCGCGCTTGAAGAGCGGATCGCCCGACGTGTCGAGGTAGAGCGTGCATTCGTTGATCGTCAGGAACGCGAAGACGCGCACGTCGGGCTGCGCGGTATCGATGCTCGGACGCGAGCCGCTCAGTTCGCGCAGGCGGTCGCAGACGGCGTCCTTCACGCGCAGCGTCGCGAATTCGAGGCTGCGCAGCGGCGATTTGATCGCGGTGATGTCGACGCGCATCGTCTGGTTCGGCGTGAACCATTGCTCCCATTGCTGCTGGTAGGCGAGTTCGTAGATGTCGGTTTCGTTGCGGTAGGCGCCGTGCGCGATCTTCAGCAGGACCCGGCTCGCGATGCGCGAATGCAGGTTCGCCGCCATGCCGGCCGCCCAGCCTCCGCGAAAATGCACGCCGCCGGGGACTTGCGCGCCGGGCTTGAATGCCCCGCTGCCAAGATGGCGTTGCGCGATTTCGGCGAGTTCGGCCGCGAGGGGCGCTTCGAGGCCGCGCGGGCAGGGGACAAACCAGTCGAAAAGGGGAGGGGCCATGGGAGCGGTGCTGAGAGGGATCTGTGAAGGCGACATTGTACGCGGGGCGGACGGGCGTTCGAGTGACGCGAATCGATGCGCGATGCCTCAAGCTGAAACGCCGAGGCCCCGCGTAGCGGGGCCTCGGCGTCGTGGCCCGGTAGTTGGACCGTGGGTTACATGGACGCGAAGGTCAATCCACCGCCTTCATCATGTCCTCGACGACCTTCTTCGCATCACCAAAAACCATCATCGTCTTGTCCATGTAGAACAACTCGTTGTCGAGACCGGCGTAGCCCGCCGCCATCGACCGCTTGTTCACGATGATCGTGCGCGCTTTATAGGCTTCGAGAATCGGCATCCCGGCGATCGGCGATGTCGGATCAGTTTTGGCCGCCGGATTCACCACGTCGTTCGCACCGAGCACCAGCACCACGTCGGTCTGGCCGAACTCGCTGTTGATGTCCTCCATCTCGTGGACGAGTTCATACGGCACTTCGGCTTCTGCCAGCAGCACATTCATGTGCCCCGGCATCCGCCCGGCGACCGGGTGAATCGCGTAGCGCACGTCGATGCCTTTTTCCACCAGCTTGTCGGTCAGTTCCTTCAGCGCGTGCTGCGCGCGGGCGACTGCAAGACCGTAACCCGGCACGATCACCACGCTCTCCGCGTTGCCGAGCATGAACGCGGCGTCATCGGCGGAACCGGATTTGACCGGACGCTGTTCCGTCGCCCCACCCGCCGCCGCAGCGCCGGCTTCGTTGCCGAAGCCGCCCAACAGCACGTTAAAGAACGACCGGTTCATCGCGCGACACATGATGTACGAAA